>DAOPZL010000006.1:60534-86328 GCA_035353395.1 Holophaga sp.
GCATGGCGAGGAGCGATCCCGCGCTGATCTATGCCGAGGCGACGCGGAGGTGCGAACTCGCAAGACTCGCCCTCTCCGGGGGCCACGCCCCTCTGGAAAACCATGACCAGCTGCAGGAGGCCCTGGACCGGGTCCTGGCCGTGGACCCGGACGCCGTCCACGTCTATACCGTCAAGGCCCGACTTGCGATGACCTATGCGGTCTTCCTGGGGAAACGCGGCCATGATCCCTTCCCCATGCTGCGCCAGGCCATCGCCTGGAGCGAACAGGCCGAATGCCAGGCCCGGGACCGCCTGTTCATCGCAGTCATAAGGGGAGAAACCTACAGGTGGAGGGCCCGCTTCGAGCGGGAACGCGGCCTGTCCCCCTCCCGGTCGCTGGAGAAGGCCTTCTCCTGCTTCCTGGAAGCGGTGGACCTCCGGCCCGAGAACGCGTGGATCCACCAGCGGCTGGCCGCGATATGCAGCCGGCAGGCCGACCAGGCGCGGGCCCGGGGAGGGGATCCCGGAGGCTTCCTGGATCGAGGGCTGTTCCACATGAGGGAAGCTTTCAGGCTGGCGGAAGGCCCGGCCAGCGGGCAGCGCGCCATGGACCTCCAGGATGGCCTCGAGGCATGGCGGCGCAAGTACGGCCAGTCCCCGAGCCTTGCGTTCTGCAGTGTCATTCCCTCCTGCTCAAGACGGATCGCAGCTCTTGCGAGGCAGGGGGGAGCCTTGCCCTTCGGATTCGTGCATTAGGACGCCGATGGCCTCAGGGCCGGGGGGAGCCCCGCAGGTTCCGTTCATGGTTCATCCGGGAGGTGAAATGTTCATCATTCATGTGGATATCCAGGTCAAGCCCGAGTGCATCGAGGCCTTCAAGCAGGCCACGCTGGCCAATGCCGGCGCCAGCGTGCGCGAGGAGGGAGTGGCCCGTTTCGACGTGCTCCAGGGCGCGGACGACCCCGCCTGCTTCCGCCTGGTGGAGGTCTACCGCTCCCCCGAGGACCATGGGAAGCACAAGCGGACCGCCCACTACGCCGCCTGGGCCGAATGCGTGGCAGCGATGATGGCCGAGCCGAGGACCGGCACGAAGTACCGGGATCTCTTCCCAGGGGATGCCGGGTGGTGAAGCGCTTCGAATTCAGCACCTCGGGGAGGATCATCTTCGGAAGGGGAAGCCTCCAGGAAGTGGGGACGATCGCCCATGGCCTGGGCCGGCGCGCCCTGGTCGTGACCGGCCGGGATCCCTCCCGCTCCGCAGGGCTGGATGGGCCGCTCGGCGCCCTGGACGTCCAGAGCTGGAAGTTCTCTCTCCCGGGGGAGCCGACGGTCGGCGACATCCGGTCGGGCGCGGCCCAGGCGAAGGCCCTGGGCGCCGATCTCGTCATCGCCTTCGGCGGCGGGAGCGCCCTGGACGGCGGGAAGGCCATCGCGGCCCTGGCGACCAATCCCGGGGACCCGGCGACCTATCTGGAGGTGATCGGCCGGGGATGCCCGCTCGAGCGCCGTCCCCTGCCGTGCATCGCCATTCCCACCACCGCGGGCACGGGTTCGGAGGCGACGAGGAACGCCGTCCTGCGTTCGCCGGAGCACGGGCTGAAGGTGAGTCTCCGGCACGCCTGGATGCTGCCCGAGGTGGCCCTGGTGGATCCGGAGCTCACCTTCGACCTGCCCCCGGAAATCACCGCGAGCACCGGGCTGGATGCCCTGACCCAGCTCGTCGAACCCTTCCTCTCGCTCCGTGCCAACCCCATGACGGACGCCCTCTGTCTCGAGGGATTGAGGCGGGCCGCAGGCTCCCTCCTGCGCGCGTGGAAGGAGGGGCACGATCTCCGGGCCCGGGAGGACATGGCCCTGGCCAGCCTGCTGGGCGGAATGGCCCTCGCCAACGCGGGCCTGGGCGCCGTCCACGGCCTGGCGGCGCCGCTCGGGGGATTGAGGCCCATCCCGCACGGGGCGGCCTGCGCGGCCCTCCTCCCCCACGTGCTCGCGGCCAACCTGCGGGGACTCCGCACGAAGGCGCCGGGCGGCCCCGGACTGGCGAAGTTCTCGGCGCTGGCCAGGATCCTCACCGGGAACCCCCACGCCGAGCCGGAGGATGGCCTGGCCTGGATCCGGACCCTGACGAGGGACCTGCGGGTCCGGGGCCTCGGGGCCTACGGCCTCGTTTCCTCCGACCTGGGGGAGATCGCGGGGAGGGCGTCGCAGGCGACCAGCATGCAGGGCAACCCGGTGGAACTGGCCCGGGAGGAACTCGTGGACATCCTGGCCGAGGCCCTGTGATTCCCGGCCAACCCGGCGAGATCCTGCGCGCGCCCGAGAAAAAGCCGCGGCCCGAAGGCCGCGGCTTCCTGGATCCATCCCGGGGGAGGATTCCGGCCGTCAGGACACGGACTTGGTCCCCAGGTAGGCGGCCCGGACCGAGGGATCCTGCGCAATGTCGTGGGCCGGTCCCGACTTGACGATGCGTCCCTGTTCGAGCACGTAGGCCCGGTCGGCCACTTCGAGCGCCTTGCGGGCGTTCTGCTCGACCAGGAGGATCGTCTTCCCCATGCCCTTGATCTCCATGATGATGTCGAAGACCGTCTTCACGAGCAGGGGGGCGAGGCCCAGCGAGGGCTCGTCCATCAGGACGAGGTCGCCGTTCGTCATGAGCGCACGGCCCATGGCGAGCATCTGCTGCTCGCCGCCCGAAAGGGTTCCCGCGATCTGCTTCATGCGCTCCTGGAGGCGGGGGAAAAGGTCGTAGACCCGTTCCAGGTCGGTCGCGACCTGCTTCCGGTCGTTCCGGAGGTAGGCGCCGAGCATGAGGTTGTCCGCGACGGTCAGGTTCGCGAACACGAGCCGGCCCTCGGGAACGTGGCAGATCCCCATCTTCACGATCTTGGCCGGATTCCGGCCGATCGGATGGTCCTTGAAGGCGATCTCGCCGCTCACCGGCTTGAGGAAGCCCGTGATCGTGTTCAGCAGGGTCGACTTGCCTGCGCCGTTCGCCCCGATGATCGTGACGATCTCGCCCTGGTTCACGTCCATGGAGACGCCCTTCAGCGCCTTGATGCCGCCGTAGGATACGTGGAGGTTCTTCACGTTCAGCATTACTTTTCCTCCTCGGCGCCCAGGTAGGCCTCGACGACCTTCGGGTCGTTGGCGACCTCTTCGGCACTGCCGTCGGCCAGGGTGCAGCCGAAGCTGAGGACGTGGATGTGCTCGCAGATGCCCATGATGAGATCCATGTGGTGCTCGATGACGAGGACCGACAGATCGAACATCTTCCGCACCTCGACGATGAGGCGCATGAGCTGTTCGGTCTCGTCGGGGTTCATCCCGGCGGCCGGTTCGTCCAGCAGGAGCAGCTTCGGCTTGAGCGCAAGGGCGCGGGTGATCTCGAGCCTGCGCTGAAGCCCGTAGGGCAGGTTGTCGGCGGTGAGTTCCTGCCGTTCCTCGAGTCCCATGATCTGCAGCAGCGAGCGCGCCTGTTCCTTGAGAAGCTTGTCCTCCTTCCAGTAGCGCGGAAGGCGGAACACCGATTCGAACAGGTTGTAGTTCGCCGACAAGTGGCAGGCCGTATACACGTTGTCGAATACGGACAGCTCCTTGAAGAGCCGGATGTTCTGGAAGGTGCGCGTGACCCCGCCGCAGGCGATTTTGTAGGGCTCCTGGTTGTGGATCGGCTTGCCCTGGTAGAGGATCTGCCCCTCGGTGACCTTGTAGACGCCCGTGATCAGGTTGAAGACCGTCGTCTTGCCGGCGCCGTTGGGGCCGATGAGGCCCGAGATGCCGCCTTCGCGTACCTTGAAGCTCACGTCGTTGACGGCCGCGAGCCCCCCGAAGAGCTTGGTCAACCCTTTGAGTTCGAGAACTGGAACCCCGTTCATGCCGCGTCTCCTTGTTCTGCGGCCTTGACCTCGGCCTCCAGCTTCGCTTTCGCCCTTCTTGCGGCGAGGACCTTCCTGATGCCCGCCGGCGTCAGTTCCATGCCGCCCATGATGCCCTTGGGCCGGCCGACCATGATGACGATGACCGCCAGGCCGTAGATGACGAGGCGCCACTGGGCGAAGTTCCGGAAGACCTCAGGCAGGGACACCAGGAGGATGGTGCCCAGGACAGTCCCCGAGATGGATCCCAGCCCGCCGAAGATCACCATGATGGTGAGGTCGGTCGACTTGGCCATGTTGAACATCGTCGGTCTCAGGAACTGGAGGTAGTTCGCCATGAGCGCGCCCGAGACGCCCGCCAGGACCGCGCTCACGATGAGGGCGATCATCTTGAAGCGGAAGACGTTCACGCCCGCCATCTGCGCCGCGAGTTCCTCCTCGCGGACCGCGATCAGGTTGCGTCCCTGGCGCGAGTTGATGAGGTTCCAGGTGAGGACGAGGCACACGATGTCGAGGAGCAGCACCACCCACCAGGAGGTCAGCTTGGGCAGGTCCGCCCAGCCGCGCGCGCCGCCGCAGTACTCGACGTTGTTGAGGATGACCCGCACGGCCTCCCCGAATCCCATGGTTGCGATGCAGAAGTAGTCGCCTTTCAGCTTGAGGGTGAGCTGGCCGATGAAGACCGAGATGAGCCCCGCGGAAAGCCCGCCGGCCAGGATGGCGACGGAGAAGGGGAGGTTCAGCCGGGCGGTCATGATGGCGGATATGTAGGCGCCGATGGCCATGAAGCCCCCGTGCCCGAACGAGAAGAGGCCCGTGAACCCGGTCAGGATGCACAGGCCCAGAACGGCGATCAGGTTGATGCCGATGAGAATCGCGATTCCCTGTATGTATTCCATGCCTGGCTCCTAGGCCTTGTCTTCGATGTTCTTGCCCATGATTCCCGAGGGCCGGACGACGAGCATCGCGATGAGGATTCCGAACGCGAAAAGGTCCCGATACTGTGTCGACAGGTAGCCCGAGATGAAAGTCTCGATCAGGGCCAGGAGGAGAGAACCCAGGAGGGCGCCCGACAGGCTGCCGAGGCCTCCGAACACAGCTGCGATGAAGGACTTGAGCGTGATGGCGCTCATCTGCGGGAAGACCTGGTACTTCATGCCGTAGAGGATGCCCGCAGCGCCGGCGAGACCGCCGCCGATCGCGAAGACGAGGATGATGATGAAATTCGGGTTGATGCCCATGAGGGCCGCGGCCTTGATGTTGTAGGCCGTGGCCTGGATGGCCTTCCCCAGCTTCGTGAAATCGATGAAGAAGACGAGCAGGGCCAGGCAGATCGCGGCGACCACGAACATCGCGATGTCGACGCGGCCGATGGTGAGCGCCCCGAACTCGAAGGGATCGCCCTGGAAGAAGCCGGGGAGAAGATCGGACGGAAAAGTCTTGGGCGTGGGACCGATCGTGGCGATCACCGAGTTGTCGATGAAGATGGAGGCGCCCATCGCGGTGATGATGAAGTAGAGGAAGGGCGCGCGTCGGTCGCGCAGGGGCTTGTAGGCGAGCCGTTCGAGGAGGACGGCGATCACGGCGGCGCCGAGGGCGGCCACGAAGAAGGCCACGCTGAAGGGCACCCCGAGAAGCGTGAGAGAGAAGAACCCGAAGTAGGCGCCGAGCATGATGACGCTGCCGTGCGCGAAGTTCGAGAAGTTCATGATCGAGTAGACGAGCGAGTAGCCGACCGCCATGAGCGCGTAGACCGAGCCTATGGACAGTCCGTTGACCAGCTGTTGCAGAAACTGATCCATCTTGACCTTTCCCTTGGGTAATCGAAAAAGGCCGGTCCGGTTACCCGGACCGGCTGTGACTTAGGCGTAGATCAGTCCTTCGCGGCGAACTTTTCCTTGAACTTCATCTTGGGGCCGACGATCTGGATGATCCAGGCGTCCTTGCCGACGGGATCGTGCTGGGGGCCGATCTTGATGTGGCCGGTGACGCCCTGGATGTCGCAGGTCGTCAGGGCCTTCTGGATCGCGATCGGGTCGATGGACTTGGCGCGCTGCATGGCATCGACGACCATCCAGAGGGCGTCGTGGACCATGTAGGAATTCAGCTCGGCGTTCTTGTTGTACTTCGCCTTGTAGGCGTCCCGGATGGGCTTGGACTGGGCGCCGTCCATGTCGAGGTGGTTGATGAACATGCATCCCTCGAGGGACTTTCCGGCCAGGGAGATCAGGTTCTCGGAGGGCCAGCCGTCGCCGCCGAGGAGGATCTGCTTGATGCCGAGCTCGCGGGCCTGCTTGGCGATCAGGGCGACGTCGTTGTAGTAGGCGGGAATGAAGACGAGGTCGGGGTTGGCGGCCTTGAGCTTGGTGAGCGGGGCGCGGAAGTCCTTCTCGCCGGAGGTGTAGCTGACCTCGACGACGACCTTGCCGCCGGCCTTCTCGAAGTTCTGCTTGAAGAAGTCGCTGAGGCCCGTGGAGTAGGGATCATCGATCGTCATGACGATGCCGGCCTTGCGCTTGCCGAGCTTCTGGAAGGCGTAGTAGGCCGCGGTCTTGCCCTGGTAGGGGTCGGTGAAGCAGGCACGGAACATGAACTGGTTGACGGCGCCGGAATCCTGGACCGTGACCTTCGGGTTGGTGGCCGTGGAGGCGACGAGGGGCACCTTGGCCCCGTTGACGATGGTCGCGACGGGGATGGCCTCGCCGGAGCCCTGGGCGCCGACGATGGCGACGACCTTGTCCTGGCTGATGAGGCGCTTGGCGACGTTGACGGCTTCCACCGAATCACCCTTGTCGTCGTAGCCCACGATCTCGACCAGATACTTCTTGCCGCCGACGGTGATGCCGCCCTTGGCGTTGTACTGCTCGGCCATCAGCTTGACCGTGTTCAGCTCGGCCTGGCCCCATAGGGCAGAATCGCCCGTCGCCGGACCAAACCAGCCGATCTTGACGGTCGGGGCCTGAGCGCTGGCGCCGATGGCCAAGGTAGCCATGAGAGTGCTGCACAGGAACTTTCGCATTAGCGTTCTCCTCTGTGGGTGAGTTGGGGGGGGGCAATTAATTCTACATTGTTAATATGAATTCAACAGCATGACTTTTCATCGACCCGTCAATCACGTGCGACGGCGAGCCGCCTCCGGGGCTCCATGACGCAATTCCAAGTCGACGCTCTCTTCATGGCGTTTCCCTGCCGGAGGAATGCTGATGGACCCATCGATCGAGCCAATGTGACTGACTGCAAGTGGGAGGCACGCATTCCTGTTGTTCTTCAAGTTTTCGAAAAGATCCATGGGCAGTCTAGAAGGCGCAAGATTCAAGTGTCAATGCGGGAATGTAAAATATCAGCTCGCTGAACCCTGGCGTGCAATTTTAGTCGGACAATATATATAACCCTCCTTCCTCAGTCGAACTGAGTCGAGCGACCCGCACCGGGGCACAAGTATCCACGCCGAAGCCAACCCCCCTCCAGGACCGGTTTCGCGCGCATGAATCGCGCACGATGATCCTGCGGAAGCACAGTCATCACGGGATCGTTATGCTTGAGAATTTGCCAGGAATCCTCGCTTTACGCGATCACGCTACCACACTTGTACGGCCCGTGAGCGCAGGAATTTTCCGGAGATCGATTTTCCTCTCCGTGGCCGGGAGTCTTCGCGCGAGGCGCGGGAGCGCGGCGATCCCGGCCGATCCCCGGATGCACCTTGCGGCGCGCGGACCAGCTTGAGGGAAAGCGGCAGCCGGCCGCCCCGGCCGCGGGAATCGAAGGCGTCCCCGCCGGGGCGGATCCCGTCTCAGAGCGGCTTCATGAAAAAGCACATCTGCTTGTCCTGGAACTGCAATTTTCCGTACAGCCCGTGGGCGACGTGGTTCTCCGGTTCGGCGGAGAGCTGTACGCGCTTGAAGCCTCGTTCCCGGGCGGTCTCGATCACGTGCCGCAGGATCCTCTCGCCGATGCCGGCTCCCCGGTGGGAAGCGGAGACATAGAGATCATCGAGGATCAGGATCATCCCGCCGGACCAGATGCTGAAGACTTCCCAGGTGTTGGCGTAGCCTGCGATCTCGCCTTCCCGTTCTGCGACGACGATCCGGATCTTTTCCGGCGCTGCGAGCGCCCTCGCGAACACCCGCTCCAGTTCCTCCGGGGACGGCTGGCCCAGTTTCGCCCAGTACGGGTGCGAGTCCATGACCTCCCGCATGAACTCCAGGTTGAGCTTCGCCAGGGCCGGCTTGTCCTCCTCCCTGCCCATCCTGATGATCAAGTTGCTGGACATCCTGCGGCTCCTTTCTCCAGGGTCCACGCAATCGAGCGGATGGCGCATCGACCAGGATGGACCGGGGACCTGCCCGTCCAGCGTAACCGGTTTCCCGGACCTTGCCCGGGGTGGGAGGCCACGACGGAAAAGCGCCCCTCGCGGGGCGCTTTTCCTGGGGTTGGGAAGGTTCAGTCTTCCCGTTCCGCCTTGGAGAAGGCGTCCGCAAGGGTCGCCTTCTTGAACGGGTGCAGGTTCTTGGCGATCTCGATCTCGCCGCGCTCCTGGTCCTGCTCGTACTGCTTCACGGAAAGCCCGATGCGGTGCTCGGTGGGATCCAGCTTCACGATCTTCATGGTCAGTTCCTGGCCGGTGGAGAACTCCTTCTGGATGTCCTCGACCCGGTGGCGGGCCAGTTCGGAAACGTGCACAAGACCCTCGATGCCTTCCCCGAGGTCCACGAAGGCGCCGAAGTCCGTCAGCCGGGCGATCCTGCCCGCGATGGTGTCGCCCACGTGGTGGTTCTCGAAGAAGATCTCCCAGACGTTGGGCTCCAGCTGCTTCACGCCGAGGCTCATGCGCTGGTTCAGGGGATCCAGGCTCAGGACCTTGGCGGTCACGGAATCGCCCTTCTTCACCACTTCGCCGGGGTGCTTGATCTTCTTGGTCCAGCTGAAGTCGGAGACGTGGATCAGGCCGTCGATGCCTTCCTCCAGCTCCACGAAGGCGCCGAACTCGGTGATGTTGCGCACCGTGCCGACGACGATCTGGCCGGGCTGGTACTTCTCGGCCACTTCCATCCAGGGATTGGGGGTGACCTGCTTCATGCCCAGGGAGATGCGCCGGTTTTCCGGGTCCACCTGCAGGATCACGGCCTCGACCATGTCGCCGAGGTTGACCATGCCCTTGGCGCTCTTGACCTTCTTGGTCCAGCTCATCTCGGAGACGTGCACCAGGCCCTCGACGCCGGGCTCGAGTTCCACGAATGCGCCGTAGTCGGTGATGGACACGACCTTGCCCTTGACGTTGGCGTTGACGGGGAAGCGGTCCTCGACGGTCAGCCAGGGATCAGCGAACTTCTGCTTGTAGCCCAGGGAGACGCGCTCGGTCTCGCGGTCGTACTTGAGGATCGCGACCTCGACCTTGTCGCCCACCTGGAACATCTCGCTGGGGTGGTTCAGGCGGCCCCAGGACATGTCCGTGATGTGCAGCAGGCCGTCCACGCCGCCCAGGTCGATGAAGGCGCCGTATTCGGTGATGTTCTTGACGGTGCCTTCCACCAGCTTGCCCTCTTCCAGGCCGGCCAGCGTCTCTTCCTTCAAGTTGGCGTTGATGGTCTCGAGGTAGAGCTTGCGGCTGAGGACGATGTTGCCCCGGCGGCGGTTCACCTTGATGACCTTCATGTCGAAGGACTTGCCGAGGTAGGGGTCCAGGTTGCGGACGGGCTTGACGTCCACCTGGCTGCCCGGCAGGAACGCGCGGATGCCGATGTCCACGGCCAAGCCGCCCTTGACCTTCTCCAGGACGACGCCGTGGACGGTCATGTTGGAACGGAAGGCCTTCTCGACCTCGTCCCAGATCTTCATCTTCTCGGCACGCTCGCGGGAGATGCGCACGTTGCCGTTGACGTCCTCGAGGTGCTCGAGGAGGACTTCGACGACGTCGCCCACGGCGACGCCGACGGTCCCGTCGGGGTTGTTGAACTCGTCGATGTTGATCGTGCCCGAGCCCTTGTAGCCGATGTCGATGATGACATCCTTGCCGCGGATCTCCACGACGTGGCCCTTGACGACCTCTTCCTCGCGCAGGGCGCGGGTTTCACCCTGGAGCGCGGCCAGGAATTCCTGTGCCTCCGGAGTGCTGTCCTCGAACATCGTCGAGTCGAGTACCTTGATACGGCCGACCTGTTTGGCGCCGTGACCCTTGATAAGGGTTGAAAGTTGGGACATTCGTCCACCTCTGGTTGGTTGCCCTCTTTGGGGCTGGATTCCCGGCACATGTGTCCGGCAGAACGACCAGAATACCGCCTGCGAGGGCCGGAAGCGATGGAAAAAACACGGTCCTGGCGGGATCCGGCCCCGGGTCCGCGGCCCGGCATTCCATCCCTTCCGGCGCGCTGTCATCATCATCTCTCATTCCGCGAGGGCCTGCACCCATGGATCGCTTCCGGTTCCAGAACGCCGAGCTCCAGCTCATCCTCCAGCGGCTCTATGCCGCCGCCGGGATCCCCCACGCGGTATCGGAAGACGGCGCCCTGGCCTGCGGCGAGGCCTTCGAGTCCACGGCCGAGGCGTTGAAGTCGGCCGTGCGGGCCCGCCGGTTCGGGGACTGGCACGCCCTGTGTGTCCTGGACGACCCGGCCCACGACGACGGGGAGTTCCGGCGGGCCGCGCTGGCCTCCCTGGCGGAGCGCGCCGTCCCCTTCGAGATCGAGGAGCGGGGCGAGGAGTGCTGGCTGCTGCTCCCGGAGGACGAGGGCCTCCCGGACTCCCTCCTGGAATCCATCTACGGTCCGGCCGGGACGCTCGAGCGCACCCATCCGCCCTGCTGCTTCTGCCGGGCCGGGATCGAGGACGAGTCCTTCGGCGAGATCTCCGTCAGGACCGCCGAGGGCGCCTTCCGGTCCGTCCTCTACGCCCATCTGGACTGCCTGCGCGAGCGGACATGCCCGGAGGCGCGCCACGTCATCGGGACCATGGACTGAGCGAGCCTCCGGCGATCTACCGGCGGCGACAAATAATTACAATAAAATAATCATTATTCTTTTCCGTTGCCGGAATCGCCTGGGGCAGCCTTCCGGTTCCGCCGGTCGCCGGTTCAGGAGCCGGCCCGCAGCCGCTTCCTCGTGAAGGGGATCAGGCCTCCGGCGTCGATGATGGCCTGGCGGGCCGGAGCCAGGGGGACGGTGCCGAACTCCTTCCCCGTGGTCCGGTTGACGACCTTGCCGGGGAGGACCTCCATGTCATCGCCCTCGCTGGCCTCGACGGTGGGGCAGATGATCAGGTTCAGTCCCAGGTTCACGGAATTCTGGAGGAAGATGCGGGCGATGCTCCGGGCCACGACGACCAGTTCGTGCCCCTTGAGGGCGCTGGCGGCCTGCTCCCGGCTGGACCCGCAGCCGAAGTTCTCGTCGGCGACGACGACGCTCCCCGGCGGGACCGCCTTGGCCTTCAGCCGGGCGTTGAACTCCGTCCGGTCGTAGAAACAGAACTGGGGCGTTTCCGCGGGGAGCACCGTGGCCATGAACCGGCCCGGATAGATGTCGTCGGTGCTGATGTCCTTGCCGAGCTTCAGGACGACCTTGCCCATCTCACTGCCCTCCCTTCCGCGGATCGGTGATGACGCCCGTGATCGCGCTGGCGGCGGCCACGGACGGGCTGCACAGGTAGACTTCCGACTTGGGATTGCCCATGCGGCCCTTGAAGTTGCGGTTCGTGGTGGCCAGGGCCACCTCGCCGTCGCCCAGCGCGCCCTGGTGGACCCCCAGGCAGGGGCCGCAGCCTGGGTTCATCACCACGGCCCCGGCCTTCAGGAACTCGCGGATGTAGCCGGCCTCCAGGGCCTGGGCGTAGATCCGGCCGGAGGCGGGGAAGACCAGCATCCGGGTTCCCTCGGCCACCTTCCTGCCCTGGAGGATCCCGGCGGCGGTCGCCAGGTCGTCCAGGCGCCCGTTGGTGCAGCTCCCGATGACGACCTGCTGGACGGGCCTGCCCGCCACCTGGTCGACGGGCTTCACGTTGTCGACGGTATGGGGGCAGGCGACCTGGGGCGCGAGTTCCGAGACGTCGATCTCGACCGTCCGTTCGTAGACGGCCTCGGCGTCCGGCGCCACGCCTTCGATCCTTTCCTCCACGCCGGCCTCCTCCCGCAGGTAGCGGGCCGTCTCCTCGTCGGCGGGGACGATGCCGCTGGTGGCCCCGGCCTCCACGCTCATGTTGCAGAGGACCAAGCGGCCGCTCACCGGCATCTTCCGGATGGTGTCGCCATGGAATTCCAGGACCCGGAAATTGGCGCCCTGGGCCGTCAGCCTGCCGATGAGGTGGAGGATCAGATCCTTGGGCCCCACGTGCGGCGGGAAGCAGCCCGTCACCACCACCTTGAGGGTGGAGGGCACCTCCACGTTCAGGACCACGCCCAGGGCCCACACGGAGGCCATCTCGGTGGCGCCGATGCCGAAGGCGAAGGCGCCCAGGGCCCCGTGGCTCGTGGTGTGGCTGTCGGTGCCGACGACCACGCAGCCGGGCCGCACGTAGCCGTGCTCGGGCAGGATCTGGTGGCAGATGCCGCCCCGGTCCCCGCGGATGTCGTGGAACTTCCCGATGCCGTGCCGGGCGACGAAGGCCCGGATCAGCTTCTGGTTCGTGGCAGTCTTGGGTCCCTCGGCCGGAACCCGGTGGTCGAAGATGACGGCGATGCGCGAAGGATCCCAGGGCCTGGCCTCCCGGCCGGTGCCCTCGTAGATCTCCGTGAACTGGTTGATCACCAGCGCGGCGTTCTCGTGCGACATGGCGAGGTCCACCTTCGGCTCCACCACATCTCCGGCCTTGACGGCCTCCAGTCCCGCTGCCCTGGCGAGGATCTTCTCGACGACGGTCATTCCCATGGGTCTCCCTCCCGGTTCGTCTGGCTAGCGGCCCGTGCCGCTCACGATCTTGTCCGCGCCCTTGTACTTGTCCTCCAGGCGCTCCCTGGGCAGGAACTTGTCCTCCATGGCCTTGTAGTCCTTGAGCCCCACGAAGTCGGTGTATTCCTCGAAGGTGGAGACCCACTGGCTCTGGCCGGCCAGATTGCCCGTCGGCGAGGCCTTCAGGGCCCGGAAGAACGCGCTCAGGGCCTTGTGGGCCACCATGATGGAGGCCACGGGGATGGAGACGCGGCCGACGCCCATCCTGGCGAGTTCCGAGATCGGGATCAGTTCCGTCTTCATGCCGGTGATGGCGTCCATCTGGTTGACGGAAAGCGGCCCCTTCACTTCCTTGACCGCACGCTCGATGTCCTGGCGGGTCCTGATGCCGTCGATGAAGGCCAGGTCGGCCCCCGCTTCGAGATAGAGGTTGCAGCGCCGGATGGCCTCCTCCAGGCCAAGGACGGCGTAGGAATCCGTGCGCGCGTTGATGATGAAGTCGGGATCCAGCCGGTCCCGGACCTCGGCGATGGCGCGGATCTTCCCGGCCATCTCCCCGGCGGAGATCACTTCCTTGCCGCTCATGTGCCCGCAGCGCTTGGGGAAGATCTGGTCCTCGACGTTCAGGCCCGCGAGGCCCATGGCGATGAGCCGCTCGGCGTTGCAGGCGGCGTTGACGGCGTTCCCGCCGCCGGTATCCATGTCCGCCATCACGGGAATGTCCACGGCCTGGGCGATGTTCCAGGCGGTGTCCAGCACATCCTTCATCTGGACCAGCCCCACATCGGGCTTGCCCAGCAGGGAGGCGGCGACGCCGTACCCGCTGATCTGGACGGCCTCGAATCCGCAGTCCTCGATGATCTTGGCGGAAAGCGCATCGTGGCAGCCGGGCAGGACCACCGCGCGGCGCTCCATGATGGCCTTCCTGAGAAGGGTCGACTTCTTGGTCATGACGGTTCTCCATGAATGGGATGAATGAACGGACCGGCCCCGGGGGCCGCGGCTCAGAGCTTCCTCGCGATCGCCTCGCCCATCTCCAGGGTGGTGGCGCTGCCGCCCATGTCGTAGGTGCGGACCTTGCCTTCGGCGATGACTTCGGCGGCGGCCTTCTCGAGGCGGGCGGCCATTTCCGCCTCCCCCAGCCAGTCCAGCATCATCTTCCCGGCCAGGATGGTGGCGATGGGGTTCACCTTGGACTGGCCCGCATACTTGGGCGCGCTCCCGTGGCTCGGCTCGAACACCGCCAGCTTCTCGCCGATGTTGCCCGAGCAGCCGAATCCCAGCCCTCCGACCATCTGGGCGGAGAGGTCGCTGATGATGTCGCCGAACAGGTTGGTCGCCACCAGGACGCCGTAGCTCTTCGGGTTCTTCAGGAGCCACATGCAGATGGCGTCGACGTTGGCATCGTCGACCTGGATGCCGGGATAGTCCCTGGCGACGCGCTTGCCGATCTCCAGGAACATGCCCTCCGTGGCGCGGACCACGTTGGCCTTGTGGACGATCGTGACCTTCGGGTAGCCGAACTTCCTGGCGTAGTCGAAGGCGGCGCGGATGATGCGCTCGCAGCCCTTCTTCGTGTTGATCTTGCAGGTGATGGCGTAGTCGTCGCCGGGCAAGTCCGCGAAGTGGGCGAAGGGCTTGCTGAGCTGCGCCAGGCAGGCCTTCAGCTCATCGGGGACGGGGTTGAACTCGACGCCGGAGTAGAGGCCTTCCGTGTTCTCGCGGAAGATGACCAGGTCGATGCCTTCCTTGAAGTTGAGCGGATTGCCGGGGTAGGCCTTGCAGGGGCGCAGGCAGATGTACAGGTCGAACATCTGGCGCATGCGGACGATGGGGCTGCGATAGGCCAGGCCCTTGCCCTGCAGTTCCGCCGCCAGCTCCTTCTCCGCCTCCTTCGCCGGCTTGGAGGTGATCGCGCCGAACATGGCGGCGTCGCACCGCTTCAGCAGGTCGACCGTCCGCTGGGGCAGCGCCTCGCCCTCCCTGCACCAGCATGCCCAGCCGATGTCGCCGTGCGCATAGGCCGCGTCGAGGTGCAGGGCGTCGAGGCAGAGCCTGGTCGCCTCCATCACCTCGATGCCGACGCCGTCCCCCGGCAGCCAGGCAATCCTGTACCGACTCATTTCAGCTCCTGTTGGGAAAAAAGATGAGTGGGCTAGCGACTTGACGATGTGGTGCGGGCAGGATACCGCCTTCGGGAGAAGAAGAAATTTTCATTGTTTTCATGCTCTATATGAAGGACATTCACTTCATGGACAGCCAACTCGACCTCAGCCAGCTGCGGACCTTCTTCACGCTCGTGCAGGCAGGCAGCTTCTCCGAGACCGCCCGCAGGCTGCACCGCACCCAGTCCGCCATCAGCCACGCGATCCGGAAGCTGGAGGAACTGGCCGGCGTGGTCGTGATCGACCGCCGGGTGCGGGATCTGCGCCTGACTGACGATGGACGGAGGCTCTTCCAGGCCTGCCAGTCCGTCTTCGCCACCCTGGACGGCGTGTGCGAGGACTTCCAGCGGGGACGGTCCCTCTCCCTCGGCCGGATCCGCCTGGGGTCCACCATCGAGCTCGGATGCCATGTGCTCATGAAGCAGGTGGCGAAGTTCCTGAAGGAGAACCCGGGCATCGAGATCGACTTCACGCTCAGTCCGCACCTCCTGGAGCCCCTCCTGCGGGACGACGTCGACATCGCCATCGACTGCCAGGAACACTTCCGGCCGGAGTTCCAGAAGATCCCGCTGTTCCGGGAGATCTACGCCGTCGCCTGCTCGCCGGAATTCCTGAAGGAATACGACATCAGGAAGCCTGCGGACCTCTCCCTCTGCCCCGTGATCTCCCTGGAGAAGTCCGGCGGCTGGTGGCACCGGTTCATGCTCACCCTGCCGGATTCGGAGAAGCCGACCCTGCACCGCATCGTCGCGGTCAACTACATCCGGGGCATGGTCCATGCCGCCGTGCACGGCCTGGGCGTGGTGCTGGCGCCCCAGTACGCCGTGCAGGCCGAGCTCGACCGCGGGGAACTCGTCCAGCTGTTCCCGTCCATCCGGACCGCCGACGACCGTTTCTACCGCTTCTTCCTCTACCAGAAGGCCAACAAGGCCGGGCTGGAGAAGCACCGCCGGCTCGTCGAATTCCTCCAGTCCATCAAGATGTCGGAACTGGATCCGCGCTGAATCCCGCGGCTCAGGCCTTGCGCGCGAGCAGGCTCTCGGCGTGCCGCCTGGCCTCGGGCCGGTCGGGGTGACCGGAGAGCAGCCTGGCCAGCTCCTGGACCCGGGTCTTGTCGTCCAGCCACGCCAGGTCGCTGCGGGTGCGCCCGGCCTTCGTGGACTTCCTGAGCAGGCCGTGGTGGTCGGCCTGGGCGGCCACCTGGGCGAGGTGGGTCACGGCGAGCACCTGGTGCCTGCTCCCCAGCTCCTTGATGGCGGCTCCCACGGCGATGGCGGTCTCCCCGCCGATGCCCGCGTCCACCTCGTCCAGCACCAGGGTCAGGTCCGCGGCGCGCCCTTCTTCCGCCGCGACGGCGCTGCCCATGAGGGCCAGCATCAGGCGGCTCAGCTCGCCGCCCGAGGCGATCTTCGCCAGGGGACGGAAGCCCTCGCCGGCATTGGATTCGATCCAGAAGGAGAGGGTGGAGAAGCCGGCCGGAGAGACGCGCACCGGCCGGCCGTGGTGGAGGACGGGGGACAGGGGATCCGCGGCCAAGGCCAGGCGGGCCTGGAGGATGGCCCCGGTCATGCCGAGCCTGGACAACCGCTGGTGGACGGCCTTCTCCAGGCGGGGGATCCGTTCCGCACGCCCGGCGTGCAGGGCCTCCGCCCGGAGCCTGTAGTCCTCCGCGGCCTTCTCCAGGCGGGCTTCGAGCGCGGAGATGGCCGTGTCCCCGGCCGCGAGGTTCGCCTGTTCCTGCCGCAGTTCGCCCAGGCGGGCGGGGAGCTCGTCGGGCTCGCACCGGTGCCGGCGCGCCAGCTTCTCGTAGTGCGCCAGCCGCGATTCCACCGCCTCGATGCGCTCGACCCCGTCCCGGGACCACAGGATGGCCTGGTCCCGGGAGGCGGCGAGCAGGTCCTCCAGCTCCAGCAGCACGGAGCGCAGTCGGTCCGCGTCTCCCTGGACATCCGGCAGGAACGAGGCAGCCCGGGCGAGGGCCCGCTGGGCCGTCTCGGCCTGGGGCTGCGCCGTCCGGAGGGCCTCCGCGGACTCCCGGAAGGCCTCTTCGAGCTGGGCCGCGTGGCGCAGGGGCTCCCGTTCCGCCCGCAGGGCGCTCCACTCGCCGGGCTTCGGGGCGAGCCGGTCCAGGTCGGCCAGCTGTTCCGCGAGCCACTCCAGGCGCCGCTCCCGCTCGCTCTCCGACTTGCGCCTGGCCTTCAGGCAGGCCTCTGCCTCGCGCACGGCTTCCGCCGCCGCGGCCAGGTCCGGCTGGATGCCGAGCGTCTCGTCGAGGAGGGCGAGGTGCCGGTCCTCGGAAAGCAGGGACTGGTGGTCGTGCTGGCTGGTGAGCCGCATCCAGATCCGTCCGGCGTCCCTCAGGTCGCCCATGGCGCAGGCGGCGCCGTTGATCCATCCCCGGGATCGGTTGTGGCTCCCCACCTCGCGGCGCAGGACGACGGGCTGCTCCTCGGGCAGGCCCCGTTCCGCCAGGAAGGCGGCCCAGGCCTCGAAGTTCCCCTCGACCAGGGCTTCCACCACCGCCCGGTCGGCCCCCGTTCGGACGAGTTCGGCGTCGCTGCGGACGCCCACCAGCAGGGAGAGGGCGTCCACCAGCAGCGACTTGCCCGCGCCCGTCTCGCCGGTGAGCACCGTAAAGCCCTCCGCGAGATCGAGGGCGAGGTCTTCCACCAGGGCGAGGTTCTGGATGCGGAGGGAGGTCAGCACAGGTACCAGACTAGCCGAGGCGGGACGGGAAGGGATGCCCCCCGGGGAACCGTCCGGCCGTCCTCGGCCCGTGTCGCCCGCCTTGACTGTCAAGGCTTCCGGCCCCATCCTGAAGTTCCTGGTTCTTTGTCAGTTCCATAGCGCGATATCCAGAAAGGTGGAGGGATGGGCCCTGTGAAACCTTGGCAACCTGCCTGCGACTGCAGGCCCTGGTGCCAATTCCCGCCGGAAGCTGCCGACTGCAGCCCCGGAGAGATGACGAGCTGAGTTCGAACGACAAGAGTCGATCATTTCACGAGGAATCCTGTATTTCCCCGGCCTTCCGCAAGGATGGCCCCCGGCGCGCATGGTCCTGACGAAAGCCCCTCACAAGATAGGCCTTGTCATGACCTCCCGATTCAAAGAAGCCCTCGATTCCGGACAGCGGTTCCTGTTCGACGGATCCACCCCGACCGTGCTCTACGAGCGCGGCGTCTTCATCAACCGCTCCTTCGACGAGGCGAACCTCGTCTCTCCGGAGCTGGTCCTGGAGATCCACCAGGAGTTCCGCAGCGCAGGGGCCCAGATCCTGACCACCAACACCTGGGCCGCCAACCGGCTGAAGCTCCAGGGCTACGGGCTGGCGGAGCGCATGCTGGAGATCAACAGGAACGGCGCGCGCCTGGCCCGTCAGGCGGCCGGGGACGGCGGGGTCTGGGTGGCCGGATGCATCGGTCCGCTCGGCGTGCGCATCGAGCCCTGGGGCCCCACCTCCTTCGACGAGGCGAGGGGGTTCTTCGCGGAGCAGGTCGGGGCCCTCCTGGAAGGCGGGGTGGATCTCTTCGTGCTGGAGTCCTTCGAGGACCTCAACGAGACGCAGCAGGCCATCCTGGCGGTCAAGGAGGTGTGCGGCCTGCCCATCGTGGCCATGATGACCCCCAACGACGAAGGGCAGACCCTCTTCGGCACGGAGCCCGAGTGGTACATCCGCAAGCTTGCGGAATGGGGCGCCGACATGGTCGGGGTGAACGGGGGCAATGGGCCGGCCACCCTCCTGGACCTGCTCAAGCGCTTCAAGGCGGTCACGGACCGGCCCCTCATCCTGCAACCCAGCGCCGGCTCCCCTCGGCTGGTGGACGGGCGCCTGCTCTACATGGCCAGCCCGGAATACCTGGGAGAGTTCGCCCGGCAGGCCTTCCAGCTCGGCGCGGCGGCGGTGGGAGGGTGTGCCGGCACCACGCCGGCCCATGTCAGGTCCATGCGCGGCGCCTTCGCCCAGGAACGCGCCTTCGAGGAATCCCGCCCCGAGATCGTCGAACTGGAGCAGGGAACCCCCGCCGCCGACGTCCCCTTCCCCGAGCGGAGCAGCCTGAGCGGCAAGCTGGCGGGGGGGCGGTTCGTCACGACCGTGGAGCTGGTGCCTCCCAAGGGGACGAGCCCCGACAGGCTCCTGGGCCAGGCGGAACGCTGCTGGGAACTGGGGGTGGACGCCATCAACGTGCCGGACGGCCCCCGGGCCATGGCCCGCATGTCCGCCCTGGCCACCGCCTGCCTCATCGAGAAGCAGACCGGCCTGGAGACGATCATGCACTTCGCCTGCCGGGACCGGAACCTCCTCGGCATGCAGAGCGACCTCCTGGGCGCGGCCGCGCTGGGCCTGAGGAACCTGCTGGCCATCACCGGCGACCCGCCGAAGCTGGGACCCTATCCCAAGGCCACGGCGGTCTTCGACGTGGACTCGATCGGCCTGGTGAACATCATCAGCCGCCTGAATTCCGGGAAGGACCTGGGGGGCTCCCCCATCGGGGCTTCGACCGCCTTCAGCGTCGGCGTGGGAGCCAATCCCGTGGCCATCGACCTGGAGCGGGAGAAGTCCCGCTTCCGCTACAAGGTCGAGGCGGGCGCCGACTGGGCCATGACCCAGCCGGTCTTCGCCCCCGACACCCTCTTCAGGTTCCTGGAGTTCGCAGGGCAGTTCGGAATTCCGTTCATCGCCGGGATCTGGCCCCTAAAGAGCCTGCGCAACGCGCAGTTCATGGCCAACGAGGTGCCCGGCGTCTATGTGCCGAAGGGGGTCCTGGAACGCATGGCCAAGTACGGCGCGGCCGAGGACCAGCTGAAGGAAGGGCTCGACATCGCCGGCGAGATCATCGCCGCCGTGAAGTCCAGCGTCCAGGGCCTCCAGGTCTCCGTGCCCATGGGCCAGGTCGAGGTCCTGCAAGGCCTCTTCGACCTGGCCGGCTGCGCCCCGCGGAGCCAGGCTTCGGAGCCCATGGGAGGGGCCTGATGGCGGGTGCGAAGGTCCATTTCCTGGCGGAGGGCCTGCTGGTGGCAGCGCCGGTAGGCGCCTCGCTGCGCGACGTGGCGGAGAGGAGCGGCGCGGACATCCCCTTCGGGTGCCGCTCGGGTTCCTGCGGCACCTGCCGGGTACGGGTGGTCCGCGGGCTCGGGGCCTGCTCCCCCATGACCGCCGAGGAACGTGATTTCCTCGCGGGGCTGGGGGCGCCGGCCGACCACCGCCTGGCCTGCCGGGTGGCGGTGCGGGGGGACGTCGACATCGAATACCTGGGGACGGAATCATGACGACGCTGACCTCCCACCTCAAGGAACGCGTGCTCCTCCTGGACGGGGGCCTGGGGACCCAGATCATCGCGCGGAAGCCCACGGTGGACGACTTCGGGGGCGCCCGCTTCGAAGGCTGCATGGAGCTGCTCACCGAGCGCCGACCGGACTGGATCCGAGCCATCCACGGGGCCTATCTCGACGCCGGGGCTGACGCGGTCGAGACCAACACCTTCGGCTGCAACGAAGTGGTCCTGGGCGAATTCGGGCTGGCCCATCGCGTGGAGGAGCTCAACATCCAGGCGGTTCGTCTCGCCCGGGAGGTGGCCCGCGACTACGACCGCCCCAGGTACGTGATCGGTTCCGCGGGGCCCGGCACCAAACTCGTGACCCTCGGGCACATCGGACGGGATGCCCTCTACCGCTCCTATCTCGCGCAGATGAGGGGACTGCTGAAGGGCGGCGCGGATGCCGTCCTCATCGAGACCTGCCAGGACCTGGGGCAGATCAAGATCGCCGTCCGGGCCGCCAGGGACGCCATGGCCGAGCTCGGGACCGAACGGCCCATCTGGGTGCAGGTGACCGTGGAGACCAGCGGGACCCTGCTCCTGGGGACGGACATCGCCGCCGTGATCTCCACCCTGGAGATGCTCGACGTGGACGTGCTGGGGCTCAACTGCGGCACGGGGCCCGACGAGATGCACGCGCCCCTGGCCGTACTGGCGGAGAGTTCGCCCTTCGATCTCAGCTGCCTGCCCAACGCCGGCCTGCCCGTGAACGAGAACGGCCGGCTGGTCTACGACCTCTCTCCCGAGGCCTTCGCGGAGAAGGTGGCCCATGCCGCCAAGGAGTTCAGCCTGAACATCGTCGGAGGGTGCTGCGGCACCACCCCCGACCACATCCGGGCCCTGCGGGGGAAGCTCTCCAACTGGAACGTGACGCATCGGACCCCCTCCCTCGACCGGTCGGCGACCAGCCTCTACCAGGCCGTCAGCCTGCGGCAGGACCCTCGTCCGCTCATCGTGGGCGAGCGCACCAACGCCAACGGCTCGAAGCTCTTCCGGGACCTGCTCGCCAAGGAGGACTTCGAAGGGCTCGTGGGCATCGCCAAGTCCCAGCAGCGCGAGGGCGCCCACATGCTGGACGTGTGCGTGGCCTATGTCGGGCGGGACGAGGTCCGGGACATGGAGGAATACCTGGGCCGACTGGTCACCCAGACGACGCTGCCCCTCATGATCGACGCCACCGAGATCCCGGTCCTCGAGCGCGCCCTCCAGGTGGCTCCCGGCAAGTGCATCGTGAACTCCATCAACTTCGAGGACGGGGAGGGCAGGGCCCGGAAGGTGCTCGACCTGTGCCGGACCTACGGCGCGGCGGTGGTGGGGCTCACCATCGACGAAGCGGGCATGGCGAGGACGGCGGAGCGGAAGCTGGCGGTGGCCCAGCGGCTGTTCGACCTGGTGGTGACGGAGTACGGCTTCAACCCTTCGGACCTCATCATCGATCCCCTGACCTTCACCCTCGGCAGCGGCGACGAGGCCTCCCGGGGCCTGGCCGTGGAGACGCTGGAGGCCATCCGGGCCATCAAGCGTCGCTTCCACGGCACCCTCACCATGCTCGGCGTGAGCAACGTGAGCTTCGGCCTGAAGCCTTCGGCCCGCCACGTCCTGAACGCGCTGATGCTCTATCACGGCGTCCAGGCGGGCCTGGACCTGGCCATCTTCAACGCCTCGAAGGTCATTCCCGTCGCGAGGATCCCGGAGGCCCAGCGCAAGGCCGCCGAGGATCTCCTCTTCGACCGCCGGACGGAGGACTACGATCCGCTCAAGGCCGTCCTGGATCTCTTCGGCACCCCGGGTGCTGAACAAGCTCCGGACGACGCCGGGGCGCTTTCTCCCGAGGAGCGGCTCCGGCGCGACATCCTGGACGGCGAGAAGCAGCGCGTCCCCGCCGACGTCGACGCGGCCCTGGGAGACCACGATCCCCTGTTCCTCGTCAACGAGGTGCTGCTGGGCGCCATGAAGGAGGTCGGGAAGCGCTTCGCCGCGGGCGAGATGCAGCTGCCCTTCGTGCTGGAGAGCGCCGAGGCCATGAAGGCCGCCGTCCGGCACCTCGGCCCCCACCTGCCCAGGGAGGCCGCCGCGGCCAGGGGCCGGGCGATCCTGGCGACGGTGAAGGGGGACGTCCACGACATCGGGAAGAACCTGGTGGAGATCATCCTCTCCAACAACGGTTTCGAGGTGGAGAACCTCGGCATCAAACAGACCGTGGAGGCCATCATGGACGCCCACGCGCGGAAGCCCGCGGACGCCATCGGCATGTCGGGCCTCCTGGTCAAGTCGACGGCCGTCATGCGTGAGAACCTGGTGCAGATGGCGGAGCGCGGCCTGACGGTCCCGGTGCTGCTCGGGGGCGCCGCCCTCACCCAGGACTACGTGGAGAACGAGTGCCAGCCGGTCTACCCGGGCGCCGTGCTCTACGCGCAGGACGCCTTCGCGGGGCTGCGCCACCTCCACGCGATCACTTCCGGGGAGCCTCTGGCCCGGCCCGTGTCGGCGGCGCCCGGCGAACCCGCCATCACGGTGCTGAAGCGGGGGCAGGGGGCGGTGGAGCTCACGCCGCAAGGCCGCAGCCCGTGGGTTCATCCCGAGCCGGCCGTGCCCGAGCCCCCCTTCTGGGGCGTGCGCGAGGCGCGGCATTCCGTCGAGGAGCTGTTCCAGTTCCTCGACCGTTTCGTGGTGATCCGGAACCGCTGGTCCTTCACCCAGGGGCGGCTCTCCGACGAGGTCTTCGAGGCCATCCTGCGCGAGAAGGCGGAGCCTGTCCTGGCGCGCTGGAAGGAGACGCTCCTGCGGGAGCCCCTGCTGAGGCCCAGGGCCCTCTACGGCTACTTCCCGGTGCAGTCCGCCGGGGATTTCCTGAAGATCCACGACCCCTCCCGGTCCCGGATCCTGGCCACCCTCCGTTTCCCGCGGCAGGCCGCCGGACGGCGCCTGTGCGTCGCCGACTTCTTCGCTCCGGAGGCCGGCGGGCGGTTCGACGTCCTTCCCCTGCAGCTGGTGACCCTCGGGGCGGAGGCCGCGCAGCACACGGCGAGCCTGTACGAGGCCGATCGCTACGCGGACTATTTCTACTTCCACGGCCTGGCCACGGAGCTCACGGAAGCCTACGCCGAGCTGCTGCACGCGAGGATCCGCCGGGAACTCGGCATCCACGGGAAGGACGCGAAGGAACTGCGCCAGCTGTTCAGCCAGGGCTACCAGGGATCCCGCTATTCCTTCGGGTATCCCGCCTGCCCGGAACTCGAGGGCAACGGACCGCTCCTGGAACTGCTCGGAGGCGCCTCCATCGGCGTGGAACTCGGCGAGACCTGGCAGATGGTGCCCGAGTACACGACGTCGGCACTGGTAGCCTGGCATCCCCAGGCCCGCTACTTCGCGGTGTGACGCTTCCCTGAGTCGGCGTCAGTGCTGTTTCAGCAGCCATTCCACCAGCCGCTGGTGGAACCGTTCCGGGTCCTTGAGATCCCCGCGGCAGAGGCGAGGCGGATGGTCCGGTTCGCATTCCAGCAAGGCGGTGCACGAATTCGACGTGTTCGAGCGGACGAGCGTGCAGAACATGCCCCGGGAAGAAGCGCCGAAGGATTTTCTGGCTTTCCGGTCAAGGGCGGTCATGCAGCCTCCGGAAAATAGGTACAGGTAAAAAGATAAGCCTTTGGCAAACTGATGCCATGACCCGCATTCTCCAAGCCCCCGTCGAAGCCCTGTTCCCGCCTGCCGGAGACGTGCAGGTGATGCTCTACGGCGAAGCCCCCGGCCCCTTGGGGGCGGATAAAAGCGGCATACCTTTCTGGGGAGACCGAGCCGGAAAATCCGTCTTTCGCGCCCTCGAGTCTGCGGGCCTGGCCGAGGTTCCTTCCGAAGCCTATGCGGACTGGGGAGGGGAAAGGTTCAAATCGCTAGGGTTGATGCCGATCCTGCGGCGGGCGGCCCTCAGCAACGCCTTCCCGTCCTGTCCGACCCGGGACGGCCGGACCTTCCGGGCTCCCACGGACGCGGAACTGAAGCATCCGGCGAACCTGGCCCGCCTGGAGCGGGAATTGCGGGAGGGGGCGGGCCGGTGCCCTCGTCCGCTGCGGGTCGTCGCCCTGGGGCGGCGGGCCGCGTGGATCCTGCGGCGCCTCGAGCCTGAGCTGGGCTTCGAGCTGCGCGAACTGCCCCATCCCTCGGCCCAGGGGCTGCTGCAGGCCGCGCCGGGGAAGGGGAAGGGCATGAAGCTGGCCGACCTCCAGGCGGCCTGGGAGGCAAATTTGCGGGAACTCCTGGCGTCCTGACGCCAACTGATAGTTGTCGGACGGTTTTCCAGGAGATGTGGACGATGCGAATGTTGGCGACCCTCATGACCGCGGGGATGCTTGTCTTCTCCCCTGTCCCGGCAGTGCCGGGGACCGGTGCCCCGAAGGCCAAGGCCGTCCAGGGCGCGACGGTCGAAGGCATCACGGAATATCGTCTCTCCAACGGCCTGCGCGTGCTGCTCTTCCCCGATCCCGGCCAGCCGACGATCACCGTCAACATCACCTACCTCGTGGGCAGCCGCCACGAGAACTACGGCGAGACGGGCATGGCCCACCTCCTGGAGCACATGCTCTTCAAGGGCACGCCCCGGCATCCGGACATCCCCGGGGAGCTGACGCGGCGCGGGGCCCGCTCCAACGGCCAGACTTCCTTCGACCGCACGAACTACTTCGAGACCTTCCAGGCCACCGAGGAGAACCTGCGGTGGGCCCTGGAGCTGGAGGCGGACCGGATGGTCCACAGCTACATCGGCGTGGACCCCCGGCGCGCGGCAAGGATCCTGGGCACCGAGATGACGGTGGTGCGCAACGAGTTCGAGTCGGGGGAGAACAGTCCCGGCGGCGTGCTGTACAAGCGGCTCCTGGCCGTGGCCTTCGACTGGCACAACTACGGGAACCTGCCCATCGGGGCCCGCAGCGACATCGAGAACGTGGACGTCGGGCGCCTCTCGGCGTTCTACAGGACCTACTACCAGCCCGACAACGCCGTGCTCCTCGTGAGCGGCCGGATCGCGGAGGCGAAGACCCTCGGCCTGGTCCGGGAGATCTTCGGCCGGATTCCAAGGCCCGCCCGCGCGCTGCCGAGGCTCTACACCCTGGAGCCCACCCAGGACGGCGAGCGCCAGGTGGTGGTGAGGCGGCAGGGGGATGTCCAGCTCGTCCTGGCCGGCTACCACGTGCCCTCGGGCTCCGATCCCGACTTCGCCCCCGTTTCCGTCCTCGCCCAGCTGCTCGGGGACACCCCCACCGGGCGCCTGCACAAGCTCCTCGTGGAGTCCGGGAAGGCCGTCGCGGCCTTCGGCCGTCCGCTTCAGCTGCGGGATCCTTCCCTCCTGGTCCTCGGCGCCCAGCTCCGTCCCGACATGCCCCTCGAGCCGTGCCGGGATGAGCTCCTGAAGGCCCTGGAGGACCCCGCCGCGCAGGTCTTCACGGAGGAGGAGGTCGCCCGCGCCAAGGAACAGCTCCTCAAGGACGTGGACCTGACCCTCAACGATGCGGACCGCCTGGGCATGGCCCTGAGCGACTATTCCGCCATGGGGGACTGGCGGCTCTTCTTCCTGGACCGGGACCGCGTGAAGG
>DAOPZL010000007.1:0-82926 GCA_035353395.1 Holophaga sp.
CTGGACCAGTCCTGGGCGCAGGCCCTCTCCAGATCCTCCGGAAGTCCTTCCAGGGTCCGGACCAGGTCCTCGGCGCTGCTCCAGCAGGCCGTCAGCCTCGCCGCGGCCACCAGGCTGCACACGAAGCTCTTCGTGGCCGCGACGCTGCGTTCGGCGCCCGCGTGGAGCGGGAGGACCCACTCCGCCGCGCCCGCCAGGGGCGAGGCCTCCTCGTTCACGATCGCCACGGTGGTGGCGCCGCCGGCCCGCAGCACCCGGACCGGCTCCACCACGTCGGGACTCCGGCCGGACTGGGAGATGGCGACGAGGAGCATCCGCTCGGCGGCCAGGGGCGCGTGGTAGAGCGTCACGAGCGACATGGGCAGCGAGGTGACGAGCCGGCCCAGGCGCACGGTCATCAGGTAGGCGCAGTAGGCCGCGGCATGGTCCGAGCTCCCCCGGGCGACGGTGGCGATCCCCGAGGGGGGCGCCGAGCGCAGCGCGGCGCCCAGGGCGCGGTAATCTTCGCGGTTCTCCGCCAGCAGCTTCGCCGCGGCGCGCGGGGCGGAGCTGGCTTCTTCATGCATCAGCGAGGTCAATGCGCTCTCCTTCCACGAATACGTCCTGGATCCGAAGGGCGGTCGTCATGACCACCAGGTCCGCCCAGCAGCCCGCCCGGACGCGGCCTCGGTCTTCCAGGCCCAGGTAGTCGGCCGCGTAGGAGGAGGTCCGCCGGGAGGCTTCCTCGAGGGGGAGGCCGAGGGAGACCAGGTTGCGCAGCGCGTCGTCCAGGGTCAGGGTGCTGCCCGCGAGCGTGCCGTCCGCCAGGCGGACGCCCGCGCCGCGCTTGAACACCGTCTGGGTGCCGAGGTGGTAGGTCCCGTCGGGCATCCCCGCGCCGGCCGTGCCGTCGGTGACGCAGTAGAGTTTCGGGATCGCGCGCAGGGCGGTCCGGATGGCGCCCGGATGGACATGCAGGAAGTCCACGATGATCTCCGCATAGTCGGCGTGGGCCAGGGCGGCGCCGACGACGCCGGGATCGCGGTGCTGCAGCCCCGTCATGGCGTTGAAGAGGTGGGTGAAGCTGCGGGCCCCGGCCTCGAAGGCCTCCAGGGTCTTCTCGTAGGTGGCCAGCGTGTGGCCGATCTGCGGGAGGATGCCCATGGCTCGGAGTTCCCGGATGAGGGTGAGGTGGCCTTCCAGCTCCGGCGCGAGGGTCAGGACGCGGATGGGCGCCATGGCGTGCAGCGCCAGGACCTCCTCCAGGGTGCCGGGCCGGCTGGTGGGCTGGGCTCCCAGCTTCCCGGCGTTGATGTAGGGGCCTTCGAGGTGGACGCCGAGCACCCGGGCGCTGCCTGGCTCCCGGTCGCGGACCAGCGGGCCGATCTCGGCGAAGACCCGTGCCAGGGCTTCCCGCGCATCGCTGATGGTCGAGGCCAGCAGGCTGGTGGTGCCGTGGCGCGCGTGCATGCGGGCGGTGGTCAGCAGGGCCTCTCGGCCGCCCATGATGTCCGCGCCGCCGCCCCCGTGGACGTGCGGGTCGATGAAGCCGGGCAGCACCACCGGAAGGCCCTCGACGGGCGCGGGACAGGGCTCGCCCTCCACGGACAGGATGCGGCCGGCGAACCTGACCGATCCCCGCAGCCAGCCGGAGGGCGCGAGGATGGTGCCTTCGAGGGTTCCAGGCCGGGGGGATTCTGCTTGAGATGTCATGCGCAAAGCGTCCTTTGCATCGAGATCCGGTGTTGAATGGTATAATACCAAAATAGAACCACCCTTGGAAGAGGCGACCGTGCAACGACCAAAAAAGTCTTGATGGTCTTGGGAATCTGGTATTTCATTGGTATTTGATTTTGTCCTCGTGGAGTCCGCCATGCCCCCCCTCCGCAAGAGCCTCTTCGACGTCCCTCCCAGGATCCTCCCGGTCCTGGACCCCGCCTTCCGGCCCCTGGCGCTGGGGGTCCGGAACTACCGGCGCGAGCTCGCGGCCCACGGAAGGTCCGAGCGCCTCTGCATCGCCCTGGAGCAGGCCCCGGACGCCCTCACCCGCAGGGACATCGAGGTCTTTCCGGAGGAGGCCGGCCGCGGCGAGGACGACCTCCGCTACGCCTCCTGGATCCTGAACTTCCTCATCTGGGCCCGGGGCGGGTGGCGGGTGTTCCTCCAGGGCCCCTCCAGGCTCTGCGAGGCGCTGGCGGCCGAGTACGCGCCCGGCGGCGCCCACGACTTCGACGCCCGCCTGATGGCGCAGGCCTTCGCGAGGCCCTTCGAAGTCACCGTCGTGGCCCCTTCGGGCCTGCCGGAGGCCCAGGCGAAGCCCCTGACACTGGGGGGACACCTCGAAGGCTGCCGCATCGGGTTCGACCTGGGCGCCAGCGACTACAAGGTGGCGGCCGTGCAGGACGGGGAGCCCGTCTTCAGCACCGAGATCCCCTGGGACCCCCGGAACCAGCCCGATCCCGCCTACCACTACGACCGGATCCGCGAGGGCCTGGAACTGGCGGCGTCGCACCTGCCGCGCGTGGACGCGATCGGCGGCAGCTCCGCCGGCATCCTCGTCGAGAACCACGTCCGCGTGGCCTCCCTCTTCCGGGCGGTGCCGGAGGACCTCTTCCGCGAGAAGGTCGAGACCCTCTTTCCCCGTCTCCAGCAGGCCTGGGGCGTGCCGCTGGAAGTGATCAACGACGGCGATGTGACCGCCCTGGCCGGGGCACTCTCGCTGGACCTGACGGGCATCCTGGGCATCGCGATGGGCTCGAGCGAGGCCGTGGGCTTCCTCGACCGGGCCGGCCGCATCACGGGCTGGCTGAACGAGCTGGCCTTCGCGCCCATCGACGCCAATCCGGATGCGGGCACGGACGACTGGTCGGGCAATCCGGGCATCGGCGCCGCCTACTTCTCCCAGCAGGCCGTGAACCGCCTGGCCCCGGCCGCCGGCATCCCCCTGCCCGCCGAGATGGGATTGCCGGAGCGCCTCAAGCTAGTGCAGGCCCGGATGGCCGAGGGGGATTCCGCCGCCCGCGCGGTCTTCGAGAGCATCGGGGTCTATCTCGGCTACACCCTTCCGTGGTACGAGGAGTTCTACGAGCTGGATCACGCCATGATCCTCGGCCGCGTGACCTCGGGCGCGGGGGGCGACGTGATCCTGGAACGGGCCAAGGAGGTGCTTGCCTCCGAATTTCCGGAGGTCGCCGGAAGGGTGTCGCTCTTCCTGCCCGACGAGAAGAGCCGCCGGGTGGGCCAGGCCGTGGCCGCCGCCAGCCTGCCTCCGGCCAGGGGGTGAGGCCGTGCTGGAGGTCATCGCCGTCACGCCGGAGGAGGCGCGCGTTGCGGAAGGGGCAGGCGCGGACCGGATCGAGCTGGTGTCCGCCCTCTCGGAAGGCGGCCTGACGCCGGGGATCGGCCTCGTGAAGCGGACGGTCGCGGCGGTGCGGATTCCCGTCAACGTCATGATCCGCCCCCACTCGCGGGGGTTCCGCTACAGTCCCGACGAGATCGTGGTCATGCAGGAGGAGATCCGGGCCGTCCGGTCGGCCGGGGCGAACGGCGTGGTGCTCGGAGTCCTGGACGGGAAGGGAGCCGTGGATGTCCGGAGCCTGGAGGCGCTCCTGGCCACCGCCGAAGGCCTCGAGGTGACCTTCCACCGGGCCGTGGACGCGGCGGCGGATCCCGTCGCCGCGGCGCGGACATTGTCCCGCTTCCCGGCCGTCCGCACCATTCTCTCCTCCGGCGGACCCGGGCGGATCGAGGACCACGTGCCGGTGCTGGTCCGGATGCGCGAGGCCGCGGGCCGCGTCCGGGTCATGGCCGGGGGCGGGCTGACCCACGAGAACATCCGGACGATCGCGCGGGAGACCGGCCTGCGCGACTTCCATGTCGGCACGACCGTCCGGAGGGGAAGGGCCGTGGATGGAGAGCTCGATCCCGCCCGCCTCGCCGCGCTGGCGGCGCTCCTCGCTTCAGCTCAGCGTTGATGCCTGGCGTAGTAGGCGCAGAAACCGCCGTAGGTGTAGTCGGTCTGGGCGGAGGTGTCCGGGTGGACGTCCTTGAAGAAGCACGCAGGAATCTCCCCCTGCTTGAGGCATTTGCGGATGCAGAGATCGCAGTTCCTGTGCTTGCAGGCCGGGCTGTTCGGATTGAACGGACACGTCATGTCCGTGCAGCTGCAGAAGTGCTTTTCCATGTCGGTATCTCCAGGTCGCATCCCGTGCCCGTCCTCGGCTGTCGCCGGGCGTGGGCCGGAATGCCTGTCCGGGCTAGGCCTTGCGCCAGCCCACGGTGCCGTCCTTGCGGTCCTCCAGGAGGATGCCCATGGCCTTGAGCTGGTCGCGCACGCGGTCGGCTTCGGCCCAGTTCCTGGCGGCCTTGGCGGCCTTGCGCTGCTCGATGAGGGCCTCCACCGCCTGGTCGAGGGTCGCGGCCTCCTCCTTCGGCCAGCCGGCGAACACCTCGTCGGCCTCGTCGAGGAACGCCAGGGCGGCGTTCCGCTCCTCGCGGGTGAGGGCCACGCGGTCGTCCTGGGCGTTGAGGTCGCTGATGAGCGTGAAGATCGCCGCCAGGGCCTCGGGGGTGTTGAGGTCGTCCAGCAGGGCGTCCCAGAAGGCCTTCCTGGCCGCTGCGATGCGCGGGAGGGGCTCGATGGCCTCCTTCCACTCGCCCTGGCCCGCGGGGGCCGCGTCCTCCTCCATGCGCTTGCGGAAGATGCGGATGCGCTTGAGGGCGTTCTCGGCGGCCTTCAGTCCCTCGAAGCTGAAGTTGAGGATCCGGCGGTAGTGGTTGCTCTGGATGGCGAAGCGGAAGGTGACGGGGTCGATGCCCTTGGCCGCGAGGTCCCGGAGGGTGTAGAAGTTGCCGAGGCTCTTGGACATCTTCTCGCCCTCGACCATCAGCCACTCGCCGTGGACCCACAGGTTCACCCAGGGGTGGTCCAGGGCGCCCTCGCTCTGGGCGATCTCGTTCTCGTGGTGCGGGAAGATGAGGTCCACGCCGCCGCTGTGGATGTCCAGGCGCTCGCCCAGGAGGTCCATGCTCATGGCGGAGCACTCGATGTGCCAGCCGGGGCGCCCCGGTCCCCAGGGGCTGTCCCAGGCGGGCTCGCCGGGCTTGGTGGCCTTCCAGAGCACGAAGTCGGAGACCGAGTCCCGCTCGTACTCATCGGCGTCCACGCTGGTGCCCTGCTTCATGCCGTCCCGGTCCAGGTGGGCCAGGCAGCCGTAGTTCGGGAACCCGGCGATCCGGTAGTAGACGGAGCCCTCCCGGACGTAGGCCAGGCCCTTCTCCTCCAGCTTCCGGACGAGCCGGATCATCTGGGGGATGAACTCCGTGGCCCGGGGCAGGTGGGTGAAGCCCGCCTGGGGGATCCTCACCGCTTCCAGGTCCTCGAAGAAGGCCTGGGTGTACTTGGCCGTCAGGGCGCGCATGGCCGCGTGCCTGGCCTCCCCGGAGGCGTCCTCCGGCAGGTCCTTCTGGCTGTCGCGGATGATCTTGTCGTCGACGTCCGTCAGGTTCATGCAGTGCCGGACCTCGTAGCCCGCGGTCCGCAAGGTGCGCTTCAGGAGGTCCTGGAACAGGAAGGTGCGCAGGTTCCCGATGTGGGCGTAGTTGTAGACGGTCGGGCCGCAGGTGTAGAGGGTGACGACGCCCGGCGTGACGGGGACCATGGGTTCCACCCGCCGGGAAAGGGTGTTGAAGAGACGGAGGGTCGGCAGCGTGCTCATCCCTCTAGCTAATCACTTTTTTCCTTCGTCCCCAAGTCCCGAACCTGCTTCCGCGGCGTCCGGCCGCGAGATCCAGTCGAGCAGGTGCTGCGGCATCACCCGGCTGCGCCCGTCCGGCCCGGTGACCAGGTGGGTCGTCCGCCCTTCGGCCAGCAGGACGCCCTCCCGGCAGACCTCGTAGGCGAACACGACCTTGCGCCGTCCGGCCTCCAGGAGCCGGGTCCGCACCTCGACGAGCTCGTCGTACCGCGCCGGGGACCGGAACTTCACCTGGATCTCCCCCACGCTCATCCTCACGCCCTGGGCCTCCCACTCCGCGTAGCTCTGGCCCATTTCCCGCAGGAAGTCGGAGCGCCCCAGCTCCATCCAGACGGGGTAGACGGCGTGGTGCACGATGCCCATGGCGTCGGTTTCGGCGTAGCGGACACGGATGGGGGTGATCGATTCCATGAGGACGTCTCCAGGGCAGGGTACCCTGCCCGCGCATCCTCGAGTCTACGTCTCCAAACGCGAGGGGGTTTCATGACATCCTATTGCGTGATTCCAAGGAGGCTCCATGAAGACGCTCGCCGCCGTGCTGCTCGTCGCCGCTCCCCTGCTGGCCCAGGTGTCCGTGAAGTGGGAGGAGGACTACGCCAGTGCCTTGAAGCGCGCCCAGGCGGAGCACAAGCTCGTCATGATGGACCTCTGGACGGAGTGGTGCCCTCCCTGCCAGTACCTCCGGACCAAGGTTTTTCCGAGTCCCGAGGCCCAGAGCGCCCTGGCCAAATACGTGCCCCTTTCCGTGATGGTGGAGAAGAAGGACCGCACCCCCCTGCCGGAAGGGAAGCGCCTGGCCGGCCAGTACAAGCTCGAAGCCTATCCCACCCTCCTCATCCTGGACGCCGACGGCAAGGAGGTCCGGCGGCAGGTGGGCGCCTTCCCCTCCGGGGCGGATCTGGCCAAGTGGCTCGGCGGCAAGTGACGGCTATTCGATCCTGTCCTTCTCCCGGATCTCGACCCGGCGGATCTTGCCGCTGATGGTCTTCGGGAGTTCCTGGACGAACTCGATGATGCGGGGATACTTGTAGGGCGCGGTGACCTGCTTGACGTGCTCCTGCAGGGCCGCGACGAGGTCGTCGCTGGGGCTGTACTTCGGCGTGAGCACGACGGTGGCCTTGACCACCTGGCCCCGCAGGGGGTCCGGGGCGGCCGTCACGGCGCACTCCATGACGGCCGGGTGCTCCAGCATGGCGCTCTCCACCTCGAAGGGGCCGATGCGGTAGCCCGAGCTCTTGATCACGTCGTCCTTGCGGCCCACGAACCAGTAGTAGCCATCCTCGTCCCGCCAGGCCGTGTCCCCGGTGTGGTAGAACCCGTCGTGCCACGCTTCTTCCGTGAGCTCAGGGTTCCGGTAGTAGCCTCCGAACAGGCCGACGGGCACCTGCCGGTCGGTCCTGAACACGATCTCGCCCACCTCGCCGACCTCGCAGGAACGGCCCTGGTCGTCGACGATGTCCGCGTCGTAGCCCGGGGAGGGGAGGCCCATGGAGCCCGGCCTGGGCTCCATCCAGGGATAGGTCGCCGCGACCACGGTGCACTCGGTCTGGCCGTAGCCTTCCCGCAGCTGGAGCCCCGTGAGGCGGAGGAACTGCGCGTAGACCTCGGGATTCAGGGGCTCTCCCGCGATGGCGACGTGCTTGAGGCGCGACAGGTCGTACTGGGACAGGTCCTCCTTGATGAGGTAGCGGTAGACCGTGGGAGGCGCGCAGAAGGAGGTCACGCCGTGCGCCGCGGTGACCCTCAGCAGGTCCTTCGGGACGAACTTGTCGTAGTCGTAGACGAAGACGGCGCAGCCCGCGAGCCACTGCCCGTAGATCTTGCCCCATACCGACTTGGCCCAGCCCGTGTCGGAGACGGTGAGGTGGAGGCCGCCCTCCTCGACGCACTGCCAGTACTTCGCGGTGAGGATGTGCCCGAGGGGATAGGTGAAGTTGTGGCACACCATCTTGGGATAGCCGGTGGTGCCGGAGGTGAAGTAGAGCAGGGAGATGTCGCCGTTCTGCGGCAGGTCCTCGGCGGAGGGCTTCTGGAAGGCCGGATCCGTCCGCTGGTACTCGGCGTCGAAGTCGATCCAGCCGGGTCGGGAACCTCCGACGAGCACCTGTTTCTCCAGGGTCGGCGACTTCGGGCGGGCCGCGTCCACGTGTTCCATGATCTGGGGTTCCGCGACCGCCACGACCATCTTGATGCTCGCGGCGTTGTTCCGGTAGACGAGGTCCTTGGGCGTCAGGAGGTGGGTGGCGGGAATGGCGACGGCGCCCAGCTTGTGGAGTGCGAGCAGGCAGAACCAGAATTCGTAGCGACGCTTCAGGATCAGCATCACGGGATCGCCCTTCCGGATGCCCTGGGCGCGGAAGAGGTTGGCCGTACGGTCACTGGCCTCCTTCATCTCGCCGAAGGTGAAGGAGGCCTCCCGTCCGTGCTCGTCGCACCAGACGAGGGCCGTCTTCCCGGGATCGATCCGGGCGTACTCGTCCACCACGTCGTAGGCGAAGTTGAAGGACTCGGGGACGAGGATCCTGAAGTCCCGGCAGAAGTCCTCGTAGGAATTGAAATCGACCCGGGAGACGTATTTATCGAGCAGCATGTCCGGTTCCCTTTCCCTATACGATCACGGCGATGAGCTTGACGGGGCGGTCGTTCAGGGCCCGCAGGCTGTGCGGCACGCTGGAATCGAAGTAGAGGGAGTCCCCAGGCTCGAGGACGAGCTCGTGCCTGTTGAGCTGGACGTGCAGCGTGCCTTCCAGGACATAGTGGAACTCCTGGCCGGGATGGCTGTTGAAGTGCTCGGGAGCTCCTGCCGGCTCGACGTCCACGAACACCAGGAACGGTTCGGCGTTCTTGTGGATGAAGTTGTAGGCCAGGCTCTGGTACCTGTAGTCCTGCCGCCGGTCGACGGAGACGCCCGCCCCGCTGCGCGTCAAGGCGTAGGTGTGGAGTCGGGGCTCCTCTCCCGTGAGCAGCGTGGTCAGCTCGGTCTTGAATCGGTGGGCGATCTGGTAGAGGATCCCCACCGGGATGTCGACCTTCCCGCTCTCGTACATCCGGTAGTCCTCTTCCGAGACCTTGAATTCCCGAGCCAGTTCCGGGATGGAGGCCCCGAAGATCTCCCGCAGCTCGCGGATCCGGTCGGCGACCTGTCTGATCTTCTCCTGCATGGCTGGCCTCCTTTGGCATGATGCAGCTCCGCCTTCCGGCGAAGGCATGGATGGCGGAAGTGTTTCCAGCATGCCAGGAAGGAGGAGGCGGGTGGAACCGATGTTGCAGGTTCCGGGAGTGCCCGCCGTGTGTCGAAACCGAATTTCAGAGTCCGCCGTCCTGCCTGCGGAAGATCCGGTTGCCCACGAGCAGCGGGCGTTCCTTGAACTTCGGGCTCGCGATGCTCCGGCTCGGATCGAAGCCGTCGAAGCTGAGCCCGGCTAGGTCGGACCAGGTATGGATCAGGCCGGAGGTGCAGTAGGGCCGGTCGAGCATTCCGGTGAAGTCCCGCGGATGCGCGGCCTTCCAGCTTCCGGAGGCCCAGAGGACCAGGGGCACCTCGTACATCGGCGCCGTCGGCTTGTCCTCGTTGTGACCAAGCGTCGAATGGCCGGGAGAGTCGAACACATCCTCCCCGTGGTCCGAGAAATAGAGCAGGAATCCGTTCGCGCGGGACGAGGCCATCATCCCGATCAGCCGGGTCAGGACGAAGTCGTTGTAGCGCAGGGCATTGTCGTAGCTGTTGAGGGTCGGCGCCTGTTCCGCCGTCGCCCAGCCCGGCAGGTCCTCGTGGCCGTCGAATACGCCGTAGGCCGGGGGGTAGCGGCACGGGTATAGATAATGCGCGCCGAGGAGGTGGACCACGACGAACTTGCGCCGGGCGGTGTCGTGCAGGGCGCGCCTGAAGGGTTCGAAGACCACCTCGTCCCAGCATCCCGAATCCCTCGCCTGGTCGTGGTTCAGGTAGGCCTGTTCATCGGTCTGCCGCGAGAAATAGGTGATCAGCGTGTTGTTCCTGTCCATGGTCACCTGGTTGGTGATCCAGAAGGTCTTGTAGCCGGCTTGTTTCATGATGCCCACGAGGGTCGGCCGCTCCGGGCTCCAGTCCGGACGATCCTCGCCGGGAAGGGCCAGGATGTGCTGCAGCGAGCTGAGGGTGTTCGCGAAAGGAGAAACGGCGTGCGTGAAGACGGTCAGGTCCTCGCGCAGCGCCTCGAGCCCGGGCGTCGTCGCGCGCGGGTAGCCGTAGAGGCTCATGTGCTGCCGGTTGGCCGACTCCCCGATGACCAGGACGAGCGTCGCCGGCTGCCCGGAGTTGGCATCGTTGAAGTGTCCGAGTCCGGGCATGGTCCGGCTCTTCTCGAGCATGGCCTGGACGTCGTCCATCTGCCGCTTGTGGTCGAGGTAGCTGAAGACGATCTGCCAGGGAACCGCGGAAGCGAGATGGGCTTCCAGCCGCTTGCGGCTGGCCCCAGGCCGAGGATCGGGATGACGGATCCGGGGGGCGCAGGGATAGACGAAGGACAGGCACAGGAACAATACGGCCAGGGAGTTGGCCGTCCTGGGGGGCATCCTGGAAGGGGCGATCCTGAGCCACAACAGGACAGCCGCCGCGCTGTACGCCAGGAAGATCGGAATCATCCACCAATGGATGAATTGTGCAACGAATTCGTGCATTTCCGATAGATTCGATTCGGAAACGACGAGCATCGCATTCTGGGAGAACTCCTGGTGGTAGATGCAGAAATACCCCAGAGGCACCAGCGACAGTGCCCACAGGAGGATGCCGACGGCAGCCGAAATGGACCTTGCCCTAGAAGGAAACCACAACAGGGGAACCAGCCAGAACGTGCTGGCCAGGATCGAGTGGCGGATGAGCGAAAAGCGGGACAGTCCGGAAAGCCAGAGGAGACAGTCGTAGACGCCGGAAAAGTACCAGAAGAACAGGAACGCCCAGCCGAGAGCCATCCAGTCTTGTTTGTATCGAGAGTCCTTCGATCCTGCGAAAAATGGCATCAAGGTTCCCCGCGTATTCCACTGTTTAATCGTGGATTCTTGCAATTAAATTCAACATATTGTGAAAATGCCTGGAACCTGTCAGATGTCCTTGACGCCGGCCGGAGGGGGCTTCGGGGGCATCCGCTGCTGGAGGCCTTCCAGCTCGTCCTGGCGTGCGCCCAGGCTGGGTCGGATGGGAGGGGGAGGCGGGGGGTTCTTGGGATCGGGGGGCGGGGGAACGGTGTCCTGGAGGAGCGCCTGGAGGTCGTGCACCGCCTCGGGACGGCCTGGTTCCTCCCGCAGCAGGCGCCTCAGGAATTCCCGGGCCTTCTCGGGACGATCCATGGCGACGCTGGCGCGGGCGGCCAGGAGCAGGGCGGGGGCGCGCCAGGCCGGGACGGGAGCCGGGGCGCCCTGTCCCGCGAGGGGCGCGAGGACCGCCAGGGCGCCCTCGTAGTCCCTGGCCTTGAGGTCGATCCGGGCCGCCAGGAGCCGGTGGTCGGGGCGGTCCCCCCTGGGCATCCAGCGCCGGGCCGCCTCGAGGTCTCCGCGCTCCAGGGCCGCCTGCGCCACCCACGCCTTGACACCCTGGGGGACCGGCCAGGCCGCCCGGGCGTGTCCGCTCCAGCCCACGGCCAGGATCAGGCCCAGGGGGAGGCGCCAGGCCCGCATGGGCTTGCCGGCCACCAGCAGCCAGAGTCCCAGTCCCGCCATCGCGATCCAGGCGCCGATCTCCGGGTGGGCCGGCTGCAGGGACCGCGCCGTCGGCATGTCCAGTCGTCCGTCGGCCAGTTTCCGGAACAGGGCGGCGAGATCCTCCCCCGGTTCCACCCGCCTGCCGCCGCTGCCCCAGGCGAGTGCCTCGAGGAGCCGAGGATCCGCACTGCTGGCCGGCGGGGCGCCCGCCTGGTCCGCGCCCGGGGGCACCGGCTGGGGGGCGGTCCCGCCGAGGGCCAGGGCGTAGAGGGGCAGCTTCGCCTTGCGGAGGAATTCCAGGGCGCGTCCCTGGGCCTCGTTGCCTCGCTCCCAGGTCTCCTCGCCGTCGCTCACGAGCAGGAGCACCGCCGGCTCGCCCTTCGCGACGGTGGCGACGACCTGCGGGAGGCCCCGCCCGAGGCTCGTCCCCGGGGACCCGATGTCGCCCGGCTTCACGGCCTGCAGCGCATCCCGCAGCAGGCCGCCGTCCTCTCCCGGAGGCATGAGGGGGATCGAGTCGCCGGTCAGGAGGTCCAGGCTGTACTGGATCCCGTCGCCGGGCTTCGACCAGAGGCGGTCGAGCGCGGCCCTGGCCGCTTCCCACCGGCTCCGGCCCCCGCAGTCGGTCACGAGCATGGAGCGGCTGGCGTCCACCACGACGTGGACGGTCAGCCTGGGCACCTCCGGCAGTCCCCACCGGGGCTCGGCCAGGCCGATGCCCAGGCCCGCCAGCACCAGCCCCAGTCCCAGGCCCTGGACGGCGGGCCGCTGGCCGACCACCCGGACCCCCTGGCCCGGCCGGGCCTGCGCCCAGAGGCCGAAGCCAAGGGCCAGAAGCGCGAGGACCCCTGCGGGAATCAGCAGGGCCGGGTGGGTGAAGAGCTGCGTCATTCCGGCTGGATCCCGGGAGGGAGCGTCCGGACGACGCTGTCGAAGTCCTCCATCCGGCAAGGATACGCGGGCCTTTCCCAGGCTCCGCAGCGCGCGAGCCAGCGTCCGCGGGCGCCGCCCAGGGCGAAGGCCTCCTCCAGGGAGCCGGCCAGCCCGTCCAGCAGCGCGGAGACGGTGGCGGCCGCCTGCCCCATGGGCATCTCCCGGCCGTGTTCGCCGGCGAGATAGAGGGCGAAGGCCACCAGGGTCCCGACGATCTGGACGACCCGCTCCCGCAGGGCCGCCTGGCTCTCGAAGCGCGCGTCCTCGGGTTCGACCGCGAGGATCCTGGAGCCCAGGAGGCCGAGGGTGAGCGCCGACACATGGTGGTCCAGGTGGTTCCAGATCCACTGGACCAGCATCTGCCGGTCCCTGGCCTTGAGGTCCAGGCGCAGCTCAGGGAGCGCCAGGTCGGGGCCCTCGGCGACGACCAGGACCAGGTCGTGGAACAGTTCCTCCGCCTGGGTCCGCTGCTTGGGCGTCCACCGTGGGTTCTTGCCCGGCAGGCAGTCGAAGCCCATCTCCCTGAAATCCCTCGCGAGCGACTTCAGGGCGGGCGGATCGAAGGCCGGAATGCCCTTGATGACCGTCCACCAGCGCAGCAGGCGCTGGGAGAGCAGGGCCAGGGTCTCCGGCGGCCGCCGGACGCCGCGGGTGACCAGGAGCGCGCTGGCGCGGTTGAGCACCTCGACGGGGATGGCGCTCGAAGATACCGGGTGGGTTTTCGGGTTCATGCATCCTCCAGCCAGGAAGGGCGGGGTGTCCCCCGTTTCCGGAGCAGATCATAGGTCAGGGGAAGTACTAGCAGGAATGCGGCCATCAGGAACCCCCGGGCCAGGGGCCGGCCCTCCGAAGGGGGATCCACGGGCAGGGCGGTCTTCTCCAGCCGGTCCACCGCGGCGAGGCTCCGCGCCAGGCCCTGGCGGTCCCCCGCCGCCAGCGCCTCGCCTCCCGTGAGCCGGGCCACCTGCCGGAGGGTCTCCGGATCCGTGTCGACCCTGATCCGGGCATAGCCGCCGCCTTCGATCGGGTAGAGGCTCTCTCCCTGGCCGCCCAGGGCGACCGTGTGGATCCGGATGCCCTGGTCCCTGGCCTCCTCGGCCGCCTCCAGGGCCGTGACCCGCCCCCGGTTCTGGGCGCCGTCCGTGAGCAGCAGGATCACCCGGGAGCGGGCCGGGCTGTCCGCCAGCCTGCGCACGGCGGTCATGAGCGCGGAGCCGATGGCCGTCCCGTCGTCCCGGCTGCCCAGCTCCAGCCGCTCCAGGATGGCGAAGATGCGCACGTGGTCGGCGGTCAGGGGACTGAGCGTGACGGGATGGCCGCTGAAGAGCACCAGGGCGAAGCGGTCGTCCGGGCGCCCCGCGATGAAGGACTTCAGCTCCCGGCGCGCGGCGCTCCAGCGGTCCTCCCGGCCGTCGTCCAGCGCCCGCATGGAGCTGGAGCCGTCCAGGACCACCGCGAAGTCCACCACGGGGGCCCGTCCCAGGGCGGTCTCCCGCCACTCGGGGCCGGAGGCCGCGATCACCAGGAGGGCCGCCAGGGCGCTGGGCACGGCGTGCGCCAGGACCCGCTCGAGGCGGCTGGTGGGACGCTCGTGGGGAATCCCCCAGCGGTAGGGCGCGCGCCAGGCGAACCAGAAGGCCGGCAGGAGGAGCAGGAGCAGCCAGGGGTAGCGGAGATCGATCATCGGCGCTCCTCCAGGCATGCCAGCAGCTCCTCCAGGGCGGGGAACGGGAGCTGGAGGCGGGAGAAGCGGGCCGCGTCCAGGCTCCGCACCCAGGCGGCCCAGGGCGCCAGGCGCCGGGCCTCCAGCTCCCGGACGCCCCAGCTCCGCGATTCCTCGCCGAAGTGGACGGCCAGCAGGTTCCGTCCCATCGCATGGGAGGCGTCCAGGGTCGCGCGGTCGGGGGCCCCGGGGGGCCAGCAGCGCGAGAACTCGCTCCGGGCGCGGTGCCTGGCGCGGGCGGGCGCCGACCGCCGCCAGCGCCGCCAGAGCCAGGCCAGCAGGGCGGTCGGGGGCAGGAGGAGCAGGCTGGCCCAGGCCCACGGGAAGGGGATGCGGGGGGTCACGTCCCCCGGACCGCCCCCGACGCCCATCCAGGGCGCCTGGTAGGGCACGGTGCGGGGGACGGGAATGCGCAGTTCCGGGGTCCGGCGCCCGTCCCCGAGGTCCACCGGAGGAACCAGGGCGGTCCCGGGCACCATGGGCTGCACCGTGAGCCGCCAGCCCCGCCCGTCGGGGGAGGGCTCCACGCCTCTGAGCAGCAGGGGGCCCAGCTTCCCGTCCCCGGGGCGGGGCAGCGCCGGCTGGGCCGCATCCTCCTCCCGGAGCTCCAGGACCGACAGCTCGCCGAAGGGAAGGGTCGCCGGCGTCCGCCAGGAAGGGGCCGCGGAAAGGGCGCCGACGGCCAGGACGCCTAGTCCGGCCCGGCTCATCCTCCGGAGGGGGCTCATGCGCCCCCCGCCTTCAGCCAGGCGCCCAGTTTCAGGACGGGATCCTCGCGGATATCCCAGGTCTGCCGTTCCACCGTGGCGGAGAAGCCCGGGTCGGGCCAGTCCGGGGCGTCCTTCAGGGCGGGATTCCGCGGGCGGAACCAGACGACCCGGTGCCTGGCCGCCAGGGGCTTGATGATCGGGGCGAGGCCCCGGAGGCCCGCTCCGTTGCTGAGGATCCAGAGGCGGTGCCCCTTGCCCCGCTCGCCCCAGTGTCCCATGGCCTGCTGCCAGTCCTCGGGCGCAGGGACGGCGGGAGCCGTCCCGGCCAGGGCCTCCAGCAGGCGCAAGCCCGCCGCGCGGCCGCGCCTGGGGGCGATGCGCAGGGGCGGGGCGCCGGGAACCAGCAGGCCGAGGCGGTCCTTGCCCGCGTTCAGGGTGGCCATGGCCGCGCCGCCGATCTCCAGCGCCCAGCGCATGGGGCTCACGGGATCCCCCAGGAACATGGACGGAGAGGGATCCACCACCAGCCAGAGGATCAGTTCGCGGCTGGATTCGAAGCGCTTGACGATGGGCTCGCCCACGCGCGCGGTGAGCGGCCAGTTGATGGCGCGGGGATCATCCCCGGGCACGTAGGGCCGGTTCTCCACGAAGGTGAGGCCGGAGCCCTTGATCTTGCTGGGATGCAGCCCCTCCGTGCCCCCGCCCAGGATCTTCCGGAGCCGCAGCGGCAGGCGCCGCAGGCGGGCCAGGAAGCGGTTCCAGCGGCGGGGTCGCGGCATGGAGGGTCAGTTCTCCGCCAGGGAGAGGTCGTCCAGGCCCGTCAGGATCCCGTCCTTGGGGGCGCGGATGGCGATGGGCAGGTCCAGCTGCCGGTGCGCCTTGGGCCCGAGCTTGAATTTCCAGCTCCTGACGCCCGGGATGGGTTCGGTCCAGTCCGGGGCGAAGCCGGGCAGGGCGGTGATCTTCACCTGGTCGCTGGCGGGCTTCAGGATGCGGTCCTGGACTTCCAGGTCCAGGGCTTCCGCCCCGTCGTTGTCCACCTCGATCTGTTCCCGCACCGTCCACTGGCGCTCCTTGGCGAAGGAGCCGACCTGCTCGAGCTTCCGGTCCGTGCGCCGGAAGGCGACCCGCACGGTCTTGTAGGGGCCGAAGCCCAGGGAGAAGGGTTGGCCCGCGGCGGGCACCTCCAGGGGGGCCTCCCCGAGCCGCTGGTTCCCGGCGTAGCGGACCACGGGCGCCCCGGGGAAGAGCGGCAGGCCGCCCGGCGCGGAAAAGCGGGCCAGGAGGTAGGCCGTCGCGTCCAGCCGCGGCGTGGCGAAGAGCGCGAGTTCGGGCGACACGTCCTTGGCCTGCACCCTGAACCGGTGGGGCTCGTTGTCGGAGGGGACGTCCTTGCCGCCGTCCACGAGGAAGGTGGCCGCCAGGCCGGAGGCCTCCTCGATGACGCTGGCGGACGCCTCCTGGGCGTCCTCCTCCGGGGCAGGCGCGGCCATGAGGTTCTGCGCCAGGGCCTGCACGGGCGCCGCCTGGGATTTCCTCATCATGGGCGCCGCGGCCTCGGCGAGGACCGGCACGGGGACCTGCTTCATCCAGTCCACGGACCTGCCGGAGGTGTAGGCGGGCACGGCGAGGCTCCGGCTGGGTCGGGCGTTGCTGATCTCCAGGCGGACGTCGTTCCAGTTCTCGCCCGTGCCCTGGGAGACCGAGGCGTAGAGCGCGAGATCCAGCTGCTTCCGGTTCTCGGACAGGCGGGCCTCGTAGAGGGGGCGCCAGCGCGCGGAACGGGTGCGGTAGCTGAGCTCCAGGTCGACGCTGCCCTCGCGCGGCGTCGTGACTTCGATGGTCACGCGGCTGGGCGCCGTGCGCCGCTCGCCGGTCCGTTTCCGGAACTCGGCCTCGATGCGGGCCTCCTCCTGCGCCAGCTTCTCGAGGCTCCGCGCGCGCCTGCGCTCGGCTTCGAAAAGCTCCGCCATGCGGGCCTGCAGGCTCTTGCCCAGTTCCAGTACGCCCGTGGCGTTCGGGAGCGCGTAGGTCATCCGGCTGGAGATCTCCTTGTCGTGGGCCGCCTGGAGGCCCTTGAGGAAGGTCAGGGCCTGCTGGGCGGCCTCCCCCTGGGCCTCCAGGGCGTCGCGCTTCTCGCGAAGGGCGTCGCGTTCGGCCTCCAGCTTCTTCCACTCGGCCGTCTCCGTGACCACGCGCACGTCGCTGGAGACGGCGAGGTCCCCCAGGCGCAGCCCTGCGGTGCCTTTCGCCGTCGCCTGCAGGTCCTCGACCCGCAGGCCGGTCGGAAGCGACGCCAGTTGCAGCCGGTAGGTTCCCTGGGCAGGCAGGCGGACCTTGGCCGCGCGGGTCACCCACGCTTCGTCCGGATGCAGGCGCACCCGGGCGATGGGAGCCTCGACCAGGACGACTTGCTGGGCCGGGAGGACGGCGGAGAGTGAGGCAAACAGGAACAGCTGGCGCATCGAGACTCCTGGGGGATGGAACCAGTCTAGCCCAGCTTCCCGCCCCGGCCGGGCAGGGATCCGTCCGGTCAGGAGGAGGCCGACAGCCGCTGGATCGCGTGTTCGATCTCCCCGGTGCCCGGGTGGTCCTTCAACTGGCCTCGCAGGTAGTCGAGCGCGGCCTCCCTTCCGGCGGATTCGCACAGCGTCTCCCCGACCAGGACGAGGGTGCGCGCGTCGCCGGGAGTCCGGGCGAGGATGCACGCGTAGTTCGCGAGGGCGGCGGCGAACTCCCCCCGGCTCCTCTGGATCCGTGACAGGCCGCGGAGGGCCGCGGCGTCGGGGCGGATGGCCATGGCCCGCCGGAAGAACTGCTCGGCCTTGACGGGATCTCCGAGGCGGAAGAAGCAGTCCCCCGCGCGGGTCAGGACCTGGACTGAACCAGGATCCCGCTGGGCGATCTCTTCCCAGTAGGGAGCGGCCTGGGGGTAGCGGCCGAGCCCGCGCAGCGCGTCCGCCATCCCGTAGATGGCATAGTTGTTGTCCGGCGACAGCTTGATGGCGGCGCTGAAACAGTCCACCGCCTTCTCGAAGTTGTGCTGCCTGCGGTGGATGTTGCCGACCATGGTGATGATGTTGATGAGGCGGGGATCGACCTGCAGCAGGCGTTCCCAGTGGACCAGCGCCTCCCGGTAGTTCCCCTCCTTGTAGTGGAGGTCCCCAATCCCCATCAGGGCATAGCGGTTGTTCTTCTGGAGGTCGAGGGCGCGGCGGTAGAACTCCACGGCGAGATCCCGGTGGCCGAGGTTCTTGTGCGCGTCCGCCACGCGGGTCAGGACCGGCACATCCTTCGGGTGCGTCTCGAGGCTCTGCATCCAGAGCCGCAGGCTGTTCTCGAAGTCCTTCAAGCCCCGGTATGCGTCACCCATGGCCAGCAGCAGCGCTTGATTCGCGGGATCCTGTTCCATCGCCTGCCGATAGGAATCCAGGGCACCCTGGAAATCCCTGGCCTTCCGGCGCTCGTTGCCGAGTTCGATCAGTCGCTGAACATCCATGGGAACACGCTGGGGAGTGGTGCCGAAGGCCGCTGGGGTTCCTGTCGGGCATCCGGGCGGGATCTGGGAAATGCGCGCCGGCGCCCTCCTGGCGCCCTGGGTCGATCGTAGCCGAAAACAAGAGCCGCCTTCCGGATCCGTTGTCTCGTGATGAGGAACACAATTCGGGGCGGAGGGATTGACGTTCCTGACAGAACCGGTTGACACTATTCGTTACACAATGAGTAGATACTACTCGTTGCTGTTTGAAACGATGTGAATTTTTTCACATTATAAGGACGGAGATGGTTCTTTCGAGCAAGGTCATCGGACGGCTGGCGCGCTACCGTGCGCTGTTGACCGACTATTTTCCCAAAGGGAAGACCTACATCTTCTCCCACGAACTGGCCGCGATCGTGGGGTTGTCCGCCTCCCAGGTCCGGAGGGACCTGATGTGCCTCGGCTACTTCGGCGTGCCCCGCTACGGCTACGAAGTCGTGGAACTGATCAAGCATATCAATGTGGTCCTGAAGTCCAGCAAGCAGCACAACGTCGCGATCATCGGGGCGGGCAACCTGGGCAGGGCCTTGATGACCTTCCTGGAAAACAGGCGCGCCACGCTGAAAGTCGTCGCGGCATTCGACGATGATCCTAGCATAGCGAACCGGGTCATCAATGGCGTCCCCTGCCACCCGATGTCGGCGCTGGACGAGATCGTGGCGCGCGAAGACATCCGCATCGGGGTGCTTTGCGTGCCCGGACCCGCGGCCCAGCGGGTCACGGACCAGCTCGTGAAGGCGGGGATCCGGGGGATCCTCAACTTCGCGCCGGTGCCCATCCGGATTCCGCCGGGCATCGCGCTCGAAGAGATCGACATCACCAGCCACCTGGAAAGGGTGGCGTTCTTCACCACTCCTCACGCCACCTTGTCGAAAGGAGGACGGTCCGCCCGGGGACGACCCGTTGCGAGCTAGTTGATCGCGACAATTGTCAAGTCCAGGTCGGACCTGCCGATCTAGGGGTAGTTTTGCGGGCGCATTCGCGCCTGGACGTGCTCTGGATCGAGTTAGCCGCAGGTTTGCCAGATCAAAACAGGGGTAGTCCACCCCAATCCTAAGGGAGTCGATCATGTCCACTTCGGTGACACAATTCTTCGAGGGCCTGCGGTCCCGCGTGGCGGAAGCCACGGCCGAACGCAGGCTGCAAGAGAAGATCGTGATCCAAGTCGGTTCGGCTACGTGCGAGCACGCGGCGGGTTCGCTGGAGGTCATGGATGAGTTCGTCAAGCACGTGAAGTCGTCCGGCCGCCAGGACATCGTCATGCGCAAGACGGGGTGCACGGGGCGCTGCAGCAAGGAGCCCATCGTGGGCATCAGCGTTCCGGGCCAGCTGCCGGTGAAGTACGAGCGGGTCAACCGCGAACTGGTGCACAAGATCTTCACCAGCCACATCCAGGGCGGGGTTCCCGTCGTCGAGAACGCGCTGGACGACAGCCTCTCGGAGATCCACAAGAGCGAGTTCATCTTCTGCGCCGGCATCCGCTGCGGCCTGGAAGGCGAGAACGTCATGAAGGACAAGTTCGCCGAGAAGCTCAAGGCCCGCGTACCCCAGTACGAGAACATCAAGGTCTCCAAGGTGGGGTGCTTCGGCGCCTGCCGGCAGGAGGAACGGGGCAAGTGCCTCTTCATCATGCACCGGCCTTCCAAGTCGATCTACCGCATCCAGGCGGAGAGCGACCTGGACGAGATCATCGACAGCCACGTCCTGGGAGGCAAGCCGGTGGAGCGCCTCCTGGCGACCGACCAGATGGTCGGCAAGGACTTCTTCGACATGTACGGCGACGTGGCCTTCTTCAACCGCCAGAACCGGGTGGCCCTGAGGAACTGCGGCGTCGTGGACCCGGAGAGCTTCGATGAATACGTCGTGTACGGCGGGTTCAAGGCCCTCGCCACCGTGCTCTCCAAGCGGGATCCCGAGTGGGTCATCAACGAGGTGCTGAAGGCCAGGCTCCGGGGCCGCGGAGGTGGCGGCTTCCCCACGGGCAAGAAGTGGCAGATGGCCCTCGGCCAGGAGGAGAAGACTCGCTACCTCATCTGCAACGGCGACGAAGGCGATCCCGGCGCGTTCATGGACCGCGGCATGCTGGAGTCCGATCCCTTCAACATCGTCGAGGGCATGATCATCGGGGCCTTCGCCATCCAGGCGCACAAGGGGTTCCTCTACATCCGCGCCGAGTATCCCCTGGCCATCAAGCGGATCCAGGGCGCCATCGACCAGTGCCGGGCCGCGGGCCTGCTGGGCGACGACATCATGGGTTCCGGCTTCGCCTTCGACCTGGAAATCCGGCTGGGTGCCGGCGCATTCGTGTGCGGCGAGGAGACGGCCCTCATCGCCTCCATCGAGGGCGAGCGCGGCCAGCCGGGCCTGCGTCCCCCCTACCCGGTGGTCAAGGGTCTCTGGGGCAAGCCCACGTGCATCAACAACGTCGAGACCTTCGCCAACGTCAGTGCCATCATCAACTACGGCGGCGACTGGTTCGCGCGCCTCGGCACGAACGAGAGCGGGGGCACCAAGGTGTTCGCCCTGGCCGGGAAGGTGAAGCACACGGGCCTGGTGGAAGTGCCCCTCGGCACGTCGCTCCGGGACGTGGTCTTCGACATCGGCGGCGGCGTCCAGGACGACATTCCCCTGAAGGCCATCCAGACCGGCGGCCCGGCGGGGGGCTTCATCCCCGCCAAGTGGGCGGACATGGAAGTGGATTTCGCGCCCCTCGCCAAGGCCGGCTCCATCATGGGCTCCGGCGGCATGATCGTGCTCTCCGAGAACGACTGCATCGTCGACATCGCGAAGTTCTACCTCTCCTTCACCACGGACGAGTCCTGCGGCAAGTGCACGCCCTGCCGCGAGGGAACGACCCGGATGCAGGAGATCCTGGAGCGCATCACCAAGGGGACCGCTGAACTGAAGGACCTGGACAACCTGGAGCGGCTCGCCCGGCTCTGCCAGAAGACCGCCCTGTGCGGCCTGGGCCGTGCCGCGCCGAACCCGATCCTCAGCTCCCTGGAACACTTCCGGGACGAGTACATCGAGCACATCGTCGACAAGCGCTGCCGCTCCAAGAAGTGCGTGGCCCTGATCCGCTACGTCATCAACCCGGACCTCTGCATCGGCTGCACCGTGTGCGCCCGCAACTGCCCGGTGGAGTGCATCTCCGGCAAGCGCAAGGAAGTCCATGCCATCGACCAGGAGCGTTGCATCAAGTGCGGACAGTGCTTCCAGGTTTGCCGCTTCGACGCTGTCGAGCGGGGTTGATTCTCCGTCCTCCATTGACCCAGGAACGAACCGATGACTGAAACCATGATTCATCTCACCATCGACGGAGAACCCCTCGAGGTCCCCGCCGGAACCACTGTCATGACGGCGGCGGAGAAGCTGGGCATCAACATCCCCAGGCTCTGCTACCACCCCGACCTCAGCCTCGAAGGCGCCTGCCGGGTCTGCATCGTGCAGGTCGAAGGCTTCAACCACTTCATCACTTCCTGCAGCCAGCAGGTCTGGGAAGGCATGGTCGTGCAGACCAACAGCCCCCAGATCCGCCAGGCCCGCCGCGACATCGTGGAGCTCCTCCTGGACAACCATCCGAAGGACTGCCAGACCTGCGACCGCGACGGGAACTGCGAGCTGCAGCGCCAGGCCTACCGCCTGGGGATCCGCGAGCGCCTCTTCGAGGGCAAGCGCAAGGAGTTCCCCACGGACGAGAGCGGCAAGTCCGTGGTGCGCAACCCCGAGAAGTGCATCCTCTGCGGCCGCTGCATCCGCGTCTGCGCCGAGGTCCAGGGCGTCCAGAACCTGAGCCAGCACGGGCGCGGCTTCAACACCGTCGTGGGCCCCGCCAACCTGGGCCCCATGGACGAGAGCGCCTGCATCCAGTGCGGCCAGTGCGTGGCGGTCTGCCCGACGGCGGCCTTCCTCGAGAAGGACCACACCGAGCGCGTTTGGAAGGCCCTGAGCGGCGCCATCGGCAAGAAGCACCTGGTCGTGCACACGGCCCCCGCCATCCGCGCCACCATCGGCGAATGCTTCGGGCTCCCGATCGGCACCCCCGTGACGGGCCAGCTCGTGACCGCCCTGCGGCGCCTCGGCTTCGACGCGATCTTCGACACGAACTTCAGCGCGGACCTCACCATCATCGAGGAAGGCACCGAGTTCCTGAAGCGCCTGAACGGGGCGGGCCCCCTGCCGCTGCTCACCAGCTGCAGCCCGGGCTGGATCAATTTCCTGGAGAAGTTCTACCCGGAGATGATCCCCCTCGCATCCACCTGCAAGTCCCCGATGCAGATGATGAGCACCCTGATCAAGACCTACTACGCCGAGCGGAAGGGCATCGATCCGAAGGACATCTTCGTGGTGGCCATCATGCCCTGCGTCGCCAAGAAGTACGAGGTCGATCGGCCGGAGCACGTGCTGCCCGACGGGGAGATCGCCACGGACGCCGTGCTGACCACCCGCGAGCTGGCCTGGATGATCAAGTCCTACGGCATCGACTTCGTCAACCTGCCCGAGGGTGAATTCGACCGCCCGCTGGGCGTCTCCTCCGGCGCCGGGGACATCTTCGGGGCCACGGGGGGCGTGATGGAAGCGGCCCTCCGGACCGTGGCGGTCAAGCTTTCCGGCGAGGAGCTGGGTCCGCTGGTCTTCGAGGACGTGCGCGGCATCGTCGGCCTCAAGGAAGCCACGGTCACCATCGCCGGCAAGGAAGTCAACGTCGCGGTCTGCGATGGGCTCACCCACGCGAAGAAGGCCCTCAACTACATCAAGAGCGGGGAGAAGAACTACCACATCGTCGAGCTGATGGCCTGCCCCGGCGGGTGCATCATGGGCGGCGGGCAGCCCTATCCTCCCTTCTCGATGAACGTGCTGGATCCCGAACTGGCCAAGCTCCGCGCCAAGGCGCTCTACGACGTGGACGCCCACAAGCAGCTGCGCCGGTCCCACGAGAATCCCGCGATCACGAAGCTCTACGAGGAATACATCGGCGAGCCGAACGGCGAGCTGGCGCACGCCCTTCTCCACACCCATTACCAAGCCCGCATGCCTAGGGGGATCCGGTGAGCTACTCCTGCCACGATACGACCGACAACTGGGAAGACGTCAAGACCAAGTGCGTGAGCGCGCTTCCCGAACACATCCTCAAGTACATCGAGGAACACAAGGGTGACGAGCATCCGGAGAGCAATCTCATCGTCATCCTGCAGATGGTGCAGCACCACTTCGGCTACCTCGGCCAGGAGCAGATGCACGCCGTCGCCCAGCTGGCCCAGATCCCCCTCGCCAAGGTGACCGGGGTCGCCACCTTCTACCACCTGTTCAGGCTCCAGCCCCGCGGGAAGCACATGATCAACGTCTGCATGGGCACCGCCTGCTACGTGAAGGGCGCGGACAAGCTCGGCCAGCGGCTCATGGACGAACTGGGCATCCAGTTCGGCGAGACCACGAAGGACGGGATGTTCTCCCTGGATGTCAGCCGGTGCCTGGGCACCTGCGGCCTCGCGCCGGTGATCATGGTGGACGGCCAGGTCTACGGGCCCGTCACGCCCAGCGAGGTTCCGCTCATCCTCGAGAAGTACCTCAAGAAGCCGAAAGTTCCCGCGTAGCGCCGCGCCCCGCCAGGGCGGCGACACCACCCCGGGCCTGGAGGGTGACCTCCAGGCCCGGGGTTCGTACGTACCTCTCCCCGGGCGGAGGACCCTCGAATCCCCAGGAAAAGCAGGGGAGGGAATGAAAATAACAATAGTTAATGGTATTTTGTTATAAAGATATTTTGATCTGAAATATATAAAATGCCGAATTATTCAAATGTCATCTTTGATGGCGCAAGATGGTTGCGTGGACAAAGATGTCATAAAAGTGCCCGGGCAGGGGGTGAATCTCTTTTCCGGGGATGAAAGCTGTTGACGTTTCAAAAGAGTTGGGTAGAGACTTGGCGTTACTTTGTGAAACGATGTGAAATCTTTCACATCACGAGGTCTCCGATGCAAATCTCGAACAAGGTCATGAGCCGGCTCACGCGCTACCGCGCGCTGCTGACCGACTACTTCCCGAAGGACAAGAAGCACGTCTTCTCCCACGACCTCGCCGCCATGATGGGGCTGTCCGCCTCCCAGATCCGTCGCGACTTGATGTGCATCGGGTATTTCGGAGTCCCGCGCTACGGGTACGAGATCGCCGAGCTGGTCAAGCACATCAACGATGTCCTCGACGCCAGCAAGGTCCACCACGTCGCGGTCGTCGGGGCCGGCAATCTCGGCCGGGCCCTCATGACCTTCCTGGAAAGCCGGCGGGCCACGCTGAAGATCGTGGCCGCCTTCGACGAGGATCCGGCCAAGGCGAACCGGGTCTACAACGGGGTCCCCTGCTACCTCATGGACCAGGCCGAGGAGGTGGTGAAGCGGGAGGAGATCCGGATCGTCATCCTCTGCGTGCCGGGACCGGTCGCCCAGCGCGTCACGGACCGCCTCGTGAAGGTCGGCGTGAAGGGAATCCTCAACTTCGCGCCGGTTCCCATCCGCATTCCAGTAGGGGTCGCTCTCGAGGAGATCGACCTGACCAGTGCTCTCGAACGAGTCGCTTTTTTCACCAATAACCGCGCCAACGCGCCAAAGGAGAAACGGTATGCCGACCGTTAAAAGCGTTGAGACCATCTTGAAGGAGCACCCGAACGCCGGGCGGGATCACTTGATTCCGATCCTCCAGGAGGTCCAGGAGTCCGAAGGATACTTGTCGCAGGAATCCATCACCCAGGTCGGGAAGGCGCTGAACCTGTCTTCCAGCAAGATCTTCGGTGTCGCGACCTTCTTCAACATGTTCCGCTTCCAGCCCAAGGGGAAGTACCACGTGATGGTGTGCCGAGGCACCGCCTGCCACGTCAAGGGGTCCGCGAAGTCGCTGGACATGGTGACCAAGACCCTCAAGATCCAGCCGGGCGAGACTACGCGGGACAAGATGTTCAGCCTCGAGACCGTGGCGTGCATGGGGGCGTGCGGACTGGCGCCCGTGGTGAACATCAACGGCCACTTCTACGCCAAGGTTTCTCCGATGAAGCTGCAGCGCATTCTCGACGAGTGCCGTGAGAAGGAGCAGACCCATGTCAACGCTTGATCAAGGATTCTGCTGGGACATCCCGGCGAAGCCCTCGCCGGAACTCCTGAATGCCCTCAAGGGCGGACCCTTCAAGTCCGTCTCGGGTGAGAAGCTCGAGGAACTGATCGCCTCGCTGCGCCGGGACACCGTCGCCAAGCCGGTGATCTACGTCGGGGCAGGGACCTGCGGCCTGGGCGCCGGCGCCGACAAGACGCTCGAGCAGATCAAGGCGTTCTGCTCGGCGAGGAACCTGGACGTGGAAGTGAACGAAGTCGGCTGCGTGGGCCTCTGCTCCGTCGAGCCGGTGGTGGACATCCAGATGCCCGGCCGCACCCGCGTCGCCTTCGGGAACGTCACCGCCGACAAGGTGGACGGCCTGCTCGAAGCGTTCTTCGCGGGGACGATCCCCAGCGGCATGGCGCTCGGCCAGCACCGCAACGACTGCCTGAAGCCCTACGACAAGATCGCCTTCCTCGACCAGCATCCCTTCCTCGCCATCCAGAAGCGTCTCGTCCTGGCCAACTCCGGCCTCATCGACTTCACGTCCATCGACGAGTACATCGCCCGTGGCGGCTATTCCGCGCTCTACAAGCTCCTCCACGGCAAGACCCGCCAGGAGGTGGTGACGGACGTCGTGGCGAGCGGCCTGCGCGGGCGCGGCGGCGGCGGCTTCCCGACCGGGCGCAAGTGGCAGATGGCCCTCGACACGCCCAGCGACCAGAAGTACATGATCTGCAACGCCGACGAGGGCGATCCCGGCGCGTTCATGGACCGCGCGGTCTGCGAATCCGACCCGCACCGGCTGCTGGAAGGCATGATCACAGGCTGCTACGCCATCGGCGCCACCAAGGCCTACATCTACATCCGGGCCGAGTACCCCCTGGCCATCAAGAACCTGAAGATCGCCATCGCCCAGGCCAAGGAGTATGGCCTCCTGGGCCAGGACATCCTGGGCAGCGGGTTCAAGCTCGAGATCATCATCAAGATGGGCGCGGGCGCCTTCGTATGCGGCGAGGAGACGGCCCTGATGCACAGCATCGAGGGCAAGCGCGGCATGCCGCGGCCCCGTCCCCCCTATCCGATCCAGTCCGGCCTCTTCGGCAAGCCCACGGTCATCAACAACGTGGAGACCTTCGCCAACGTGCCTTCCATCATGCAGAATGGCGCCCAGACCTTCGCAGCCATCGGGACCGAGGGGTCCAAGGGCACCAAGGTGTTCGCCATGTCCGGCATGGTCTATCGCACGGGGCTGGTCGAGGTCCCGATGGGCACGTCCATCCGCAGCGTCGTCTTCGGCGTGGGCGGCGGCATCCCGAACGCCAAGAAGTGCAAGGCCGTCCAGATCGGCGGCCCCTCGGGCGGCTGCATCCCCGAGGCGCACCTGGACCTGGCCTGCGACTACGAGGAGCTGAAGAAGTTCGGCGCCATCATGGGCTCCGGCGGCCTCGTGGTCCTCGACGAGAACACCTGCATGGTGGACCTCGCGAAATACTTCATGGAATTCATCCAGTCCGAGAGCTGCGGGAAGTGCATCCCCTGCCGTGAAGGCACGCGCCGCATGCTGGAGATCCTCAAGTCCATCACCCGGAGCCGCAGGAGCGAGGAAGGCGTCGAGACCCTCATCCGCATGAAGGGCGTGATGCTCCTCCAGGAACTGGGCGAGACGATCAAGCGCACCTCCCTCTGCGGTCTCGGCCAGACGGCCCCCAATCCCGTGCTCTCGACCTTGAAGTGGTTCCGGGACGAGTACGAGGCCCACATCTACGAACGCCGCTGCCCCTCCGGGTCCTGCCGCGAGCTCGTCGGCGCGCCCTGCCAGAACGGCTGCCCCGTCGGCACGGAAGTCTGGCGCTACGTGGCCCACATCGGCCGCGGCGAGTACGAGGAGGCCTACCGCGCGATCCGCGAGGTGAATCCCTTCCCGTCCGCCTGCGCCCGGGTCTGCCACCATCCCTGCGAGAACGTCTGCCGCTGCGGGACGACGGGCGGAGAGCCCATCGCCATCCGGCACCTCAAGCGCTTCGTGGTGGACCACGTCGATCCGTCCGCCTACAAGTACGCGATCCGGACCCGGCCCAACGCCCCGCGCGTGGCGATCATCGGTGCCGGTCCCTCCGGACTCACGGCGGCCCACAGCCTCTCCATCCTGGGCTACAAGGTCACGGTGTTCGAGAAGGAGGCCAAGGCCGGCGGCATGCTCGTCGCCGCGATTCCGGAGTACCGCCTCTCCCGTCCCACGCTCCAGAAGGAGATCGAGTCCCTCCTCAACGGGAACGTGGAGATCAAGTTCAACCAGGCCCTCGGCAAGGACTTCACCCTCGAGAGCCTCAAGAAGGACGGCTACAGCGCCATCTACTTGGCCATCGGCTCCCACCGCAGCAAGAAGTTCCCCCTCCCCGGGGACAACGTGGAAGGCATCCTGCCCGGCATCCAGTTCCTGAAGGCCTACAACCTGCACGGCACGGAACTGGGCAAGGGTCGCGTGGGCATCATCGGGGGCGGCAACAGCGCCATCGATGCGGCCCGCGTGGCCATCCGGCAGAAGGACGTGGACTCCGTGACGATCTTCTACCGGCGCACCCGCAACGAGATGCCCGCCTACGCCGAGGAGATCGAGGCGGCCCTGGAGGAAGGCGTCAAGCTCGAGACGCTGGTGATGCCCATCAGCATCAAGTCCGCCAACGGGAAGCTCACCGGCCTGGAGTGCCAGCGCAACGAGCTGGGCGAGCGCGACGAGAGCGGGCGCGCCCAGTGGGTTCCCATCCCGGGCAGCGAGTTCGTCACGGCGGTGGACACCCTGGTGGTGGCCATCAGCGAGGAACCGGAACTGGAAGTCTGCGGTGACCTCAAGGCAAGCCGCCAGGGCTTCCTGGCGGTCAATCCGGAATCCTGCGTCACCAGCGAAGCGGGAATCTTCGGCGGCGGTGACGTCGTCACCGGCGCCAGCACGGTCGTCGCCGCCATCGCCGCGGGCAGGAACGCCGCGATCATGATGGACCGCTACCTGTCCGGCAAGCAGTTGAGGAAGCTCCCGTCCGTCCTGCTGCCCACGGTCTACGTCGCCCCGGTCAGCTCGGAGGACGAGGGCGAGGCCGTCGGCCGCCTGCACATCGACCATCTCTCCGTGGAAGCGCGCGTGAAGAACTTCAAGGAAGTGGACCTTTGCCCCTCGGAGAATCACGCGCTGTGCGAAGCGCGGCGCTGCCTGCGCTGCGACATCGAATTCACCCAACCGGCTATGAATTGAGGTAGCGCCATGTTTGCCATTGAAGCGAACGGCCAGAAAATCGAGGCCAAGAAGGGCGAAACGATCCTGCAGACCCTCACGAGAGCCGGGATCCACGTGCCCACGATCTGCCACATGGAAGGGCTCCTGCCCTCCGGGACCTGCCGCATGTGCGTCGTCGAAGTCGAGGGCTTCGGCGGCCTGGTCCCCTCCTGCTCGCACCCCGTCGCCGAGGGCATGAAGATCCGGACCAACACTCCGGCCGTCATGCAGGCCCGGAAGACGATCATCGAGCTGCTCCTCAGCAACCATCCGGACGACTGCCTCTACTGCGCCCGGAACGGCAACTGCGACCTTGCCAAGCTGGCCGCGGAGAACGGCGTCCGCGACCGCGCCTTCCAGGGCGACCGCTCGCGCCGGCCCAAGGACATCTCCAGTCCCTCCATCATCCGGGATCCGGAGAAGTGCATCCTTTGCGGCAAGTGCGTCCGAGTCTGCGAGGAGGTCCAGGGCGTTTCCGCCATCGACTTCGTCAACCGCGGTTCCCGGGCCTACGTCGGGACGGCCTTCAACCTGGGCCTGAACGTCTCCAGCTGCATCAACTGCGGCCAGTGCATCCTGGTCTGCCCCACCGCCGCCCTGTCCGAGCACAAGTACGTGGACGAGGTGATGCAGGCCCTGGCCGACCCCGAGAAGGTCGTGGTCGTCCAGCACGCCCCGGCGGTCTCCGTCTCGATCGCCGAGGAGTTCGGCTACAAGCCCGGCGTGGACTTCGACGGCAAGATGGTCGCCGCGCTCCGCCGCGTGGGTTTCGACCGGGTCTTCGACACCTCCTTCACCGCCGACCTCACGATCATGGAAGAGGGGTCGGAGCTGGTGCACCGCGTGCAGAACGGCGGCGTGCTCCCCATGTTCACCAGCTGCTCCCCCGGCTGGATCAAGTTCATCGAGGAGTTCTATCCCGAATTCCTGCCCAACGTCTCCTCCTGCAAGAGCCCGCAGCAGATGATGGGCGCCATCATCAAGACCTTCTTCGCCGAGCGGGAGAACATCGATCCCAAGAAGATCGTCAGCGTCTCCATCATGCCCTGCACTGCGAAGAAGTTCGAATGCGAGCGCCCGGAGATGGGCCGAGACTACGTGGCCGACGTCGACTACGTGCTGACCACCCGCGAACTGGCCGAACTCTTCCGGATTTCCGGCGTGGACCCGGAAGCCATCGAGCCCGAACCCGCGGATACGCCCTTCGGGGAGCGGAGCAGCGCGGGCAAGCTCTTCGGGGCCTCGGGCGGCGTGATGGAGGCGGCTGTCCGCAGCGCCTACTTCCTGCTCACCGGGGAGGAGCTGAAGGAATACAAGATCCAGGACCTCCGCGGCCTGAAGGGCTCGAAGGAGCTGCGCGTCAAGGTCGGCGACCTCGAGGTGGGCGCGGCCGTGGTCTCCAGCCTCGGCCAGGCCCGCAAGATCCTGGAGGAGATCAAGGCCGGACGTTCGGATCTCCACTTCATCGAGTTCATGACCTGCCCCGGCGGCTGCATCAACGGCGGCGGCCAGCCCCTCGGCGCGGATCTCGAGGCGGTCAAGGCGCGCATGAACGCGCTCTACCAGATCGACCGGGACGACCGCCTGCGGGTCAGTCACAAGAACGAGTGGGTGCAGAGGCTCTACGCCGAGTTCCTCGGAAAGCCGCTGGGCCACAAGAGTCACGAGCTGCTGCACACCCACTACCAGAAGCGCGAAGTCTTGTTGTGACAACCATTGAGGCGATGCCATGACCATGCCAAAGAAGATTCTTGTTGTTGATGACGACATCGACCTGCTGGAACATGTCGAGATGATCCTGAAGGCGGACGGCTACGAGGTGGTCAAGGCCCAGGGACAGAAGGAGGGCGAGGACGCCATCCTCTCCACGATCCCGGACCTGGCCATCCTCGATCTCATGATGGAGAACCTGGACTCCGGGTTCGTGCTCTGCCATCAGATCAAGCGTCTCTATCCCGAGACGCCCGTGATCATCCTGACCGCCGTCAAGTCCGCGACGGGGGTGGACCTCGCACCCAAGTCGAGCGGGGCCGCCAGCTGGATCAAGGCCGACCTGATGCTCGACAAGCCCGTCCGGCCCGAGCAGCTCAGGAACGAAGTCAAGCGCCTCCTGGCGTAAGATGATGGGCGCAGGGGAAGCCGCTCCACGCGGCTTCCCCCCGCTGCGAGAGGGCCTCCATGAGCGAACGCGGGAGTAGCCGGCCAGAGATGGCACCTGGGTCCCTTTGCTTCGTCAAGGAGGTCATGAACCGCTGCAGGATCTGCTACACCTGCGTGCGGGAATGCCCGGCCAAGGCGATCAGCATCTCCAAGAGCCAGGCGATGGTGATACCCGAGCGCTGCATCGGGTGCGGGAACTGCCTGAAGGTCTGCAGCCAACAGGCCAAGCGGATGATCTCCTCGATCGAGGACGCGGAGGCCCTGCTCTCGAGCGGGGCCTCCGTCGCCGCGTGCCTCGCGCCCAGTTTCCCGGTGGAGTTCCAGGCGGAGTGCGATTTCCGGGTGCTGGTGGGGATGGTCCGCGCCCTGGGGTTCGACTACGTGACCGAGGTGGCGTTCGGCGCCGACCTGGTGGCGGACCGCTACCGCGAGAACATGATCCGCAACAAGGGCCGCCAGTACATCGCCACGACCTGTCCGGCCATCGTGGGCTACGTGGAGCGCTACCATCCGGACCTGGTGCCCTTCCTTTCCCCCATCGTCTCCCCCATGGTGGCCATGGCCCGAGTCCTGAGGTCCCTGCACGGTCCGGACCTGAAGGTGGTGTTCATCGGGCCCTGCATCGCGAAGAAGGCCGAGACCGCGGACCCCGACGTGATCGGCGGCCCGGACGTGGCGCTGACCTTCACGGAGCTGCGCGAGATGTTCGGGAAGGCGGGGATCTCCCCCGCCGGCGTCGAGCCGTGCGATTTCGACCCTCCCCAGCCCCGGAACGGCTCGTTGTTCCCGATCAGCCACGGCCTGCTGCAGGCCGCCGGGATCCAGGAGGACCTGGTGATCAACGACGTGGTGGCCACGGACGGCCTCCACAACTTCATGAACGCCCTGAACGAGTTTGCCGGGGGCGGCATGGAGGCGAACCTGGTGGAGCTCCTCTCCTGCAACGGCTGCATCACCGGTCCCGGCCTGAGCAGCAGGGAGAACCTGTTCCAGCGGCGCGCGCGGGTCAGCAGCTACACCCGCTACCGGGAACGCACCCAGGACCAGGAGCACTGGCAGAAGTCCATCGACCATTTCGCCAACCTGGACCTGACCCGGACCTACCGGTCCCTGGACCAGCGGGTCACGGACATCGACGAGGGGATCATCGCCGGGATCATGAAGCGGATGGGCAAGCAGTCCCCCGAGGACGAGCTCAACTGCGGCGCCTGCGGCTATCCTTCCTGCCGCGAGCACGCGGTCGCCGTGCACAAGGGGCTGGCGGAGAGCGAGATGTGCCTGCCCTACGTCATCAGCGACCACCTCAAGACCATCCTCGAGCTGTCCCACCTGAACGACCGCCTGGCCACCACCCAGGAGAACCTCATGCACTCCGAGCGCCTGGCCAGCATGGGGCAATTGGCGGCCGGGGTGGCCCACGAGATCAACAATCCTCTGGGCGTGGTGATCATGTACACCAACCTGCTGCTGGAGGAGTGCGACAAGGAGGCGGCCATCCGGGACGACCTGAAGATGATCGCGGAGCAGGCCAACCGCTGCAAACGGATCGTCGCAGGCCTGCTGGACTTCGCGCGGCAGAACAAGGTGGCCCACCAGTCCGTCGACATCCGGGAGCTGGTGGCCTCGACCCTGGCGAACCTGCCCCGGCCGGGGAACGTGGAGCTGGAGATCCTGCACGAGGAGGAGGACCCCGTGGCCGAGGTGGACCAGGACCAGGTGGTCCAGGTCCTGCTGAATCTCGCGGTGAACGCCTACGACGCCATGCCCGACGGCGGCAAGCTCAGCGTCCGGACCCGGGGGGACGATTCCTGGGTCGTCTTCGAATTCCAGGACACGGGCGTGGGCATTCCGCGGGAGAACCTCAAGAAGATCTTCGAGCCCTTCTTCACCACCAAGACGATGGGGAAGGGGACGGGCCTGGGGCTGCCCGTCGTCTACGGAATCGTGAAGTTGCACCGGGGGGACATCTCGGTCGAATCCAACGTCGATCCCAAGGCCGGGCCGACGGGAAGCACCTTCCGGGTCAAGCTGCCCCGGCTGTCCAGGAACCATTCGGGAAGGGAGGCCCAGTGACCGAGACCCTGCATCTTCTGGTGGTGGACGACGAGATGGGCATGCGGCTTTCCGTGGAGCGCGCCCTCCGGAACTACTCCGCGCACCTGGCCGACCTGCAGAGCGACGTGAACTTCCGCGTCAGCCAGGCCGAATCCGGTGAAGCCGCGCTCCAGGTCGTCGATTCGGACCGTCCCGACATCATGCTGCTGGACTACAAGCTCCCGGGGATCTCCGGACTGGATGTCCTCACGGAACTCCAGGAGAGGAAGCAGGACATCCTTGTGGTGATGGTCACGGCCTACGCCTCCCTGGAGACCGCGGTCCAGGCCACCAAGAGCGGGGCCTTCGACTTCCTGGCCAAGCCGTTCACGCCGGAGGAGCTGCGCGCCACCGTCCACAAGAGCACCAAGCACTGCATGGTCCAGCGGCAGGCCGCGAAGCTGGCCGGGGAGCGGCGCCAGATCCGCTTCGAGTTCCTGTCGGTCCTCGCCCACGAGCTGAAGTCCCCCCTGGCCGCCGTGCAGGGCAACATGTTCATCCTGCGGGACCACATGGCCGGGGATTCCATCAAGGACTACGACCATCTGGTGGAACGCTCCATCATCCGCCTGGAAGGCATGAAGAAGCTGATCTTCGACCTGCTCGACCTGACGCGGATCGAGTCGGGGCAGAAGAAGCGGACCCTGTCGGACGTGGACATCTGCGCCGTGGCGCGGCAGGCCATCGAGACCCACGGGGGGCTCGCGGCGGAGAAGAGGGTGGCCGTCTCCTTCGAGGGGCCCGAATCCCTCGCGATGAAGGCGGACGCTGGGGAGCTCGAGATCATGTTCAACAACCTGATCTCGAACGCGGTCAAGTACAACAAGGACGGGGGCACGGTGGTCGTGGCCGTCCGGGAGGACGGTCCCGCGGTGTCCATCGCCGTCCGGGACACGGGCATCGGGATGACCCGGGAGGAAGTGGCCCGGCTGTTCAGCGAGTTCACCCGCATCAAGAACCAGAAGACGATGAACATCCTGGGGAGCGGCCTCGGCCTTTCCATCCTCAAGCGGCTCGCCTACCTCTACGGCGGGGAGGTCACGGTGGAAAGCGAGGCCGACAAGGGGAGCACGTTCACGGTAACCTTGAGGAAAGATCAAGCTGGCCCAAGCCTGAACCCAGGACCGAGTCCGATGGTCCTCTAGGATTCCGTCCCGGATTCATCCGTGGACCGCCATGGTTCGATGCCATGTCCATGGGTTCCGCCAAACTATCCGAGCTGGTGAGCGGGAGTCAGTTGCACCCGCTGGTGCGGGCCCTGTCGAAGCTCGCGGGGCTGCCGGCACGCCTGCTGGACGCGGATGGAACGGTCCTGGCGGCCAGTCCGGAGCTCCCCGGAAGCGGGAGCCCGATGCCGGAAGGGGGCCAGTGTCTCGGGTTCCCCATCGAGGTCGAGGGCGCCACCCTGGCCGTCCTGCAGGTGGGGCCCTACCGGCCCGACAGCCGGAGACGGCGCCGCGGGCTCCGGGCGGCGGGCCGGATCCCGGTCCTTCCCGGAAGCAGGGTCGAGGTCCTGAAGGTCTGGTCGCAGTCCTTCGTCGACCTGGTGGCGGCCATGGGGCTGCGCGCCCTGGAACTCCGGCGGGAGCGGGAGGAGCGGGGGAGGGCGGAGGCGGAACTGCTGGCCCGCGAAAGGCAGTACCGGGAACTCGTGGAACAGATGAACGAAGGCATCCTGGCCGGGGACCGGAACACGCGCATCACGTTCGTGAATTCCAGGATGGCCGCCATGCTGGGGTATCCGGAAGAGGAGCTGCTGGGACGCCCGTTCTTCGAAATCATGGCGCCCGAGATCCGGGCCGGCTACCTGGAGCGGCTGAAGGACCGGCACGTCGGGATCAGCGAACGCTACGAGGCGGATCTCCTCCGCAAGGACGGCGGGCGGATCTGCACGTTCATCTCCGCTTCTCCCTTGCGGGACGACCGGAACGCGGTGGTCGGCTCCTTCGCCGTCATCAGCGACATCACCGAGTGGAAGAAGGCCGAGAAGAACCTCCGGGAAAGCGAGGAGAAGTTCCGCCGCCTCTTCGAGACCATGCAGGAGGTGTTCTACCGCTGCGACCGGGAGGGGCGCTTGACCCTCATGAGTCCCTCCGGGGCGAGGCTGCTCGGGTATCCGGACGTGGACGCGCTGATCGGGCGCGACATCACCGAGTCCATGTACCTGGACGCCGGAGAGCGCCGTTTCTTCCTCGCCGCCATCGCGGAGCAGGGCTTCGTCAGGGACTTCGAGGTGACCCTCAGGAAGTCCGATGGGACCCCGATCATCGTCTCGACCTATTCGAGGCTGAACCGGGACGGCCAGGGGAACATCACGGGCGTGGAAGGAGCCTTCTTCGACATCACGGAACGGAAGAAGACCGAGGAGGCCCTGCGCCGGAGCGAGGAGCGCTACCGGCTGATCATGGACAACGTGCGGGACATCATCTTCACGCACCTTCCGGACGGGACCATCTCCTTCGTGAGCGGCAGCGTCAGCCACCTGGGCTACCTCCCCGAGGAGATCGCGGGCCGGGACCTCTTCGGATTCGTCCATCCCGACGATCTCGAGATCAGCAGGAATGCCTTCCTCCAGACCCTCCGGACCTTGAAGGGATCCGGCGTCGAGGTCCGGATCCGCTGCAAGGACGGCGGATACTTGTGGATGGAGGAGCACAGCGACCCTGTCCTGCGGGATGGCCGGCTGATCCAGGTCACCTGCGTGCTCCGCGACATCACCCAGCGCAGGTCCGCCGAGGAGGCGCTGCACCGGAGCGAGGCCCGCTACAGCCGGATCGTGAACAACATCCGGGACATCATCTACTCGTACACGCCCGACGGCGTGGTCTCGTTCGTCAGCGGGAGCGTCAGGCAGATCGGCTACGAGGTGCAGGAGATCGTGGGCAAGAGCCTCTACGGATTCCTGCACCCCCAGGACCGCCCCGTGATCCGGCGCGCCGTCGACCGGGCCATCCACGAGGGCGCGTTCGATCCGGTCGAGTGCAGGCTGCGGAGCAAGAACGGCGCCTACGTGTGGGTGGAGGCGAACAGCGAACCCATCCTGCACGAGGGGGTGCTGGTGCAGATCAACGGCGTCGCCCGCGACATCACCGAGAGCCGGAACGCCAAGGAAGCCTTGCGCCTGAGCGAGGAGAAATACCGCAGGATCATCGACCACATCCAGGACATCATCTTCTCCTATCGGCCGGATGGGTGCCTGTCCTTCGTCAGCGAGAGCATCCGGAGGCTGGGCTACGAGCCCGAGGACCTGGCGGGTCGGTCGATCCTCGACTTCATCCACGAGGAGGATCTCGGCGCGGCGAAGCAGGCCCTGGCGCGGGCGGTGGAGTGCAACGTCCACGAGCGGGTCGAATTCAGGGTCCGGACGAGGGGCGGCGACTACCTCTGGTTCGAGGAGAACAGCGAGCCGATCTTCCAGGATGGCGTGCTGGTGCAGGTGAACGCCGTGGCCCGGGACGTGTCCGGGCGGAAGGCCGCGGAACTGGCGCTGCAGGACAGCGAGGAGAAGTACCGCTGCCTCGTGGAGCAGCTCCGCGAGGGGATCCTGGTGAGCGATCTCGACGGGACGATCATCTTCGCGAACCCCCGCATGGCGGAGATGCTCGGCTACACCGTGGAGGAGATCGTCGGCCGGAAGGACTCGATCCTCATCCGGGAAGAGGACCTGGCCGCCTACCGGGACCGCATGGAACACCGCGCCGGAGACCAGTTCGAGGTGCGCCTCATCCGGAAGGACGGCTCCCCGGGCCATTTCCTGGCTTCCGGAACGCACCTGCTGAACCGGGACGGGAAACGGGTGGGGTCCTTCGGGGTCCTGGGCGACATCACGGAATCGAAGCGCGCGCAGGAGGAACTCAAGCGCCTTTCGGCGGCCATCGAGCAGGCCTCCGACTCCGTCATCGTCGCGGACACGCGGGGCGTGATCCTCTACGCCAACCCCGCTTCCCAGACCTTGACCGGCCTGGCCCTCTCCGAGCTGGTCGGGAATACGCTGGACGTCCTGCGGAGCAACAAGCAGACGGACTCGTTCTACCGGCGGCTCTGGGACACGGTCCGGAGGGGCGAGGCCTGGAGCGGACACATCATCAACGTCAGGGCGGACGGGACGCGGTACGACACGGACACGACCATGTCCCCCGTCAGGGACGTCGCGGGCCGGGTCCAGTATGTGGTGACCAATTCGCGCGACATCACGCGGGAAGCCGAGTTGGAGGTCCAGTTGAGGCATTCCCAGCGCATGGAGGCCATCGGCGTCATGGCGGGCGGCATCGCCCACGACTTCAACAACATCCTCACGCCCGTGATGGGCTACACGGAAATGGCGCTGAACCGGCCGGGCCTCGACGCGAAGGTGTGCGGCTACCTGAAGGAGATCGCCTCCGCGGGCCGGAGGGCGAGCGAACTGGTCCAGCAGATCCTCACCTTCAGCCGGCAGACCGAGCAGGTGAAGCAGCCCGTCCAGGTGGATTCCATCATCAAGGAGTCGCTCAAGCTGCTCCGGGCCGCGATCCCGTCCACCATCACCATCCGGCAGAGGATCTTCGGGCGGGGGATGCAGGCCCTGGCGGACGCCAGCCAGATCCACCAGGTGGTGATGAACCTCTGCACCAACGCCTTCCATGCCATGCGGGAGCGGGGCGGGGTGATGGAGGTCGTGCTGGACACCACTCGGCTGGACGTCCCGCTGGTGCTGCTCGAAGGCACCCTTCCCGCAGGGGACTACCTGCGCCTGAGCGTGAGCGACTCGGGCCAGGGCATGGACGAGGAGACCCGCAAGAAGATCTTCCTGCCGTTCTTCACCACCAAGCAGGTCGGGGAGGGCACCGGGCTGGGCCTTTCCATCGTGCATGGCATCGTCGTGGGCATGGGGGGGAGCATCCAGGTCGACAGCGAGGTGGGCAGGGGGACCAAGTTCACCGTCTACTTCCCCTCGGTGCGCCTGGCAGCCGGGGCGGCCGCCTCCGCCGAGCCTCCCATGTTCCAGGGTTCGGAGAGGCTCCTGGTCGTCGACGACGAGAAGGTCATCGGGGCCATGCTCCAGGACGCCCTGACCTACGCCGGCTACGAAGTGGAGATGTCCGACTCGCCGGTGCGGGCCCTGGAATGGGTGCGCCGGGATCCCGGCCGCTTCGATCTCGTGGTCACGGACCTCGTGATGCCGGAGCTGACGGGAGCGGAACTGGCGAAGACGATCTGGGAGATCCGGGCCGGCCTTCCGGTCATCCTGCTGACGGGCTACGCCGAGATCCTGGACGAGGTGTCGGCGCAGGAGATGGGGTTCGCGAAGATGCTCCGGAAGCCCGTGCCGCTCTCCCGGATCGGCCAGGTCGTGCGGGCGGTGCTCGACAGCCGGATTTCCTGAAGCGCCTATGCCGGCTGGGAGGTCGCTAGGACTCTCTGGAGCTCGCGGCTGAGGTCGAGGAGCTTGAAGGGCTTCTGCAGGAAGCCGGCCAGGCCGGGGCTGTTCAAGGTGCTCGTGGCCTCCTGCTCGCTGTAGCCGCTCATGAGGATGATCGGGACTCCCGGGCTCAGCAGCTGGATGCGGCGGAAGGCCTCCTCGCCGCCCATGACGGGCATGGTCAGGTCCAGGAGCACCGCGATGAACTCGTCCCGACGGGCCGCGAAGGCCTCCACTCCGGCCTGGCCGTCGGAGGCCTCGGCCACCGTGAAGCCCATCACCTCGAGAGCCTCGGCGACGATCTCCCTCACGGTCGGCTCGTCGTCGACCAGGAGCACGAGGCCCTGGCCCCGCAGCGGTCTTCCGGCCGGCTCCGCGGGGGCCTGGACGGCGGCCGTGCGGGAGGAGACCGGGAACTGGAGGCAGAAGGTGGTCCCCTCGTTGACCCGGCTGTCCACCCGCAGGGAGCCCTTGTGGCTCCTGACGATCCCCAGGATGGCGGCCAGCCCCAGCCCCCGGCCCGTGAACTTGGTCGTGAAGAAGGGGTCGAAGATCCGCTTGAGGGTCTCCTCGTCAATGCCGCACCCGTCGTCCTGGATCCGCACGTACACGCAGGGCCCCGCTTCCATGTCGTAGGACAGGTAGTCGTGCAGGGCCGGGTCGTTCGACATCCGGCCGAGGCCGGTCTCGACGAGGATCCGGCCGTCCTGGTCCCCGATGGCTTTCGAGGCGTTGATGACCAGGTTCATCACGGCCTGGCGGATCTGGGACGGATCCGCCTCGATGGCGGGCAGCCCCTCCGCGAGGCGATAGTCGAGGCTCACTTTCTTGCTGATGGAAACCCGCAGCAGGTGGGCCATTTCCCTCACGAGGGTGTTCACGTCCAGGGTCTCGATGGTGAAGCGGCCCTTCCCGGAGTAGGCCAGGAGCTGGCGGCACAGCTCCGCCGCCCGCTCGATGGCGGCGGAAACCTGCAGCAGATGGTGCTCGGCCTTCGAAGGGTCGCGGTCCTGGAGGCGCTGCCGCGCCAGGTCCGCGTTCCCCATGATCGCGACGAGCAGGTTGTTGAAGTCGTGGGCGATCCCCCCGGCGAGGACTCCCAGGCTCTCCAGCTTCTGTGCCTGGAGGAGGGCCGTCTCCCCCCGCTTCTGCTCCGTGATGTCGGTGAGGGTCCCGGAGATTCCCGCGATCCCGCCCTGGGGAGCCCGCGCCCGCACCCGGAACCACCGCGTCCCCTCCTCCCGGGTCCGGAACCGCACATCCAGGGTCTCGGTCCGCTCGACGCCCGTGCGGAGCCGGTCGAACTGCCGGAGGATCTCCGGACGGTCCTCCTGGACCAAGGCATGGTGGAAGGGCTGCCCGAGGGATTCCTCCACCGAGAAACCGGTGAGTTCGGTCCAGGCGCCGTTGAGGAACTGCCATCGTCCATCCGCATCCAGCTGGAACACGACCTCCATCAGGGACTCGAGCACGCTCCGGTACTGGGCCTCCCGGGTCTCCAAGTGGGTCCTCGTCTCGGTCCGTTCGCGGATCAGCCTGTCCATCAAGTCCAGGAGCGCCTGGGGATCGTGGGCCCCCAGCTCCGGCTGGCCCGGGAACCCGGAATCCGGCGCCAGCTGCTGGGCGGCGCGCCGGAGCCCCTCCAGCATCGCAAGGTGCTGCTCGAGGCACCGGTTCTCGCGCTCGTACATCTCCCGCAGCTCCTGGTTGCTGATGATCAGGCTGCGGTGGCCCAGGGAGAGGTCGCGGTCGAACTGGGTGTAGCCGGCGTCCACGGCCTTCAGGAAAGGAGAGAGCCTCCTGAGGAGCGGGGTGTCCCCGGGGATGGGGCTCCCCTCCTCGGCGTGGATTCCCAGGTGCTTCCTCAGTTGGATGGCCAGGAGTTTGTGCATGGCGGCTGGGTCAGGGACGCTCCCTCAGGAGGGTGACGGTCATGGTCTGGTTGTGGAGCTTGCTGTCCGAGAACCGGCTGTGCGGCCCGATCTCGCCGTAGGAATAGAACCCGCTCACGAGCGGGCTCCCCTTCAGGAGGTCCGTGACCGCTTCCACCTCCTCGTCCACCCGCCCGCCCATGACCAGCTTCCGGCCGAGGCAGCTGAACAGGAGTGCCAGATCGGCGGACTCCCATTCGCCCAGGGCCGATCTCGCCGCGATCCGGGCCCCTTCCACCAGTCCGCCCGTGTCCGCGTGCATGAGCCTGACGCAGCAGTGTTCGGTCACGTCGCCGGCCAGGATCAGGCTTCCCGAGGCCTCGTCGATGCCCAGGAGGGTCCGGGTCAAGCCGGTCTCTCCCTGGCCGTCCTCGAGAAGGCTGATGGGAAAGAGCAGCCCCGAACCGGGCAGCTCCCGGGCCCATTCCCCCAGGTAGCGACGGTAGATGGCCAGCGCCGGCTCGCCGTCCAGCTCGTGGAGTACGTTGTCCCTCGCCCGCGTGATGCGGCGCACCGGCCCGAAGGGCATCCATCCCCCGGCGCTCGCCGTCCGGAGTTCGATGCCTTCACCGTAGAAGCCCAGGGCGGCGATGTCCCGGTCCGAGACCTGGCCGTCGTGCAGCGTGAAGGTACGCTCGAAGGCCCCGCCGTCCCCGGCGAGGGCTCCGCAGATCGGGACCTCCCGGCCGACGACATCGGCCAGCCCTCGGATGATCGCGCTCCCGTTCACCCGGACGCCCTGGCCCAGCAGCATGACCCCCCGGAGGGGCAGCTCGCCGAGCGGTGCCCCGAGCGCCGAGCCGAGGGCCTCGCCCGAGGCCCTGGAACCCTCCATGCACCCCAGGGGCGTCGCGACGACCCGGAAGGCGGGGGTCTGGACCTTCAAGGCCGTGAGGACGACGTGGCCCTCCAGGGCCCCTTCCCGGACGATCTCGCCGGCCGTGGGACACCCGAGCATGGCCGATCCGGGGAAGACTTCCCGGAGGGCTTCCGCGAAGCCGGGACGCCTGAAGTGGTCGCTGCCTCCGAAGACCAGCACCAGGTCCGGCTTCAGTGCGCCCAGGCGCTCCCAGTTCCCGTAGGACAGGATGCCGGAGCTGTGAGCCTGCCCTATCTCCATGGAACTTTCCTTCCGTGGGATCTTGTTCAGGTGAGCCGGTTTTTTCTTGTGCGCGTGAGGAATGACCTGGAGATTGTGGGCTCTTGCGTGCCGGGGTGCAAGGGGGCCCGGGACCTATCTCAGGACGATCAGGGTGGCTCCCGCGCCGCCCTGGCTCTGGGGAGCGTCCTCCACCTTCGAGATGCCGGGGTGCCCCTTCAGCGCCTGCCGCACCGCGGCCTTCAGCCTGCCGGTGCCGTGGCCGTGGACGATCCGGATGAACTTCTGTCCGGAGGCCAGCGACGCCTCGATGAAGCGGTGGATCTCCATGTCCACGTCGTCGGAAGCCCGGCCGATGAGGTTGATCTCCGACTCGATGTCGAGGCTCTCTGCCCGGACCCGCACCCGGCCCGTGCGGGGACCGGCATCCATCTCCGAGCGCACGATGGACTCCAGCTCGCCCGCCCTCGCCTCCATCCGGCGCCCCTGGGGGGTCTCGAGCACGGCGCGGTCCCCCTTCAGGGACACCACCTTGCCCTCCACGCCCAGGCCCCGGTGGCGGGCGTAGCCGCCCTCCCTGAGTGCCGCGGCCGTGGCCTTCGGGATGGATGTCCCCAGTTCGGCCCGGGCGATCTGCTCGATGGTCTTCACGCGCTCCCGGGCCTCGGTCCCGACCCGGTCGGCGCTGAAGGTCTCGGTGGCCTTCTGCTTCAGCTTCAGCTCCCTGACCAGCCGCCTGGACTCGTGGTCGATGAAATCGAGCACGCGCTGCATCTTCTCCTCGGAATCCCGCTGGAACTTCTCCTGCTGCTCGCGCAGCTTCGCCTCCCGCTGGACGAGGATGATCTGGTCCTTCTCCATGGCGGCCCGTTGTGCCCGCAGCGCCTCGTCCTCCTCGATGAGGCGAAGCCGGTCCGCCTCCAGCTGCTTCAGGAACTCCCGCCAGTCCTGTTCCTGCTTCCCCAGCACCCTCTCGGCGCTGTCCAGCACGAACCTGGGGAGGCCCAGCTTCGCGGCGATGGTCAGGGCGCGGCTCTGCCCGGGCAGGCCGACCAGCAGCCGGTAGGTCGGCGCCAGCCTCTCCTCGTCGAACTGGACGGAGGCGTTCCGGAACCGCGCGTGCCGCAGGGCCCACCGGCTGATCTCCCCTAGGTGGGTGGAGCAGAACACCCAGCACTTGCGGCGGGCCAGGGCCTGGAGGACGGAGATCCCCAGGGCCGAGCCCTCCTTCGGGTCCGTGCCGGTGCCCAGCTCGTCCAGGAGCACGAGGCCGCCCGGCTTGGCCTGCTCCAGGACGTGCTTCAGGTGGAGGATGTGGCTGGAGAAGGTGCTGAGGCTCCCGATGAGGGTCTGGTGGTCGCCGATGTCCGCGTGGAGCGTGGGGAGGAGGGGCATCTCGGAGCCATCCTCGGCGGGAACGGCGCAGCCGCTCTGGGCCAGGCACATGAGCAGGCCGACGGTCTTCAGGACCACCGTCTTCCCGCCCGTGTTGCTTCCCGAGATGACCAGGCCGGGACGCTCCACGTCCAGGTCGATGTTCAACGGTACCGCGTCGTGGCCCAGGGGCTCCAGCTCCAGGGCGTCGCGGACGGCGGGCAGCAGGAAGGGGTGACGGCCCTCGACGAGCCGCATGCGCGTGCCCCCGAGGGCGGGCAGGCCCCCTTCGCACAGGTGCTGCCACCGGAGGAGGGCCAGGATCTCGTCCACCTCCGACTGGAAGACGTGCCACCGCTCGAAATCGGCGCGGCGGGTCCGCAGGCTGTCCAGCAGCTCCCGGAGGAAGGCCTGCACGCCCTGGGTGTATTCCCGGTCGGCTTCCACGAAGTCGTTGTTGAGGCCCACGGCCTCGAAGGGCTCCACGAAGACCGTGGCGCCGCTGGAGGACCGGTCGAGCACGAGGCCCGGGACCATCCCCTTCCGCTCCTGGCGCAAGGGCAGGCAGAAGCGTCCGTTCCGCTCCACGATGTTGGCTTCCTGAAGGGCTTCCGGAACGTCCCTGAGCAGCTTCTGCAGCTTGTTCAGGATGGCCTGGAAGCAGCGCTGGCGCTCGCGGTGGAGGGCTGCCAGCTCCGGGATGCGCTGGGGGTCGAGCTGGCCGTCCTCCATGAAACAGCGGGTCAGGCGGTCGACGAGGGGGGCGGGGTCGGGCAGCAATTGGGCCGTCACCTGGAGCAGGTCGATGCCGAGGTGCGTGCCCGGCTCCGCGGGCTGGTCCTCAGGCCAGGAGAGCGCGGCGATGGTCCGCAGCAGGGTCCCGGTGGCGCCCAGGCCGTTCCGGAGCTGCCGCCAGTGTTCGGGCAGGGGCCAGCCCGCGGGGCTCAGGATCTCGTCCAGGGCCTCGTCGAAGCTGACGACGGGCAGGGCGGAGGGCTGCTGGGTCCAGGCCGGCGCCAGTTCCCGCTGCCGGAGCCTGCGCAGGCCGGCGCGCTCGTCCCAAGGATGCATCGCCAGGGAGCGTTCCTGGCCCCTGCGGGTCCGGGCGCCCCGGGAGATGAGTTCCACGACCGTCGGGAACTCCACGGCCTCGAGTTCGGATTTCTGGAAGCGGGGGGGCTGGGGCATGGGACTGGGCGGCGGCGGGGGTCCATCAAGCAAAGAGGCCCGCGACGCGGGCCTCTTTGCTTCGCGGGATTCTCACCCCATGATCCTTCTTTCCTGCGCGAGGCGCTTGAGGGACTTCTTCCTGGCCGCGAGCATCTTCCGCTTGCGCTTGGCGCTCGGCTTCTCGTAGTGCTGGCGCTTCTTCAGCTCGCTGAGGATTCCCGACTTCTCGCACTTGCGCTTGAACCGGCGCAGTGCGTTCTCGAAGGTCTCGTCTTCCTTGATCTTCACCAATGGCATGTATGGACACCCCCTCTCGCCGCAGAATCGCCCAGGTCCGGAACCGGAATCAGGGCCGACGACCAGGATACACCTTATATGCCCTGCTGGCGAGCATTCTTTCCGGACCTGGCGCGGGAAACCGGCGGAACTGCTTGATGGGGCTCAGGCCGGAAGGGTAGAATCTACACTCTCCCATGAGTCTGCATGCCACGTCCCTTATTGCTGATTGTTGATGCCGAATCCCTGAAGTCGCTGGGACTCGAGAAGGTCCTGGCGAGGGAGGGATGGGATCTCGCCTGGGCGACCAACCAGCAGGCCGTGCACGTGGGGCTGATGGGCCAGGAACCCAGCCTGGTTCTCGTGGACTTCTCCCGGAGCGGGGAGGCCGGGGCCAAGTCCATCCTCCGGCTCAGGGAACAGAATCCTCGCCTCCCCGTGGTCGCCCTGCAGGGCCAGGTTCCCGCGCCGAGGGAGGTCCCCGTGTCGGCCGTCCTGGATCGGGACCTCGCCCTGGACCAGTGGTCGCCCTTCCTGAAGAACCTCCTGCCGCGCGTGCCTCTGGAACGCAAGCTCACGACCGAGGATCTCTTCGGGGACATCCTGGCCGACATCGAGGGAGCGTCCGGCCCGAAGCCCTCCAGGCCCGCGCCGGCTCCTGCGCCAGCTCCGGCTCCTGCCCCCGCCAGGCGCCCTGCCGCGGGCAGGCCGGTCCCGGGGACGGTGCCCGTCCGGAAGCCGAACCTTACGCCCGTCGCGCCCAAGCTCCCCGCGCCCGAGGCTCCCAAGCTCCCCAAGTCTCCTGTGCAGGAAGGCCTGCCCCCCGCGCCGGAGACCCCCTCGGCCTCTTCCATCCTGCCGGACCTCTTCGGGGACATCCTCGGCCCCCTGGAGAACCCGCGGGCCACCCAGCCGGCCAAGGGCAAGCCCGATCTCACGCTGAGCGAGTTCTCCGGGATCAAGGATCCGTTCAAGGCCCCGCCGGAGCCCTCCCCCTTGCCGGTCCCCCCGTCCCCCAGGGAGGCGCTCCCTGCTTCCCCCGACGCCGTCGACTTCGCGGACGAGGACGTGCCGGAACTCGAGTTCCTGGGATCCACCGGCATCACTCCCACCGCGAAGCCTTCCCGGCGGGAGGCCGATCCTTCCCCCTCGCCCAGGCCCCTCCCCGAGCCGGACCTGCGGGCGGAACCCTTCGACGACGCCTCTTTCGAGGAGTTCGGCAACTACTACCTCATCGAGAAGATCGCCGTCGGCGGCATGGCCGAGCTCTTCAAGGCCCGCCAGCGCGGAGTCCACGATTTCGAGAAGATCGTGGCCATCAAGCGCATCCTGCCCCACCTCTCCGACAACGACGAGTTCGTCCGGATGTTCATCGACGAGGCCAAGCTGGCGGCGCAGCTGACGCATCCGAACATCGTCCAGATCTTCGACCTGGGCAAGGCCAGCGGGTTCTACTACATCGCCATGGAGTACGTGGACGGCAAGGACCTGCGGAGCCTGCTCCGGAAGGTGCGCGAGTACCGGAAGCCCTTCCCGGAGGCCGTGGCCGCCTTCGTCACCATGAAGGTGGCCATGGCTCTCGACTACGCGCACCGCAAGCGCGGCATGAACAACAAGGAGCTGAAGCTGGTCCACCGGGACGTGAGCCCCCAGAACGTGTTGATCTCGAGCGAGGGGGCGGTGAAGCTGGTGGATTTCGGCATCGCCAAGGCCGCCACCAAGAGCACGCAGACCATGGCGGGCGCCCTCAAGGGCAAGCTGCTCTACATGAGCCCCGAGCAGGCCCTGGGCCAGTCCCTGGACAACCGCTCCGACATCTACTCGCTGGGCCTCGTGCTCTTCGAGCTCCTCACGGGGGAACGCTGCTTCCAGGCCGACAGCGAGCTGGGGGTGCTGGAGAAGGTCCGGCTGGGGAAGGTGCAGGATGTCCGGGCCGCGAATCCCCAGGTCTCCAGGGACATGGCGGACATCCTCGAAAAGGCGCTGCAGAAGAACGTGGACCAGCGCTACGCCTCGGCCCGCCTGATGGAAAGGGACCTCAAGTCGCTGCTGGTGAAGCACGGGAACGAACCCACGGACCACGAGGTCGCGGAGTACGTGAACACGCTCCTCAAGGGGACCAAGGAGCAGCTGGACACGCTCCTGGCCACCCACTTCGCCGCCAGGACTCCGGTTCCCGCCCCCGAGCCCGAGCGCGCGCCGATCCGGGAGACCGCGATCGGGGACCTTCCGACCACGGTGGAAGTGAAGCCGCCGCCCGCGCGGGTCGTCCCTCCGCCCGAGATCCGCAGCCTGCCGAAGCGGGAGCTTCCCCGCTGGCTCCTGCCCGTGCTGCTGTGCATCGCGCTGGCCGGCCTGCTGGTCCTGCTGTTTTTCACGGGCGGGGCAAGCAGCTAAGATGGAGTCATCCTCATCGGCGTCACGCAATCGTCACCCATTCCCAGGGAGCCCTTCATGGAACTGAGCAAGGATCAGGCAGCCTTCTACAACCAGGCACGGGAACGTTGCCGCCAGGATGTCGTCGAGATGAACAACACCATCCGCGCCGAATGGCAGCACCTCAACGACGAGATCAAGCGTGTGCAGGAACTGATCCAGACGCTGGAGACCCGCAAGCAGACGCTCGGCCAGATGTACGCGTCCGCGAGCGAGATGATCGGGGCGGACAACGACCTGGACATCTCCCCGGCCATCCAGGAGGGGATGGAGGAAAGCGCCGACGACCTCGGCGTCGGCGAGATCGACCTGTAGCCCACTGGCCCGGGGTTCCCGGGACGGACGGAGGCTCCCCGGGGCCGTCGTCCGTCCCGGTCAACGCTGCCTGAAGAGGGGAGCCGAGCATTTCCCGCAGGAAGCCCGGTGCGCCGGGTTGCGGCACCCGCAGCGGGCGCACGTCCGGTCGAGCCCGCGCTTCCGCCTCCGGGCGCGAAGCCAGAGGACTCCCAGGAGAAGCACCAGCAGCGCCGCTTTCGCCGGCGCCCAGGCGACGAAGGAGCTTGCCGGGCCGGCGGGCATGGGGCTTCAGCGGGCGTGGAACTCGCGGTACCACGCCACGAAGCGGGCCAGCCCCACGGGCAGGTCGGTATGGGGCCTGAAGCCGGTCAGCGCCTCCAGGCTGGAGGTGTCCGCGACGGTCTCCAGGACGTCCCCCGGCTGGAGGGGGAGCATGTTCAGCCGGGCCTTGCGGCCCAGGGCCTGCTCGAGTTCCCGGATGAACCGCATCAAGGGCTCGGGCTGGCTGTTGCCGATGTTGACGACCCGGTAGGGGGCGCTGCTCTCCGAGGGCGCTCCCGTCTCCACGGTCCACGCGGCGTTGGCCTCCGGCGCGAGGGGCGCGAGCCGCATGATGCCTTCGACGATGTCGTCGATGTAGGTGAAGTCCCGCCGCATCTCACCGTTGTTGTAGACGTCGATGGGCCGGTCCTCGAGGATGGCCCTGGTGAACTTGAAGTAGGCCATGTCCGGGCGGCCCCAGGGGCCGTAGACGGTGAAGAAGCGCAGCCCGGTCGTGGGGAGCCCGTACAGGTGCGCGTAGCTGTGGCTCATCAGCTCGTTGGCCTTCTTGGTGGCCGCGTAGAGGGAGACCGGGTGGTCCGTGCGGTCGGAGGGGCTGAAGGGGGTCTTCCGGTTGAGTCCATAGACGGAGCTCGAGGAGGCGTAGAGCAGGTGCCGCACCTCCGTCCGGCGGCAGCCCTCCAGCACGTTGAGGTGGCCGACCAGGTTGGAGTCCGCGTAGGCGAGCGGATGATCCAGCGAATAGCGGACGCCGGCCTGGGCCGCCAGGTGGATCACCCGCTCAGGCCGTTCGCGGGCGAAGACGGCCGCCGTGGCCTCCCGGTCGGCGAGGTCCAGCCTGGTGAAGCGGTAGCCCTTCCGGCCCTCGAGGCGGGCCAGCCGGGCGTGCTTCAGCTCCACGTCGTAGTAGTCGTTCAGGTTGTCGATGCCGACGACTTCGTGCCCCTCGGTCAGCAGGCGCTCCGCAAGGTGAAGGCCGATGAATCCTGCCGTGCCTGTAACGAGGTATTTCATGGAGAACTCCTTGTGCGAGTCTGGGGCGGGCCGAAGGTCACTCGGCCGGATGCGTGCGGTTCGCGGCCCTGGCCTTGGTCTCGTGATGGATCAGCCAGAGATTGCGCAGGTAGATGAAGAAGCCGGCGCCCTGGCCCAGGATGAAGACCGGGTCCGCCCGGCGGATGGCATAGGCCAGGAGCACCGCGGAGCCCCCGATGGAGAAGTACCAGAACGAGACAGGGATGATGCTCCGCTTGTGCTTCTCCGACACCAGCCACTGGAGGAAGAACCGCGCGCTGAAGAGAAGCTGCCCCAGCATCCCGACGGCCAGCCAGATGTGGTCCGCATCCGTGTAGCGGCTGAACTGCTCGAACAGGTTCATGGGATCCACTCCTGGGCCTGATCGGAACCCGCGAGGGGGAGGTGGGCCGCGGCCATCAGTTCTCCACCTTCAGGATGGCCAGGAAGGCTTCCTGCGGGATGTCCACGTTGCCGATGGACTTCATGCGCTTCTTGCCTTCCTTCTGCTTGGAGAGCAGCTTCTTCTTGCGGCTGACGTCCCCGCCGTAGCACTTGGCGAGCACGTCCTTGCGCCGCGCCTTCACGTTGGTGCGGGCGATGATCTTGGCGCCGATGGCGGCCTGGATGGCCACGTCGAAGAGCTGCTGCGGGATGACCTCCTTCATCTTGACCGTCAGGCCGTGGCCCATCGTCTGGCTCTTGCTCCGGTGGACGAGGACGGAGAGGGCGTCCACCGGTTCCCCGTTCACCAGGATGTCCATCTTCACCAGGTCGGACTCGCGGTAGCTCTTCATGTGGTAGTCGAGGCTCGCGTAGCCCTTGGAGATCGACTTCAGCTTGTCGTAGAAGTCCAGCACCACCTCGTTGAGGGGGAGTTCGTAGACCAGCATCACGCGGTCCTTGCCGACGTATTCCAGCCGCTGCTGGAGGCCGCGCCGCTCCTCGCAGAGCTTCAGCAGGCCCCCCACGAAGTCCGGACGGGTGAGGATGGTCGCCTCGATCAGGGGCTCCTCGATCCTCAGGATCTTGGGCAGGGGCGGCAGCTTGGCCGGATTGTCCACGTCCAGCTCGGTGCCGTCCGTGAGGAAGACCTGGTAGCGCACGCTGGGCGCGGTGGTGATCAGGTCCAGGTTGAACTCCCGCTCCAGCCGCTCCTGGACGATCTCCATGTGCAGCAGCCCGAGGAACCCGCAGCGGAATCCGAAGCCCAGGGCCTGGCTGGTCTCCGGTTCGTACTGGAAGGAGCTGTCGTTGAGCCGGAGCTTCACCATGGCGTCCCGGAGGTTCTCGTAGTCGTCGCTGCTGGTCGGGAAGACGCCGGCGAAGACCACGGGCTGGAGTTCCTTGAACCCTTTCAGGGGTTGGGAGGCGGGCCGGGTGGTGTTCGTCACGGCGTGGGTGACGGTGTCCCCCACCTTCACGTCCGCGAGCTGCTTGATGCTGCCGACCAGGTAGCCCACTTCCCCCGGCCCCATCTCGTCGAGCTTCGTCATCTTGGGATTGAAGATCCCCACTTCGTCGACCCGGTGCTCGCCGCCCGTGGCCATGAAGTGGATGGTCTCCCCCGGCCGGATCCGGCCGTTCATGATCCGGATGAGGATCACCACGCCCCGGTAGGGATCGTAGTAGCTGTCGAAGACCAGGGCCTGGAGGGGGGCATCCGGGTCGCCCTTGGGCGGCGGGATGCACTTGACGATCTGCTCCAACACCTTGTCGCAGTTCTCTCCGGTCTTGGCCGAGACGTTGACCGCATGGGCAGTGTCCACCAGCCCGATGACGCTCTCGATCTCCTCCATGACCCGCTCGGGCTCGGAGGAGGGCAGGTCCGTCTTGTTCAGGACCGGGAAGACCTCGAGGTAGTTCTCCAGGGCCAGGTAGGTGTTGGCCAGGGTCTGGGCCTCCACGCCCTGGGTCGAGTCCACGACGAGCACCGCGCCCTCGCAGGCGGCCAGGCTCCGGCTGACCTCGTAGGTGAAGTCCACGTGCCCCGGCGTGTCGATGAGGTTCAGCGTGTAGGTCTGGCCGTCCTGGGCTGCGTACTTGAGGGTCACGGCGTGGGCCTTGATGGTGATCCCGCGCTCCCGCTCCAGGTCCATGTCGTCCAGGATCTGGGCCTGCATGTCCCGCTGGGCGATGGTGTGCGTCAGCTCGAGCAGCCTGTCGGCCAGGGTGGATTTGCCATGGTCGATGTGGGCGATGATGGAGAAATTGCGAATGAGCTTTGGATCCGTCACGCGTTACCTCGAACCGATTATTGTAGCCTGCAATCGTCGGGGAGGCCCGCGTGAACGGGCGGGAGTGGACGTCATCTTTTTCGACGGGTTTCCTTCGGGCGGGGGTAGGATTTCCTGAGACCTCGTGATTTGCGAGCTCCGGAGACGTCAGGAGGAGGCGTGGTTCCTCGAAAGGCCCAGGACCGGATTCTGCTGGTGGACGACCTGGCGCTCGTCCGCAGGACGGTGCCGGCGCGCCTGGGCTCCCTGGGGCGCGAGGTCAGCAGCGTCGCCAACGTGTCCGAGGCCTCGGAATGGCTCGAGAAGCACGAGGCAGCCATGATCCTGCTCGACGTGGTGCTCCCCGGGCGGGACGGCTTCTCCTTCTGCCGGGAACTCAAGGCCGATCCGAGGTACGCCCGCATCCCGGTGATCATGCTCACGGACGTCGGGGGGAACATCCTCGACCGCAGCCTGGAGGCCGGGGCGGACGATTACCTCCCCAAGCGCATCGATGATGCCTTCCTCCGGATCCGCGTCCGGCTTCACCTGCACCTCTTCGACCTTCGGCGGGAGCAGGACTACGCGCCGACGCCGGAAGGGCCGTCCGTCATCCTGCTGGCCACCCAGTCCTCGCTGCTCCAGGCCCAGATCCCGGCCCAGCTGGCCCAGGACGGGCACGACGTCCGGCTGGCGGACCGGCTGGATGAAGTCGGCCCGGCGTTCACGGGCTCCGAGAAGCTCCTGATCCTCGACATGGCCCTCGATCCGGAAGGAACCCACGACTTCCTGGCCCAGCTCCGGATGGATCCCGCGACCTCGGACCTGCCGGTGCTGCTCCTCTGCGACAAGAACGAAGTGGATGGACTGGCCGGCCTGGAATTCATGCTCGACGATGTCCTGGTGAAGCCGCTGACGGCCCAGCTGATCAGGCAGCGGATGCAGCTCCTCCTGGAGATGGGGAAGCGCGTCCGCGGTTCCTGATCTGCGCCCGAAGACGCCCCAGGACCCGATGCCGGAGCGGCCCATGCGACTCTCATCCTGGTTCGTGATCCCGTTCCTCGCCTGGAACCTCCTGGGGGCCCAGGCCCTCGCCAAGGCGGCCGTCCGGGAAGCCCAGGCCGCCGTCGGCGCGGTGCTCGACGACTGGCACCTGGCCGCGGCCCAGGCCGAGGAGGAACGCTACTTCAGCCACCTGGCTCCGGGAGCCGTCTTCATGGGGCTCGACGCCGAGGAACGCTGGGAGAAGGAGGCCTTCCGGAGGTGGGCGCATCCCGGGTTCGCGGCGCGCCGGATGTGGAGGTTCCAGGCCTCCCGGAGGACGGTCGCCCTGTCTCCCGATGGGCTGGTCGCCTGGTTCGACGAGCAGCTGGACACCTCGACCATGGGATTGGCGAGAGGCAGCGGCGTCCTCGTGAAGCTCGACGGGACCTGGCAGATCGCGCAATATGCCCTGTCCCTGCCCATTCCTCCGGCGGCCTTCAGCGAGGTGCGGCAGATGATCGAGCTCCTGCGGAAGGACCAGGCCAAGGCCAAGGACGCGAAGCGTCCGCCGGAAAATCAGGGGAAGTGACGCCTCAGCCGTGCTTGAAGAGCCAGTACATGCCTTCCCGGTCGTTGCCCCAGGTATCTCCGAACAGCTTCAGCGCCGCCGCGGCCTCCTCGGGACTGCCTGGTTCCGGGATCCCGGGGAGTTCCCTGGGCAGCCGGCGGCGTCCGGTGAGGAACTCCTCGAAATAGGGATTGGCGCGGCGCGCGTCGAGGAGGGCCTGCTCGGCGCCCTTCCCGGCCCCTTCGCGGATGCGCACGAGCAGGGCCGCCCAGGCCATGAAGACGGAGCCCTCCCCCTCCCGTTTCTTCAGGAACTCGGCGAGGGTCTTCAGGTCGCCGGCGGCCAGCAGGCAGCAGACGAGCCGATAGCGGGCGCCCAAGTGGTCCTTCGCGTCGAAAGCCAGGACCGACTCCAGGTGCGGCACCGCGAGGGCCGCCCGTCCGGATCTCTCGTACAGCGAGGCCAGGGCCATGCGGGCCCGGAGGTAGGGCCTCGCCTCCTCGATCTCCCACAGGTCGCCGCGGTGTTCGCGCAGGAACGGCGTGCCCAGCCTGGCCTCGGCCCGGTCCACGATGATCTTGAGCTGGGCGATCTGGGCCTTGGAGGGACCCGTCTCCTCGCGGACCCGCACGACCTGGGCGTCGGTGCACTCGCCGTCCAGGTCCAGGGCCTTCCGTGCCAGCGCCAGGGCGTCCGCCTTGTGCCGGGCGGCCAGGGCCCTGTCCGCCAGGGCCTGGGCGGCTTGTCTCTTGTTGACCGGCGTGGCGCCGGATCCGTTCTTGTTCGGAACTGTCATGAATTTTCCCTGATCAGAGGGTGGGGCCCGCGGAAAGCTCCGGCGGGGGTGGGAGCGTTCGCCCGAAGGCGTCCTTGTTCACCGCCACCAGGGAGGCGAGCAGGAAGCCCAGCAGGGCCAGGAGCGGCGCGCCTCGCCTGGCCTTCGCCAGCGACTTGGCGGAAAGCTCCGACATCACCAGCAGCAGGACCACGAGGACGGATTTCAACGGCAGGTAGCGGGCGTCCAGGGGATGCGCCTGCATGGCCACCAGGAGACCTCCCGTGGCCGCGGCCAGGCGGAAGCCGTTGGCCGCGACCTTCTTCCAGAGGCTGGCCGCCAGTCCCCGCAGGTCCTCTCGCTCGTCCTCGAGGCCGGAGATCATGAGCGCCACCACGGCGGCGCCTCCGGCCGTGGAGACGCAGACGAAGTGAAGCCATTTCACCAGGTCGAACAACGCGAAACGGGGCATGGAAACCTCGGCAAGAGTGCGGCTATAGGATACCCCCGTCTCCTCCGGCCATCCCCGGCACGAGGATTCCCGTGCCGGCCGGCCGTCACTTCAGAGAGAAGAAGACCTTCGCGCCCCCGGCCTTGGCAGCCTCGCTCCCCTGCACTTCGAAGATGCGTCCCGCATCCACTTGCCCCCCCTGGAGCAGGAGCTCGATCGAGGCCTTGTTCCTGGCCTTCGCGAGCGACTGGAGCGCGCCGGGATCGATCTTGACGGTATCCAGGAGCCGCTGTTCGGCCTCGGCCAGGGGAGGGGGCTCGACCTTGACGCCCTGGGCGGGAGGGAAGGCGTTGTCGTAGGCGAGGCGCACCCACTGTTCCCGCTCCTGGGGCTCGACCACTTCCTCCTCGGGCGTGGCGGGCACCTTCACCTTCCGGGCGTTCCACTTGAGCTGGCGGAGGAGCCGGTCGAGGCCGCGCCGCTTGAGGGCCAGGACGTCCGCCGCGTCGGTGGCGCCCTCGAGTTCCAGGCGGAGTTCCGGACGCTCGGCGAGGGCCTTGACCAGGGTCTCCAGCTTCTTCTGCTCGGCCGGCGCGACGAGGCTCGCGGCGGGCGCGAAGCTGATGGAGCTGAGGTCCTCTCCGCCTCCGAACATCTTGGAGAGCAGGGTGAAGGGCGAGGTGATGATCTTCCCCAGGACGTTGAAGATCGCCTTCCAGACCATCTTCCCGTAGTGGATGTCCGGATCGTCGAGGCTGCCGTCGATGGGCACGTCCAGCTCGATGACGCCCTTCCGGTCGCGGAGGATGGCCAGGCCGAGCTTCACGGGCAGGTGGGTCGCGTCGGGGCTGTCGACCTTGTCACCCAGGTACATCCTGTCCAGGCGGACCTTGTCCTCGATGTCGAGCTTCCGTTCCTTGATCTGCACGCGCGCGTCCAGGAACAGCTTGCCCTCCCGGGTCTTGTAGCCGAGGTACTTGCCGGTGTAGGGACTGAAGTCCGTCAGGTCGGCCCCCTCGATCTTGATGGAGACGTCGGTGTCCTTGTCGTGCCTGAGGGGCATGGCCCGGCCGCGGATGCTGAGGGGCGCCAGCCCCCCCGCCTTGCCCTTGAAGTCCACCTGCGTGGCGTCCTCGGCTTCCGTCGAGAGGCCCGTGTAGACGCCGTCCATCTCGCTCAGCAGCAGTGCGGCGTTGGGCTCCACCGAGCGGTCGATGAAGCTGAGCCGGCCCTTGGCGATGCGCATCCGGGCGATCCGCACCGTCGGCTGGGAGCCCGGGGAGGGAGGCACGGCGGAAGCCACGGGCCCCTTGGCCTCGACCCGCAGGGCGCGCGCCACGTTGCTGCCGCCGTCCTTCGCCATCACGAGGCGGCCCTCGGGCGCCGTCCATTCCACGCTCTTGAGGGCCAGCGACGGCCGCCGGGACTGGAAGTCCACGCCCGAAAGGCCCAGGCGCGTCCAGCGCAGGAAGGGCTCGTTCCGGATGCTGTCCCGGGCCTCGAATCCGGAGATGTCCAGGTTCCCGAGGTAGCTGAAGCCATCGTCCTTGCGCCCGGTGAACGCGAACTTGAGCTGTCCGGCCAGCCCCAGCTTCCCGCGGCTGAGGCGGAGATTCGCGAAGGGGTCCGCGTAGGAGTCCAGGGCCGGAAGCTCCAGGTCCGCGAGTTTCAGGTCGAGGGCTCCCGTCGTCTTCCAGGGCGCAAGGGTGCCCTTGGCCTCCAGCGCGGCCTTTTCCCCGATGCGCAGGGAGAGTTCGAGCGGCGTGACCTGGCCGGGATCCAGGCTGAAGTCCTTGAGGGAGACGGCGATCTGGCCCAGGTCCAGCGCCACGGGGCGCGCGGGGACCAGGTCCTCCAGCCGGGCGGCGAAGCCCGCGAGCGAGATGTCCCGGATCCTCAGCCGGAGCGGCTTCGTGTCCTTCCGGGGCTGCGTTTCCGGCGGGGTGAAGAGCTTCTGGAGGTTCAGGCTGCCGTCGCGGGCCTGGCGGACGAGCAGGCGGCCGTCCTTCAGGGACACGGAGGCGATGTCGAGGCTGGAGTCCAGCAGGTCCGCCTCCACGCCCCCGACCTGGATCGAGGCGCACGTGACCTCGGGTTCCTTGCCGAGCTTCTGGGCGAGCGCCACGTCCCGCAACCCCAGGGATCCGTTCATGAGCCTGAGCGCGTGGCGCGCGCCGCTCCACTCGAAGTCGTAGGCCGCCTTCGCCCCGGCGATCCCCTCCCGGAGGTCGAATCCCACCTGGCCCTGGTAGTAGGGGGCGTACTTGGCCAGCCGCAGCCCTCCCAGTTCCAGCTCGCCGGAGGACTTGAGGGGCTCCGTCGAGACGGTTCCGCGCCACGCGAAGGTCTCGCCGGCCTCGGTGCTGCCCTTGATGGCGTAGGGACTCCGCGAATCCGGCTCCGTGCGGAAGTGGTCCAGCTCGAAGCCGATGGGGCCGACGGTGGACTGGAAGGGCTCCGAGAGACTGCGGTCCAGGAAGTCGAGTCTCGCCCCGACCATGCGCAAGTGCCCGATGTAGAGGGCCATCGCTTCCTTCGGGGCGTCCGGGGAGGGCTGGCCGGCCAGCCGGTCGAGGATGTCGGAGAAGTTGAGGCGGCCCCCCTTCTCGACCACGACCCGGACGCTGGGCTGCTCGAGGTCGATCGTCCTGAACGCCAGGCGCTTCCGCAGGAGCGGCCACAGATCGACGTTGACGTAGAGCCGCTTCCAGGCCAGCAGGGGCTTGGCGTCGGTGTCCTTGATCCGGAATCCGTCGATCGTGACGGCCAGGGTGTAGGGATTGGTCCGGATCCGGTCGAGGCTCACTTCCCGGCCCAGCATCCCCCCCAGCCGTTTCGGGATCATGGATTCCAGGACGAGGGGCAGGACCAGGAAGCCGACCAGGGCATGGAAGGCCGCCAGGCAGGCGAGCATGATCGCAAGGCGCCGCTGGTGGCGGAGGATCGACCGGAAGAAGGTGGAGGCGCTCATGGGGATGAACCTACCACTCCCGTCCAGGAGGGGAATCCGGAAATTCGGGAGGGTTTCGGGCCAAATGGCCGATATTCCCTCTGGTCATGCGAAATCCGATAATTCCGCTCGGGAAGAATCGGTATTCCATGCGTCCGTGAAGTCACACTTAAATAGTGTTATAAAATATGTTACAATTGCATATACAAGATGAAATTTTTCCCTGGATGCCCCTGGAATGGCCCGCAGCCGTGAGATAGAATTCCCCTCATAACTGGTCCCGAGGCCATGACTACCCAATTCCGGGTGTGTCGGTTATATCGGTTGACCCCAACCAAGGGAGTTCAAATGTCCGAGCCTCGTCGTGTGGTCATCCTGGGAGCCGCTGGTCGCGACTTCCACAACTTCAACACCTACTACCGGGATAACGCCGACTTCAAGGTCGTGGCCTTCACCGCGACCCAGATCCCCGACATCGCCGGCCGCAAGTACCCCGCCGTGCTCGCCGGGAAACTCTACCCCCAGGGCATTCCCATCCTCGATGAAGCCGAGCTTCCGGAAATCATCAAGCGCGAAAAGATCGACGTGGCCGTCTTCGCCTACTCCGACACCAAGCACGAGACCGTCATGCACCTGGCGAGCCTCTGCAACGCCCTGGACGTGGACTTCGAGCTGCTCGGCGCCGCCAAGACCATGATCAAGTCCACCAAGCCCGTGATCGCCATCACCGCCGTCCGCACGGGCGCCGGCAAGAGCCAGACCACGCGCTACATCAGCCACATCCTGAAGGCCATGGGCAAGAAGGTCGTCGCCATCCGCCACCCGATGCCCTACGGCGACCTGGCCATCCAGGCTTGCCAGCGCTTCGCGGAGTACAGCGACCTCGACAAGCACAAGTGCACCATCGAGGAGCGCGAGGAGTACGAGCCCCACATCGACAACGGCTTCATCATCTATTCCGGCGTCGACTACGAGCAGATCATCCGCAGCGCCGAGAAGGAAGCGGACGTCATCCTGTGGGACGGCGGCAACAACGACCTGCCCTTCTACGCCAGCGACCTGCACATCATCGTCGCCGACCCCCTCCGCGCCGGCCACGAGATGCTGTACCACCCCGGCGAGACCAACTTCCGCCGCGCCGACATCATCATCATCAACAAGTGCGACAGCGCCAAGGAAGCGGACATCCGGCTCATCGAGGAGAACGCCAAGAAGTACAACCCCAAGGCCCTGGTCATCCGCGCCAACAGCCCCGTGACCTGCGAGAAGCCCGAGATGGTCAAGGGCAAGAACGCGCTCGTCATCGAGGACGGCCCGACCCTCACCCACGGCTCCATGAGCATCGGCGCCGGCGTCGTCGCCGCGAAGAACTGCGGCGCGGCCAAGATCGTGGACCCCACGCCCTACGCCGTGGCCTCCATCGCCGCCACCTACAAGAAGTACCCCAACGCCCAGGGCATCCTGCCCGCCATGGGCTACAGCGACCAGCAGATCAAGGACCTCGAGGCGACCATCGAGAAGACCCCCTGCGACGTCGTGGTTTCCGGCACCCCCATCGACATCACCCGCGTCCTCAAGGTGAACAAGCCGATGGTGCGCGCCGCCTACGAACTGGCCGAGATCAACAAGGGCCAGCTGGAAGCCGCCGTCAAGAAGCTGCTCGCCGGGAAGTAGACACGTCATACATCCTTGTGTGAAGTGGAGGGAACGGGGCGCCGTGAGGCGCCCCGTCCGTCTTCAGGTGGCCCTGAAGAGGGCCAGGACCCGCACTCCGGCGGCGCCGCCTCCCAGGAGCGCCTGGGCGCACCGCAGCAGGGTGGTGCCGGTGGTCCAGACGTCGTCCACCAGCAGGACGACGCGCCCCTGCACGTCGGCACTCCGGCGGAGGGTGACCGCGCTCCGGGGAAGTCTCCGCCGGGCGCTGGCGGACTCCCCGGCCTGGCGCCTGGTCCGCCAGTCCTTGCGCAGGGTCCGTGCGAACGGAAGGGCGAGCCGCCCGGCCACTTGCTTCCCCCCGTCCTCGGCGAGGTCGAACCCCCGCGTCCATCGGCGCTGGGGCGCGGCGGGCACCGCCGTCACCAGGTCCGAGTCCGCGGCGAAGGCGGGCAGGGGAGCCGCGGCGGCCTTCGCCAGCAGGGCGCCCCTCCAGCCCCGCTCGCCGGCCTTGATCCCGGGCAGGAGCAGGGCGCCCAGGGGAGGCCGGCCCCCGTGGTAGTCCCAGAGCGCATCCCCGAAATCCCAGGCCGCGGGGGCCGGACATGCTTCGTCCGAGGGATGGGGCAGCGCGCAGCGGGGGCACCTCGGTTCCGGGAGGGGCCGCAGGCCCGACCAGCAGGCGGCGCACAGGCCCGCTTCGGCGCTCCCGCCCAGGGGATTCAGGCAGCCGCGGCAGAGGAGATGCGGCTCGGACAGACGCAGGAGGCGCTCGAACATGGGACTCCGGGGCTGGGATTGCGGACATCATCCCACGGGTTCCCGGGCACCCGCACGCTTCGAAGGGATCCGGGGGCGTGTTTAGATGGATGGGAGCACAGGAAGGAACCATGCCTCTGAAGACTCTCTGGAACGACCTGGCCCCGTCCCGGCGCTGCGACTGGATCGACCAGCTCCGCGGCTGGGCCGTGATCGTCATGATCGAAGTCCACTGCGTGAACGTCTGGCTTCCCCAGGGCGCGATCCCGGGCTGGCTGAACTACCTGAACGGCCTGGTGGCGCCGAGCTTCATCCTGTGCGCGGGCTACAGCCTCGCGCTCTCCACGTTCAGGCCGGACGGATCCATCCGGCCCTTCGCGCCCACCGCCCGGCGGCTGGCCTTCATCCTGGCCTGCGCCTACGCGCTGCACTTCCCGACCACCCTGGCCGACTGGACCGTGCTCAGCACGACCCAGAAGTTCCGGGAGATCTTCAAGATCGACGTCCTCCAGTGCATCGTCTTCTCGCTGCTGATCCTGCACGGGCTGGCGCGCTCGATCCGGCGGCCCCTGGCCTTCGCCGCGGCGGCGCTGTTCCTGGCCCTGGCGGCGGCCTGGGCGGCGCCGTCCCTGTGGCTGCCCGGGACGGCCGACGGCTGGTGGCTCCCCCTGCGGGGCCTCTTCAACGGCAATCCGGACCGGGGCGTCACGGCCCTCTTCCCGCTGTTCCCCTGGTTCTCGTTCGCCGCCTTCGGGTCCGTGCTGGGCGCGTTCTACCGCAGGCAGCGCGTGCTGGCCGGGGACGGGGGCGCCCGCTGGAGCGAGGCTCGCTGGCTCACGCTCCTCGGAGCGGCAGGGGGCCTGCTGGTCCTCTGGGGAACCTGGCAGGCCGACCGATGGCTGCTGGATTTCCCGGCTTCCGAGGCGGTCCGGCTCCACAACACCACCCTGCCGAGCGTGGCCCAGCGCATCGGGACCGTGTGCGCGGCCGGCGGCCTCCTGGGATGGATCAACCTGCTCCGCCAACCCTGGCCGGGGCCCAACGTCGTGGACGCGGCCAGCCGGGAGTCGCTGCTGGTCTACATGCTCCACCTGAACCTCATCTTCGGGGTCCTGCTCGCCGCCCCCATCCGGATGCAGACGGGATGGGAATGGCACGCGCTGGGCTGGACCGGAACCCTCGCCCTGACGGCCGCCGTCATCGCCCTGAACCTCGCCTGCGCCGTCGCGTGGCAGCGGATCCGGCGGCGGGCGGAACTGGCCTGGAGGCTCCAGAAGCTCGGGCTGGCGCTCCTGGCGGTCTGGTTCCTGGCCGGGGGCTGGTGGTCCTACCGGAAATTCATGGCGAGTCCGGAACTGGCCCGGGAGCCCTACGCCTTCCTCAATCCCGCCCGGGCGCGGAAGGGGCTGCCCCCGACGCCGGACGGCCTGAGCCACGACCCGCTGGAGGTCGCCAGGGAGAAGGCCCGGCGCGGGCTGAGGACGAGCGCGGAGGAGAGGCGCCTGCTAGACTTGGACGGTGGCCGACCCTGACATAAGCTCCTTCCACCCCTGGCTCCTGACCGGCTTCGTGCTGGTGCTCGTCTACAGGGCCGCCATGGCGTCCCTGCTCGAGGCGTTCCATGCGCTGTCCTCCATCCAGCGCCGGCGGCTGCTCGAGGAGGAGGCCATCCAGGATCCCCTGCTGGTGAGGCTGCTGGAACGGCCCCACGTCATGGGCCTGGGCATCACCCTGCTGAACCAGGTGCTGCTGGTGCTCCTGCTGAGCCTCCTGTGGCCCATGCAGGGGGCCGTGCCCGGCGGGATCTGGACCCTGGTCGCGCTCACGCTGGTCTACGTCTGGCTGATGGACCTGGCGCTCCCGACGTTCCTGGCCGCCGGGGAGCCTTCCCGGTGGGTCGTCTGGCTCTTCCCGCTCTATTCCCCCATCCACCGACTCCTGGCGCCGCTGGTGGCGCCCCTGGCGAGCTATACCGACCGCCAGATGGAGAACCCGGAGCGGGACGCGGTGGACGAAGGGCCCTCCGATGACGCCGTCACCGCGCTCCTGGAGGAGGGGGAGGCGGAGGGCATCCTGGAGGAGGAGGACCGCGAGCTCATCCGCAACGTCGTCGGATTCGGCGATACGGTGGTGCGCGAAGTCATGACGCCCCGCACGGGCATCCAGGGACTGCCGGTGACGGCCGGGTTCGAGGAGGCGTGGAACGCCTTCCGCGCCAGCCGGCGTTCGCGCCTGCCGATCTACGAAGGCACCATCGACCACATCGTGGGTGTGCTCCTCCTCAAGGACCTCATGCAGCACCCCGCGACGGAACCCTTCGAACTCCTGCGCCTGGCGAAGCAGCCGCTCTTCGTGCCTGAGAGCAAGCACACGCTGGACCTGCTGAGGGAACTCCAGCTGGCCCGCACCAAGCTGGCCATCGCGGTGGACGAATTCGGGAGCGTGGCCGGCCTCGTGACCGTGGAGGACCTCCTGGAGGAGGTCTTCGGGGAGATCCGGGAAGGGCACGAGGCCGGGGAGGAGATCCACCTCCTGCCGGACGGCGACTACCTCGTCGCCGGAGGATCCCACGTGGAGGACCTGGCGGGGGAGCTGGGCGTGACCTGGGAACGGAGCGGCTTCGACACCGTGGCGGGCCTGCTGATGGCGCGCCTGGGCCGGGTGCCGAAACTGCACGAGCGGGTGGACGTGGACGGCGTCCTCATGACCGTGCTGAAGATGGACGGGGCGAGGGTGGTGCAGATCCTGGTGAAGGCCAGGACGTAGCTACTCCCCTTTCCTCTCCGTCGGCAGCTCCATGGAGAAGGTGGCCCCCCGGCCGGGTTCGCTTTCCACCTTCACCCGCCCCCCGTGGAGTTCCACCATCTGTTTCACGATGGAGAGCCCGATGCCGATGGAGATCTCGCCGCCGGTGGGCATGGCCGAGAGCTTCTGGTAGGGGCCGAACGCCGCGGCCACGTCCTCTTCCGTCAGGCCGGGACCGTGGTCCTTCACCTGGATGCATACGTGGCCGTCCGCCTCGTGCATCGAGACCTCCACCTCCCGGCCCAGGGGCGAGAACTTGATGGCGTTGTTCACGAGGTTGTCCAGGGCCTCCCGGATCCTCATCTCGTCGACGTTCATGAAGACCGGGCCGACCGGCAGGAACTTCTGGAGGCTGATGCGCTTGGAGGCCGCATAGGCCTGGTTCTCCTCCACGACGAGCTTCGCGAGGCTGGCCAGGTCGAGCACCCGGCGGCGGAGCGTGAAGTGCTCGGCTTCGTAGACGGCCGTGTCCATGAGTCCCTGGACGATCCCGAGCATCCGGTGGATGGAGTCCCGGATCCGGCGGGCCACGTGCTTCTGGTCGGAGGCGGCCTCCGGTTCCGACTCCAGGAGCCTGTCCACGTGCAGCAGCACCGTGGACATGGGATTCTTGAGGTCGTGGGCAGCCACCGCCAGGAACCGGCTCTTGAGCTGGTTGAGGCGCCTGAGTTCCAGGTTGCTGGTCTCAAGCTGGAGCAGGTGCTCCCGTTCGCGGTCCTGCAGATGCTTGCGCCGGAGGCAGGAGGACAGCCGCGCCCGCAGGAGGGCGCGGTCGATGGGCTTCTGCAGGAAGTCGTCGGCGCCCAGGGCGATGCAGTCCAGGACGACCTTGTTCTCGTTGAAGGCCGAGAGCATGACGACGGGGATGTCCGCGAGCCCCTTTTCCTGCTTGAGGATGGCGAGGGTCCCGAGCCCGTCCAGGCCCGGCATCATGACGTCGAGCAGGATGGTGTCGCAGCCTCCCTTCCTGGCCTTCTCGAGGGCCTCGAACCCGTCCGCCGCCTCGTCGGTCGTGAGGCCTTCCTTCCGCAGGAGGCGGACCAGCGCTTCCCGGTTGCTTTCCAGGTCGTCGACGACGAGCACGTGGCCCTGGAGCGAAGTCACGCCCGTCCCCCCCCCAGGCAGGATTCGATCTTGGCGAGCAGCCTCGGGAACTCGACGGGCTTGGTCTCGAAATCCGTGCAGCCCGCCTCGAAGGCCTTCTCCCGGTCGCTGGTCATGGCATGCGCGGTGAGCGCGATGATCGGGACCTTCACGCCCGCCTCGACGCCGCGCAGGCGGCGGGTGGCCTCGTACCCGTCGATCTTGGGCAGGCTGATGTCCATCAGCACCAGGTCGGGTCTTTCAGCGACCGCCCGGTCGACGGCGGCCTCGCCATCCTCGGCGAAGACGACCGTGTAGCCGCGCCTGCTCAGAAGCCGCGACATCACGTCCCGGTTCATCTCGTTGTCCTCGACCAGGAGTATCTTCGCCATGCTCAGGCTCTCCCATGAAGCGGATCGTGCCGGCCGTCCCGGCCCGGAACCGCCCTCACCACCACGACCTGCGCGAACGCGCGGGGCTCCGGGCGCCGCCGAGGGACCGCCGTCTCTCTTCCTGGACCGTGCTCGAATCCTTTTCCGGCAGCCACCTCGCACCCCGGAACCAGGATAAGGGATCCAGGCCCGTTCGGCAGCATCCCGCAGTCCGCTTCACGGCGAGGCAGGACAGGCCCGCCGTGCGGAATTCCGCGGCCCGGGCTGCTGGCCTTCTCCTGTCGAGGGAATGGGCGCTTTTCATCGGTTAGGAAGTCCCTCCCGTCCATCGGCAGGATCGGCGGGAGATTGAATCCTGGCCGCCCTTAGGCGTTCACGGAGGCCGCGGGAGCCGGATAGAGTGGAAGTGCAGGGGATTCAATGATCCGCAGACTTCTCGCCATCGCCGCCCTCCTGGCCCTTCCGGTCCTGCTGGGCATCCTGCATCACGTCGAGAAGGTCCGCCTGGTCCCGCAGCCCCGGGGGATCGTCCTGGGGCTCTATGCGGGCATGCCGGACTACGACTATGCGGACGAGCTGACGCGGATCCAGGAGAGCGGAGCCACCGCCGTGAGCCTCCAGGCCATCTACCGGATGGAGTTCTACGACAGCGTCGACGTGGTCCGGCACCCGACCAGCAGCCCGACCGAGGAGAGCCTCCGGCGCACGTTCCGCGAGGCCAGGGAGCGGGGACTCCGGATGATGTTCTTCCCGACCATCAACCTCAGGAACGAGGCCTCCAATGCCGCCTGGTGGCGGGGCAACATCAAGCCCAGGAACTGGGAGCGGTGGTGGCGCAACTACACGGCCTTCAACGTAAGGCTGGCGGCCATCGCCCAGGAGGAGGGCGTGGAATGGTACAGCGTCGGGACCGAGATGGCCTCCACCCACCCCTTCCCCGACCGCTGGCGCGCCCTGGTCCAGGAGGTCCGCAAGGTCTTCAAGGGGAAGATCGTCTACAGCGTCAATTTCGATTCCCACGACGGCTTCACCTTCGGGGACGCCCTGGACGTGATCGGCATCAACACCTACGATCCCATCGCCAAGCGGGAGGAGACCCCGACGGACGCGCAGATCAGGGACGGGTGGTGGTGGATCGTCTACAAGGCCCGGACCCTCGTGGGCCGCTTCCACCGTCCCGTGATGATCACCGAGGTGGGCTACCCGAGCGTGGCCATGGCCCACGCCGGCCCCTGGGACTTCCGGACCTCCCAGCCCGCGGATCCGGAGTTGCAGGCCCGGCTGGTGTCGGGGGCGCTGAAGGTGCTGCGGAACTGGGGCGACGGGGAGGCCGCCTTCTACTACCTGTATGGGGAGAACCTGGAGAAAGGCGTGGTTCCCGGAGGCATGGAGGACCGCACCTACGCGCCCTGGGGCAAGCCCGTGGAGGCGAGCCTGCGCTGGTATTTCGCCGAGCCGATCTTCGAGACGAAGCAGCCCCTGTCCCAGGACCTCCTGGACGAGGCCATGCTGCAGTCCCTGGCGGCCGCCGAGCGCAAGAACCGGCGCTACGAGGACGGCGCGCTGCCCCCCTGGGTGGTGGACTGGAAGCAGGCCCACCCGGACCAGTGGGCGAAGGTGGAGGAGAAGCTCGCCACGGAGCCTCGCCCCGCGAAGAAGATTCCGAAGGGCAGGGAGATGGCGGGCACACCTCGTTGAGGTATGCTCCGGAATGGACATGACGAAGGAAGATGCCAATCCATACAGCTGGAAGCCGCCCGCCAAGGAGGGCCGGCAGAAGGTGGTGCTGCTGGTGGAGGACGAGCCGGCCACCCTGCGGTTCTACCAGGCCGGGCTCAAGGGACTCTCCGGCTGGCGCCAGGTCGTTGCGGAGAACGGGGAGCGGGCCTTGGAAGTCCTGCGCCACGAATCCGTGGATGTCCTGGTGACCGACCTGAACATGCCGGTCATGGACGGCTACAAGCTGATCACCACGGTCCACGACCTCTACCCCTCGATCCCGGTCATCGTCCTCACCGCGCTCCCTCCCGGCGCGCCCCAGGACCGGGCCATGGAGCTGGGCGCGCTCCGGGTCCTCTCCAAGCCGACCCGGCTCTCCCTGCTCATGGAGGAGATCAAGCAGCTCGGGAACCGGGAATCGGCAGGATTCGTGCGAGGCATCACCCTGAGCGGGCTGCTCCAGCTCATGAGCTGGGAAGGGAAGACCTGCACCCTTTCCGTGAGGAGCCGGAAGGCCTTCGGGCACCTCTACTTCGCGAACGGGAAGCTGATCCATGCCCTGTGCGGCCACGAGGAAGGCCTCGAGGCGGCCTACAGGATCCTCGCCTGGCCGCAGCCGCAGGTGGAATTCGTGGAGGCCTGCCGGGTGGCCCGGACGATCAACATGCCGACCGAGGAGATCCTGATGAACCTGGCGATCCTCCAGGACCACAGGCAGGCCGCCGAGGAACACCAGGATCCCTGGGAAGGGGAGCTGTCCTAGATGCGCATCCTGCTGGCACGGCACGGCGAGACTTCCTGGAACGTGGAAGGCCGCCATCAGGGACAGGGCTTCGACATCCCCCTCTCCGAGGTGGGGCAGGCCCAGGCCCGGGCCCTGGGGAAGCGGCTCGAGGGGGTGCTCCTGGCCCGCGCCGTGGCCTCGCCGCTCCTGCGCGCCAGGGGGACGGCGGAGCTGGCCCTGGGCGACCGCGCGGGCATGCTGCGCCTGGACCCGGGCTTCATGGAGATCGCCCACGGGGCCTGGGAGGGCCGGCTGGCGAGCGAGATCCAGGCGGAGTATCCCGAGATCAGGCGGGCCTGGCGGGAGGCGCCCCATACGGTCACGCTGCCGGGGGGAGAGTCCCTCCAGCGTGTGGAGGAACGGGCCTGGCCCTCGTTCCGCGAGGCCTGCCGGGGCCTGGGACCGGAGGACGTGCTCCTCGTCGTGGCCCACGACGGGGTGAACCGGGTCCTGCTCTGCCGGATCCTGGGACTTCCCCTGTCCCGGGTCTGGGCCTTCAGGCAGGCGCCCACGTGCCTGAACCTCCTGGAGGGAGACGACCCGGAACACCTCGCGGTGGTGCGGCTCAACGACGCCACGCATCTCGCCCCCCTCTTCGGCGAGGTGGTTCACCGGAAACTGTGAGTCTGGTCACAGATCGAGTGTGCAGGCACGGAATCAAGCTTTGGGATTGTGCCTGTTTGCAATTCATAGGGGCAAATTCGCAATTGGCTACTCGATCTGTAAACGTTTATGAGAATCCGTTTCGCAGATTCGAAATGATTCCACTTGAATTCACCCTACAGATGAGGAGAATTCAATCCCGTAAACGTGCTGCCCAACTGCTCCTCAAACACTCTCTCAAGGATGGACCCATGTCGCAGATCAAACCCTTCAAGGCCTATCGTCCCAAACCCGAGATCTCCGGCCAGCTGGCCTCCGTGCCCTACGACGTGATCAACACCGCCGAGGCCCGGAAGCTGGCCGAGGGGAACCCGTTCTCCTTCCTCCACGTCTGCCGGCCCGAGATCGAGTTCCCCGAGGGCGTGGACGAGCACTCCGACCAGGTCTACGCGAAGGGTGCGGAGAACCTCCGGAAGTTCGTCAAGGAGGGCCTCCTCTTCCAGGAGGCCACGTCCTGCCTCTACGTCTACCAGCAGAAGATGGGCGACCACGTCCAGGCGGGCCTCGTGTGCCTCTGTTCGGTGAAGGAGTACGAGAACGACCTCATCAAGAAGCACGAGTACACCCGGAAGGACAAGGAGGACGACCGCACGCGCCACGTCACGGAGCAGGCCGCCAACGCCGAGCCCGTGTTCCTGACCTACCGCGCCGTGCCCTACATCGACGGCATCGTGGACAAGGTCCGCGCCACCAAGCCCCTCTACGACATCGTGACCCCCGACGGCATCGGCCACACGGTCTGGAAGCTGGAGGACGAGAGTGCCATCTACGCCATTGCCCACCTCTTCGACGGGGTCAACGCCCTCTACATCGCCGACGGCCACCACCGCACCGCCTCCGCCGTCCGGTACGGCCAGGCCCGCCGCGCCCAGGCGAAGGACGCCACCGGCGAGGAGCCCTTCGAGTACTTCATGGCCGTGGTCTTCCCGCACAACCAGCTCAAGATCATGGACTACAACCGCGTCGTGAAGGATCTCAACGGCCTGACCAAGGCGCAGTTCCTGGCCAAGGTCGGCGAGAAGTTCGACGTGGCGCCCTCCGCCGAACGGAACCCCAAGGCCCCCGCGTCCTTCGGGATGTACCTCGACGGCCAGTGGTATTCCCTGAAGGCCAAGCCGGGCAGCTATCCTGCCAGCGACCCCGTGAGGAGCCTGGACGTCAGCATCCTCCAGGAGAACCTCCTGAACCCGATCCTCGGCATCCAGGATCCCCGCACCGACAAGCGCATCGACTTCGTGGGCGGGATCCGCGGCATGGACGAGCTCGAGCGCCGCGTGAAGGAAGGCATGGCCGTCGCCTTCTCCATGTATCCCACGTCCCTCGTCCAGCTCATGGACGTGGCCGACGCCGGCAAGATCATGCCCCCGAAATCCACCTGGTTCGAGCCCAAGCTCCGCTCGGGCCTGCTCGTCCGCATCTACGAAGGCTGACCATCCACAACCCACAACCCGCCATCCGGCGGCTGCGGCAGGAGAGGCCCCGTTGCCCTTCGGCCGTCCTGCTCGCCGGGTGAAATCACCGGAGGTGATTCCATGAAGATCCTGATCGCTGACGCGTTTGACGCCAAACTGCCCGAACGCCTCGCCGTATTCGGCGAAGTCAGCAGCGACATGGCCACGCTGGGCGAGGCCGAAGTCCTGCTCATCCGCTCCAAGACCACGGTGAATCCCGAGCTGCTGGCCAAGGCTCCCAAGCTGAAGCTCGTGATCCGCGGCGGCGTCGGCATGGACAACGTGGACAAGAAGGCCTGCGCCGAGAAGGGCATCAAGGCCGTCAACACGCCCAAGGCCTCCAGCGTCTCCGTGGCCGAGATGGCCATGGCGCTCATGGTGGCGATCCCCGCCCGCCTCATCGAGGCCCACATGGCCATGAAGGAAGGGAAGTTCCCCAAGAGCGAGCTGAAGCGCACGGAACTGTTCAAGAAGACCCTGGGCCTCATCGGCGCCGGCAACATCGCCACCGAAGTCGCCAAGCGCGCCGCGGGCTTCGGCATGAAGGTCCTGGCCTACGATCCCTTCGTCAAGACCCATCCGGACGCCGAGATGGTCGGCAGCCTGGACGAACTCGTGTCCAAGGCCGACGTGATCAGCATGCACACCCCGCTGACGGACGACACCCGGGGCATGGTCAACGCGGCCCTCATCGCCAAGATGAAGGACGGCGTGATCATCGTGAACACGGGCCGCGGCAAGTGCGTGGCCGAGGCCGACCTCGCGGAGGCCCTGAAGATCGGCAAGGTCCGCGCCTACGGCACGGACGTCTGGCCCAGCGATCCGCCGCCGGCGGACTGCCCCCTCCTCTCCGCCCCCAACGTCTTCATGTCTCCCCACCTGGGCGCCAGCTCCAAGGAGAACCTGGGACGCATCGGCGACGAGGTCGTGGCGATCATCGGCGCGTTCAAGGCGTGAAACTGCTAACCGCGAAATTCGCGAAAAAGCGCGAAAGGCGTTCCTTGCGGATTCCGTGAGTTCTCTGGGAAGGCGACTGGCAGGTCCGGGACAGTTGTTTCTCTCTGACAAGCACTTTCGAGGTTTCATCCTTTTTCCAAATTTTTCGGAGGTTTCGATGACCAACCGTGTAATCAACTTCTACGCCGGCCCCGCCGGCCTGCCCCTGGAGCCCCTGAAGCGGGCCCAGGACGAGCTGCTGGACTTCGCCGGCACCGGCATGTCCGTGATGGAGATCAGCCATCGCGCCAAGGAATACGATGCCGTCCACGAGGAAGCCCTGTCCCTCGTGCGCGAGCTCATGGGCCTGCCCTCGAACTACAAGGTGCTGCTCCTCCAGGGCGGCGCCCACCTGTCCTTCGGCATGATCCCCCTGAACCTGCTCCGGGGCGGCCGCAAGGCGGACTACATCCTCACCGGCAACTGGGCCGAGAAGGCCTACAAGGAAGCCAAGCTCGTGGGTGGCGACAACGTCCGCGTGGCTGCCTCCACGAAGGACGAGAAGTTCGCCCGCCTGCCCAAGGCGAGCGAGCTGAAGATCGGCGCGGACAGCGCCTACGTGCACTTCACCTCCAACAACACGGTGGAAGGCACCCAGTGGAAGGACTTCCCCAAGACCGACAAGCCCTACATCTGCGACATGTCCTCGGACATCATGTGGCGGCCCTTCGATCCCTCGCAGTTCGGCATGATCTACGCCGGCGCCCAGAAGAACCTCGGCCCCTCCGGCGTCACCCTCGTCATCATCCGCGAAGACTTCCTCGAGATGTGCGAGGCCCAGGACCTGCCCAGCTACCTGCGCTTCAAGATCCACGCCGAGAAGAACAGCCTCTACAACACGCCGCCCTGCTTCGGGATCTACATCCTGCGCAACGTGCTGGCCTACAACAAGTCCATCGGCGGCCTGAAGGCCATCGAGGCCAACAACCTGAAGAAGGCCGAGATCCTCTACGGCTGCATCGACAAGCACGCCGGCTTCTTCAAGCCCTTCGTCACCGAGAAGGCCGACCGTTCCGTCATGAACGTCGACTTCTTCCTCCCCACCGAGGAACTGACCGCCTCCTTCGTGAGCGAAGCCAAGAAGAACGGCATGGTGGGCCTCAAGGGCTACCGCGACATCGGCGGCATCCGCGTCTCCACCTACAACGCCGTGACCGTGGACAACGTGAAGACCCTCGTGGGCTTCATGGAAGAGTTCGTGAAGAAGAACGGCTAGGCGTTTCCGTTTCGTGAAGCGAGGGGCGCCGGTCGGCGCCCCTCGCTCGTGGAGGATCCCATCATGAATTCCACCCTGGAGGTCATCGAGAACCGCAAGTCCGTGCGGGCCTACCTGCCGGAGCCCCTGGCCCGGGCGCAGCGGGACGCCATCGTGCATGCCGCGATGCGCGCCCCCACGGCCGGCAACCAGATGCTCTACTCCATCCTCGAGATCGAGGACCAGGCCCTCAAGGACCGTCTGGCGGTGACCTGCGACCACCAGCCCTTCATCGCGAAGGCGCCCCTGGTGCTGCTCTTCCTGGCGGACTACCAGCGCTGGTTCGACTTCTTCCGGCACTCCGGCGTCGAGGCGCTCTGCCGGGAGCGGGGCATCCCCTTCCGCCACCCCCAGGAAGGGGACCTGATGCTGGCCGTCAGCGATGCCCTCATCGCGGCCCAGACGGCGGTCATCGCCGCGGAGTCCCTGGGGATCGGCTCCTGCTACATCGGCGACGTCATGGAGAACTACGAGGCCCACCGGGATCTGCTCCACCTCCCCGCCTACACCTTCCCCATCGCCCTGGTCTGTTTCGGCCTCCCCACGGAGCAGCAGAAGCAGCGCCCCCGCCCCGGGCGCTACCCGGAGGAACTGATCGTGTTCAAGGACGCCTATCGCAGGCTCGAACCGGAAGCGTTCGAGGCCATGGCGCGCTCCACCGCGCCCCGGGGAGACGTGGAGCTCAACGTGGGGCAGCAGTTCTTCCTGCGGAAGTACGCCTCCGACTTCGCCCTGGAGATGAACCGGTCCGTGCGGGAGGCGCTGAAAGCCTGGATTGCCAGCTAGCTACATGAGCCCGTGCCGCGCCTTGAAACCGGCCCAGTCGCGCTTGAGCCTGAGGAAGGACTCCAGATCCGCGCACTGCAGGAAAGGATTGAAATGGCGCTCCCAGTCCAGGGTGGAACTGGGGCGGACACCATAGTCGTGGCCGGGCCAGATGGTCGCGTGGGGAGGCCAGTCGCGCAGGAGTCGCTGGAGGCTGTCCCGTTCCGTGCGCCCGTCGGTTTCGGTGGCGGTGCCTCCGATCTTGCCCACGAAGAGCAGGTCCCCGGTCAATCCTGCGGCGAGATCCTCCACCAGGAACGCCAGGTGGTCCGGGCTGTGGCCGGGCACGTGCCAGGCGCGGAGGGTGTAGGCGCCGCAAGGGATCCGGTCCCCGTCCCCCAGGGTCAGGTCCAGGGGGCCCGGATGGCCGGGGCCTCCGGCCAGCAGGGCGCCGGTCAGGGCCTTGGCCCGCGCATTCCCGTTCGCGTGATCGGCGTGCCCGTGGGTGTTCAGGATGTGGGTGATCCCGAGGCCCTGGAGGCGCGCCCGTTCCACCAGGGTTTCGGGCGCGTAGGAGGGATCGACCAGGATTCCCGCGCCTTCCGTCCGGTCCCCGACCAGGTAGCCGAAGTTGCGGTCCCCGCCGACCCGGACCTGCTCGAAGATGAAGCGCATGGCTCGGCCGTCCTCAGCCATTCACGTTCCTGAGGGCGGCTTCCGGATAGCGCGGTCCCGAGGCCGCACCCTGGGGGGCCGCCGCCTCGATGCGGGCGAGCTCGGCCTCCGTGAGCACGAGGTCCAGGGCGGCGATGTTCTCGAGGAGATGCGCGCGGCGCGTGGTGCCTGGAATGGGCACGATGTCCGTCCCCCGGGCCAGGACCCAGGCCAGGGCGAGCTGGGAGGGCTTCACGCCCCTTTCCCCGGCGATCCCGGTGAGGCGGTCCACCAGGTCCAGGTTCTTCCGGAAGTTCTCCCCCTGGAACCTGGGATACCCTCGGCGCACATCGTCCGGGTCGAGGTCGTCGAACGTCCGGAACCGGCCCGTGAGGAATCCCCTTCCCAGGGGACTGTAGGCCACGAAGCCGACGCCCAGCTCCCGCGCCGTCGGCAGGGGCCCGTCCTCGGGGTCCCTGGTCCAGAGGCTGTACTCGCTCTGCAGGGCCGTGATGGGATGGACCGCGTGGGCCCTCCGGAGGGTGTCCGGGGAGGCCTCGGAGAGGCCCAGGTGGCGGACCTTCCCGGCCTTCACCAGCTCGGCCATGGCGCCCACCGTGTCCTCGATGGGCACGGCGCGGTCCACGCGGTGCTGGTAGTAGAGGTCGATGTGGTCCACGCCCAGGCGCTTGAGGGAGGCGTCGCAGCAGGCTTTCACGTAGTCGGGCCGTCCGCAGACCCCGATGAACTTGCCGTCCTCGCCCCGCACGTTCCCGAACTTGGTGGCCAGGACCACCTCCGCCCTGCGGCCGCGGATCGCGCGGCCGACCAGTTCCTCGTTCCTGAAGGGACCGTAGACGTCCGCGGTGTCCAGGAAGTCGAGACCCAGGTCCAGGGCCTGGTGCACGGTGGCGATGGATTCCGCCTCGGAGGCCCCGGCATAGAAGTCGCTCATGCCCATGCAGCCCAGGCCGAGGGCGGAGACTTGCAGGCCGGATCGGCCCAACGGTCGCTTCCTCATGGTTCCTCCCGACGGGATGGACCTGGAGGTTGGAACGAATCGAAGCCGAGGTCAAGCGGGATCGCGGTCTTTGAGGATTCCATCCACAATGAGGCGGGAGGATCCATGCCGGAACCGATGCGAAAGGAGCCTGGAGCAGCCTCGCTGGCGGACCGCCGCTGGGTCCTGCTCGCGCTCACCTGCGTCGGAGCCTTCATGGCGCCCCTGGACGGCTCCATCGTCGCCGTGGCCCTGCCCAGGATGGGCCCCGCACTGGGGCTCACCTACGGCGCGTCCATGTGGGTCCAGGCGAGCTACCTGCTCACCATGGCCGTCCTGCTGATCCCCCTGGGACGCCTCGCCGACCGGCGCGGCCGGATGCACTTCTACCTGGCCGGGATCCTGATCTTCACGCTCGGCTCGCTCGCCGCCGCCCTGAGCGTCGACGGAACGACCTTGATCCTGAGCCGCATCCTGCAGGGGGCCGGCGGCTCGCTCCTGACCGCGACCTCGGCGGCCATCGTCACGGCGGTCTTCCCTCCGGGGGAGCGGGGCAGGGCCCTCGGCCTCAACGTCATGTGCGTCTACGCGGGACTCAGCGTCGGGCCTCCCCTCGGCGGGTTCCTGGTGGACCACTTCGGCTGGCCCTGGATCTTCCTGGTGAACCTGCCCATCGGGCTGCTGGTCTTCGGGTGGGGCTGGCTCCTGCTGCCGGGGCGGGAGGCGCCGGCGGAGGGAGGCCGCGGGGATCTCCCGGGCACGCTGCTCCTGGGCGGATCGCTCCTGTGCCTGCTCCTGCCGCTCACCTTCGGCTCCCAGTGGGGATGGACGGCCTGGTCCACCTGGGGCCTGCTGGCGTGCGCCGCCTGCCTCGCCGCGCTCTTCCTGCGGGCCGAGACGAAGGCCGAGGCGCCCCTGCTGGACCTGAAACTCCTCCGGAAGAACCGCCTCTTCGCCATGGCCAACCTGGCGGCCCTGCTCAACTACATGGCCCTCTACGGCATCGCCATCCTCACGGCGGTCCATCTGCAGCTGGTGCAGGGCCGCTCCGCCAGGGCGGCGGGCTGGATCATGCTCTGCCAGCCCCTCATGCAGGCCTGCCTGAGTCCCCTGGCCGGCCGGCTCAGCGACCGGATGGGCTCGCGGAGCCTCAGCACGGCGGGCATGCTCCTCACGGCCCTGGGCATGGGCCTGCTCGCCGCCCTGGACCGGCAGGCCGGCGCCCCGCAGGTGGTCCTCGCCCTTGCCGTCGTGGGCATCGGCATGGCGGCCTTCAGCGCTCCCAACACCAGCGCCGTCATGGGCAGCGTGGACCGCGGCCAGCTCAGCGTCGCCAGCGCCTTCCTGGGCACCATGCGCGTCATGGGCCAGGCCCTCAGCATCGCGTTCCTGGGCGGCATCGCCTCCATGCGGCTGAGTCCGGAGGAATGGCAGCAGCTGCTCCACAGGCACGGCTCGCTCCATGCATCCGGCGCCTTCGCCTGGGGCTACTCCGCTGCCATGCTGACGGGGGCGCTGCTGGCGCTCCTGGGGGCCTGGGCGTCCCTCACGAGAGGGGCCCGCAGGGCGGGGTGACCGGGCGGATCAGGCGGGGGCGGGGCCGTAGTGCGCGTCGATCCACCGCTCGAACTGGGCGAACATCGCCTCGTCCGAGAGGCTGTTGTCGGCGATCAGTTCGGTTCCGTGGACGATGCGGATCTCGGCGTCGAGGGAGGCCGGACGCGCCTCCGGCCGGGGGCGGGCCGCCGCCGCCTCCATGCTGCGCCGGGCTTCCAGCCAGGCCTCCTCCACCGACTGGTTGCAGGCGTCCGCCAGATACTTGGCCGAGAAGCCTTCGCCGGTCAGGCTCCTCAGGGTCTGGTCGTGGCTCACGCTGTTGCCGGGGCCCCAGTAGTGCCTGGCCAGCAGGGGGCCGATGGCGGGATTGTCCGCGAGGTGGCCGAACTCCCGCAGGAAGTGGGCCCGGGTCTGGTGCACGGCCATGTCCGCGAGCAGGTAGCCGTGGTAGGAGGCCGCGGATTCCTGGTTCAGCATGTGGGGGATGGCCAGCAGCGGGCGGGGGCTGGCGGCCACCCCCAGGATGCGCTGCTCGCAGGCCCTGGCCAGGTCCAGCACCGCTTCCGGAGTCCGTTCCGCCTCGGACATGGCGTAGAGCGCCCGCTCGAAGCAGGGGACCAGCAGCATCGACCGTTCGCGGAAGGCCCTGAACGGCTGCGAAGCCTCGATCCGCGCCCGGATCAGGCCGTCCGGGATCTCGTTCCCCGCGGCGTCCCTCGCATAGCGCTTGAGCCAGTCGGCGTCGTCCAGGAGGCTGTCGCAGAACATGGACTGGGTCTCGGCGTAGGCCATCGAGGTCGGGGGGAACTCCTGCGAGAAGCACGGGGCGTTCTGGGCGATGTTGGCGAAGTGGGCGGCATGGCCCCCTTCGTGGAACAGGGTGTTCAGCGCCCGGGCTCCGCTGCCGACCTGGTTCGGATTGCCTTCCGAGGTGAAGTTGATCCGGGCCGGGATCCACGTCCCCTGGTCGTCGAAGAAGCTGGGGACGGGGCCGTGGCAGAAGCCGTTCTCGTACTTGCCCTTCCGCTCGAAGAGGTCGAGCTGCATCACCGCTCCCCGGAAGGTGATGCCCAGGCGCTTGAAGCTCGCGGCCCAGCGCTCCAGCCCCTTGCGGAAGGGGAGGAAGGGATCCATCCGGCGGGTCACGTCCCCGCTCATGTGGTAGCGGAGGTTGTGGGGCGCCAGGGCCCCGGGACCCTTCTCCCGGACGAGGCCGGCGAGCGCGTCCTCGTGGGCGCGGCGGGTGCGCGCCTCGAAGTCGTCCAGGATCGCGAACAGCTCCTCGGGGCTCATCCGCTCGTTCTTCCGCACCTTGAGGTCGAAGTAGTCCCGGCAGCCCAGGGCCCGGGCCAGCTCGTTGCGCTGCCTCACGATGTCCAGGAAGCCGTGGCCCAGGATCCAGCGCTCCAGCTCCAGGAAGGCGTCGTGGGACGACTTGCGGGCGGCCTCGTCGGGGTTGGCCGCCAGGTTGGTGCCCAGCATGTCCAGCGTGGCTTCCTCCCGTTCCCCGCGCTCGTTGAGGTGGGTCATCGTGAAGCCCTTGCGCCGGGCGAAGAGCTCGGCCTCCATCTCGATCAGGGTGTCCATGTCCCTGTGGGCTTCCGCGCTGTCGAGGACGTTGCACTCGAAGAGCGCGCGCCAGCCCTCCAGGCCGTGGCGCAGGTCGCGGTGTCCCTCGTCCCGGGGAAGCGCCTCCAGGTGGGCGCGCACGTGTCCGAGCCGGACTGGATCCGAAACGAAGGCTTTGTAGGCCTGCTCGGCCCGGGCGAATCCCGCATGGTCGTCGCTGACGCCCATGTAGGTGTCCCAGAACAGGTCCTCCTTGGTCCGGTGGACCTTCAGGTAGTCCTGGTTGACTTGGCGGAAGAAGGCGCTGGCTTCGTTCATGGTGTCCTATCCCAGCTTCTGCCTGACGCTGGCGACCTTGTCGGCCATGCGCTGGTCCCGGTCCGAGCGGGTGCCGAGCCTGAGATCGGTGTGGATGCGCGGAACGCCCATGGCGTGGAGGGTCTCGTGGCACCGGCGGAGGACGGCCATGACCTCGTCCCACTCCCCTTCCAGGTTGGTGCCGTTGGCGTGCAGTTCGTGGACCAGCGCCGAGTCCCGAAGGATCCGCTCCACTTCCGCGATGTAGGGCGAGAGGGAGACTCCGGTCCCGACGGGCACCAGGGTGAAATCGACGATGACGTGCATGGCAGCCTCCCGGACCAGGATCCCACAAGCGCGGTCCGGCGATCGGGTGGAAGGTGTGAAGATCTGGTACATTATGGCCAGGGCATCGACCGGTCGATCATGCACATCTGGGCAGTGGCGGGAGGCAAGGGCGGGACGGGCAAGAGCCTGGTGAGCAACGGGCTGGGCATGCGCCTGGCGGAGCAGGGGCACGACGTCATCCTGGTGGACACGGACTACGGCGGCCCCAACCAGCACACCTACTGCGGCATCCGGAAACCCCAGACCTCCCTCGCGCAGTTCTTCGACGAGAAGCTGCCGCTGGCGGAGATCGTGCAGCACACCAAGATCGAGCGCCTGCGGCTGATCCCGGGCAACATCAACTCCCACGACACGGACAACCTCAACACCATGCAGAAGCGGAAGCTCTTCCGCCACTTGAAGAGCCTCCGGGCGGACGACGTCATCCTGGACCTGGGGGCGGGCACGGGCTACGACACCCTGGACACCTTCCTGCAGGCGGACATCCCGGTGGGCGTCATCGCGCCGGACACGCTGGCCATCGAGAACTTCTACCTCTTCCTGAAGAACCTGAAGTACCGGCAGCTGGGCAACACCCTCTCCGGGCTCGGCCTCCGGGACCGTGCCAAGGACATCTGGAAGAACAGGCGGGAATACGGGATCGCCACGACCAAGGAGTTCGTGGCCCACCTGCGGACCCTGTCGCCCGAGTTCTCCGAGCGCTTCGACGCGGAGCAGAAGAAGCTGCACATGCACGTGGTGCTGAACCAGGTGCGGGAGCCCCGCCAGGCCGAGATCGGGCTCGCCGTGAAGAGCGCGGTCGGCAAGTTCTTCAACATCGACGCGGCCTACGCGGGGCACGTCCACTACGACAAGGACCTGTGGCAGCAGTTCGGCCAGGATGGACCGGCCCTGCACCGAGGCAGCTCGTTCACCCTGCGGCAGGACCTGGAGAGGATCACGGAAGGCATCCTCAAGGCCAGCTTCCCGGAGGCGACCTAGATGGAAGAGAAGGCGTGTCGACGGATCCTGGAAGTCGCGGCGGACGCCTCCATGGAGGACATCACGCAGGCCTACCAGATGCTGAAGCGCATCTACGAGAAGGAGGAGAGCCTCTTCACGGCGCCCAGCATGGACGAGTTCTCTTCCGAGGCCAGGGAGGAGATCCTCGCGGGAATCGAGGCCGCCTTCCGGGAACTGGTGCGCCTCCATGCGGACGCGCAGCCCCGGCTCCAGTCGCCCCCCGCCGCGCCGTCGAAAGGCGACCTGCCCATGGACGGCAAGGCCCTGCGGCGGTTCCGGGAGGCGGCCGGCGTGCCGCTGGACCTCGTGGCCTCGCGGACCCACGTCCGGGCGGAACACCTTCGCGCCCTGGAGGAGGAGCGCTACTGGGACCTCCCCCCGGCCGCCGTCAACGTCAGGGGCTTCCTCGCGGCCTACCTGGCCGAACTCGGCCTTCCGATCGACGAGATCGCGGCGCCGTACATGGAGCGCTTCCAGGCCTGGCGAGCCCGCCGTCAGCGGTGAGGGCGGCCAGGTTGGAGTATCCTGTCCCCGGAAAGGGCTCCCGTATGTGCCTGAAGAAGCTCGCCGTCCTCGCCTGCCTCACGCTGCTCTCGGCCTGCGGGACCGTTCCCCCGGTCGCCGTGCCAGGGAAGGCGCCGGTCCAGGAGCCCCCCCCGGCCCCGAAGATCGCGCTGGTCATGGGCGGCGGCGCCGCGCGGGGCTTCGCGCACGTGGGCGTCATCCGCGCCCTGGAGCAGGAGAAGATCCCCCTTGACATGGTGGTGGGCACCAGCGTCGGGAGCCTCATCGGAGCGATCTACGCCTCGAACGTCAACAGCTTCGACCTCGAATGGACCGCCTTCCAGCTCCAGAAGGACGACCTCTTCGACTTCGGCGTCATGTCGGCGGTGACGGGCATGGGCCTCGCCAAGGGCGACAAGCTCGAGGAATGGGTGAGGGGTCATGTGAAGACCCAGAACATCGAGAACCTGAAGCTCCCCTTCGCCGCCGTGGCGACGGACCTCAACTGGGGCAAGAAGGTGGTGCTGGACAAGGGGTCCGTGGCCCGCGCCGTGCGGGCCAGCTCCGCGATTCCCGGCGTCTTCCAGCCGGTCCAGCACCAGGGCAAGTTCCTGGTGGACGGCGGGGTGGTGGACAACATCCCGATCTCCGTGGCCCGCGCCAAGGGGGCCGACATCGTCATCGCCGTGGACATCAGCGCGAACCTCGGCAACCCGAACATCACCAACCTCGTCGGCGTGACCCTGCAGGCCACGAACATCATGTTCGCCCTCAACGTGGAGCGCTCCAAGAAGGAGGCCGACGTGCTCATCACCCCCGCCGGCATCGGGGACGTGGGAAGTCTCGACTTCACCCAGAAGAAGCGGTGCATGGAAGCCGGCATCGAGGCAGGCCGGAAGGCGGTTCCCGCCATCCGGAAGGCCATCGCCGCCTGGGTGGCGGCCCGAGCGAAGCCGGTGACGGCCCCTTGAGGCTCAGTGGTCGGCGCCCGTCCTCGTCGGCAGGCCGAAGCGCCAGGCCAGGCCCGCGTCCAGGACGGGAGTGCTCAGGTCGCCTCCGGGCGCGAGGCAGCGTCCAGCCATCACCTGCAGGCTGAGTCCGCGGCCCAGTTCCTGCTCCACGCCCACCATGGGCTGCAGGAGGAAGCCTCCGCTCGTGTCCACGCCGCCGCCTCCGGCCGCCCCGGCCATGGCCTGCACCAGGACCCGGGTGCCTGCGCCGGAGAGGTCGGGGCTCCGCCAGCCGAGGCCGAGGAGGCCTTCCGCGAATCCTCCCGCGTGCCCGGTGAGGGCGAAGTTCCCCTGTCCCGCGAAGTACCAGGCCTCGGAGAGATCGTGGGTCAGCTGGAAGCCGACCAGCTCGATCGGGTCGGGGTCGGCCCCGCCGCGGCGCTGGGGCGCCTTCAGCCGCTGCATCCCGGTCCGGACGGACCACCCGGTGAAGTCCAGCGGACCCAGAGCATCCTCGGAGGCGGTCCCCGGCGTGGCCAGCTCGAAGCGGCGCCCCGCCTGGACCTGGCAGACCGATCCCTTGAAGGACCCGCCGGGGGTCACGAAGTAGCCTGCGTTCAGGCCCACCTGGAAGCCGCTCCGGGTCGTCGCCTGGACCCCCAGCGTGGCTTTCCAGGCCATGCCTCCCCCCACGTCCAGGTGGCCGCCCCCGGCGGGGCCTCCGCAGAGCTTGCCGACCAGATCCCACCGGCCCGCGCGGTCCAGGGGAAGGGCGTAGCCGAGGCCCAGCAGCATGTCCATGTAGCCGGCGGCCTCGCCCCCGGCCGCGCCGGACATGTCCCACACCGCGAACGTTCTCTGGCCGAGCCCGAGTCGGGCTTCCAGCCCCACGAGGTCCACCGGGTCGTTCCTGGAAGCGCGGTCGAGGGCGTGGACGGAGTGGGCGGGCGTGTAGCGCTGTCCCGTCATGGCCAGGGAGAAGTTCCGCCATCCCAGTTCGGTGCCGAGGCGTTGTCCGAGCTCGGGGAGTGACCCTCCTCCGGCCGCGGGGCTCCCCACGATCGCCCGGAAGGGAAAGACGGCCGTCACGGCCACCTGGGATGAGTCGATCTCGCCGTTCGGGAAGCGCACCCGGGACGCCTCGAGGCCGAGGCGGGCCCAGTCGAAGTCCCAGCTCAGCCCCGCATGGCCGCGGAGCATCAGGCCGCTGCCGATGCCCGCCCGGCCCACCCCTCCGCCGCCGACCCAGGCGCCCGCGTCCAGGGCCAGGCGTTCCGTGAGGGGGAAGCGCCATCCCCCCGACACGCCGGTCGCGATGAATCCCCCCTGCTCGCCCCGGACGCTGCCCCAGCCCCCGAAGCCCGCATAGCCGCCGCAGGCCCAGGTGCGGTGCACCTGGAGTCCCACCATGCCCATGCCCTCGCCTGCCCTGGGCAGGTCCCAGCGTTCGGCCGTCCAGCGGGTCTCGGCGTTCACCAGGAAGGGGCTTTCTGCGTGCAGCGCCAGGACCGCAGCCAGGGGGATGAAGGCGGACAGGCGCATGCGCAGGCTCCGGTGATCTCCGCGAGGGGATGGCCCAAGCATACCAGGGCCGGGCCCTCCCCCCGCGGAAGCCGGTTTCCCGCGGAGGGGTCAGTAGCGGTAGTGTTCCGCCTTGTAGGGGCCCTCCACCGGGACGCCGATGTAGCTGGCCTGGGACTCGGTCAAGGTGGTCAGCTCCGCGTTGAACTTGCGCAGCTGGAGCCGGGCCACCTTCTCGTCCAGGCGCTTGGGCAGGGTGTAGACGCCGACGGGGTATTCCCCGGCATCGCGCTTCGTCCAGAGCTCGATCTGGGCCAGGGTCTGGTTGGCGAAGCTGGAGCTCATCACGTAGCTGGGATGTCCCGTGGCGCAGCCCAGGTTCACCAGGCGGCCCTTGGCGAGGAGGATGATGCGCTTGTCGTCCGGGAAGATGATGTGGTCCACCTGGGGCTTGATCTCCTCCCAGCGGTACTGCTCCAGGCCGGCGACGTCGATCTCGCTGTCGAAATGGCCGATGTTGCAGACGATGGCCTGGTCCTTCATGGCCTTCATGTGGTCGTGGGTGATCACGCTGCAGTTGCCGGTGGCGGTGACGAAGATGTCGGCCTTGTCCGCGGCCCACGCCATGGTCACCACGCGGTAGCCTTCCATGGCCGCCTGGAGGGCGCAGATGGGGTCGACCTCCGTCACCCAGACCTGGGCCGCCAGGGCGCGCAGGGCCTGGCAGCAGCCCTTGCCCACGTCCCCGTAGCCGCAGACCACCGCGATCTTGCCCGCGATCATGACGTCCGTGGCGCGCTTGATGCCGTCCACCAGCGACTCGCGGCAGCCGTAGAGGTTGTCGAACTTGCTCTTGGTGACGCTGTCGTTGACGTTGATGGCCGGGATCCGGAGCTCGCCCCGCTCGTGCATCTGGTAGAGCCGGTGCACGCCCGTGGTGGTCTCCTCGGTGACGCCCTTGATCGCCGCGAGCTGCCGGGCGTACCAGCCGGGCTGCGAGGCGAGGCGCTTCCGGATGGCGGCGAAGAGCACGCGGGCCTCCTCGCTCCCGGGTTCGTCCAGGACGTGGACATCCTGCTCGGCGCGGGCGCCCAGGTGGACCAGGAGGGTGGCGTCCCCGCCGTCGTCCAGGATCATGTTGGGCGTCCCCTCGGGGAAGTCGAAGATCCGGTGCGTGAACTCCCAGTATTCCTCCAGGCTCTCCCCCTTGTAGGCGAAGACCGGGGTTCCGCCCTCGGCGATGGCCGCCGCGGCGTGGTCCTGGGTGCTGAAGATGTTGCAGGAGGCCCAGCGCACCTCGGCGCCGAGCGCCTTCAGGGTCTCGATGAGCACGGCGGTCTGGATGGTCATGTGGAGGGAACCGGCGATGCGGGCGCCCTTGAGGGGCTTCTCTCCTGCGTATTCCTCCCGGATCGCCATCAGGCCGGGCATCTCGGTCTCGGCGATGGCGATCTCCCTCCGGCCCCAGCCGGCCAGGGAAAGATCGGCGATGCGGTACTGTTCCTGGGTCACCGTGCTCATGGCGAACTCCTTTAGGTGAAAGGGGATGGGTTCCGCGGCGCCTCACCCGAACCCAAGCCCGGAGGGCTTGTCAGGTGAGCGCCGTTGCGACCTTCCGGTCAGATGCCGAGCCTGGGACACGGGGAGTGTGTCTTGCAGCGCCCCTCGGACATGTCAAATCATAGGCCGGATCGGCATGGGCGCCAATCCTTCACCACTTCCGGACGTAGTGGCAGGTGTAGCCGCCGGGATTCTTCCTCAGGTAGTCCTGGTGGTAGGCCTCGGCGTCCCACCAGGGGCCGGCCGGGACGATCTCCGTGACCAGGGGCTTCTTCCAGTTCCCTTCGGCCTCGACCTCGGCCTTCACCCGCTCCGCGGTCAGCCGCTGCGCCTCGCCGTGGAAGAAGATCGCGCTGCGATAGGAGGAGCCCAGGTCCCCCCCCTGGCGGTCCAGGGTGGTCGGATCGTGCATGCTGAAGAAGAAGCGCAGGAGCGCCTCGTAGCTGGTCCGGGCCGGGTCGAACTGGATCCTCACCGCCTCCGCGTGGCCTTCGTGGTCCTGGTAGGTGGGGTGGGCGACGAGGCCTCCCGTGTAGCCCACCTCCGTGTCGAGCACGCCCGGCTGCTGTCGAAGCAGCTCCTCCATGCCCCAGAAGCAGCCTCCGGCCAGGGTGGCCACCTCGATGTCCGGGGCGGACCCGAAGAGGCTCCGGTACCGGGCGTAGCCTTCCTGCTCCAGCTCTTCGGCCGGGATGAACCGCAGGGAGGCCGAATTGATGCAGTAGCGGAGCCCGCCCCCCTCGGCCGGGCCGTCGTCGAAGACGTGCCCCAGGTGGGTGTCCGAGGCGGCCGCCCTGACTTCGGTCCTGACCATGCCGTGCGAGGTGTCCGCCTGCTCCCGGAGCGTTCCCCCATCGACGGGGTTCGAGAAGCTGGGCCATCCGCATTCCGAATCGAACTTGTCCCTCGAGGAGAACAGCGGCGTCCCGTCCACGACGTCGACATAGAGGCCGTCCCGCCGGTTGTCCCAGTACTCGTTCCTGAAGGGAGGCTCCGTGCCGCCCTCCTGGGTGACGTGGTACTGCATCGGGCTCAGGCGCTGTCTCAGTGCCGCCTGGGAGGGATGCGAGGATCCGGTCATGAGACTCTCCTTGGAGGTGCGGCTGGGCCGGAGCGAGGATCCGCAGAGAGCCTGGGGCCGGCATGTCGCTGCCTGTTTCGCCGCGGTGCGGATGCCTCCTGGATCCCTTGGGTGACCCGGGATTCCGGAGTGTGACCAGCTACGCTGAAAAAAGCATCAAGGCATTATTCCCGGCAGCCGACAATGTGTCGAGCCTCATGTCAATTCCGCAATTCCGTTCGCGGTGTCCCCCGGTCCCGCCGATGGATTTGAGAAACCCAGAAGTAGAAGTGAAGACCCGGCCGATCGCCATGGCGGACCAGCCGGGGAAGTCCGGTCTACCGAGTTTTCAACCCGTCTGCATTCCAGCAGAAGAAGGAGCGGATCCATGACCCAACGACCGATGAAGACGATGGACGGGAACGAGGCGGCGGCCTCGGT
>DAOPZL010000008.1:0-81316 GCA_035353395.1 Holophaga sp.
ATCAAACTCGGCATCGCTGACGATTACGCCGATGCCAACGGGAAGGATGTGCTCAAGCAACCCCAATGAGGAGCAACAGGGATGCCCCCTTCGCCGTGCGCTTTCGTTCAGCGTGAAACGCCCCCATTCGGGAAGGGGTTTTTGACTCCATTTTGACTTGGCAAGCAAAAGGCCCGGTTTCCCGGGCCTAAGTGCTTTGTTTTCTGGTAGCCCCAAGGGGACTCGAACCCCTGCTACCGCCGTGAGAGGGCGGCGTCCTAACCGCTAGACGATGGGGCCGCGGTCAAGGTGAAGAGCTATCTTATCAAAGGTGCGGCGGGATGCAAAGAAGGAATCTCCTTTCGCCGCAGGGTGAGCAGGGCGAGTTCGGGGGAGGCCGCGATGCGCATGGGGAGGCCCACGACGCCCAGGCCCCGGCTCACGTACAGGACCTGCCCCTGGTAGCGATAGAGGCCGCTGTCGTAGGGACCGAGCACCTTGGCGGTGGAGAAGCCGGGGATCAGGTTGACCTGGCCTCCGTGGGTGTGCCCTGAGAGCGTCAAGCGGGCACCTGTCTCCCGGGCGAGATTCCAGTTGCTGGGCCGGTGGCAGAGACACAGGCGCCAGGCGTTCCCGGGCAGGCTGGCCAGGACGTCCTGGGGCATGGGACCGGGGCCGAAACGGATGCCCCGGAACCGGCCGTTGCGGGCCATCGGGTCCTGGAGGCCCAGGACCGCCATCTCGCCCCCTCCCCGCCTCACGACGTGGTGCCGGTTCTCCAGGCAGGCGAATCCCGCGCGTTCCAGGCCCGCCCAGATGGGGGCGGGATCGGTGAAGTAGTCATGGTTGCCCAGGATGGCGAACCGGCCCAGGGGCGCGGGGAAATCCCGGAAGGCCTCGACGAAGGACTCGGCTTCGGCGGGCAGGCTGTCCACCAGGTCCCCGACGACCACCACCAGGTCCGGAGCCTCCCGTTCGGCCAGCATCCGCCAGCGCCGGACGAGATCCGCGCCCACGAGGGGACCGCAGTGCAGGTCCGCGAGCTCGAGGATCCGCACTCCGTCGAACTCCGAGGGGAGATCCCCGAACCAGAGGGTGGTCCGGGTCACCTCCGGATCCCCATAGGCTTCGTCGGCCCCCTTGATCCCTGCGGCCACCATGATGCCGACCCCCCCCGCCGCGGACTTCCGAAGGAAGGCGCGGCGGCCCGGATCCTCGGGCCCGCGGTCGATGGCATGCCCCATCCGCCGCCTCGCCTTCCAGATTCCCAGGGCCACCCACCAGAAGAGGAGATTCAGGAACGTGAAGAGCTGGAAATAAAGGGCGGCGCGGGCCAGGGGCCCCAGGGCGGACCCCATGCCCTCGCCCGCATGCCCGGCGATGCGCAGGAGCATGAAGAGCACGAGGGGCAGGTGGGCCGCCGCGAGACCCCAGGGAATCCACCGCCGGAACCGGTCCGGGAGCACCTGGATGAGCAGGTCCCAATGGAGGATCTGCATGCCGATCACGAGAAGGGAGAAAACGATGAAATACAAGCGGGGACCCTGGAAGATCGTGAGGAGGAAGCGGATCGTTCTGGACGTGACGGTACCCAGTCTGGATTCATCCAGGCCGCCCGTCGACTCCCGGGTCGCTGAATCCGTGCGACAAACGTGTATCCTGGACCCTTCGGAGGAGACACTCATGGCCCCGGAAATCCTGGTCGTCAACGCCAGCCCCCGTCCCGAGGGGAACTGCGCACACCTGGCCACCGTCTGCGGCGGAGTGTTTGACCAGCAGGGGAAGGGCTGGGAACGGATCGACCTGCGCAGGCTGAAGATCGGTGCGTGCCGCGGATGCGGCCTGTGCCGCCAGGGCAAGGCCAAGTACTGCGTCCTGCAGGACGACATGGCCCCCCTCTACGAGAAGATCGCGCAGTGCCAGGCGCTCCTGCTGCTGTCTCCCATCTACTGGTTCACCTATTCCGGGCAACTGAAGGTGTTCATCGACCGCCTCTACGGGCTCTGGAACTGGGACCGGAACTTCCTGGCGGGGAAGCGGGCCGGCGCCGTGCTGGTCTACGCGGATGCCGATCCCTACGAGTCCGGGGCCGTCAACGCCATCTCCGCCTTCGAGCACATGTTCCGCTTCGTCAAGGCCGATTGCCGCGGATTCGCCTACGGGACGGCGGGCGGCCCCGGCTCGGCGGCGAACAACCCCGACCTGCTGGAACGCACGCGCAAGCTGGCCCTCAGGCTGGCTTGACCGGAACGTCGAATAGCCGGAAACGGGGCCACGGCATCCGGCGCCGGCGATCCGGGAGCGGCCGCGAAGGCTCCGGACGCGCGATGCCGCGCGGTTCAGGCCCCCCTCCTTCCCGGGGGCCCCGAAATCCATTATTATGAATATTTGGGTTTGTCGTCGCTGATCTGCGGCGAGACGGGGACCCACCGGAGCTGCAATGCAACCGAGAGCGAGCGCCTTGGAGATCACCGCGGCGGAAAAGCGGGCTGCCAACGGGAAGATCTGGTCCATGGCCCTCCCGGTCATGATCGACACCATATTCCAGCAGATGGGGAACATCGTGGTCGCGGGACTCATCGGCCACGTGGGCATGCTCGCGTCGAGCGCCGTCGGCCTTTCCGTGAGGTTCACGTCGCTCGTCTGGGCATTGTTCCGCGGCCTCACGACGGCGGTCACCATCTACGTGTCCCAGGCCCACGGAGCAGGGAACGGCGAGCGGATGAAGAATGTCGCGATCCAGGCGCTCTACCTCACGGCCTTCGTCTCGACCGGGCTCGCCCTCGCGATCGCGCTGTTCGCCAGGGCTCTCCTGCTCATATTCTCCCCCGACGCCGGGACTCTCGCCGCGGCGCTCGGCTTCATGCGCATCGTCTGCTGGGGCCTCCCGTTCCTCTCGATCGTCCAGATCTGCAACGGCATCATGCAGGGCGCGGGCAACGCGCGCAGGCCCATGCTCGTCACCTTCGTCCTGAACGCCTCGATCATCGTGATCGCCCTGCCCTTCTTCCTGACCGCGAAGCGCGAGGTGGGGGAGGCGCTCGCGATCGCGGGCATCGCGATGGTCGCGAGCCAGGTGCTCGCGGCCGCCTTCGCCCTGTGGTCGGTATTCGGCCGCAACGCGGAGGTCGGAAGGATGGAGCCCCTGAAAGGCCTGCCCCGTCCGGACGGCAAGGTGTTCGCCGCGCTCCTGAGGGTCGGGCTCCCGGCCTCGACCGAATACCTCGCGTGGCAGACCGCCGCGATCTTCATTTCGAAGATCATCTTCGGCTTCGGCACGGTGACCATGGGCGCCTACCAGATCGGCCTCCAGGTGGAAGCGCTCTCCTACCTGCCCGCCGGAGGACTTTCGGTGGCGATCACGAGCCTCGTCGGCCAGGCGATCGGCGGCGAGCAGCGCGACCTCGCGCGCTACTACTACCGCAGGATCCTCCTGTACATGTTCGTCATCACGACGGCGGTTTCGCTCCTCTTCCTGTTCGGCAACACGCTGCTCATGCGCCTCATGACCGACGACGCCCAGGGCGTCTCACTGGGCGCCACCTACCTCTTCCTCATGGGGCTCGTGCAGCTGCCGCAGAACCTCTCGCACGCCATCTTCGGCGCGATGCGCGGCGCGGGGCACACCAAGCCGCCCATGTTCATCGCCATGATGGGCATCTGGGCCATCCGCGTCCCAGTATCCTTCGCGCTCACGCTCGTGCCCGGCATCGGCATCACCGCGATCTGGTCGGTCATGTGCATCGACCTGACGATACGCTTCCTCATCGCCCTCCTCGCGTTCAGGAGGATACGGTTGTTCGAGTCGAGCGCGCTGGCGGTCTGAAGGACGATCGCCAGGCAACCCGGGAGTAACCCGATGGCCGGCATCGGGCGTATTTTCAACACTTACGCACACAGGGACCATCTCCGGATCCGATATCCCGGGACAAGGGAAAACCCCCGAAACCTAATGGCGGCGGGGGTTTTCGTTTGGTGCAGCCGGCGCGACTCGAACGCGCGACCTTTGGCTTCGGAGGCCAACGCTCTATCCAACTGAGCTACGGCTGCCCGGTCCTTGATGATGCCTTCTGGGGCGATATTTCGCAATGGGGGAGATGGCCCGGAGGTCCAGGCATCAAGGCTGCCGGCCCGAAGGGGTCTTCCCGCCCGACTTGGCGTTCCGCGGGGCCGGGTCACGGAGGATGTCCGCCTCGAGAGGATCCAGCGCCTTGCGCCTGGGCACGACGCCGACGGCCGAGGAGAACCGGCGCACCCCCTGGGTGATGGCCGATGCGACCTTCCCGAGGAAATCAGGGTCCTTCAGCCTGGCTTCCTCCCGGGGATTGGTGATGAAGGCCGTCTCCACCAGCACCGCGGGCATGGCGGCGCTCCGGAGCACGGCGAAGGGGGCCTGCTTGACGCCGCGCTCCTTGATGCCCACCAGCTGGTCGAGTTCGCGCTGGACGGCCACCGCCAGCTTCTCGGAATCCTGGAGGAAGGCCTTCTGGGCCATGTCCTCCAGGATGCTGGCGAGCACGTGGTCCGTCCCGGCGGACGGTCCGGCCCCCTGGTTCTCCCGGGCGGCGATCCCGGCGGCGTCCGCGTCTCCCGTGTCCAGGCTCAGGAAATACACCTCGGATCCCCTGGCCGACCGGGCCTTCGCCGCATTGACATGAAGGCTGATGAAGAGATCCGCGCCTGCCTCGTTGGCCATCCGGGTCCTGTTCCACACGGGCACGAGGACATCCTCCTCCCGGACCAGGCCGACCTCGAATCCGGAGTCTTCGAGCCTTTCCTTCAGGACTCGCGCCAGCTCGAGGGTGACGTCCTTCTCCAGCAGGCCCTTCTTCCCCCTGGCCCCGCAATCGTCTCCCCCATGTCCGGGATCCAGGACGACCTTCAGGCGGGGAACCGCCGCGGCCAGCCCACCGCCCAGTCCCCAGACGGCGAGGCCGAGCAGGATGGCTGGGAGGATCCGGAGAATGCGCACGAGGGACTCGCGGACGAGGGAACGGCTTGAGGCCGGAGCGGAATGAACGAGGTTCCGTGCCTTCGAGAATAGCGCGACATGCGCCGGGGAGCGCCGGATCGGACTTCCAGGAATGGCACCCCGCCAGGCATCAAAAATGAACCATAATTATTGAATAAAGTTTTTCTTTCCTGAAGAAATTTTCATCTCAACTTCAATCAAGATGCCATATTCCATTTGATTACAGAAAAGTTAACCTCAATTTGTAATTTCCGGATACAAATCGTTTGTCCTGAATTTTTGACTTTTTTCTCCAAATTTTTCCTGCCCGTTTCATTTCAATCTTCAATTCCACCTTTCCGAGGGTGATAATGCCCCAGGACTGGCGATGGCCTCCCTTTCTCACTGGTTGCTTGTCATGCCCGAGATGCTGCATCACTGGGCGGAAAGGAATTCTGTCTTTCGTCCATCAAGTAAGCCTGGAGTCGAACATGAAGGATGATTTCACCCGCGCTGCCATCCCCGAATCCAGCCTGAGCATGCTCATCGCCGCCGCTCGACGCCATGTGAAGCACGCCGTGTCGAGCGTGGTCGAGCCCTACGGCATCAACGCCTACCAGTGCTGGATGGTCCTCCTGCTGAAGGAGCGGGGCCCCATGTCCCTGAGCGAACTCGCGGGACGCATGTGGATGGATCATCCGACCACCTCCAGGCTCGTACACGCCCTCGAAGGGATCGGCCTGCTCCAGGTGCAGCCGGATCCCAGCCACGGCCGCAAGGTCCTGATCAGCGTCCATCCCGGCAAGACCGAGGCCGTGGAGGACATCCAGGCCCGGGTGGCCGCCTACCGCGCCCGCATGGAGAGCGGCCTCGGTTCCGACGAGAAGGAGGTCCTGCACAGGGCCCTGGCCAGGATGATCATGAACCTCAGATCCCTGCTGGACGAGGAGGAAGGCGGAAAGCAGAACCAGAACCTGAACGTCGCCCCCCGCCGGGACATGAAGGCCTCTCTCACCGCCTAGCCCCCTCCTCCGGCCAGGCACGCCCGGAATGGCCGCCCGGGCCCGCGCGGCGTGCCCCGTCCCGAGGATCGGCCAGGCTGTCGTGGGGAACGACCGCGACAATCCGATGCATTCGCTACTACGATTGGAATTTCGATGAATCCTGGACCCCCAGGATCCTGAACCGCAAGGGGGCAGTCCTTTGAATCCGAACCCCACCCAGGAGACCAAGGCCTCCAGAGCTTCGAAACGTTGGCACCTCTGGGGGATCGTCGTCCTCGTCGGCCTGGGGGCCGCCTTCGGGGCCAGGCGGATCCTGGTCCCTGCCGCCCCCCGGACCCGGGAGCGCGCGGTGGTCCGGGCGGTGCCCGTCACGGTGGTGGCGACGAGGACCGGCGACATGCCGATCACCCTGTCGGGTCTCGGGACCGTGACCCCGCTCAATTCCGTCACTGTGAAGAGCCGCGTGGACGGCCAGCTGGTCCGGTTCCCCGTCCAGGAGGGCCAGTTCGTGCGCCAGGGGGACCTGATCGCCGAGATCGACCCGCGGCCCTTCCACGTCCAGCTGATGCAGGCCGAAGGCCAGAAGGCCAAGGACGAGGCCTCCTACAAGAACGCCCTGATGGACCTGCAGCGCTTCAAGGCCCTCTCCGAACAGGGCATCCTCTCGAAGCAGCAGCTCGACACCCAGACCTCGGCCGTCAACCAGGCCGAGGCGGCGCTCAAGGCCGACCAGGCCCAGGTGGAGAGCGCGAAGCTCAACCTCGTCTACAGCCGCATCACCGCCCCCATCTCGGGCAAGGTCGGCCTCCGTCTCGTGGATCCCGGCAACATGATCCGGTCCTCGGAGTCCAGCGGCCTCTGCGTCATCAACCCGGTCCAGCCCATCACCGTGCTCTTCACCATCCCGGCCGACAGCATCGGCCAGGTGGCGGCCCACGGCGAGAAGGGCATCCGCCTCCCGGTCGAAGCCTACGACCGGGACCTCAAGCGGAGGCTCGCCACCGGGGCCGTCCTGGCCCTCGACAACCAGGTGGACCCCGCCACCGGGACGATCCGCATCAAGGCGCTCTTCGGCAACCAGGACAACGCCCTCTTCCCCAATCAGTTCGTGAACGCCCGCATGCTGGTGGACACCCTCCGGAACGTGGTGATCATCCCCACCTCGGCGATCCAGCGCGGCCCGCAGGGGGCCTTCGTCTACCGGATCAAGCCCGACCGCACGGCGGACATGGTGCTCGTCGAAACCGGCCCGGCGGACGGGGACAGGACCTCCGTCCGCAAGGGACTGGCGCCGGGGGACACGGTGGTGATCGACGGCATGGAACGGCTCCGCCCCGGCGCCCTGGTGGATGCCAGCGGCCCCGGAGAGGCGAAGGGCGGGAAGAAGCGCCCATGAGCGTCCAGGCATCCCGACGCCACGCCCGACCAGGAGAGGCATGAATCCCTCCAGGCCCTTCATCCTCCGGCCCATCGCCACGTCCCTCCTGATGGCGGGCCTCCTGCTGATCGGCTTCATCGCCTTCCGCCAGCTGCCCGTTTCCGCGCTGCCCCAGGTCGACTACCCCACCATCCAGGTGGTGACCTTCTATCCGGGGGCCAGCCCCGAGGTCGTGACCTCGGCCATCACCGCCCCCCTCGAGCGGCAGTTCGGGGAGCTTCCCGGCCTCAACCGGATGTCCTCCAACAGCTCCGGGGGAAGCTCCGTCATCACCATGCAGTTCTCGCTGGACCTGGACATCGATGTCGCGGAACAGCAGGTGCAGGCCGCCCTGAACGCCGCCGACACCTACCTCCCGAACGACCTCCCGGCTCCCCCCATCTACAGCAAGATCAACCCCGCGGACTCCCCCATCCTGACCCTGGCGCTCACCTCGGAGTCCCTGCCCCTCTCGGAGGTCCAGAACGCCGCCGACACGCGCCTGGCCCAGAAGATCAGCCAGCTGCCCGGGGTCGGCCTGGTCAGCATCAGCGGGGGCCAGAAACCGGCCGTCCGCATCCAGGCGAACCCCGCCGCCCTGTCCTCCTACGGCCTGACGATGGCAGATCTCCGCACCGCCGTCGGAGCGGCGAACGTCAACCAGGCCAAGGGCAGCTTCAACGGCCCGCGGCAGACCTATGCCATCGGCGCCAACGACCAGATCCTCTCCAGCGACCAGTACAAACCCTTGATCATCGCCTACAAGAACGGCGCTCCCGTCCGGCTTTCGGACGTGGCCGACGTCATCGACGGCGTGGAGAACGTCAACCAGGCCGCCTGGATGGGCGAGCGCGTCCGAACCTCCGAAGGCGGAGAGTCCGTGCGCCTGACTCCGGCCGTGATCCTCAACATCCAGCGCCAGCCTGGGGCGAACATCATCGCCGTGGTGGATCGCGTGAAGGACCTGCTGCCCCAGCTCCAGGCCTCCCTGCCCGCCTCGGTCCATCTCTCGACGCTCACGGACCGGACCACCACCATCCGGGGCTCGGTGGAGGACGTGGAGTTCACGCTGATGCTCACCATCGCCCTCGTGGTGATGGTCATCTTCCTGTTCCTGCGGAACGTCGCGGCGACCCTCATCCCCAGCGTCGCGGTGCCGCTCTCCATCGTCGGCACCTTCGGGGTCATGTACCTGCTGGGCTACAGCCTGAACAACCTGACCCTCATGGCCCTCACGATCTCCACGGGCTTCGTGGTGGACGACGCCATCGTGATGATCGAGAACATCATGCGCTACATCGAGGAGGGAGAGGCTCCCCTGAAGGCGGCCCTCAAGGGCGCGGGCCAGATCGGGTTCACCATCCTGTCGCTGACGGTCTCGCTGATCGCCGTGCTCATCCCCCTGCTCTTCATGGGCGACATCGTGGGCCGGCTGTTCCGGGAATTCGCCGTGACCCTGAGCGTGACGATCCTGGTCTCGGCGGTCGTGTCGCTCACCCTCACGCCCATGATGTGCGCCAAGCTGCTCCGGCACCACAGGCCGGAGGAATACGGGAGGCTCCACCAGGCTTCCGACCGCGCCTTCCAGGGCATCATCGCCTTCTACGACCGCACCCTCACCTGGGTGCTGAAGCACCAGCCCGCGACCCTCGCCGTGGCCGTGGCGACCCTCCTGTCCACCGTCCTGCTCTACCTCGCCATCCCCAAGGGATTCTTCCCGGTCCAGGACACGGGCGTCATCCTCGGCATCTCCGAGGCGCCGCAGACCGTGTCGTTCCCGGCCATGGCCCAGCGCCAGCAGGCCCTGGCCCGGGCGATCCTGGCCGACCCGGGCGTCCAGAGCATCTCGTCCTTCATCGGCATCGACGGCACCAACACGACCCTCAACAGCGGGCGCCTCCAGATCAACCTGAAGCCGCTGGCCGAGCGCCGGGACAGCGCCGTCGAGATCATCCAGCGACTCAAGCGGAGGATCGCCGGAGTGGACGGCATCCAGCTCTTCATGCAGCCGGTGCAGGACCTGACCGTGGAGGACCGGGTCAGCCGCACCCAGTACCAGTACACCCTGGAGAGCGCCGATGCCAAGGAACTGGCCGAATGGGTCCCGGACTTCGTGGCCCGCCTCCAGCGGGTCCCCGAGCTGCACGACGTGGCGAGCGACCTGCAGGAATCCGGACTCCAGGCGTCCCTGGTCCTGGACCGTCCCACGGCCTCCCGCCTGGGCATCACCCCCCAGGTGCTCGACGACGCCCTCTACGACGCCTTCGGCCAGCGCCAGATCTCCACCATGTTCACGCAGCTGAACCAGTACCACGTGGTGCTCGAGGCCAAGCCCGGCATGGTGCAGAAGCCCGAGGACCTCCAGGACCTGTTCGTCCGTTCCGCCTCGGGCGGCGCGGTGCCCCTCAGCGCGTTCACCCGCCTGGAGACCACCCGGGCTCCCCTGACGGTGAACCATCAGGGTCAGTTCCCCGTCGCCACCATCTCCTTCAACCTGGCACCCGGCAAGTCGCTGGGCCACGCGATCAAGGCCATCCAGCAAGTCGAGCGGGAGAGCGACATGCCCCCCACCATCCGGGGCGCCTTCCAGGGGACGGCCCAGGCCTTCGGCAACTCCCTGAAGAACACCCCCTTCCTGATCCTGGCCGCCGTGCTGACGGTCTACATCCTGCTGGGCGTGCTCTACGAGAGCTACATCCACCCGGTCACGATCCTGTCCACGCTCCCCTCCGCCGGGGTGGGCGCCCTGCTCTCCCTCATGCTCTGCCGGACCGACTTCAGCGTCATCGCGCTCATCGGCATCATCCTGCTGATCGGGATCGTCGAGAAGAACGCGATCATGATGATCGACTTCGCCCTGGAGGCCGAGCGCAAGGAGGGGCAGCCCGCCCCCGAGGCCATCCACCAGGCCTGCCTGCTCCGCTTCCGCCCCATCGTCATGACCACCATGGCGGCCCTGCTCGGAGGCCTGCCCCTGGCCCTCGGCACCGGCGTGGGGGCGGAGCTGCGGCGTCCCCTCGGCATCGCCATCGTGGGGGGGCTGATCTTCAGCCAGGTGCTGACCCTCTACACGACCCCGGTGATCTACCTGGCCTTCGACCGCCTGGCCAGGCGCGTGATGCGCAAGCGCGCGCGGGCCGAGGAGGCCTCGCTCCCGACCCAGCAGGAACCATGAACTTCTCCGCCCCGTTCATCCGGAGGCCCGTGGCCACGGCCCTGCTGACGGCCGCCCTGGGGCTGGCAGGCCTCGTCGCCCGGCAGTTCCTCCCGGTCTCGCCGCTGCCCCAGGTGGAGTACCCCACGATCCGGGTCTCCGCCAAGCTGCCGGGGGCGAGCCCGGAGACCATGGCCTCCTCCGTGGCCACCCCGCTGGAACGCCAGTTCGGGCGCATCGCGGGGGTCACGGAGATGACCTCCACCAGCTCCAACGGCTCCACCGGCATCACGCTGCAGTTCGACCTCGACCGGAACATCGACGCCGCCGCGCGGGACGTCCAGGCCGCCATCAATGCCGCCCGCGGGACCCTGCCCACCAACCTGAGCAGCACGCCCTCCTACCACAAGGTCAATCCCTCGGACGCCCCCTTCATGCTCCTGGCGCTGACCTCCAACATCGTGCCGCGGGAGCGGATGTACGACATCGCCTCCTCGGTGCTGCAGCAGAAGATCGCCCAGCTCCCGGGGGTGGGCGAGGTCGAACTCTGGGGCGGGGCCCTGCCCGCGGTGAGGGTCCAGGTGAACCCCGTGGCCCTCAACGGCCGGGGCCTGAGCCTGGAGGACGTCCGCGCCGCCATCGCCAAGGCCAACATCAACCGTCCCAAGGGGGACATCTCCAACGCCGCCACCACCTGGTCCATCAGCGCCGACGACCAGATGACGAAGGCGGCGGACTATGGCGCCCTCATCCTGGCCTTCAAGGACGGCGCCGCCCTCCGCCTGTCCGACGTCGCGACGGTGGAGGACTCCAAGGAGAACGTCTTCAACTCCGGGGTGACGAACGGCGTGCCCGGCATCATGGTGGCCATCACCAAGCAGCCGGACGCCAATGTCATCGAGACCGCGAACCGGGTCAGGGAGATCCTGCCCGAGGTCCGGGCGGCCCTCCCCCCCAGCATCGAGCTGCAGACGGTGTCCGACTCCACCCGCACCATCCGGGCCTCGGTGCGGGATGTCCAGGGCGCCATGACGATCTCCATCGGGCTGGTCATCCTCGTGGTGTTCCTGTTCCTCAGGAGCGTCCGCTCGACCCTCATCCCGAGCATCGTGGTGCCCGTCTCCCTCATCGGGACCTTCGGGGTGATGTACCTCCTGGGCTACACCATCGACAACCTCTCCCTGATGGCCCTGACCGTGGCCACGGGTTTCGTGGTGGACGACGCCATCGTGGTCATCGAGAACATCACCCGCCACCTGGAGATGGGCATGTCGCCCATGGAGGCCGCCTTCGCCGGGGCGGGGGAGATCGGCCCCACGGTCGTCTCCATCAGCATCTCCCTCATCGCGGTCTTCATCCCCATCCTGCTGATGGGCGGGATCGTGGGCCGGCTCTTCCGGGAATTCGCGGTGACGCTCTCGGTGGCCATCGCGATCTCGATGCTGATGTCCCTGACGGTCACGCCCATGATGTGCTCGCGCCTGCTGCGGCCCGCCGGACAGACGAAACACGGACGGGTCTTCCAGGCCAGCGAGCGGATCCTGGGCCGGGTGACGGTCCTCTACCAGGATTCCCTGGCCTGGGTGCTGCGGCACCAGCGCGCCACCCTGGCGGTGACGCTCCTCACCATGGCCGCCACCGTGGGGCTCTACATCCTCGTGCCCAAGGGCTTCTTCCCCCAGCAGGACACCGGGCGGCTGAACGGCACGATCCTGGCCGAACAGGGGATCTCCTTCAAGGGCATGGACCGGCTGATGAACCAGTTCGTCGGGATCGTGCGGGAGGACCCGGCGGTGGAGAACGTCGTAGCCTCCGTCGGCAGCGGCAACACGGGCAACATGAACGTGACCCTCAAGCCCGAAGGCCAGCGGGACGAGACCGCCGACAAGGTCATCGCCCGGATCCGCCGGAAGGCTGCCCACATCCCCGGAGCGACCCTGATCCTCCAGTCGATGCAGGACATCCGCGTGGGCGGGCGCTTCGGGCGGGCCCAGTTCCAGTACACCCTCCAGGGAGACAACGCCAAGGACCTCTTCGAATGGGCTCCCAAGGTCCACCAGAAGCTGCGCGCCCTCCCCCAGCTCGCGGACGTCAACACGGACCTCCAGAACAAGGGCCTGGAGGCCACGGTGGAGATCGACCGGGCCAGCGCCTCCCGGCTGGGCATCACCACCCGGATGATCGACAACACCCTCTACGACGCCTTCGGCCAGCGGTTCATCTCGACCACCTACACGTCCCTGAACCAGTACCACGTCGTCCTGACGGTGGACCCGGCCTTCTCGGAAACCCCGGACGCGCTCAAGTACATCTACGTGCGCTCGAACAAGGGCGAGCTGGTCCCCCTGAGCGCCATCGCCTCCTTCAGGCCCCGCAACACCCCCCTGTCGGTGAACCACCAGGGCCAGTTCCCGGCGGTGACCCTCTCCTTCAACCTCCCCCCGGGCGTCGCGCTGGGGGACGCCGTGACCGCCATCGAGGCCGCCGAGCGGGAGATCCGCCTGCCCGCCAGCATCCACGGGAGCTTCATGGGCACGGCCCAGGCCTTCCAGGCCTCCCTCGCCAGCCAGCCCTTCCTCATCGCCGCGGCGATCCTCGCGGTCTACATCGTCCTGGGCGTGCTCTACGAGAGCCTGATCCATCCCGTGACCATCATCTCGACCCTGCCCTCGGCGGGGGTCGGCGCCCTGCTGGCCCTGCTCGTCTGCGACACCGAGCTGAGCGTCATCGCCCTCATCGGGATCATCCTCCTCATCGGCATCGTGGTGAAGAACGCCATCCTCATGATCGACTTCGCCATCGCCGTCGAGCGGAAGGAGGGCAAGTCTCCCGAGGCCTCCATCTTCCAGGCCTGCCTGCTGCGCTTCCGGCCCATCACCATGACCACCATGGCCTCCCTCCTGGGCGGCCTGCCCCTCGCCGTCGGCATGGGCACGGGGTCCGAGCTGCGCCGCCCCCTGGGCATCGCCATCGTCGGCGGGCTCCTCGTCAGCCAGCTGCTCACCCTCTACACCACGCCCGTGGTCTACCTCTACCTGGACCGCGTCCAGGGCTGGTGGACGAGGATCCGGAGTTCCCGCCGGAGGAGACGCCAGGAAGCGGAACCAGCTCCATAAATCCGGGACTCGGGCTTGAGGCTGTGTCTCCAGGGTGCGATCCTGGAAGGCTATGAAACTCGATCGACTCGGCGACTTCTCACGTACCCACCGCAACGGCGAGTTGCGGCTTTCCCATGCGGGACAGACGGTCCGGCTCCTCGGCTGGTGCAAGCGCGTCCGCAACCTGGGCTCCCTGGTGTTCCTCGACCTGAGGGACCGCTGGGGCATCGTCCAGCTCGTGGCCAACGAGACGGAGGTGTCCCCGGAACTCCTGGAAAAGCTCAAGGCCATCCGGAGCGAGTTCGTCCTGGGCGCCGAGGGCGTGGTGGCCGAACGGGAGAGCAAGAACCCCAACATGCCCACGGGCGACATCGAGGTGAGGCTCACGGACCTGAGGATCCTCAACACGGCCCAGACCCCGCCCATCCCCCTGGACGACGGCGCCGAGGCCAACGAGGACCTGCGCCTGAAGTACCGGTTCCTGGACCTGCGCCGGGAGAGCCTGCAGAAGAACATGCTCCTCCGCAGCCAGGTGGCGTCCCAGATCCGGAACTTCTTCCAGAGGCACGATTTCGTGGAGGTCGAGACCCCGATCCTCGGCAAGTCCACCCCCGAGGGCGCCCGGGACTACCTGGTGCCCAGCCGGGTGCATCCAGGCGAGTTCTACGCCCTGCCCCAGAGCCCCCAGCTCTACAAGCAGCTGCTCCAGGTCTCGGGGTTCGAGCGCTACATCCAGATCTGCCGCTGCTTCCGGGACGAGGATCTCCGCGCCGACCGCCAGCCCGAGTTCACCCAGGTGGACGTGGAGATGAGCTTCGTCCGCCAGGAGGACATCCAGAGCCTGATCGAGGAGCTGATGGTGGAGATCTCCGCCTCCGTCGGCAGGACGGTCACGGCCCCCTTCCCCCGCCTGACCTACAAGGACGCCATGGAGTGGTACGGCTCCGACAAGCCCGACCTCCGCTGCGGACTGAAGATCCAGGACGTGACAGAACTCTTCGGAAAGAGCGAGTTCAGCCTCTTCCGCGCCGCCGCCGAGAGCGGCGGCAAGAGCCGCGTGCGCGCCATCTTCTTCCCCGGCGAGCAGGCGGGCGCCTACTCCCGCAAGCAGCTGGACGAGCTGCAGGAAGCCGCCCGGCAGATGGGCGCGGGCGGCCTTCCCTACGCGAAGTGGGGCAAGGAAGGGTTCGCCTCCAGCTTCAAGAAGTTCCTCGACGCGGAGGGTGAAGAGGCCCTCAAGGCCCGCCTCGGGATCGAAGGCAGCGGCCTCGCCGTCTTTGCCGTGGGCGCCGACGCCCTGACGTCCAGGGTCCTGGGCGAGCTGCGCCTGCGCCTGGCCAAGGCCCTGGGGCTCCTGGACGAGTCCCGGTTCGCCTTCCTCTGGGTGGTGGACTTCCCGCTCCTGGAGTGGACCGAGGAGGAACAGCGCTTCGTGGCCTGCCACCACATGTTCACCAGCCCGAACCCAGAGGACCTTGCCCTGCTGGACACGGATCCGGGCGCGTGCCGGGCCGTCGCCTATGACATCGTGCTCAACGGCTACGAGCTGGGCGGCGGCTCCATCCGCATCCACGACGCGGAGATCCAGAACCGGATGTTCCGGGCCGTCGGCATCAACGAGGAGGACGCCAAGGACAAGTTCGGCTTCCTGCTCAGCGCCCTGTCCTACGGCGCCCCGCCCCACGGAGGCCTGGCCCTGGGCCTGGACCGGCTCGTGATGCTGCTGGCGGGGTGCTCCAACATCCGCGAGGTCATCGCCTTCCCCAAGACCGCCACCGCCGCCTGCCTGATGACCGACGCCCCCAGCACCGTGGATCCCCGGCAGCTCAGGGAGCTGAAGATCCGGACCGAACAACCGTCCTAGGCGACAGCGACAACCCGAAAAAGAAGAAGAGCGGCGCCGGCCGCTCTTCTTCTTTTCGGATCCGAACCCTAGACCGGAGCCAAGTCTCCGTCCCGGCTCGCTCGGTACTTCTTGAGCTGGGAAAGGAACATGACCACCAGCAGGGCGACCCCCATGAGGTCCGTGATCGTCCCCGGGATGAGCAGCAGGATACCGCCCGCAATGGCCAGGATCCTTTCCAGCCAGTTCGCGAGGCGGAGGAAATAGCCCTCGATCCCGATGGCGACGGCCACGATCCCGATGACGGCGGTGATGACCATGAAGGTCGCCTCGACGGGATGCTCGTGGATGCCGAACAGGAGCATCTCCGGGTTGTAGACGAAGATGTAGGGGATCAGGAAGGCCGCGATGGCCAGCTTCGTCGCCTGGACGCCCGTCTTGATGGGATCGGACTTGGCGATGGCGGCGCCCGCGAAGGCCGCCAGGGCCACCGGGGGCGTCAGGTCCGCCATGACCCCGAAGTAGAAGACGAACATGTGCGCGCAGAGGATCACCGCCGCGGAATCGGGCGGGAAGGGATAGCCGCTGAGGTGGTTGAGGATCATGATCACCGCGGGCGCGGCGATGGTGGAGGTGATGACGTAGTTGGCCGTCGTCGGCACGCCCATGCCCAGGACCAGGGAAGTGAGCATGGTGAGGACGAGGGTGAAGAAGAGCTTGCCCCCGGCCATCGCCACCAGGATCTCGCCCAGCTTGAGGCCCAGGCCGGTCTTGGTGACCACGCCGATGATGATGCCGGCGCAGGCGCAGGCCGCGATGACACCCAGGGAGCCCCGGGCGCCGGCTTCCAGCCCCTTGAAGAGATCGTTCACGGTGAAGGAGGGCTTCTGCTTCTTCGCCACCATGATGAGCGAGGCGATGCTCGCGATGGCCACCGAGATGATGATGGCCCACAGGGCCGCCTTCATGGGTGTCGCGCCCTCCTCGAGCAGGTAGACGATCACGATCAGGGGCACGATCAGGTAGCCCCGGCGGATCAGGATGTCCTTGTAGCTGGGCAGTTCGCTCTTGCTCATGCCCCGGAGGCCGAGCTTCTTGGCCTCGAAGTGGACCTGGACGAACACGGCAAAGAAGTAGAGGGCGGCAGGCAGGATGGCCGCAAGGACGATGCGGGCATAGGGAATGCTGGTGAACTCGGCCATGAGGAAGGCCGCGGCGCCCATGACGGGAGGCATGATCTGGCCGCCCGTGGAGGCCGAGGCCTCGACCGCGGCGGCGAACTCGGGCTTGTAGCCCAGCTTCTTCATCATGGGAATGGTGAAGGACCCGGAACCCACGGTGTTGCCCACGGAGGAGCCGGAGACCATGCCCTCGAAGGCGCTGGTGATGACGGCCACCTTGGCGGGCCCGCCGGAAGCCCAGCCGGCCACGGCGTTGGAGATGTCGATGAAGAACTGGCCCAGGCCCGTCTTCTCCAGGAACGCCCCGAAGAGGATGAACAGGAAGATGAAGGTGCTCGAAACCCCGATGGGCGTCCCGAAGATCCCTTCCGTCGTGAACCAGAAGTGCTCGGTGATGGAAATGATGCTGACCCCCCGGTGGGCGAACATGCCGGGCAGGTAGGGGCCCGCGAAGGCATAGCCGATGAAGGCCAGGGCCACGACGACCATGGGCAGGCCCACGACCCGCCGGGCCGCCTCGAGGATCAGCAGGACGCCGATGACCCCGACGATGATGTCCAGCTGGGTCGGGGCGCCGGCCCGCTGGGACAGGTACTTGGTCCACAGCACCGTGATGTACATCGACGAGGCCGCGCCCAGGACCGCAAGGACGGCATCAATGGGATTCAGCTTCGACCGGGACCACTTCTTGCTCGATGGGAAGAGCAGGAAGGTGAGGCACATCGCGAAGGCCACGTGCACGGACCGCTGGATCATCGCGTCGAAGACGCCGAACATGGCGGTGTAGACCTGGAACAGCGAGAAGACGATCGCGATGGCCGCGACGATCTTGCCGAAGAAGCCGGTGAACTCCCGGTAGTCCGACTCCTTGTCGAACTTCTTCATGATGTCGTGGACGTCGACAGGACCTTCATCCTGGGCAACGGCCGGAATGGGCGTTTCGCTCATTGGGTTTTCTACCTCCGTAGGCGTATATGGCGGATCGTTCTGGCCGCGAGGACGAGGCGATGGCCGGATTGCTGGTAGTTGGTGAAGGGGATGAATCGGCCTCCCGTGACGATGCCGTGGCCTGCAACGGGGGAAACCATGATCGGAAGCTCCTGGAAGGACCTGTCCATGGCGAGGATGAAGACGCCGTTCTCCAGCCGGTAGCCGCCTTCGGCGCCGGAGGGCATTCCCACGCCCTGGCTCCGGTAGCGGAGTTCGTAGAGATGAAGGACGGGCCCGGCCTCCTTCGTCTCGACCGCGAAGCGCTCTTCCACGGGGGACTTGTGCACCGAGTGGACGAACACATGCTCGAAGCGGCCATCCACCAGGGGGATGACGGCTGGGGAGCCTTGGCCGCCGGTCGAAACCAGGAGCTCCGGTTCGCGGGCCCACTCGAGCCGCCAGGCCAGCAGGGCGGCCAGCGACAGCATCGATCCGTACCACAATCCGCGGGGCTTCATCGTGTCGAACCGGGCGGGCGCCGGGAATCCCAGCGCCCGCCGCGACCGCAGCGGGCGAAGGGACCTACTTCTTCACCTTGTTGTCCTTGAAGAACTTCTCGGCGCCGGGGTGCAGGGGGACGGACATGCCTTCCAGGCCGGTGGCCATCTTGATGTCCGCGCCCTTCTTGTGGGAGGCGATGAGACGCTCGCTGTTGGCATACATGGCCTTCAGAAGGTCGTAGACCAGCTGGGTGTCCATCTTGGCGTCGACCGCGAGCATGGACTTCACGGCGATGGTCATGGTGTCCTTGGTCATGCCCTTGTAGGTGTTGGCGGGCACCTTCTCGGCGGTGTAGAAGGACCACTTCTTCATGAGCTTCTTGGCCACGTCGCCGTCGATGGGCACGAGGACGCAGTTCTTGGAGACGGACAGGTCCTGGATGGCGGCGGTGGGGGTGCCGGCGGTATTGAAGGCCGCGTCGATGTTGCCGTCCTTCAGGTTGGAGGCGGACTCGGCGAAGGAGAGGTGCTGCACCTTGATGTCGTTGTAGCTCAGGCCGGCGGCTTCGAGGACCTGCCTGGCGTTCAACTCGACGCCGGATCCGGCGGCGCCCACGGACACGCGCTTGCCCTTGAGGTCGGCCACGGTCTTGATCTTGGCGTCGGCGAGGGCCACCAGCTGGACCGTCTCGTTGTAGAGGGTGGCCATCCCGCGGATGGAGGCCAGCTTCTTGTCCTTGAAGAGCTCGATGCCGTTCAGGGCATAGAAGGCGCCGTCGTTCTGCACGAAGATGACGTCGACCTCGCCCTTGGCGAGCATGGCCACGTTGGCGACCGAGGCCCCCGTCACCGTGGCGTTGGCGTTCACGCCCTTCACGTTCTTGTTCCAGATCTCGGCCATGGCGCCGCCCAGCGGGAAGTAGGTGCCCGCGGTGCCGCCCGTGGCGATGGTGACGAACTTCTGCTGCCCGAAGCCCAGCGTCGCCGCGAAGAGCGGGATGAGGGCAGTCGCGAAAAGTTTCTTGAACATGAATGTCTCCTCGTGGATAAGGGAATCCTGCGGCCATGAAGTGGAGGCGAGGTCCCCGCAGTTGCTGGGAGCGCCGACCCGGCCCACCGGCGGTCGGATCGGTTTCAAAAAACTATCAAGTGGCCAAAAGCTACGCCCTATCTTCGAACCCGTCAATGCTTAGAAGATCCCGTTCGCGGGCGGCGGGAAGGCCGAGCCTCGGAAATCTACAATCCCTGTAGCAAATCGAGGAAATGATCTTCTCTCATTTCTTTTTATCCATATCCCTATTCCGTGCGGAATACCTATTTAATGAGCCTGATATATTTCCACGAATTGTGATTTACATCCACACCTGGGAACCGGAAGACCGGGATCAGCGCAGGAAGACCAGGGTCACCACCAGGAACAGGGGCAGCAGGATGCCGCAGCTCCAGGCCATGTAGCCGAAGAAGCTCGGCATCTTGACGCCGTGCTCCTCGGCGATGGACTTGACCATGAAGTTCGGGCCGTTCCCGATGTAGGTGTTGGCCCCCATGAACACCGAGCCCAGCGACACGGCCGTGAGCAGCGAGATCCCCCGGGCGCTGCCGAGCAGCTGGGCGAGGCTGGCCGCGTCGGTGCCGAGCAGGCCGCTGGCCGCCGCGGTGAACGTCAGGTAGGTCGGCGCGTTGTCGAGGAACGAGGACAGCGAGCCCGAGGCCCAGAAGAACTGCCAGGGCTGGGTCAGGCCGAACTCCGCCCCGCGGGCGTTGAGGATCTCCAGGGCCGGGATCATGGTGGCGAAGATCCCGGCGAAGATGACCGCGACTTCGACGATGGGCCCCCAGCTGAAGGCGTTCTCGTTCCGCAGGTGGATCGGCGTGCAGAACCAGGAGAGGCCCGCCAGCAGGAGCATGCCGGTCTCCTGGGTGCCGGGGGGGAGGCCCAGCGTGCCGGAGGCCAGGATCACGGCGATGACGCCGGCTAGCAGGAGGAAGTTCCGCTTTCCCGCGATGTGGAGGGGGATCTGGTGTTCCACCGCGACCTCGTCGAGATCCCCGGGCGTGGCGAGATCCTCGCGCCTGAAGATGGTCGAATCGATGATGTAGAAGAGGGCGAGCAGGATGCCGTTCACGAACAGCCACTCCGGCCAGAGCCTGAACGTCCAGAGGAACGGCACGCCGCGCAGGAAGCCCAGGAAGAGGGGAGGATCCCCCAGCGGGGTGAGCATGCCCCCGGCGTTGCTGACCATGAAGATGAAGAAGACCACGATGTGCGCCTTGCGCACCCGCACCGAGTTGGCCCGCAGGAGGGGGCGGATGAGCAGCATCGAGGCGCCGGTCGTGCCGATGAAGGACGCGAGCACCGCGCCGATCCCGAGGAGGGCGGCGTTGAGCCCCGGCGTCCCGGCCAGGGTGCCTCGGACCACGATCCCCCCCGAGATCACGTAGAGGGCCCCGAGCAGGATGATGAAGGCCACGTACTCGTGCGCGGTGTGGAGGAGCACCACGGGCTCGAGGCGTGCGATGAAGAGCGCCGCCGGGACGCCGAGCGCCAGGCTCAGCAGCGCCTTGTTGCGGTTGGATTCCCAGAAATGTCCCGCCACGAGCGGCAGGACGGCGATGCAGAGGAGCATGAGGCCGAAGGGGACCACGCTCCACAGGGGAAGCTGGTGGCCGAGGTGCGGGCCCCCGGAGGCAGCGGCGAAGAGGAGGGGAAAGGGCACGATCATCGAGGGATCCTGTGATGAGGGAAGGGAGGAGAAGCGATCGTCTCCGACCAACACGCGATTCGTGGGCTCGTCCTGGATCCATGACCCCGCCCGGTTCCCGGGGCCTGCCATGCAGGTCCTGGGTCCCGGCCGGGAATCCCCGGTGTTGGATCCCCTGGCACTGGGATCCACTTCGACAGAGCCTGCGGGATTTGTCCAGCCCGGAGGTGCCCGTCCCCGGCGCCGGCCCCCCGCGGCGGATCCCGCCGGGGGTTCCGCCCCCCGCGCCTTCCGGCACAATGGGAATGTGATGCCCGTCATGAACCCTACGGCGGCCTTGCTCGATCCGCGGGCATCATGAACCGGCCGCCCTGACCCGGGAAGAACGCCATGACAGCTTACAAGGGCCCCAACTGCGCGAAGTGCGGCATCCAGGCATGCCTGGAGGAGACGAAGACGGCACCGGCCTTCTGCCCCATGAACCATGAACAGGCGCTCCTGGCGGAGGTGGAGCGGACCTACCTGGAGAACCCGACGATCCAGAAGATGGCCGTGGAATCCGCCAGGACCGAGGCCGCGGGCTACTGCAAGGCCACGCGCATCGAGGAGATCATGGACTTCGCCCGGCGCATGGGCTGGAACCGGCTGGGGATCGCCAACTGCATCGGCCTGTCCCGGGAGGCGAGGATCGCCGAGGAGATCTTCACGGCGAACGGCTTCGTGGTGCATTCGGCCTGCTGCAAGGTGGGCGCCATCGACAAGTGCACGGTGGGCATGAAGGACGAGGACAAGGTGCGGCCGGGGACGTTCGAGACCATGTGCAGCCCCGTGGGACAGGCCGCCCTGCTGGCCGAGGCCGGAACCCAGTTCAACGTCGTCATCGGCCTCTGCGTGGGGCACGACAGCCTCTTCTTCATGCACACCAAGGCCCCGGCTTCCGTCCTGGTCGCCAAGGACCGCGTCCTGGGCCACAACCCCGTCGCGGCCCTCTACACCCGCCATTCCTACTACGAGCGGCTGGCCGAACCGGGAGAGGGGCGCTGACCATGGCCGGGGACGCACTGGACCCTGGCATCCGTTTCCTCCCGGAAGCCCGGCTCTGGGTGCTGTCCGCGGGCGAGATGTCGTACGTCTTCGGCGTGAACGAGCGGGAGGAGCTGCAGCACGTCTACTGGGGGCGGCGGATCCGGCGCGACAGGGACTGGAGCCCCGCCGCCAGCCTTCCCCAGTGGGACGGCGTCGACCCCAGCACCAACACGACCCCGGAGGAGTATCCGGGCTGGGGCGGCCTGCGGTTCTGCGAACCCTGCCTGAAGGTCGTCTTCGCGGACGGGGGCAGGGACCTGGTCCTGAAATACGTGGACCATGCCCTGCAGGACCGGGACCTGACCCTCCACCTGCGGGACCTGGGCTGCGATCTCCAGGTCGATCTCGGCTATCACCTGGATCCCTCCGGCATCCTGCGCAGGCAGGCCACGGTCAGGAACGGCACGGACCATCCAGTCGTCCTGGAGAGTGCGCAGTCCGCGGTGTGGCACCTGCCCCAGGGTCCGGATTGCCATCTGAACTATCTCTCGGGACGATGGGGCGAGGAGACCCGCCCCACCCGGGAGGAGATCCATCCGGGCTCGAAGGTCCTCGAGAGCAGGCGGGGCAGCACGAGCAACCAGATGAACCCGTGGTTCGCCATCGAGGGCCCGGGGGAGGACGCCACCGAGGAGCACGGCGACGTCTGGTTCGGGGCCCTGGGGTGGAGCGGAAGCTGGAAGCTGGTCGTGGAGCAGACGCCCCGCCTGGACGTCCGGGTCACGGGCGGGATGTCGGACTTCGATTTCGCCCATCCACTGGCTCCGGGGGAATCCCTCACCACGCCGCCGTTCTACGCCGGCTTCACCGCGCGCGGGATGGGGCAGGCCTCGCGCCTGTTCCACCGGTTCCAGCTCGAGCGGATCCTGCCCCGGGCATCCTCCGGGCGTCTCCGGCCCGTCCTCTACAACTCCTGGGAGGCGACGGGCTTCGATGTGGACCAGGCGGGCCAGATGGCCCTGGCGGAGAAGGCCGCCCGCATCGGCGTCGAGCGCTTCGTCATGGACGACGGCTGGTTCGGCGCGCGGGACAGCAGCCGGGCGGGCCTCGGGGACTGGCGCCCCAGCCGGCGGAAGTTCCCGGATGGGCTCGGACCGCTCATCGCGCACGTCAAGAAGCTGGGCATGGACTTCGGCCTCTGGGTCGAGCCGGAGATGGTCAACCCGGACAGCGACCTCTACCGGGCCCACCCGGACTGGGTGCTGCACTTCCCGGGCAGACCCCGCTCCGAGGCGCGCAACCAGCTCGTCCTGAACCTGGCCCGGGACGACGTGAAGGAGTATGTCTTCGCCGCCCTGGACACCCTGCTCTCGGAGAACGAGATCGCCTTCCTGAAATGGGACCTGAACCGCAACTTCGCCGAACCGGGATGGCCGGTGGTCCCGGTGACGGACCAGCGGCGGGTCTGGGTGGACCAGGTGCGCCACGTCTACGGGATCATCGACCGCCTCAGGCTTCGGCATCCCGGTCTGGAGATCGAGTCCTGCGCCAGCGGCGGCGGCCGCGTGGACCTCGGCATCCTGGCGAGGACCGAGCAGGTCTGGCCCTCGGACAACACGGACGCCTTCGACCGCCTGAGCCTCCAGGAGGGCTTCAGCCTCGCCTACACGCCCAAGATCATGATGGCCTGGGTCACGGACGTGCCGACGCTCAACGGGCGCGTCACGCCCCTGACCTACCGGTTCCTCGTCGCCATGACCGGCTCCCTCGGGATCGGCGCCAACCTCCTGAAGTGGACCCGCGAGGAGACGGACCTGGCGGCGCGCATGATCGCCCTCTACAAGTCCATCCGGGCCATCGTGCAGGAGGGGGATCTCTTCCGGCTCCTTTCGCCCCGCAAGGGCCGCGTCGCGGCCAGCGAATACGTCGCGCGGGACGGGCGGCAGGCCGTGCTCTTCGCCTTCTCGCACGATCCGCAGTTCGGGCGCGAGGCCCCGCCCGTCAGGCTCCGGGGCCTGGACGAGGAGGCCGTCTACCGGCTGCGGAGCCTCGAGGGCAGGCTGGACGGTCCCGCGGAGCTGAGCGGCGCGGCGCTGATGCACCGCGGCCTGCGCCTGGACCTGAAGGGCGACTACGGCGCCGCGGCGGTCCTGCTCGAGCGGACCGAATGACGGCTCCGTGCGACAATGGTTCCCGACGACCACGCGCGACGGGGAAATCCATGACCGAGATCGACAAGAGTGCTCCCAGGAAGGCCAAGCCGAAGAAGCAGACTCCGGAGGAGAGGCTGGCGGCCCTGCGCTACAACCGCATGATGTACGGCCCGACCCCGAACGAGCGGAGGCCCGCCCCTCTCCGGGTCGACTACGGATCGTCCTACCTCGGCCACCCGAAGTTCCAGAGCCTGATGACCGCCTTCAAGAACGGGGCGGACTACCAGTTCAGCGTCGCGGACAAGGGGAAGAGCTACACCGTCTCCACCCACGAGTCGGAGATCCTCTTCGACGGAAGGATGATCTTCTACTGCCGGCCGCTGAACCGCTACGAGAGCAACCTCCTGATGGACCGGGCCGCCATGGTCCAGTACCAGACCAACGAGGCTCTGGTCCACCTTTCCTTCGCCGTGCTCCTGTTCTTCCCGGAACTCGGGAAGCCCCTGCTCTCCTATTCGCTGAACGAGTTCTTCTACGACAAGGAACTCCTGGAGGCAGGCATCGCGGCCCAGGGCCCCAACCTCCTGATCGGCGTCTTCAGGCACAGCAAGGCCCCGGAAAAGACCAGGCGATAGCGCGGACGAAGGGCGTCCCCTGTCCGGTCCCCCCGGCAGGGTCGCCTGCATCCACGCTCCCGGCGCCGGAACCCGCCCGGTGCCTCAGTTCAGTCTTCGAAGGTTCGCGGCGATCACGCCTGGATCGAGTCCGGCGAATCCGTTCAGCTTGATCCATTTCTGTCCTTCGGCCGAGAGCACGTAACGAAGGAACTGCAGCACGTCCTGGTCCTTGTGGAATCCCGGCTGCTTGTTGACGTAGAAGGAAACCGACCGGGAAAGGGGATAGCGCCCGCGGGTGACGTTCTCCGGGACCGGTTCCACCCCCACATGCTCCCCGGGCGGGACGACCGCCACGCCGCGGGTCTGCGCAAACACGGCCCCGAGGGAAGTGTAGCCCATGGCCGCGACGTTGGTCTCGATCTGCTGCACCATGCCCATGATGGTGGAGGGCCGGAGGATATTTGCCCGTGGAGTGGCGCCCTGCGTGATCTTCTCGGTGAACATCTCGCGGGCGCCCGACCCTCCGGGATGTCCCACGAGCACGATGGGCCGGGCGGACCATGCAGGATCGGTGACTCCGAGCTCGCCCCAGGTGTTGATCTCCCTGGGCCACCCGCGCCTGCGCTCCGGGGACCAGGCCGCGTCGAGCTGTTCCAGCTTCAGCTCCCGGACCGGATTATCCTTGTTCACCAGGATGACGAGCGCGTCCACGGCGAAGGAGATCCGCGTGGGGGCGTAGCCCCACTTCGCCGAGAAGGCGGCCACTTCCTCGGGCTTGATATCCCTCGTGATGGCGGCCACGGCGACCTTCCCCTCGATCAGGTCCTGGACGCTCTGCTCTGAAACGGTGGACCGGAAGCTGTACCGGAACTCCGGCTGCACCCGCTGGAACTCGTCCGCGACCATGACCAGGGTCGGCTCGAGGGTCTCCTCCCCCGAGATCGCCACGGGCCGGGCGGCTGCCTGGACGGATGCCGGTGCAGGCGCGGCCCCGGGATCCTGGGCCGCGAGCAGGAAAGGGAAAAGCAGGCTGGCCCCGGCGGCCAGGCAGCGGCATCTCACATTCATCGTCGACTTCCTCCTGTGGAACAGCCCGCCTCCAGGCGTATGGCCCCCGCGGAGGGATCCCGCGGGGGATGGCAGCCCATGCGTCTATCTGGCGGCCTCGAGGCGCCTGAGATTCATGGAAGCAATGTCCTCGGGGAGCGGAACGAACCCACTGACGGCCACCAGCTTCTGGCCTTCATGGGAGAGGGTGAACCGAAGGAATCCGAGAATGTTGGGATCCAGCGGCTTGCCGGGCGTCTTGTTCACATACATGTTCAGCACGCGGGTGATCGGATAGGATCCGTCGGCGATGCTCGCCAGGCTCGGCTCCACGGCGGACTTCCCACCCAGGGGGACGATGGGCAGCATCCGCAGGCTGCTGAAGCTCTGCGAGATGGACCCGTAGCCGATGGCCGCCTGGTTGGCGCTCAACTCCTCGATCATCTCCAGGATGTCGGCGAATCGCCGGATGCCCGGCTTGTAGGTGCCCGGAATGGAGGACCTGAAGAAGTCGAGCGTGCCGGAACCGAGGGGATGGCCGTAGGCTTCGATGGGGCGGTTGGGCCAGTTGCCCGAGGACAGCCCCAGGTCGCCCCAGACCGTCACATCCTTCGGCCAGCCCAGGCGGCGGGTCGTCGTGTAGGTCGCGTCGATCTGCTCCATCTTGATTTCCTTGAGCGGATTGCTCTTGTGGACCAGGAAGACCAGGGCGTCCATGGCCATGGCGACGCGCAGGGGCGGATAGCCCCATTTGGCGGTGAACTGGGCGATCTCTTCGGCCGTCAAGTCCCTGGCCGAGGGCGCGATCAGGGTCCGGCCGTCGAGGAAGGCCTGGAAGACCTTGTCCTGGAGCGTCGAGGTGTATTCCATCTCGAAGCCGAAGCACCTGTACTTGTAGGACTCCTTCCACTTGAAGACCATCGGTTCGACCATCTCGGCGACCGTCGCGTGGACCAGGCGCCCTGGTTCCTGCGGCTGGGCTTCCTGGGCCTGGAGGACGGGCACCAGGAGAAGCACCGAGAGGACGGCCGGGATCACGGACCGGACGGCCCTGGGGATGCGATTCAGGTCTATCATCAAAGCCCTCCATAAGGGATGGACGGGGAACCTGGAGGTTCCTGAAGAACGAACTCGTCGAGACAGGCGGAAAGGGCGCAGAAGATCCCCTCCGAGAGCCCTGGTTCGGGAAAAAAGGCTGCCCTCTGGAATAGCATGGTGCCGGGCAACTGTAAATCGGAATCCAGCGGGATCAGGAGGCAGGACTCCGCGCCCCTCAAGGGGCCGAAGCACCACCCGAACCAGGCCTCTCGCTCCGGGATCCCAACCGAAGCCGCACAGGGGAAGGCAGGATACGGAATTCATATATTATTTTGGGAATATCAACCATCAGGCAAGCTACTTACCTTCAATCACCAGGATTCCGCGCTTGCCTTGAATAATTATCTAATTTTACGACTTATCCACATCCCCTGTCGGACACGCGGAACGCCGCAAGTCCTGGGGACCAGGGCCCCCGGGCACGGCTGGGCCCGTCTGCGCCAGGCTGGATCCACGCCCTCCGCCAATCCAGGGAGGATCTTCGGCTGGTCTGCTAGATCGCCGAGGGCTCGCTCGGCACGACGGCTTCGAGTTCCTCGGGGGCGGAGGACTCGGACTGGCAATTCGCGCCGGAGTCCTTCATGGCCTTCTTCTGGCGCTTCTCCTCCTGCTTCCGCTGGCGCGCAAGATCGCGTTGCCGCTTGTCGCGTTGATAATTCGGCTTGGCCACAAGCTCTCCATGAAAAAAAGCCCGCCGTCCTGGGATGGCGGGCCAGATCAGCTCGGGTTCGAATCAGATCTTGGTGACGTTGACCGCCTGGGGGCCTTTCTGGCCCTGGCTCACCTCGAAGCTGACGCGCTGCTGCTCATCCAGGGACTTGAAGCCCGACATCTGGATGGCGGTGTGATGAACGAAGAGGTCCTGGCCTCCGCCGTCGGGGGTGATGAATCCGAAGCCCTTTTCAGCGTTGAACCACTTGACGGTGCCCTGTGCCATGGTGTTTTCCTACTCTTGTCTCGATGCTGTTCGCTTGGAGCAGGTCGAGACGAGGACGGGCCCGGCGGAGAAGATCGCACCTTGCGCGCTTCTACTCATCCACTCTGCACTAGAATCAGGCGAATAGCGAGGGAATTCGCGTTCCCCTCCAGACGAAAGGGTTCCGCCGGGGAGAATGTTCCGTCACGGGACATCCCCACCCTGCCCTCCAAGGCCAAACTCCCGGATTCTGCGTCAGACTGGAGCCATGCCCTTCACCCTCCGCCAGCTCGCCGCCGACATCCTGAAGGGGTCCGGCTGGGACCTGCCGCCGCTGCCGCTGGTGTGGTCGCCGCGGATGGCGCGGTGCGCGGGGCTCTTCGTGGTGGAGAAGGATCCGCGGGGGGTGTGGCGGCCAGAGATCCGGCTGTCCATCCCGCTCCTGCGGCGCCGGGACTGGCCCTGGCCCATCCAGGTCTGCGGCTGCAACTGCCGGGAGCCGGAGGCCGTCACGCGGCGGATCCTGGAGCACGAGCTGATCCACTACAAGCTCTGGCGGGACGGCGAGCGGGATTTCGGGCATACGGAGCTGTTCCGCCGGATCGCCTGGGAAGTGTTTGGTCACCAGAGCATCACCCACGGCATCGGCCAGGAGCCGGCGGCATGACCGGACGCCGGGATATCCTGGATGTGTCAATATCCGTTCTTCCCGCCCCGAAAGCCTGGAGCCCATGCCCACCCTGAGCCTGATCCCGTCACTCCTGCCCGTTCCGCACTTTCCTCAGGCTCCTGCCGGTATCCACCTGCCCCATGCCCGGAAGATCTTCGCCCTCCGCGACATCCATTTCCGGGAGGTGAAGGCCGTCGGGTTCGACATGGACTATACCCTGAGCCACTACCGCTCCCCGGAGATCGACGAACTGGCCTTCCGGAAGTCGAGCCTGCTGCTGGTGCGGGAACTGGGCTATCCCGCGTGGCTGCTGGAACAATCCTTCGATCCCGGCTTCGCCGTCCGCGGCCTGGTGCTGGACGGGAACCACGGCAACCTCCTGAAGCTGAGCATCGAGCGGGTGCCGCTGCGGGCCTGCCACGGCACCCACCCGATGGCCCGCGAGGACATCGACGCCACCTACGGCCGGCGGCGCGTCGTGTCTTCCGCCCAGGGGTACCGCAGCATCGACACCCTCTTCGAGATCCCCGAGAGCCATCTCTACGCCGTGCTGGTGGACGCCCTCGACCTGGGCATCGTGAAGGACAAGAGCTACCTCCAGATCTTCCATGACGTGCGCTGGGCCATCGACTCGGTCCACCGGAACGGGGACATCAAGGCGGAAGTCCTGGCGGACCGGGATTTCTTCATCCTCAAGGATCCGGAGCTGCCCGCGGCCCTGGACCGCTGGAAGCGCGCCGGGAAGAAGCTGTTCGTGGTCTCGAACAGCGAATGGGCCTTCACCGATGGGGTGCTGTCCCACCTGCTGGACGGGCAGGACCCGGCCCGGCCCGCCTGGGAGGACTACTTCGACCTGGTGGTCACCCACTCCCGGAAGCCCGTCTTCTTCGAGGAGCCCCAGCCGGCCCTGCCGACGGAAGGACATCCCAGGGCCTTCACCGGGGGGAACGCGGGCTGGCTCGAACAGCGCCTGGAGGCCGGCGGCGAGGAGATCCTGTACATCGGGGACCACATCTACGGGGACATCCTCCGTTCGAAGAAGAACGTCTCCTGGCGGACGCTGCTCCTGATCCCGGAGCTGGGGGCCTCCCTGCAGCGCCTCGAGGCGCGCGCGGAGGACATCCAGGAATACCTGCGTTCCGAGACGCTCCGGCGGCAGGATTCGCAGCGAAGCTCGCTGCTGCAGGACAAACTGGACCGGAACCGCGAGCAGCGCCGCCTCCTGGCGACGCGCCTCTCCCCGGAAGCCCTCCGCGCCCTGGACCACGAGGCGGACCAGATCCGGGCGGAGCTCGAGGCTTCCCAGGTCCGGGCCCTGGCCCAGGAGGCGCGGGTCGCCGGCCTGGACCGGGACATCGAGGCGGATTTCAACGCGCGGTGGGGCTCCATCTTCCGGGACGGCTACCAGCTGACCCGGTTCGCGGACCAGATCCAACAATATGCATGCGCATATACGGGGAAAATCAGTAACCTGTATTTCATGGATCCTGGTGCCGCCTTGTACTCCCCCGTACCGACCCTACCTCATGAGCGGATTTGACCCATCAATTGTCGCTTGTCTTCTGAACACGGATGGGATAGAAATCCTCGACACAATCCTCGAAGTACCAGCACCTAATCGAGTGCATCATATCCTTATTACGGAGTGGACCCTTGAAACACGCCGAAAGCACTTCCGAAAATCAGCCATCCCTGAAAACGCTCGGGGAACGAATCAAAGCCGTCAGGACCACCTGGGGGTGGTCCCAGGAAGAGATGGCCGAAACCTTGCGCGTCGACCAGGCTTCCATCTCCTTCTGGGAGCGGGACAAGATCAAGCCCTCCGGCTCCGCGATGGTCGCCCTGGCCGCCCTGTTCAGGACCAGCCTCGACTCCCTGGAGGCCGGCACGGGTTTCGTGGTCCCGGATCCCCCGTCCAGGCCGCCCCTCGCGAAGACTGACCGCGAGTTTCCCCGCAGCGTCAGCCTGCCGATCTGCGACTCCGATCCCATCGTGGTCGTGGACCTGGTGGACGGCACCTCCAAGGGCAAGCAGCTCTCCGAGGCCATGATGGTGCTCGTGGAGTCCGTCAAGGCCGGCCGCCGCGTCTGGGTGGTGATGGAGTAGGCCGGGCCCGATCCGGCCAGGAGCGGCACGCAGGGCCGGAAAGCCCTGCGTGCCGGCTGGTCAGTACTCGAACGTGCTCCCCCCCACGAACTCCCTGAGAATGGAGGTCTGGGGCACCTCGTCGGCCAAGACGGGCACGAACATGCGGAGGAAGTGGAGGAGCCGGTAGGCCTCGCAGAAGGATTCGTCGTCCGTGGGCACCTCCAGCAGGAACCGTTCCGCGTAGAGCCTCAGCACGGCCGGCTCGTAGATGAGGGTGGAATTGAACATCACGTCCGCGTCCTCCTGGAAGGGATAGATGTTCCGCCGTTCTCCCCGCAGGACGGAAGGCCACATGCTGATGGTCCGCGAGGCCGAGTGGCCGCGCGACTTCCGGTCCCTCACGATGCGCCGGATCAGGCGGACGTCCGTGGTCATGATGCGGTTGTGGTCGTCCAGGCTGAGCTGCGTGAGGGCGCTGATGTAGACCTTCAGCTTGTTCGCGGCCGGCACCGCAGCCGCGAGCTTCGGGTTGAGGCCGTGGATCCCCTCCACCAGGAGGATGTCGTTGGGCCCCAGCTTCAGGGACTGGGTCCTGGGCGAGCGGGCGCCGGCGAGGAAGTCGTAGATCGGGATGGCCACCTCGCGTCCCGCCAGCAATTCCTCCATGTGCTGGTTGAAGAGGGCCACGTCCACGGCTTCCAGGCACTCGAAGTCCGGCTTGCCCTCCTCGTCGAGGGGCGTCTGGCTCCGTCCCACGAAGTAGTTGTCCGTGGAGAGGGCGATGGGCCGGAGCCCGTTCACCCGCAGCTGGATCATCAGGCGCTTGCTGAAGGTCGTCTTGCCCGAGGAGGAGGGCCCGGCGATCAGCACGAGCCGGACGTGCTCCCTCTGCGAGGCCACGATGTCCGCCAGTTCGGCGATCTTCTTCTCGTGGAAGCCCTCGGCGATCTTGATGACCTCGCCGATCTCCCCGGAAAGGCACGATTCGTTGAGCTGGCCGACGTTCACGACCCCCAGGATCCGGTTCCAGGCCTTGGTCTCCTTGTAGATCCTGAAGAGCTGGGGTTCCAGGGAGGATTCGGGCAGGCGGTCGGGCTGCTGGTTCTCGGGGAAGCGGAGCACGAAGCCGGGGGGATAGGGCACGATGGCGAACTGGTCGATGTAGCCCGTGGAAGGCACCACCGGGCCGTACTGGATGTCCTTGAACACGCCGCAGCCCACCAGCCGGACCTCGATCCAGCGGGTGGTGGTGAGGAGCTTCACCTTGTCCTCGTAGCCCTCGGCCTCGAAGTGCTCCTTCGCCTCCTCGCTGGTGAGGACCTGGCGGTGGAACGGCCGGTTCTCCTGGACGATCTGGCGCATCCTCGCCTCGATGCGGAGGAGGTGGTCGGATTCCAGGGGAGGGTCCGCGAGGATGTCGAAGTAGTAGCCTCCGGCCAGGGACTGGCCCACGACCACGCGGGCGTGGGGATAGAGTTCCTCTACCGCCTCGTAGAGGATCAGGCACGCGGAACGCCGGTAGACCGCCGTGCCCTCGCGCTGGGCGTAGTGCACGGGCGTGATCCGGCAGCCCGAGCGCACGGAGGTGTCCAGGCTGACCAGGTGCTGGTTGATCTTGGCGGCCAGGGGCCTGCCGCTCTTGGGGACGTAGCGCTTCAGGAGGTCCAGGATCCGCTCTCCCGCCTTCACCGGCAGGCGCTGCCCCTCCATCAGGACCTCGATCTGGTTGCCGTTGGACATGACGAGCCTCGAAAGGGAAAGAAGCGTTCGCCGGTCTCATCGACCGTCGAGGCGGCGCGGCTGAACTCCGGGGCGCTCCGGTCCAGGCCACCCTCCCGCAGGGGCCGTCTTCCCCGCGCGGGCGCCCTCATGCGATGGGCACCGTGAGCGTCATGGTAGTCCCCTTCCCCATCCCCTCGCTCTCCAGGCCGATGGAGCCGCCCATCATCTCCATGAGGTGCCTGCAGATCACCAGTCCGAGGCCCGTGCCGCCGTATTCCCGGGCGTGCCCCCCCTCGGCCTGCACGAACTTCTGGAAGAGGCGGGCCTGGGCTTCGGGGGCGACGCCGATCCCGGTGTCGATCACCTGGATGATCATCTGCCCGAAGCCACGCTCGACCGCGACCCGGACGCTGCCTTCCTTGGTGAACTTGATGGCGTTGGACAGCACGTTCAGGAGCACCTGGCGCAGGCGTCCCGGATCCACGAGCACTTCCGGGAGCTCCGAGAGGTCCTCGGGCCAGACCAGTTCCGTCCCCGGCTTCCGGGGATAGGCCTGGGCGACGGGCTTGATCTCCTCGATGAGCGCATGGAGGCTCGAGGGCTCGGGATGCACCTGCATGCGCCCCGCCTCGATCTTCGCGAGGTCCAGGATGTCGTTCAGGAGGTCCAGCAGGTGGCGCCCGGAGGCGTAGCTGTCCTCGAGCATCCGGCGCATGTCCTCCTCGTCCTCGTAGAGACCGTCCATCACCAGCCTCGTGAAGCCGAGGATGCCCGTGAGGGGAGTCCTGAGTTCGTGGCTGGTGAGCGCCAGGAACTCGCTCTTGAACCGGTCGGCCTCCCGCAGGGCCGAGTTGGCCTTCTCCAGCTCCCCCGTCTTGAGCCGAAGGGCGTCCCGCTGTTCTCCCAGGTCCCGGAACAGCCAGGCGTTGTAGATGGACACGGCCACCTGCCGCTGGAGCACCGTCAGGATCTCCTGGTCCTCCTCCATGTGGTGGCTGGAATCCAGGGCCATGATCGCGAAGCCCATCAGCAGGAGCTGGTTCTCGAAGGGGACGAAGAAGGCCCTCGAGTCCCCGGTGCCTTTCAGGATCTCCATGGGGCCCCGGAGGGTGGCGGCATCGAGCCACTGGTGCTGGAACAGGACGATGGGGGAATCCGGGAACGGGTTCGGGGCGGGCAGCGTGAGCCTGCTCCAGGCACTGCGGGGCATGCCGTGCCCGACCTGGGGGTGGTAGCAGGAGCCGCCGTCCTCCAGGACCCAGACCACGCAGTTCCTGGCATTGAATTCCTGGACGAACACGTCCTGGAGCACGCTGGCGACCTGGGCGGCCTTCGGCGTGGCGGCCAGGATCTCGGCCACGTGCTGGAGGACGGACATCTGGTGGGTGCGGCGGCTGAGCCGGGCCCGGAGGTCCGTCAACTCCTGGTTCAGCTGGGAGATCTGCCGCTGGCTGTGGACCAGTTCCGCCAGGACGTCCCCCCCCTGGCCCCGGGCAGCGGACCCCGGCTGGACCGGAGAGGCTCCCCGCTTGCCCGATCCAGGCCCTCCCGGCGGCACGCCAGGCTTGAGCGGGTTGGGCGGCGATGGGCTCATGGCGGACACAAGCATGACGCCGGTCGGGGGGACTGTCCAAGTAAATGAACCATCCCGGGGAATTCCCCACTCTGACGACGTGATTAATTTCCGGTGATGGCTTAGTCTATGGTTTGCCGATGAACCAAGCCGAGGAGTCAGAACTGATCGCCAGGGCCCTCAAAGGGGATGGCGAAGCCTTTTCCGATCTGGTGAAGCCGTACCTGGGGCTGTTCACCGCGGGCATCCACCGCATTCTCCAGGATCCCCTGGACACCCAGGACGCGCTGCAGGAGGCCCTGCTGAGCCTGCACACCGAGCTGTACCGGTTCCAGGGCAAGAGCAAGTTCTCCACCTGGGCCTATCGGGTCTGCCTGAACGAGGCGCTCATGCTGCGCCGTTCGCGGATCCGGCGCAGGGAGGACACCCTCGAAGATTTCATGCCTCGTTTTTCGCCCGAGGGGCATCTCATGAGCAAGGAGGGGCTCCGCGACTGGGTGCAGGAAGCCACGGCGCTGGAGCAGGTCGAGCAGGACCAGATTCGGGAAAAAGTGCAGGAAGGACTCAGTCGACTTTCCGACGAACAGCGGGCGGTGTTCATCATGAGGGACCTGGAAGGCATGGACACGGACGAGGTGGCCTCCAAGCTGGGCATCAGCCGGGGCCTGGTCCGCCAGCGTCTCCATCGCGCCCGCATGGGGCTGAGGGGGTTCCTGGCGTCCTTCACGCCGGGAGGCCGGTGATGAGCGGACCGTTCACATGCCGTGAGGCTGCCTCCCTGCTGGCCGACTACCAGGAGGACGCGATCCCCTGGAACCTCCGGATCCGGACCGGCATGCACCTCCGGTCGTGCCCGGAATGCCGCGCGCTGTTCTCGGACCTGGAAGCCCTGTCCGCGATCCTCGAGCACTTCGCGCCTGTGGATTGTCCCCCCGTCGGGGAGATCGCCCTGGCGAACGCCATGAGCCGGTTGTCGGAGCCGAGGAACCGCCGCCGGCTTCCGGCGACGCCCATTCCGGATCCGCTCCTCAAGCTGCTCGAGTCTCCCGTCGACCGGCCTCTCCACCTGATGGTCCAGGCCCACGCGCTTCTCATGAACGGCGACATTCCCTGTTCCGAGCCCTTCCTGCCGGAGGAGGTCCTCGCGCAGCTTCCACCGCTCCAGGCCTGGACCTGGTTCCGTTCGGGGGGGACCTGCCGGACCCTGCTGTGCCGGGAGCCGGACGGCCCAAGCCTTTCCCTGGTCCACATGCCCCCGAGGTTCGCCGCACCGGGCCACGTGCACCTGGGAACCGAAAGCCTCCTGGTGCTCCGCGGCGAACTGGAGCACCAGGACCGCTGCCTGACGGACGGGGACTGGATCCACCTCGAGAGCGGGTCCTCCCACGCGCCCTGCGCCCTCAAGGAGGGGTGCTGGTGCCTGGTCCGCGAGGAGGGGAGCGTCCGCTACGAAGGCCGCCGGGGGTGGTTCCGGAACCTGAGGGCCGGCTGAGCCTACAGGGACGCGAAGGGCCTGGACCTGAGGAGTTCCTGCCCCACGATGCCGCGGTCCAGGACGAGGCTCGTGACCAGGTCCGCGGGGGTCACGTCGAAGGCCGGGTTGAATACGGGGGAATCCCTGGGCGCCCAGCGGCAGTCCCGGAAACCCCTCACCTCGCCGCCGTTCCGCATCTCGATGGGGATGGCGGCGCCGTCCGGGCAGAGGGGATCCACCGTGGAGTACGGCGCGACGGGATGGAAGGGCACGCCATGGTAGCGGGCCTGCACGGCCAGGCCGTAGGTGCCCACCTTGTTGGCGAAGTCCCCGTTGGCGGCGATGCGGTCGGCCCCCACCAGCACGCGCTGGACCAGCCCGTCCCTCAGCAGGAGGGCCGCCATGCCGTCCGTGACGAGGGTGTGGGGGATCCCCAGGCGCCCCAGTTCCCAGGCCGTGAGCCTGGCCCCCTGGAGCAGCGGCCTCGTCTCGTCCACGAACACATGGCGCACCAGGCCCTGCTCGCAGCCCCGGCGGATGACCCCGAGGGCCGTCCCGATCCCGGCGGTGGCGAGCCCGCCCGAGTTGCAGTGGGTCAGCACGGCTTCCCCCGGCCCGAACAGGGACAGGCCGTGGCGGGCCATGGCCTCGCAGAGGGCGACGTCCTCGTCGAAGATGGCCTCGGCCTCCCTCGCCAGGGCCTCCGGCCCTCCGCTGCCGAGGAGGATCCGGCTCATGCGGTCCATGGCCCAGGCCAGGTTGACCGCGGTGGGCCGCGCCTCCCGGAGCATGGCCGCGGCTTCCCGGAGCTGGGCGGCGTCCGCGCCGTCCTCCGCGAACTGCGCCAGGCACAGGGCGGCCGCCACGCCGATGAGCGGCGCGCCCCGGACCGCGAGCCGGCGGATGAGCTGGATCATGACCTCGGGCGTCCCCCCGTCCAGCCAGACTTCCTGGTCGGGCAGGAGGGTCTGGTCCAGGATCCAGAGCCTGGAGCCGTCGCACCGCAGCGCCATCGATTCGAGTGTCTTCATGGCCGTCCCTTCATCGGATCCGGGGTCCCATCCCGGCCCGCGCCGCCTTCAGCGCCTCCAGTTCCGGGGCGGGCAGGGGGGAGATGCCGCCGAGCTCCACGGCGGCCTTCAGGATCTGGGCGATGTGCTCCAGCCGTTCCATGCCCAGGTAGGCCTCCTCCAGGTCCTCGCCCCAGCAGACCGCGCCGTGGTGGGCCAGCAGGAGAATCCGATGCTGGGGGAGGAAGGGCAGCAAGGCCCTGCCCAGGTCCTCCGTGCCCGGCCGCGCGTAGGGCACCACGGGGATGCGGCCGGCAGCCAGGATCAGCTCGGGGAGGGCCTCCGAGGGCAGTTCGGCCAGTCCGGGCCTGGCGAGGGTCCAGGCCACCGCCGTGGGGGGATGGGCATGGACGATGCCCCTCGCCTCGGGACAGGCCCGGTAGATCTCCAGGTGCATGCCCTTCTCCGTGCTCGGCCGCCCTGAGAGCACCGTCCCGTCCATCACCAGGCAGGCCATGTCCGAGGGCTTCAGGCGGGCCTTGCCGACCCCCGAGGGCGTGATGGCGACGCGGCCGTCCGCCAGGCGCACGCTGACGTTCCCGTCCCCGGCGGCCAGCAGGTTCCTGGCGTGGAGCCTCGCGCAGGCATCGCAGATTCCTTCGAGTCGTTCGGTATCCGGGTTCATCGGGTCCTTCCGGGGCGCGCAGGCGCGGGCGAGACTCACAGCGGACGGCCCGCCGGCCGCGGGACGCGGACCCGCAGGGCCGTGAAGAAGTTGATGACGGCCAGCACCGCCCCCATCAGGAACACGTACTGGAACCCGAAGGCGTTCCAGATGAGCCCCCCGGCCAGCGCGGCGGAGATCGAGAAGACGTGGTCGATGGTCACGGCCGCCGTCAGGGCCGGCTGGATGTGCTCGGGCCGCAGGGCGATCTTCTTCATGTACGTGGCCCGGGCCATGCTGACCGAGAAGATCATCTGGTCCACGAGGAAGCAGACGCAGACCAGCAGGAAGGCCGCCCGGGGGGGGAGGATGAACTTGGCGAAGCCGTAGCCTGAACAGACCAGGACCAGGACGACGGCCTCGGCGGAGAGCACGAAGCGCTCGCCGAGGATGTCCACCGCCCAGCCGAGGAGGGGCTGGAAGAGGATCCCGATCACCCCGCCCAGGAGGAACAGCGTGGCCATGATCTGGGTCGGCTGCTGGAAGACCTGCACCAGCACCCAGGGGGCGAAGGTGAGGAACAGCTGCTTGCGCGCCCCGGAGATGACGTTCAGGGCGTAGAACAGGCGGTATTCCTTGTGCAGCTTCAGGTAGGCGCGCCGTTCCACCACCCGCTCGGGCGTCATCCCGTAGAGCAGCAGGGCCGCGATCGCCAGGAGCACCGCGGCGAGGGTGAAGGTGGACTTGAAGGAGAACCCGAAGTAGCGGAAGCCGAGGAAGACGAGGAAGCTGCCCAGGACCGCGGAGGCGTTCCGGATGGCGTTGAGCTGGCCCAGGCGGCGGCCGTCGTGTCCGTCGAGGGCCAGCTCCATGCCGATGGTGGTGGAAAGCGGCAGGTAGAGATGGTTCCCCAGGCTGTACAGGAACAGCCAGACCAGCATCACGCCGAAGGTCGGCGACGCGTGCCCGATCAGGAACACCCCGACCGCACTCAACAGCATCGCGACCACACTCTGGCGGCGCGAACAGAGGAAGGACAGGGCCGTCGAGACGAAGACCACCAGGAAGCCGGGCAGCTCGCGCGGGAACTCGAGGAACGAGCGCTGGAATCCGCTCAGGGAGAAGGTCTCGTTGAGGTAGTTGTTGAAGGTCGAGTCCACGACGCTGTACGCGGTCCCGAGCACCAGGGCCGCGACGGCGAACAGGACCAGTTCGCGGGAATGACGTTCGAGGAGGGTGGAGAAGGACATGATGAAACCTTTGAACCAGCATACAGGGACATCGGGCGCCGCATCCGTCCGCCGCCCTCCGCCGCGCGCGGATCCCATCCGGCGTATGCTCCTGGGCAGCGGGACGGAGGCCGGCGTGCGGAGGCTGCTCACGACGATCGCGGGATTCGACGACGCCCCCTTCCCCGCGGGGTACGAGGGGCGCGTGGCGGTGGCGGGAACGGTCTACGCCGGCCTCACGCTGAACGGCGTCCTGCTCGGAGACGTGGAGAAGGACGGCAGGGATGCGGCCGAAAGGCTGGCCGCCATGGTGGCGGGGTCCCGGTTCGCCCCGGTCGTCCAGCTGGTCATGCTCCAGGGGATCACGATGGGGGGCTTCAACGTGGTGGACGTCCTCGGCCTGCACGCGCGGCTCTCGCGCCCGGTCCTGGTCCTCGCCCGGAAGCAGCCGGACCGCGCCTCCATCCGGAGGGCCCTCCTGGAGAAGGTGCCCGGGGGGCGGGAGAAGTGGGCCCTGATCGAGCGGCTGGGCCCCATGGAGCCGGTGGGCCAGGTCTTCGTGCAGAGGGTCGGGCTGAGCCTCGAGGAGGCGGAGGCCGCGGTCAGGCGGACGGCGGTCGAGGGCTCGATCCCCGAACCGCTCCGGGTCGCCCACCTGATCGCCGGGGCCGTGGCGGAAGGGCAGAGCCGAGGCCGGGCCTAGCCGGTCGCGGCGCTACAGGTCTGGATCGGCGTGCCTCGGGCAGCCCGCCTTGCAGGTTCCGGTCTGGATGGAGGCCGTCAGGGTGTCCCCTTCCCGGACGTAGACGACCTTCGGGATGCAGACCGGCAGGGCATTCGCCAGGTAGTCGGTGAGCCGGGCGTGTCTCCGGAGGGCCATCTTGCCGGCCTTCCTGGCTTTCCGGTTCGGCTTGCCTCGGAATCGATAGGTCTTCATGGTTCACCGTGGACAGGGGACCGCAGCAGCCTTATCGGTCATTCCCTCCGGGGAGCTTGAGTGCCGAAGTGCGGCATGGGGGATCCCGTCCGGCGCGCGGGAGGGTAGACTGAGGGGGAAAGGAGGCATCCCTTCCTGGATCGACGCATATTGATGCAGGAGGACTCCGCGACCGATGACGTACCTGTGAGCGACCCTGCTGCTCGTGCCGCCGTGGTGCCGTGAATCCGGGCACCAGGCGTTTCCCGGCCCCCCCCCGTGCTGCCCCAACTCCCGTCCCGTAGCGAATCCGTTCTGAAGACCCTCATCGAGGCCTACTTGGTGGACGGGGAGCCTGTGGGCTCGCGGCTCATCTCCAAGCGCTTCCCGGAAGCGGTCTCCTCGGCCACGATCCGGAACGTCCTGGCCGATCTTGAGGAGGAGTCCCTGGTGGCCCAGCCGCACACGAGCGCGGGCCGGGTTCCCACGGAGAAGGCCTACCGCTACTACGTGGACCGCTGGGTGAAGCACGGCCCCCCCGCGCCGGACCTCGGAGCCCAGCTCTCGGCCACCTTCGAGGGGCTGGACCAGGATCCCGACATCTGGCTGCGCCACGCTTCGAAGGTGCTGGCGGAAGTCATGGGGGGCGTATGCCTCGCCCTCCCCTTCCAGCTCAACCGCAGCCGCCTGATGCGCCTGGAGTTCCACTCCCTCGGGAACCGCCGGATCGTGGCGATCTGGATCGGCAGCGGGGGGGACGTGAAGCACCAGGTGATGGACAATCCCTGGGACTTCCCCCCGGAAACCCTCACGGAGCTGGGCAACTTCGCGACCGCGAACTTCCGGGGCAGCACCCTCGCAGGCATGAGGAAGCGGCTCCTGGAAACGCTGCGGGAGCAGGCGGACGAGGCGCACCAGCTCCAGGTCCGGCTCTCGGACCTGGCCGCCCAGATGACCGACGCGTCCGAGCGGGGAGCCCCTGCCGTGGTCGTGGCGGGGCTGGGGGAGCTGGGACGGATGCCGGAATTCGAGGATTCCCGCCGCTTCAGGGCCCTGGTCGAGGCCTTCGAGGAGCACCAGCGGCTGGCCCGGCTCCTGAACGCCTTCGCGGAGGCCTCGGCGCGGGAGGTCAAGCTCCTCCTCGGATCCGAAAACCCGTACTTGCAGGACATGCCCCTGGCCACCGCCATGAGGACCGTCTCCTTCCCCGGGGAAGAGGCCATCACCTTCGCCCTGGTGGGCCCCCTGCGGATGAACTACGTCAGGCTGCTGGGAGGCCTGTCCTGGTGGTCGAACGAGATCAACCGCCGACTCCCCCGGTCCGTTTGAGGCCGATTCCGAAACCCCCTACAATCGAGCATCATGACTGACCCTTTGAACCCGACTCCCAGCCACGCCCATGACGCCTCCGACGGCCCTGACCACGACCTGACCGTGGACCTGACGCTCGACGGGTCGGAGCCCGTCGAGGACCTCCAGGCGCTCGCGGACGAGGCCGCGCAGGGGCTCCCCGAAACGAAGGACCCGGGGGACGGCGATGCGTCCGCCCTCATCACCGAGGAACTGGAGCGCACCCTGGCGGAAGCGCAGGGGCACATCCAGGAACTGGAGAAGAGGGAAGCCGAGCACCGGGACAAGCATCACCGCCTCCTCGCCGATTTCGCGAACTACCGCAACAGGACCGCGCGCGACATCCAGATGGCCGTGGACCTCTCCGAGCGGAAGCTCCTGCTGGAGATCCTGCCGATCCTCGACAACTTCGAACGCTGCATCGGATCCACCTACCAGAGCGTCGAGGACTTCAGGACCGGAGTCCAGCTCATCCAGAAGCAGTTCACGGACGCGCTGCGCCGCATGGGCGTGGAGGACGTGAAGCTCGAGCCGGGCGACGCCTTCGACGCGCTTCACGCCGAGGCCCTCTCCACCACCACGGTGCCGGAGCTTCCGGACGGGTCCGTGGCGGTGATCTACGAGCGCGGCTACATGCTCAAGGACAAGCTCCTCCGGGCCGCCAAGGTCATCGTCAACCGCCTTCCGGGCTAGACGCCGCCAATCATCGGCGTGGAACCCGGAGGGAAAAGGCTCTACTATCCAAGATCATCTGTCTCCTGGGAGTCCGCCCATGGCCGGTAAACTCATCGGCATCGATCTCGGCACCACGAACTGCTGTGCCTGCGTGATGGAGTCGGGCGAGCGCCGGGTGGTCCCCAACCGCGAGGGCAGCCGGACCACTCCGTCCGTGGTGGCCTTCACCGACAAGGGGGACGTCCTGGTGGGACACATCGCCAAGCGGCAGGCGGTGACCAATCCCCAGCGCACCCTGTTCGCCGTGAAGCGTCTGATCGGACAGAAGTTCGACTCCCCGCGCGTGCAGGAGGCCGTGGGCCGGCTGCCCTTCCCGGTGGTGAAGGCCCCCAACGGAGACGCTTGGCTGGGCGTGGGCGACCGGGACTACGCGCCGCCTGAGATCTCGGCCATCGTGCTCCGGTCCATCAAGCAGAGCGCGGAGGCCTACCTGCACGAGGAGGTCACGGACGCCGTGATCACCGTGCCCGCCTACTTCGACGACGCCCAGCGGCAGGCCACCAAGGACGCGGGGCGCATCGCGGGCCTCAACGTGGTCCGCATCATCAACGAGCCCACCGCGGCGGCGCTGGCGTACGGCCTCGAGAAGAAGGGGCGGCGGGAGATCCTCGCGATCTACGACTTCGGCGGCGGAACCTTCGACTTCACGCTGATGGAGATGAACGACGGGGTCTTCGAGGTGCTGTCCACCTGCGGCGACACCTTCCTGGGCGGCGAGGACTTCGACCAGCTGATCCTGATGTGGCTCGTGGACATCTTCCGCGCCAACACGGGCCTCGACCTCACCAAGGACCGGATGGCGCTGCAGCGCCTGAAGGAGGCCTCCGAGAAGGCCAAGTGCGAGCTCTCCACCCTCGACCGCGTGGAGATCAGGCTTCCCTTCATCGCCCAGGGCCCCACGGGCCCCCAGCACCTGGAGGCCGCCCTCACCCGGGAGGAGCTCGAGGCCATGGTCCGGCATCTGGTCGAACGCACCATGATCCCGATCCACGACGCCCTGAAGGAGGCCCGCAAGCAGGCCTCGGACGTGGACGAGGTCATCCTGGTGGGCGGCCAGACGCGCATGCCCCTGGTGCAGCAGCTCGTCAGGGACTTCTTCAAGAAGGAACCCAACCGGGAGATCAACCCGGACGAAGTGGTGGCCGCGGGGGCCTCGATCCAGGGCGCCGTGCTCACCGGAGACGTGAAGGACCTGGTCCTGCTGGACGTCACGCCCCTGTCCCTGGGCATCGAGACCCAGGGCGGCGGCTTCGTGAAGATCATCCAGCGCAACATGACCATCCCCTGCCGCGACAGCCGCGTCTTCACGACCGTGACGGACAACCAGTCCCGGGTCGAAGTCCACGTGCTCCAGGGCGAACGGGAACTGGCGGAGCACAACCGCAGCCTGGGGCGGTTCGACCTGATCAACCTGCCGCCCCTGCCCAAGGGCGTCCCCCAGATCGAGGTCAGCTTCGACATCGACTCCAACGGCATCGTGAAGGTGAGCGCCAAGGACCTGATGACGGGACTTGAGCAGAGCATGGCCATCCGCCCCACCTCCGGGCTTTCCGAGCTGGAGATCCAGGGCATGATCCGGGAGGCGGCGAGCAACGCCGACGCCGACGCGCGGCGCCGGGACGAGCTGAAGTACATCGCCTCCGCCGAAGGCCTGCTGTTCTCCTGCGACAAGAGCTTCACCGAGTGCGGCAAGTTCATGCCGGACGGCGAGCAGGCCATGGTCCGGGAGACGCTCAACCAGGCCAGGCAGGCCGTGGCCGCCAAGGACATCGGCGGCGTGAAGGCCTGCGAGACCAGGCTGCTGGACGTCCAGAAGCTGCTCACCAACGCGGTCCTGGCCGCGAGCGAAGCCATGATGTCCTCCCTGGAGGGCGAAGACCAGGACAAGGGGCTGATGTAGGACAAGCACCGGCGGGGCCGCCACCTTCCAGGCCCGGCCTGATACCCTGGAACCATGACAGGAAAGCGCGACTACTACGAAATCCTCGGCGTGGGCCGCGAGGCCTCGCTGGACGAGATCAAGAAGGCCTACCGCAAGCTGGCCATGGAGTTCCACCCGGACCGCAACCCGGGCAACAAGGAGGCCGAGGAGAAGTTCAAGGAGGCCGCCGAGGCCTACGCGATCCTCTCGGACGCGGACAAGCGCCGCAACTACGACCAGTACGGCCACGCGGGCGTGGGCGGGAGCGGGAGCGGGGGCGGCGGATTCCAGTTCGATCCGAACCAGTTCGCCGACTTCCAGGACATCTTCGGCAGCTTCTTCGGGGGCGGGATCTTCTCCGACCTCTTCGGGATGGGCGGCGGCCGGCGCCGGGGCGGGGGAGAGCACGGCGCGGACCTCCAGTACAACCTCCGCCTGAGTTTCAGGGACGCCGTCTTCGGGGTGGACGCCAAGGAGCTGGAGATTCCCAGGCAGGAGACCTGCGAGGCCTGCCGGGGCACCGGCTGCGCCTCCGGCACCAGTCCCCAGGTCTGCCCCCAGTGCCGGGGCCAGGGCCAGGTGGCCATGCGCCAGGGGTTCCTGCAGATGTACGTCGCCTGCCCCCGCTGCGAGGGCCGCGGGCAATACATCCCCAGCCCTTGCACCACCTGCAAGGGCGAAGGGCGCGTCCATCGGCGCACGAAGGTGAAGTTCAAGATCCCGGCGGGCATCGACCGCGGCCAGCGCCTTCGCCTTGAGAACGAAGGGGAGTCGGGGCGGGGCGGCGGAGCGCCGGGGGACCTCTACATCGTCTTCGACATCGAGGACGATCCCCTCTACGAACGGGACGGCTTCGACCTGCACCGCAAGCTGGAAGTACCCTGGCCCCTGCTGGTCCTGGGCGGGAACCATCCCGTGGAGACCCTCTACGGGATCGAGCAGATCCGCCTGTCCGCGGGCACGCCGGCCGACAAGGTCGTGAAGGTCCAGAACGCGGGCGTTCCCCACCTCCGGGGCATCGGCCGCGGGGACCTCTACCTGCACCTGCGGGTCGCGGTCCCCCAGAAGCTCTCCTCGGAACAGGAGGACCTGGTCCGGCGCCTGTACGCCGCCATGGCGCCCGACGGGCATCCCCCCGCGACAGACGACGGATTCCTTGCTAAAGTCTTCGGGAAAGAAAAGGGCAAGAAGAAAAAAAAGTAGACCCGCTCTCCTCTTGACGGTCGTTTCCAGGATTTGACAAAGGAGTTGCCATGTACCGACTGACTTTGTTGTTGTCCCTTCCGGCCTTGCTCGCCGCGGCGGATCCATCCGTGCGGGAGATGAGCCTGACGACCCAGGACGGCTTCGCCCTCTCCGGCACCCTGAGGGTGCCCGAGGGACGCCGCAGGCATCCCGCGGTGATCCTGGTCCATTCGTTCCATTCGGACCGCTCGGGCTGGGACCCGCTGGTCGAGAAGCTCAACGCGCGAGGCCTCGCCACCCTGGCCGTGGACCTGCGGGGGCACGGGAAGAGCCTCCAGCAGGGCGGGGACTCCGCGACGGTCACCTCCACCTACCTGATGGCCTCGGTGGCGATGGGCTACGACCAGATTCCCGCGGACCTGGCGCATGTGGCCGTCTGGCTCCGGAAGCAGAAGGACATCGATGGCCGGCACCTGGGTCTGGCGGGGGCCGACGAGGGCGCCTTTGCGGCCCTCTTGGCCTCGAGCAGGATCCAGCCGAAGGCCACCCTGGCCCTGAGCCCGGTGGGCGCGGAGAACTTCGGCCCGGACGCCCGGCGCCGCATGACGGCCGCGGCCACCCGGGCCCATGCGACGCTGATGGCCTTCGCCGCGGCGGAGGACAAGGAGGCCGGGGAGAATCTCGCCCCCCTCCGGCCCATCTTCGGCGCCAACATCCGGGATTTCGATGGCAAGCAGCGCGGCCTCGAATACCTGGAGGACCACAGCGACGTGATGGCGGTCTTCTTCGCCGAGTACCTCCTTCATCCGCACACCGGCAGGACGGTGGAGAAGGCCAAGCCGGCGGAGAGCCAGGCTCCGGCCGCGGTGCTCACCCCGGAATCCCAGCCGAACCCCTGATTCGAAACGTGTGTCTGGAACCGCGAATAACGCGAATGCGCGCTGCGCGCTTGCGCGAATGAAAAGCCAGGGCCTCAAAACGGATTCTTGCTCCTTCGCGTCCATTCGCGGTTCCGCGTCCTTCCTTGCGAGGCCTGCAGGCGCGGTCCGGGCAGATCACTCCGCCCGGAAGCGTCCCGTCGCTGGATCGAGGAGGAATCCCGCAGGCTGCCCGGCCACGTCTTCGCCGTAGGGCCTGCCCTTGCCGTCGCAGGTGTCCAGGGGACGGTCTGAACGCACCCGCAAGGAGGCGCCCGCCCAGCCGGCCAGTTCCAGGGAGCCCGGATAGGGATCGAAGCTCCAGAGCGGGTGGTCGCCGTGGGTTCCGTCCAGCACGCGTTCCAGGCTGAGGACCTCCAGCACGGGATGTCCCTCGCCCGCACTCACCACCGCAAGGTAGCGGCCGTCCGGCGAGACCGCGAGTTCGTACGGGAACAGCGCGACCGGCGGCGGCGGGAGTTCACGGAGCCGCGTCCCCTCCTCCAGGAACCACCGGGCGCCCTCCTGTTCCGATCCGCCCACCCTCAGCCAGCGGTCCTGCGGAAGGCCGGGAAGCGCGGCCTGGATCGCGCCCGGGGCGGAAGGTGCGGGAGAGGGCCCCATGCCCCGGCACCCCCCGAGCGCCAGCGAGAGGCCCACGAGCAGCGCGCCCCGGAGGACCATGTCAGCGGTAGACGACCTTGCCCTCGCCCTTGGTCAGCTCGCCGAGGACCCAGGGGGCTTCTCCCCCGGCCTCGAGCTGGCCGAGGACCTGTCCGGCGGCCTCCTTCCGGCAGGCCAGCACCATCCCGACGCCGAGGTTGAAGGAGCGGCGGGCATCCTCGATGGGCATCCCGGCCTTCCCGGAAAGGAACCGGAAGAGGGCCGGCACCTCCCAGCTGGCGGTGTCGATGACGGCGTCCAGGTGCCTGGGCAGCACCCGGGGCAGGTTGTCCGTCAGGCCGCCGCCCGTGATGTGGGCCATGGCGACCAGCTGGCGGGCCTTCACGAGGGGCATGACCGGCTTCAGGTAGCTCCGGTGGGTCGCGAGAAGCGCGTCCGCCACGGTCATCCCCGTTCCCGGCAGCTCGTCCGAGACCTTCAGCCCCTCGACCTCGAAGCAGACCTTCCGGGCCAGGGAGTAGCCGTTGGTGTGCAGCCCGGAGCTGCGGAGACCGACGAGCACGTCCCCCTCGGCCATGGCGTCCAGGCGGGGCAGGAGATCGTCCTCGTCCACCATCCCCACGATGGTGCCGGCCACGTCCACCTCCCCTTCGGCGTACACCCCCGGCATCTCCGCCAGCTCGCCGCCGATGAGGGCGCAGCCCGCTTCCCGGCAGGCATCGGCCATGCCCTTCACGATCTGCTCGATCACCTCGGGCTCCAGGCGCTGGGCGGCGATGTAGTCCAGGAAGAACAGAGGTCGGGCGCCCTGCACGAGGATGTCGTTGATGCAGTGGTTCACCAGGTCCGCCCCCACGGTGTCCCACTTGCCCGCGAGGCGCGCCACCTTCATCTTGGTGCCCACGCCGTCCATGGAGGCCACGAGGACCGGCTTCGCTTCCGGGAACTGGGCCGCGAACAGGCCCCCGAAGAGGCCGATGTCGCTGCGGACCCCGGGCGTCTTCGTGGCCTTCACCAGCGGCTTGATCCTGGCCAGGGCGTCGTCCTGGCGATTGATGTCCACGCCGGCGGCGGCGTACGTGACCGGCTGCTTGCTCATGGGGCCTCCAGAACAGACATGATCCCACAGGGAGCGCCCCATGCGGATCACTACCCTTTCCCTCCGGGATGGTGGCACTCTGGTCTTCGAACTCGGGAGCCCCCATGCCCTTCGATGAAGCCAGAATTTCCCGGGCCGTCCGCGAGCTGCTTGGCGGCTTCGGGCTCGATCCGGACTCCCCCGAGCTGCGGAAGACGCCCTGCCGGGTGGCCGAGTTCTGGCGGGTCCGCCTGGCCGGCTACGAGACGGACCTGGCGGCGGAACTGCAGCCCCTCCCGGGCATCCTGGCCCCCTGCCCCGTGGTCCTGGAGCGGATCCCCTTCGTGAGCACCTGCGAACACCACCTGGCCCCCTTCTACGGCTACGCCACCGTGGGCTACCTGCCGGGGGAGGGCGGCACCGTCGGCATCTCGAAGCTGGCGCGGGTGGTCCAGGCCTACGCCAACCGGCTCCAGGTCCAGGAGCGCATGACCCAGCAGATCTTCGAGACCCTGGAGACCCACCTCCGCCCGGCGGCCTGGGGCGTGAAGCTGACCGCCGAGCACACCTGCATGAGCCAGCGGGGCGTGAAGGTCCACGATGTCCCCGTGACGACGTTCCTCTTCGGGGGCACCTGGGAGGGAGCCCCTCCCCCCGAGTTCCGGTAGCCGGCCTCCGGCAGATTCCTCCCGCCCAGGATGAAAAGGAAAGGAACATATCCGGGAGCCCGTGCATCCCAGATACTGTCCGATTCATGAAAACCTGCCCAAGCGGCGAAGAGACCGGAGGAGATTCATGTCATACGAGGGCAAGAACTACGATCACCTGAAGGGCGGAGCCGTGAAGGGGCTCAGCGACAGCCAGCTGGACCAGCACTTCACCCTCTACAAGGGCTACATCGCCAAGCTGAACGAGATCGAGCAGAAGCTGGCCGTGGCCGACAACACGAAGCCCAACTATTCCTTCAGCGACTACAGCGAACTCAAGCGCCGCGAGGCGGTCGCGTTCAACGGCTCCTTCCTGCACGAGCTCTATTTCGAAAACCTGGGCGCCGACGATGCCGTCAGCCCGGCCCTGCAGCAGGCCCTGGACGCCCAGGGGGGGAAGGACAAGGTGGTCGCCGACCTCAAGGCCGCCGCCCTGTGCGGCCCCGGATGGGCCGTCCTCACCCGCAACCGCCGGGACGGGAAGCTCCACACCTACTTCTTCGGGGAGCACCACCTGGGCCTGCCCATCGAGCAGGACCTGCTGGTGGTCCTGGACAGCTGGGAGCATGCCTTCATGGTGGACTACGGCATCGCCCGCGCGAAATACGCCGACATGTTCGCCGAGAACATCAAGTGGAGCGAGGTCAGCAAGCGGTTCGCCGCCGCCACGAAGTAGCCTCAGGCAGGTCCAGGAAGCGCGGCGGGTCCCTCAGGCCCAGCCGCGCTTCGCGAATGCCCGCAGCTTCTCGTCGCTGTCCGCCAGGGCCAGGCTCCTGGCGACGAAGCGCCCCACCGGGTCCACCTCCAGGTTGACCTCCACACCGGCGCTCATCCCGCACAGCCTCGTGCTCCGTACGGTCTCCGGGATCAGGGCCACCGTGAACCAGTCGCGCCCGCAGTCCACGACCGTGAGGGAGATGCCGTCCACGGTGACGGAGGACTTGGCGGCGATCATCGAGGCCAGCTCCGCCGGCATCGAGAAGCGCCAGGTGCCCTCGTCCTGCGGGCGGTCCAGCAGCCTTCCCACGCCGTCCACATGGCCGGAAACCAGGTGGCCGTCCAGGGGGTCGCCCACCCGGAGGCTCGGCTCCAGGTTGAGCACCGCCCCCCTGGCCAGGCGGGCGAGGGTCGTCCTCCCGAGCGTCTCCTCGGAGAGATCGGCGTCGAAGTGCCGGCTCGCCCTGGCCACGGAAGTGAGGCAGGTACCGTTGACCGCGATGCTCGCGCCGATCTCCGCCCGCTCCAGCAGGCCCTCCGGCGCCGAGATGCGCAGGCGCGCCCCCCCGGGCCTCGGCGAGCGGCCCTCGAAGGTCCCCAGGAATCGGATCAAGCCGGTGAACACGCATCCTCCCGATCAAGGCGTCCAGGACACCCGGAAGAGTCCATGATGGCAGACATGAAACTCTGGGATGACAAACGGCTCCGCCTGACCCTCACGAGGCTGGGGCTCGAATACCTGGCGGCGCTCTTCCTGATCGGGTTCTTCGCCGTCAATACCGGGAACAACCTGCTCTACCTGGTCTTCTCCCTCATGCTCGGACTCTTCCTGGTCTCCGGCTGGGTCAGCCGCCGGGCCCTGGAGGGCCTGGACCTGCTGGCCGTCGAGGAGGGCAACCTCTTCGCCAGGGTGCAGGGAGGGATCCGGGTGCGCCTCCTGGACCGCCATCCCCGGCGGCCCCGGGGCCTGGAGGTGCACCTCGGCCTCGACCAGGCGCGCGTGGAGCCCGGCTTCTTCGGAGGCGGGTCCGGCGGCGGGAAGCCGGCCCTCGTCGTGCTCCACGCCCGCCCCGAGCGGCGCGGCTGGTGCCGGGCCCGCCACCTGGAGCTGCGGACGCGCTTCCCCTTCGGCTTCCTGGAGAAGGCGTGGCGGTTCCCCCTGGACCAGGAACTGCTCGTCCTCCCCCACCCGAGATCCAGCGCCCTCCAGGGAGATGCCGGCGGGGAAGCCCGGTTCTTCGTGCCCAGGCCCGGCCGCTCCTCCCCGGAAGGCGCGCGCCCTTTCCGCACCGGCGACCCGCTCAGCCAGGTCCACTGGAAGCGGACGGCGCAGCGGGGAGAGCCCTGGGTCCGGACCTTCGAGGGGGAACAGCCCGCGGGTCTGCGCCTGTCCCTGGACATGGGCGCCTGGAGCCCCGGAACCGCCTTCGAGACGGAACTGGAGCGCCTGTCGGGGGCCATCCTGCAGGCCCGTCTCCTCAGGCAGGAAGTCCTCCTGGTCGTCCATTCCCGCGAGGGGACCCGGGAACACGCGGGGCCGACGGCATGCTGGCGGGCGCTGGCCGTGGCCTGTGCCCAGGGAGGAGGATTCCGGGATCCTGGAACGACTGACGCTTTCACGGCCCAGGGATTGGCAATACCCTAGAGCCAACACCGAGGTGCCCGTGTCTTTCGATCCACTCGACGCTGCAGGTTGGGAGCCGATGCTGCAGGCCGCCTGGCGGGCCTGGGAGCACGCCTACGTCCCCTATTCGGGCTTCCGGGTGGGCGCCGCCCTCCGGACCCAGGACGGCACGATCGTCGCGGGCTGCAACGTCGAGAACGCCAGCTATTCGGTCACCCAGTGCGCGGAACGGACGGCCCTCTGCGCCGCCGTGTCGCGGGGCCTGCGCCCCGGCGGACTGGAGGCCCTGGTCGTGGTGACGGAGGGGGGCGACCTCACGCCCCCCTGCGGCGCATGCCGCCAGGCCCTCGCCGAGTTCGCGGATTCGTTGCCCGTCCTGCTGGCCAACCGGTCCACCCGCGCCCTCTTCGAGCTGCGGGACCTGCTGCCCCGCGCCTTCACGGGCCGGAACCTGGGTCTCGCGGAGGCCGGGGCGCTACCGGAAAACGGACTGAATCCATAGACTGAACCCATCGTCCCGAGGAATCGGATGGCCATCGACCGCACCAAGATCCAGAAACAAGCCGAGAGCTTCGTGGCTTCCGGAAGAATCGACCGGGCCATCGAAGAGTTCCTGAAGCTCCTGGAGGACAAGCCCAACGACCTCCTGATGATGAACCGCATCGGGGACCTCTGCCTCCAGGCCGGGAAGACCCGGGATGCCGTCGACATGTTCAAGCGTGCCGGCACGGGCTACGAGCGGGACGGATTCATCCCCAAGGCCACGGCGGTGTTCAAGAAGGCCCGCCGGTCCGCCCCCGAGGACGCGGACGTGGCGAGCCGGCTGGCGGACCTCTACCGCCAGACCAACCTGATCAAGGACGCCATCCAGATCCACATCGAGATGGCGGAGCAGTTCACGAAGAAGGGGCTCCTCAAGCGCGCGCTCGAGGAGTTCGCCCAGGTCGTGGAACTGGACCCCAAGAACCTCAAGAACAAGGTGAAGCTCGCGGACCTCTACAACAAGGAGGGCATGAAGGAACGCGCCGCCTCCATCTACCTGGAGGTCGCCGAGGCCCTCGCCATCGAGCAGATGCACAGCGAGGCCTACCAGATCCTGGAGCGCGCGAAGACCATGACCACCGCGCCCCAGGTGTTCCTGACCCAGTCGCGGCTCTGCGTGATCCAGAAGGATCTCACCGGCGCGGTGATGCACCTCCGCGAAGGGCTCTCCGCCAACCCGAGGAGCCCTGAGATCCTGGAAGCCCTCGCCGAGGTGGAACTCCAGTCCAGGAGCCCCGAGAAGGCGCTCGAGGCCCTGGCCCAGATCCCCCAGCTCCCGGAAAAGGCGATGGCCTTGTGCGAGCGGGCCCTGCGCGAGATGGCCAAGGCCGGGATGGCGAACGAGGGCCTCAAGCTCTTCAAGGCGATCGGGCGGGACTACGCGAGGCGCGGCATGGGGGAGACCGCCTCCAAGGCCCTCCGGAACGCCATGCAGAGCTTCTTCACGGCCGAGACCTGGCTCCAGCTCGCGGAGATCGCCCACCACGGCGGCAATAAGCCCGAGCGCACGGATGCCCTTCGGCGGGCCTACGAGGAGGCCAAGCTCGTCGGGGACGAGGCCCTGGCGGCCTCCGTGCTGGAACAGCTCCGGGACCTGGGGGTCACCGACGAGCAGATCGCCCTGCCTCCCCAGGCCCCCGCGCCCCAGCCTCCGAGCCCGGCCCCCACGGAGACCTTCACCGGCTACGAGCGCACGGAAGTGGACCCGGTCCGCCGGATGCAGATCCAGCAGCTCCAGCGCGACGCGGAGAACTTCGTCCGGGCCCGGTTCATGGACAAGGCGCAGGAGGCCTTCTCGAGCATCCTGGAGCTGGATCCCACGAACCGCGACGCCATCCACCGCATCGCGGAGATCATCAAGGCCAGCGGCAAGATGACCGCCGTCCAGATGCACTACGTCAAGATGGCCGAGAAGCTGGCCGCCATCGGCTCAAGGGAGATGGCACTGGAGATGCTCGACAAGGCCGAGGCCCTCTTCCCGGGCTCGACGAGGCTCTACCGGCGGACCCTGGGCCTGATGGACGTCCAGCCGCCGCCCCCCCCGGCCGTCGAGGCGGATCGAGGCCAGATCATCGGCCTGGGCGCGGGCTCCGGCTTCCCCGAACCCCCCGTCCCGGGACTTCCCAGCGACCTGGACATCCTCATCGCCCTGGACGAGGACCGGAAAGGCACTGAAGTCCAGGCCCCCCCGGCGTTCGCTGCGCCTCCGGACCTGATCCCCCTGGACGAGTTCAATCCCAGGACCACCCAGGGAACCGGCCTCCTTCTCCCGCCCCTGCCGACCGATTCCATGGACCTGAGCGCCGCGGACCTCCGGGCCCTGCTCCCGGAACCGGAACCCGGCCCCCTGGACACCCGCGCGCTCCCGCCCGAACTGGAGCCCCTGGAACTGGAGCCGCTCTCCTTCGCCCCCCAGATGCCCGCAGTGGCGACGTTCCAGCAGGTCCCTCCCATCCCGGAGCCGGACCTCGCGGCCGCCGCCATCGACGAGGACCTCGCCGCCACCCTTTCCGACATCGACTTCCAGCTGGACTACGGGAGCCCCGAGGAGGCCAAGATCGAGATCGAGAACGCCCTCGAGGCCCATCCCGGCCACCCGGCGCTGCGGGCCCGCCTCGAGACGGTGGAGGAGTCCCTCCGCCGGATGGGCCGCGAGACCGGGGCCGCCGCCCTGCCGGAGACGGAGGAGGGCCACTCCTTCTTCGACCTCACGGACGTGCTGGGCGACGCCCTGCTGGAGAGCGGCGAGGGCGAGGAGATGCACGACGCCACCAACGTCGTGGAGAAGATCCAGAGCGTCGACCAGCTGTTCAACGCCTTCCGCGAAGGGGTCGAACAGCAGGTCAAGGTCGACGACTACGACACCCACTACAACCTGGGCATCGCCTACAAGGAGATGATGCTGCTGGAGCCGGCCATGGAGGAGTTCAAGAAGGCCATGCTCGACCCCGAGCGCACCCTCGAATGCTGCTCCATGCTCTCCATCTGCGAACTCGCCCGGGGGAACCACGACGCGGCCTCGGAATGGCTGCACCGCGGCATCGACACCCCCGGCTGGCCGCCGGAGGACACCATCGGCCTCCGCTACGACCTGGGCGAGATCCTGGAGCAGCAGGGACGGAAGGACGAAGCCCTCGAGCAGTTCCGCCTGGTCTACGACATCAACCCCGAATACCGGGAAGTCGCGGCCAAGCTGGCATGACGTCGGCACCCGAGGTCCGGACGGCCGGCGTTTCGACCAGCCAAGCCGGATAATGATAAATATTATTTAATTATTCAGTCTCGCCTTCCGAATCATCCCAGGCGGACTTGGCCCTCCGCGCCCCAGGGCTGGAGGGCCTGCAGGGAGGGCTGGACCGGCTTTCCCGGGCGCTGGAGCAGGACCAGTCCCAGCTCCCGGCCATCCCCGGCCGTGAGCCAGGCCCCCTTCCGGTCCCAGCGCAGGGTCCCGGGGGCGTGGGCCGAAGGCTCCAGGCCTCCCACGCCGCAGATCTTGATGGGGGTCTCCCCGAGCGTGAAGTCCACGCCGGGCCAAGGCTGGAGTCCCCGGACCTGCCGGTGCAGCTCCAGGGCGGTCCTGCCGAAGTCCAGGGCCGACATCGCGCGGCCCAGCTTGGGGGCCAAGGTCGCCAGGGCCTCCTCCTGGGGCACCGTGGCCAGGGTGCCGCCCCGCAGCGCGGGCAGGTGTTCCGACAACAGCCCGGCGGCATCCCCGGCCAGCAGGGACAGCAGGCCCTCCGCCGTGTCGTCCATGCCGATGGGACGGCGACTCACCGCCGCGACGGGTCCCGCGTCCAGCCCCCGGGTCACCGCCATGAGGGTGACGCCGGTCTCGGAATCCCCGGCCAGGAGCGCGTGGTTGACGGGGGCGGCTCCCCGCCAGCGCGGCAGGAGCGAGAAATGGAGGTTCCAGGTCCCCAGGGGGCAGCCGTCCAGCATCCAGCCAGGAAGGATGTGCCCGTAGGCCACCACGATCGCCAGGTCGATCCCCAGGGATTCCCAGAAGCTCCGGGTCTCGGGCAGCTTCCAGCTCGCCGGCTGGTGGACGGCCAGTCCAAGGGCCTCCGCGGCCCGCTTGACGGGGGGCGCCTCGAGGTGCCTCCCGCGGCCCTGGGGCTTGTCCGGGTTGCAGAACACGGCCTCCACGGCGCAGGCCGAAGCCAGGGCCCGCAGCACCGGCACGGCGACGGCAGGGGTTCCGAGGAAGGCGACCCGGCCCACGGTCAGCGGTCCTCGCGGTGCTTGATGAACCTGCGGAACAGGATCTGGCGCTTCACCGGCCCGAAGTAGTCCACGAACAGCTTCCCCCGGAGATGGTCGATCTCGTGGCAGAAGGCCCGGGCCAGGAGATCCTCGCCCGCGAGTTCCTCCCAGGTGCCGTCCCGCCGCCGGTTCTTCACCCAGACCTTCTTCGGCCGTTCCAGGACCTCGTGGATGCCGGGGATGGAGAGGCAGCCCTCCGGACCCACCTGGGTCCCTTCGGTGCGGATGATCTCGGGATTGATGAGGACGAGCTTCTGGGCGGGATCCTCCCCCGAGGAGGGATCGATGACGACGAGGTTCAGGTTGATGCCCACCTGGGGGGCCGCGAGCCCCACGCCCTCCTCCTCCAGGCCGGTCTCGAACATGTCCTCGACCAGCTGTTCCAGTTCCGGGGTCCATTCCCCGACGTCCGAGCTGTTGGTCTTGAGCCGGGGGTCCCCCCACGTGATGACAGGTCGTGCGGCCATGCGATCTCCACTCGCTCCAGTGTAGAGTGAGTTGCAGGATTCGCCCACTCCGCCGGTGCCGTGCGAGAAGCGCGGGATTTCAGAAACTCACTCGTCGGCACGGAGGCGCTCCTTTGATACGCTTATAGGTTCCGGCCCCGTGCCAACCGTTGCCGCGCGGAACCGATTCCTGGGCGGCAACCGTATTCCTAGCTAGGATCCCGAATGAGCCCCGTCTCCAGAAGCAGCCGAGAATCCGCCAAATCCAAGGCGACCGAAACCCCGGTGTCCGAACGCAAGACGCCCCTGCGCCTCTTCAGGAACACCTTCAAGGGGAACCAGGCGCCCACGACGGCAATCATGCTGGTGCTGCTCCTGGGCATGATCGCCTACCTCGCCCCCAGCGGCCGGAGCGCCAACATGCCCGATGACACCGTGGCGCGGGTCTACGGCCGGAGCATCCTCCGCAGGGACGTGGAGCAGACCCTCGCCGAGTCCGTCCGCCGCATGGGCAACCAGCCGAACCTCAAGACCATGATCCCCTTCCTGAGGGCCCAGGCCCTGCGCCGGACGGTGGACCTGAAGCTCTTCGAGGAGATGGCCGACCAGCGGGGCATCCTGGTCACCGACCAGGAGGTCAAGAAGGCGCTGGAGACGAGGCTGCGCCAGTACGAGGTCTTCGTCGGCCCGAACGGCCAGCTGAGGCCGACCACCGAGATCGTGTCGATCCTCCGCGAGAACGGGATCGCCCTGATCCAGTGGGAGAAGGAAGTGCGCGACCAGCTGGTGATCCAGAAGCTGATCGACCAGGCCGCCGCCCAGGTTCCCGTGGACGAGGCCTGGATCACCCTCGAGAACCGCGTCCAGAACGAGCAGCTCACCCTGGAGATCGCCTCGCTGACGCCCGACATGGCCGCGGTCCAGGATCCCGGCGACGGGACCCTCGACGCCTACCTCAAGGCCTCGGGCGCCCGCTTCCAGTACGGTCCGCGCCGGGTGCTCCAGTACGTCGCCCTCGGCCAGGCCTCCCTCGGGAACGCCATCAAGGTGGACGATGCGGCGCTCCAGGCTGCCTACGATTCGAGGAAGGCCCAGTACGCGGAGATGGACGCCAGCCACATCCTGTTCCAGGCCAGGACCGAGGCGGAATTCGCCGAGGCCACCAAGAAGGCGGAGGCCCTCCGCGAGAAGCTGGTCGCGGGAGGCAACTTCGCCAAGGCGGCAGTGGAGCAGAGCCAGGATCCCAGCGCGAAGACGAACCTGGGACGCCTGGGCTGGTTCAGGGTCGGCTCCATGGTCAAGGCCTTCGAGGATGCCGCGATGGGCCTGAAGCCCGGCGAGATCAGCCAGCCGGTGAGGACCAGCTTCGGCATCCACCTCATCAAGCTGGAGGGCCGCCGCGAGAAGCCCTTCGCCGAGGTGAAGGAGGAACTCCGGGCCCAGATGATGAAGGATCGTTTCGCGGCCAGGGCGAAGGACCTCCTGGAACAGCTGCGCAAGCGGGTGGGCGACAAGGGCGACCTCGCGGCCGCCGCCAAGAGCCTCAACCTGAAGGTCCAGACGAGCCTTCCCCTGCTGGACGAAGCCACGGCCGTCATCGAAGGGGTTCCCGACTCGGCCGCCCTGGTCGACCAGGCCTTCCGGATGAAGCTGAAGGAGGTCTCCAAGACCCTGCAGGCCGGAGAGGCCTACGTCGTGTTCAGGGTCCAGGAGGAGCTGCCGATCGCCGTGCCGCCCCTGAAGGAGATCCGCCCGAAGGTGCTCGCCGCCTGGAAGCTGGAGCAGGCCCGGAAGGCGGCCACGGAGAAGGCGAAGGCCGCCCTGGCCTCCGGCGACCTGGCTGCCCTGGCCCCCCCCTCCACCCGGGAGAACATCACGATCCAGAGCCTGGGCCCCCTCGGGGAGCACCCGGCCATCCGCAAGGCCCTCCTGGACACGGCCGTGGGCTCCCTCACGCCGGTCCTGTGGGCGCCGGACGGGCAGGTCATGGTCGCGCGCGTCAAGGCCCGCACCCCCGCGGAACCCCCGACGTTCCAGAAGCGCATGGCGATCGTCCAGAACATCCAGTCCTCCATCTCCCAGCAGGTCCTGGAGGCGGAGCGGAAGGCCCTGGAGACGAAGGGACGGCAGCGGCCGGGCTTCAGCTCCCTCTGGGGCAGGTTCGGGGGCATCTGGACGAACCCCCAGGCCACCCTGGACGCCCCGGAAGTCGGCGTCGACCTGGGCCAGTAGGCCTGGCCCGCCCACAAGGAAACGGCCCCGGACGGGGCCGTTTCCTTGTGGGGTAGCGAGCGTTCAGCGGAGGACGTCGGTGCCGAGGTAGGGGACCAGCGCCTTCGGGATCTTCACGCTCCCGTCCGGCTGCTGGCCGTTCTCGACGACGGCCACCCACGTCCGGCCCACGGCCAGGCCGCTGCCGTTGAGGGTGTGCAGGAACTGGGGCTTGCCGTCCCTGGGACGGAAGCGGATGTTGGCGCGGCGGGCCTGGAAGTCCCCGAACCAGGAGCAGGAGCTGATCTCCCGGTAGGTGCCCTGGCTGGGGAGCCAGACCTCCAGGTCGAAGGTCTTGCGGCTGGAGAAGCCCATGTCGCCGGTGCAGAGGAGCATGCGACGGTAGGGCAGCTCCAGGGCCTCCAGGATGGCCTCCGCGCAGGCCGTGAGGTGCTCGTGCTCCTGCTCGGCCTTGTCGGGGGCGGCGAAGGCCACCAGCTCGACCTTGTGGAACTGGTGCTGGCGGATGATGCCCTTCGTGTCCTTCCCGTAGGACCCGGCCTCCGAGCGGAAGCAGGGCGTGAAGGCGCAGTGCCGGATGGGCAGCTGCTCCTCGGGCAGGATCTCCTCCCGGTAGAGGTTCGTCAGGGGCACTTCGGCGGTGGAGATGAGGTACAGGGTGTCCTCGCCGCGCCGGGTCTTGAAGAGATCCTCCTCGAACTTGGGCAGCTGGCCCACGCCATAGACCGCGTGGGGCAGCACCATGTAGGGGGTCATCACCTCGCCCCAGCCGGCGGCGGACTGCCGGTCCGCCATGAAGTTGATGAGCGCCCGCTCCAGCCTGGCCCCGAGGCCCTTGAGCACGGAGAACCGCGCGCCGCTCATCTTCGCGGCCCGGTCCAGGTCCAGGATCCCGAGCTTCGTGCCGAGCTCCACATGGTCCTTGGGGTCGGCGATGGCTGCGGGGGTGCCCCAGCGCTTGACCTCCAGGTTGCCGTGCTCGTCCTTGCCCACGGGCACGCTCTCGTGCGGCAGGTTGGGAACAGTGGAGAGGAAGTTCCGGAACTCCGTCTCCGCGGTTTTTTCCGCCACCTCCAGGGCCTTCAGCTTCTCCCCCACCTCCCGCTGCTGGGCGATGAGATGGCTCGCGTCGGCCTTCGCCCGCTTCAGCTTGGCCACTTCGTCCGATACCCGGTTGCGCTCGGCCTTGAGGAGCTCCGCTTCCTGGATGAGGCGCCGGCGCTCGGAATCCAGCTTCCGGTAGGCCTCCTGGTCGAACTCGAATCCCCGGGAGGCGAGTCCCCTGACGACGGATTCGAGGTCATTGCGGAAGAGGTTCGGATCGAGCATGGAAAGGCTCCAGTAAACCTCCAGTGTAGACCGGGACCGGTCAGAGGGGCTCCCCGGCCCAGGAGATGCCGAAGGCGCGCCGGACGTCCTCGAGGCCCCCGCCCGCTCCCAGCACGAGGCCCAGCTTGGCCAGGGCCGCCCAGCGCGTGTGCAGTCCCCCGGAAACGGCTCCGAAGTCCGCCGCCATGCGGCCCAGTTCGTAGGTCGCCAGGTCCACGCCGCCCCAGGGGCAGTAGCTCGTGATCACCACGGGGATGGACCGCCGCCGGCAGTGCTCCAGCAGGGCCCGGAGGTCCGGCCGGTCCATCGGCAGGTTGCCGGCCCCGTAGGCCTGGATGTGCACGCCCCGGGTCCCTGCGGGGGGCAGGTGCCAGGGCATGCCCGGGAAGGGGGCGTAGACGGCGAGGCCGGTCTCCAGGGCCAGCCCGAGCCCCGCGGGCACCCGGCGCTCGAAGGCCCCGGCGTGGGGATGCATCTGGATGTGGAGGCCCAGTTCCGCCAGGGGCGGCAGGTTGGGGGTCTCGAAGGCCTGGTAGCGGTGGACGCTGAGCTTCTCCGCCGCCACCCCCCTCAGCCAGTGGTCCCCGAAGCAGATGCCGATCTCGGGCACCCCCCGGGTGGCCAGGGTCACGGCCTCCACCAGGTTACTCCGGGCGTCGCTCCGCACATAGGCCAGGGGGCGCTGGGAGCCGGTGATGACCACGGGCTTCCCGAGGTCGGCCAGCAGGAATCCCAGGACGGAGGCGGTGTAGGTCATCGTGTCCGTTCCGTGGACGAGGACGATGCCTTCGACGTCGCCGCTCTGCTCCCGGATCAGGCGGGCGAGTCCCAGGATGTGCTCCGGCTCCATGGTGGCCGAATCGCGGTTGAGGGCCACCGTGAGCCGCAGCTCGGCCACTTCCGCCAGCTCGGGGACCTGTTCCAGGATCCCGGCCACCGAGGGGCCCGGGGAGAGGGTCACCGGCGTCCCGGTGGGCGTCATGCCGAGCGTCCCGCCCGTGTGAACCAGCAGCACCCGTTCCGCCATAGGCCTTTCTCCAAGATCCGTCGCTCACCACGAATAGCATGAATCGGGCATCCGGACGGGCCCGCCGGCGGATATATCAGCGCGTGCCGGGGCTCAGGCGGCGATCAGGGCCCGCACCTCGTCGCTCCCCGCCTCGGAGGCGCAGCTCACGACGACGGCGCAGTGGCCCGGCTGGCTCGGGGGGAGATCCACCTGGCCCACGAAGCCGCCGTCCTGGTCGGTCCGGCCCGTGAGCAGGATGACGGCCTTCTTCAGGCTGGAGACCAGCTTCACCGTCACATCGGCGCCCGGGACAGGATCCTGGCTGATGCAGAGGCGGGCCCTGAGCCTGAACCGGAAGAGCGTGCCGAAGGTCGGCTTCATCGCCTCGTCCAGCACCAGCTCGAGGGTGTCCACGTCCCCTTCCTGCTGGAGGTACTCCAGGATGGCCTGGTCCAGGGAGCGGTCGGTGAAGACCTGGGCTTCCGCCACTTCGACGTCCTGGGGCGTCGTGTCGTACTTCCCGTTCTTGATGTCCCGGATCACGGTCTTGTGCTGCTCGTTCATCCGGTCCTGGACCAGGGCTTCGGACACCGCGCCCCCGTTGATCAGGTCGTCGTAGCCCCCGCGGTAGCTGTCCAGGATCTCGCCGCCCACGTAGATCAGCGTCTCGATCTTGGGGTTGCCCAGCCCCTTGTCCTCGGTCTGGACGTGGAAGATCCGGTTGCCGTGCCTGACGTCCGTGTTGTAGCCCGTGATCATTCAGACTCCAGTCCCCGGTTCAGGAGCGCGGCAAGCGTTCCGCAAGCTCGGGCATGACCTCCCAGGCGATCTCCCGGAGGACCTGGTCCCCCAGGCGGGCGACCACGGCCTTCGAGAGGGCGTCCATCAGGACCGGATCCGCCATCATGGCCTCCAGCAGCTCCTGGGTGCCGAGGCTCGCCGCCGGCGCGGGAGCCTGGACAGCCTCGGCGGTCGGCGCGGGAGCTTCAGCCGCCGATTCGGGAACCGTCTCGAGGGGGACCTGGGCCACGGGGCCTTCCGCCTCCAGGATCCCTGGGAAGGGCTGCTCCTCCGTCACGGGCAGGGCTCCCTCGAGGCCGGGCACGGGGAGGCTGGGCTCGGCGGCGATCTCCGGGATGGAGACGTCCAGGAGATCCAGTTCCTCGGTGGGAAGCGACAAGGATTCGGCGGGAGCGGGTGCCTCCACCGCGGCCAGCATCGACTCGCTGTCGTCGGACCAGTCGAATTCCGCCACCGGGACGACAGGGGCGAGGACGGACGGTTCCGGAGAGGTCGCCTCGGCGGCCAGCGGAGTTTCCGGAACGGTCTCCGGTTCCGGGAGGGACAGCGCCTCGACCTCGGGCAGGCTGCCGAGGGAGGGAATCTCCACGAGCTCCTCCGCCGGGATCCCAAGTCCGGGAAGCTCCAGTTCGGGGGAGGGAAGCTCCAGGACCGGCTCCTGGCTCCCGAGGGGACTCGGGACCGACAGGTGTTCCGGCAGCGGGGAAATGCCCTGGAGGCTCTCCAGGTCGAGTTCTTCCAGGTCGAGGGTCTCTTCCTTCGGCGCCGCTTCCGGCCCAGGGTAGAGATCCTCCTCGGTGAGTTCCAGGAGGTCGTCCTCCTCCGGCGCCGCGGAAACCGGCTGCCTGATCTCCGGAAGGTCCTCCAGGCGGGTGGCGGGCATGGTCGCGAAGGGGGAGGCTTCGCCGAAGACGGGCGCAGGCGGTTCGGGTTCGGGTTCCGGCTCGGGCACGGGCGTCTCCATGAGCTGGAGGACTCGATCCCCGAGGTTCTTGAGTTCCACGGGCTTCTTCAGGAAGCCCTGGATCGGGGCCGCCTTGACGCGCTCGGGATCCACGGTGTCCAGGACCCCGGCCATCATGGCGATGGGCATGCGGGCCGTGGCGGGGATCTCCCTGAGCCTCGCCAGGAGCCCCCAGCCATCCATGACGGCCATGGACGTATCCACCAGGGCCACGTCGAAATGGTCGCCCCGGTCCACCTTCTCCAGTGCCACTGCGGCGGAATCCACGCACACCAGCTCGATGGAGCTGGCCGCAAGGAGGGTTTCGGCGATCTTGTGGATGCTGGGATTGTCGTCCACGAGGAGAAGACGGGGCATGAGGAACCTCGGGAGGCCAGGGTGCAGACAGATGGCTGCGCCTACGCTAACAGAAATCGGCACCGCCGAGCATGTGTTTTAGGATGTGCGGGATCGGACGGCGCGCTCGCAGGACGGGAACTACAAGCCCTTCAGCATGGACTTGATGCGCCGCAGCCGTTCCACCGGCTGGAGCTCGACCAGGAGCACCCGCGTGCCCACCCAGACCCAGGCCACGGACTGGGCCTCGCGAAGGGCGATCTCGGGGCCTGCGGGCAGCCAGCCCCGCACGGAGGCGCGCAGGCCCGTCGCGATCCGCCACTCGGGCCGGAACGACCGGAGCAGGGCCTTCCGCTGGCGCTCGGGGGACAGGCCGGGCAGGTCGCTCCCCCACCGCACGTCCCAGGCGTCCATCGCGCCCTCCTTGTGCCACGCCCAGGCGGGGTCGTAGGCGGGCCACGGGCTCGTCTCCTCGCCCACGGGTTCCCAGGCGGCCTCGTCGAGGGGCGCCGTCCGCCGGACGGCCGCCCCGTTCTCCAGGGCGACCAGGCCCATGGTCTGGGGCGGATGGGCCGTGAGCACCCCGGGTCCGGCATCCTTCCGCCGCCAGGTCCCCTCCTCCAGCGCCCACAGGACCCAGCCGGAGGCCTCGCAGGTCCAGAGCCGGTCCCGGGAGGGGAACCACAGCCGCGCGCCGGGCTGCCAGGGCACGAGCAGCCTCTGTCCGGCCAGGTCCTGCCCGTCGGGCCACAACTGCTCCGGATTCGTGGGCCAGTTCCTGGGAGGCGCCGGCAGGTGCTTCTCGTCCCAGGGCGCGAGGGTGGTCTCGTTCTGGGGCTGGTCCACGGAACGCGTGGCCAGGAGCAGGGCATCGCGCGCCTGGAGGCCCAGGAGCACGGCCCGCCCGTCCCAGCTGAAGCGGCTCCAGGGTCCGCTGTCCGAGGCCCAGATCACCCGCCCTTCGGGCACCTCCAGCAGCCGGGTCTCGAACCGGGCCGGCCCCAGGCGCAGGGTGACCAGCAGGTAGCGCTGCTTGTCCGGATCCAGCCGCGCGGAGCACAGGGGGGCATCGAAGCGGTAGTGCCGCCATTCGAGCCCGTGCCAGAGGACCACCTCGCTGAGGCCGCCGGGGCCGTTCAGCGCCAGGCCCTGGTCCCTGAGGTAGGGGGAGGCGGGCTCCCAGGGGGTGTTGAACCCGCCGGTGTTGGGCCACGGGTCGGGCTGGTCCGGGTCCCTGGCGCCCTTGAAGCGGGGCGCCCAGCCTTCCTGCAGCTCGAACTGGGCCAAGGTCGTGAAGGACTCCAGCGTCATCGCGATCGGGGCCTCTCCCCCCGCCACCCCGCCGCTCTCGCGGAACCTGGGAGCCTGGACCACCGCCAGGATCACGAGCATCGCCGCGATGAACAAGGTGGCGATGAGATACCGTTTAGGAATCACCGCGTACCGACCTCCCTGCTCATAATGCCTAAAATCCGTCGGAGCTTGACATGAATCCTCACATTCCCATCGAAACCGAGGTCAAGCTGCGGATCCCTTCCACGGGAGAGCTCGCGCCGAGGCTCGCGGCACTGGGCTTCAGGCTCGAGGTTCCCGCCCAGCCGGAAAGCAGCGTCCTCTGGGACCGGGGAGGGGAGCTGTTCGCCCAGGGCTGCGCCCTGCGCGTGAGAAGCTACGGGGGCCGGGCCTGGGTCACCTGGAAGGGCCCCAAGGTGAGCGATCCCCTGCTGAAGATCCGCCCGGAGATCGAGACGGCCGTGGCCAGTGCGGAGGCGATGGGAGGCATCCTCCAGGCCCTCGGCTACCATCCCGTCCTGGCCATGGAGAAGACCCGCGCCCTGCTGCGCCGGGAGGATCTCACGGCCTGCCTGGACGAGACACCCTTCGGCTGCTACCTGGAACTGGAGGGGGAGCCCGGAACCATCCGGGGCGTCATGGAGAGCCTGGGCCTCGGCCCCGAACTCGCGGAGGTGCGCAGCTATCCCGACCTGTTCGTGGCGCACGGGGCGGCCGCCCCGGAATCCACGCCGCCTGCGGCAGGGTAGGCCCGCCATGCGCCTCCATCCCGGAATCCCCCTCGCCCTGGTGGCCCTGGCGGGCTGTCGCGAGGAAAGTCCCGAGGCGGCCATCCGGAAAGCCTTCGACGCCTGCGTGGAGGCGATCCAGGATGCCGACCCGGGCGGTGCCGCGGAGGTCCTGAGCCCGGGATTCGCAGGCCCCGACGGCATGACCCGGGACGAGGCGCGCCTGTACCTGGCTGGGATCCTGCGCCGGGAGAAGGTGGGCGTCACCGTGCTCGCGAGCCGAGTCGAGGCGAAAGGCAGCCGGGGCACCCAGTCGGTCGAGGTCCTCCTGACGAGCCGGACGGGGGGCGCCCTCCTCCCCGGCGAGGCCTCCCGGAAGCTGTTCGTGCTCCAGTGGGAGCGTCTCGAAGGCCACTGGCGCCTGAAGAGCCTCGCGGAGACCCGGTAGCCGTCACCCCTGCCCAAACTGTTGGCTTTCCTGGGCCTGGATTCGCTATGCTCACCTGACTGGAAGGTTCCCCTTGACGCTTCCCCCGGTCCGCCCTCATCCAGATGGATCCAAGGCCGCTCGTTCCGGCCGCCGCTGGCTGAAGGCCGCGCGTTCCTTCCTGGTCCTGGCCGGCCTGTCTGGCCTGTGGCCGGGCCTTCCGCTGCGCGCCGACGCGGGCGCGCGACCCATCATCGTCGGGTCCGACAACAACTTCCCGCCCTACGAATACCTGGACGACCAGGGCCGGCCCGCGGGCTTCACCATCGACCTGATCCGCGAGGTGGCCGCGGAAACGGGCCTCATCCTGGAGATCCGGCCAAGCCCCTGGAAAGGGCTCCGGGCCGCCTTCGACAAGGGCGAGATCGACGTCCTCTCGGGCATGTTCTACACGGAGGACCGCGCGAAGTCCGTCCACTTCTCCGTGCCCCACTCCATGCCCAGCTACGCCGTCTTCCGGAGGGACACCGACCGGGCGGTCCGGTCCCTGGCGGACCTGAAAGGCAGGACCATCCTCGCCGAGGAGGGGGACATCGTCCACGAGACCCTGGGCGCCCAGGGTCTCGCGGTCTCCGGGGTTCCCTCCCCCCAGGAGGCGCTCCTGCGCGTCTCGGAGGGGAAGGCGGACTGCGCGGTGGTGCTCAAGTCCGTCGGGCTCTACTGCATCAAGCGGGACCGCCTGCGGAACGTGACCGCCTCGGGACCGCCCCTCCTCCCCCAGAAATACTGTTTCGCCATCCGGAAGGACAACGCGGACATCCTCTCGAGCCTCAACGAGGGGCTCTTCATCCTCAAGGAGAACGGGAAGTACGCCGAGATCTACAACCGGCACTTCGGCGCGCTGGAGGCCCCCGAACTCCCCTTCGGCGCCGTTTTCAGAAGGGCGCTGGTCGTGGTGGTGCCCATCCTGGCCCTGCTGGCGGCCGCGCTGGCCTGGACCTGGGCCCTGCGCCGGAAGGTCCAACAGCGGACGCTGTCGCTCCAGCAGGAGCTGGCGGAACGGCGCCGGACGGAGGATTCGCTCCGGCAGAGCGAGGAGCGCTACCGGCAGCTCACGGAGCAGAGCCACGACCTTGTCTGCGAACTCGACGCCCAGGGCTGTTTCCGCTACATAAACCCCAACTACCAGGCCCTCGTCGGGGAGCCGGTCTCGGAACTGATCGGGCACCGGATCCCGGAGCCCTCCCACATCGATCCGGCGGACCTCGCGAGGATCCGGGAGATGTGGGGGAGCATCGCCCAGGAAGGAAGCAGGATGGCCTTCGACTACCGCCTCCGGGACCTGTCCGGGGACTGGCACTGGTTCGAAGGGAGGAGCAGTGCGTTCCGGAACCGGGACGGAGAAGTGGTGGTCGTCCTCGTCTCCCGGGACGTGACCGAGCGGAGGCGGACCGACGAACTGCTGCGGCAGACCCAGAAGCTCGAGAGCCTCGGCGTCCTGGCCGGGGGGATCGCGCACGACTTCAACAACCTCCTCACGGCCATCCTCGGGAACCTCAACCTGGCCCAGAACAGCCTCTCCGACCTCTCCCCGGCGACGCACTACCTCGACAACGTCGAGAAGGCGGTCCTCAAGGCCTCCGATCTCACCAAGCAGCTGCTGGCCTATTCGGGGAAGGGACGCTTCGTCGTCAAGGAGCTCGACCTGAACCACGTCGTCGAGGAGATGACGCACCTCCTCCAGGTCTCCATCTCCAAGAAGATCGCCCTGCGGTTCCGGCTGGCCGCGGACCTGCCCCTCATCGAGGCGGACACCGCCCAGATCCAGCAGGTGGTCATGAACCTGGTCACCAATGCCTCCGACGCCATCGGGGACCAGGACGGCACGATCACGATCTCCACGGCGACCCAGGAGGTGGACGGGAGCTACATCGCCACGACCTTCCCCACCCAGCCGATCCAGCCCGGCTCCTACGTGGTCCTGGAGGTCGGCGACACGGGCTGCGGCATGACCCCGGAGACCCTGGCCCGCATCTTCGACCCCTTCTTCACCACCAAGGTCTCGGGCCGCGGCCTGGGGCTCTCGGCCATGCAGGGCATCCTCCGGGGCCACAAGGCAGGCATCAAGATCTACAGCGAGCCAGGCAGAGGCTCCATCTTCAAGGTCTTCTTCCGGGTCCATCGCCGCGCCGCGGCGCCCCTCCTTCCGGAGGAGCCGTCCTCACCCGCCGTCTTCATGGGAACGGTCCTGCTCGTCGACGACGAGCCCGCCATTCTCGACAGCATCTCCACGGCCTTGGGCCTCATGGGCTTCCAGGTCCTCACCGCGACGGACGGCCAGGAGGCCGTCGACCTGCTGGCCGGCCGGAGAGACGCCATCGACCTGGTGCTCATGGACCTCACCATGCCCAGGATGGACGGCCGCGAGGCCTTCAAGGCCATGAGGCGCCTGGATCCTTCCGTTCCGGTCATCCTGTGCAGCGGCTACTCGGAACACGAGTCCATCCAGGATCTCCTGGGGAGGAACCTGACCGGATTCCTGCAGAAGCCCTACCAGCTGGAGGAGCTGAGGAAGGCGATCCAGGCCGCCCTGGCGAAGCGCGGCGGTCCCGGAAGTCTCACCGCCGGTCCAGGAGCCAGGCCTCGTCCCTGACGGGGATTCCCAGTTCCTGGGCCTTGGCGAGCTTGGAGCCCGCCTTCTCCCCCGCCACCAGGAGGGTGGTCCGGGCGGAGACGGCGCCGGTCACCTTCGCGCCCAGCCGCTTGAGGAGGGATTCGGCCTCCTCCCGGGACAGGGTCGGCAAGGTCCCGGTCACCACGGCCACCTGCCCGGCCAGGGGAAGCACGGAGGAATCCCTCGGCGCGGGCGGCGCGGGGGCGATGCCCATCCCCGCGAGCCGTTCCGGCAGGTCCGGGTGCTGGTCCACGAAGGCCCGGATGGAGGAAGCCACCTTGGGGCCGACTTCCTCCACGGACTGCAGGCTCTCCTCGTCGACTTTCCACAATCCGTCCAGGCTCGGGAAGGACTCCGCCAGCAGCTCGGCGGTCTTGGCTCCCACGAAGGGGATGCCCAGGGCATGGATCCACCGGGACAGGGGCTTGGTGCGGGCCGCCTCCAGCGCCGCCAGGAGGTTCCGGGCGCTCTTCTCGGCCATCCGTTCCATCCCGGACAGGAAGGCGAGTCCCTGCCCCGCATCCTGGAGCAGCGCGAACACCTCCCAGGGATGGGCGTAGCGGTTGGCGGCCACCAGCTGCTCCACGAGGGCGTCCCCCATGCCCTCGATGTCCAGCGCCACCCGACTCCCCAGGTGCAGGAGGCGGGCCTCCAGCTTGGCCGGGCACTCCGGGTTCTGGCAGCGGACGGCCACCTCCTCGTCGCTGTCCTTGGCGACCGTCCCTCCGCAGACGGGGCAGGCCGCGGGCACAGCCTCGCAGGCGGCCCCTTCCGGCAGGGAACCCGGGACCACGGCCACGACCTTGGGGATCACGTCGCCGCCCTTCTCGATGAAGACCCGGCAGCCGGTGCGGACTCCCAGCCGTTCCAGCTCGTCCGCGTTGTGGAGGGTGGCCCGCCGCACGGTGGAGCCGGCCACCTCCACGGCCTCCAGCTCGGCCACGGGCGTCAGCTTCCCGGACCGTCCCACCTGCCAGGTGATGCCCAGCACCCGGGTCGTGGCCTGCATGGCCGGGTACTTGAAGGCGATCGCCCAGCGGGGCACGCGGTCCGTGGTGCCGAGCCGGTCCTGCATCGCCAGGTCCGCCACCTTGATGACCACCCCGTCCGTGTCGAAGGGCAGCTTCAGGCGCGCCTCGCGCATGGCCTCGACGAATCCGATCACGGCTTCCATGCCGCCCGCCGCCTTCTCGGGCATGGAGGCGAATCCCCAGGCGGCGAGGCTCTCCATGGCCTCGACATGATCGCCCGCCCCGGGCACCTGCCAGGGCAGGAACTGGAGGCGGCGTTCCGCGACGACGCGGCTGTCCAGCAGCTTCATGCTGCCGCTGGCCGCGTTGCGCGGATTGGCGAAGCGCGCCTCGCCGCGCGCGTCCCGTTCCCGGTTGAGCTCCTCCCACCGGCGGCGGGAGAGGAACACCTCCCCCCGCACCTCCAGGCTTCCCGGCGCCTCCGGAGGAAGCACGAGGGGGATGTCCGTGATGGTCTTCGCGTTCTCGGTCACCACCTCGCCCGTCTCCCCGTCCCCCCGGGTGATGGCCTCCTCCAGGCGCCTGCCCTCGTAGCGGAGGGACAGGGACAGGCCGTCCACCTTCAGCTCCGCGGCAAGCAGCGGAGTCTCGCCCGGAAGCCCCTTCCGGACCCGCGTCTCCCACTCCCTCAGCTCCCCCGGCGAGTAGGCGTTGTCCAGGCTCAGCATGGGCGAACGGTGGCGCGCCTTGACGAAGGTCTCGAGGGGCGGCGCGCCCACGCGCTGGGTCGGGCTGTTGGGATCCGCGAGCCCGGGGTGTTCCGCCTCCAGCCGCCTCAGCTCCTGCTCCAGGGCGTCGTACTCCGCGTCCGACACGACGGGCGCGTCGAGCACGTAGTAGCGCCGGCGATGCTCCAGCACCTGCGCCGCGAGTTCCTTCATGCGAACGGCCGGATCCATGCGCGACTCCCCCTACTTCAGTTTCGCCCGGTTCTGCACTCCCATGACGATGCCCAGGCCGAGGAAATAGCTCAACGTGCTGCTCCCGCCCGCGCTGAAGAAGGGCAGGACGATGCCCTTGTTGGGCAGGATGCCCACGACCATGCCGACGTTCACGAAGATGTGGAGCCCGAGCAGGCAGGCGGCCCCGACGCAGTAGTAGGACTCCGACTGGGTCCTGGCGGAACGGGCGATCTCCAGGATCCGGCTCATCACCATGCCGAACAGCCCCAGGGCCATCAGCACCCCCAGGAAGCCCCGCTCCTCCGCCCAGACGGAGAACACGAAGTCCGTGGTCTTCACCGGGAGGAAGTTCAGCTGGGTCTGGCTGCCGCTGGTGAAGCCCTGTCCGAAGAAGCCGCCGGCACCGATGGCGATGCGGCTCTGGTTGATCTGGTAGCCCTTGCCCTGGAGGTCGGCGTTCGGGTTCAGGAAGGTCAGCACCCGCTCCTTCTGGTAGGGCTTCAGGACGTTGTGCCAGGCGAAGACGCCGATGATCGAGACGCAGACCAGCCCGAGGGCGACCCAGCGGGCCCGAAGGCCCTTGATCAGGGGGACCAGGACCAGGATGGGCAGGAAGCTGATCGCCATGCCCAGGTCCGGCTGCTTGAGGACTAGGAGCATCGGGAAGACCACCAGCGCCGAGATCCCGACCAGGTCCAGGGCCTGGAACTGGTCCGGGGGCCGGGTGCCGAGGCGGTGTGCGACGAAGAGCAGGGCCAGCCACTTCATGAGTTCCGAGGGCTGGAAGGTCAGGCCGCCGACGAGGATCCACCGCTGGGCCCCCCCGATGCTCTTCCCGATCCCCGGGACCAGCACCGCCCCCAGCATGAGGATCCCCAGGGTGTAGAAACCCGCGCTCCAGTTGAAGATCTGGTTCATCCGCAGCCGGGCGACGAAGAGCATCAAGGCCAGGCCCAGGAGGTTCCACACGGTCTGTTTCAGCCAGATGGTGGACTGGGTGGTGCCCCGGCTCGCGGAGAAGATGGTGAGCGTGCCCATGAACAGCAGCACGAGGATGGGCAGCAGGAGGTAGGGATCCAGCGTGCGCAGGCGTTCTCTCATGGCCGCGCCCCTTCCAGGTTCCCCGCGGCCGGCAGGAAGGCGTCGACCGGCTTGGTCCCGGGCGCGGGAAGGGGCTTGACCGGTCGCTGCAGGAACCAGTACGCGCACATCTTCTTGGCGATGGGGGCCGCGCTGCTGGCGCCGAAACCGGCGTTCTCGACCACGAACGCGAAGGCGATCTGGGGGTTCTCCCTGGGGGCGTAGCCGGCGAAGAGGGCGTTGTCCCGGAGGTGCTTGGAGAGCTGGCTGTAGTGGCTCTTGCTCACGAAGGCCGTCACCTGGCTGGTGCCCGTCTTCCCCGCGATGTCCAGCCCCGGGATCCGGATGCCCCGGGCCGTCCCGTTCTGGACCACCTGGTAGAGCCCCTCGTCGAGCACGGCCCAGGCCTTCGGGTCCAGTCCCGTCTCCCGGGGCGGAGGAGGCGGCTGGACCTCCAGCTTCCCGGTCTCCTCGTCCCGGGTGCCGTAGTACAGGTGCGGGGTCAGCAGCTTCCCCTTGGTGGCCAGCATGCCGTAGAACCGCGCAAGGCTGATGGGCGTGAGGCTGTTGGCGCCCTGGCCGATGGCCACGCTGATCGTCTCTCCCGCGTACCACTTGGGGTCCCTCGGCCTGGCCCGCTTCTTCCACTCGCGGCTGGGGACGCGCGAGGTCACTTCGTGCGGCAGGTCCACGCCCGTGGGCTCGGCGAGCCCGTACTTCACGGCCGCAGCGTGGATCTCGTCGATGTCCATCCGCGCTCCCAGCTCGTAGAAGTAGATGTCGCAGCTCTGGGCGATGGCCTGGACCAGGTTCAAGGTCCCGTGCACGTTGTCGCAGCGGAAGACCCTGTTGTAGAAGAGCTTCTGGCCATGGCACGTGAAGGTGGTGGCGGGCGTGATGAGCCCCTTGTCCAGGGCCGCGAGGGCGACCAGCAGCTTGAAGGTCGACCCCGGCGGGTAGAGGCCCTGGATGGCCCGGTTGAGCATGGGACGGGAGGGATTCCGGTAGTACTTGTCCACATCCTCCTGGGTGAGGCGGTCGAGGAAGATGTTCGGATCCATGGAGGGGCTCGAGTACATGGCCAGGATCCCGCCGTCCCTCAGGTCGATGACGACGCCCGCGCCCTGCTCCTTGCCGTAGGCTTCCCGCAGGGTCTGCTGCATGCCCGCGTCCAGCGTCAGGTAGACGTTGCGCCCCGGCCTGGGGTCCAGGCGGCCGAAGAGGGCCACCTCCCGGCCCAGGTGGTCCACCAGGATCTGGCGCTGGCCGTCCTGCCCCTTCAGCCGGTCGTTGCGCGAGGCTTCGAACCCGCTGCGGCCGATGATCTCGCCGATCTCGTACTTCCCGGGCTCCTTCGCGAGCACCTCGGGCGAGACCTCCCCCACGAACCCCAGCGCGTGGCCCGCCAGGTCGTTGCCGAGGTAGACGCGGCGGGGGGCCACTTCGATGCTCAGGAAGGGGTACCGGGCCCTGAGCATCTCCGCCTTGGCCAGGTCCACGTCGTCCAGGTTGTCCTGCAGCACCAGGAGCCGGTTCCCTTTCGCCGAGCGGCTCGCGTCGATCTTCCGCCTGAGCTGCTCGGGATCCAGCTGCAGCGCCTCGGCCACGGCCTCGATCTGCCGGACGTCCAAGGGCAGGTCCTCCCGCTGGATCACCAGGTGCAGGGCCCTCCGGTTGTCCACCAGCTTGTTCCCGTTGCGGTCGTAGATGATCCCCCGCGGTGCGGGGGTCACCCGGGTCTTCATGGCCTGCCTCTGGGCGAGGTCCTGCATCTTCTCCCGCATGATGATCTGGACCCAGGCATAGGCCACCACCAGCACCAGGATCATCACCCAGGCGGCCCCCTGGATGACGCCGATGCGCTTCTGGAACTGGGAGCGTTGCCGGGGATCCACGGTCTAGTCCCTGTGGTGGGGAAGGTAGAGCCTGAAGGCGAGGGTCCCCCAGAGGGGGAGCAGGAGCAGGGTCCAGGCGGGCCCCGTCCCCCATCCGTGGGCTCCCGCCGCGAGAAGCACCGCCCCGTGGACCAGGAGAAGGTGCACGACCGCGAAGGCTCCGAGGCGGATCCAGTAGTGCCTGAGCGAGAGCGGCGGCCAGTGGGACAGCGTCCAGGTCATGAGCAGGCAGACGATCATGTTCGCCAGGGCCGTCCCGCCCATGTGGGGATACATGCGCAGGCTGCCTTCCATCACCCAGCCGGCCGCCGCCGCCCAGAGCGCGCCGCCCAGCGGCGAACGGAACTCCGGCGCCAGGCCCAGCGCGAGGAGGACATGGAACACGGCCTGGATCCCCGGCCAGGGGGCCGTCTGGTGGATCGCCCCCAGGCAGAGGACCGCCAGGAGCACGCGCTGGAGAGAAACGGACGCGGAACGCTGGATCATTTCGACGCCCCCGTTCCGGGCTTCGATTCGGGGGTCCCGGGCAGCTGGAGTTCCATCCCGGGGCTGGGAGGCAGGATGAGTACCAGGTTGAGGCGGTCCAGCGGGGCCGCCAGGGAGACTTCGATCCTCAGCTCCACGTCCTCGGCGTGGACCGCCGAGACATAGCCGACCAGCAGCCCCCGGGGGAAGACGTTGTCCAGGCCCGAGGTGTAGACGGCCTCGTTCACCTGCACCAGCTCCTGGCTCCCGACGTATCGGATCTCCGCCTGGCCCGGCTCGACGCCCTGGAGCACGCCCGTGGCGCGGCTGCGCTCCAGCATCACCGCCGTCGAGGCATTGTGGGCGTCCAGGGGCAGCACGCTGGCGTGACGCTTGCCCACGGACCAGATGCGGCCCACCACCCCGTCGGTGCAGATCACGCCCTGGTCCTGGACCAGGCCCAGGTCCTCTCCCTGGTCGATGATCATGCCTCCGAACGGAGCCTTGCGGACGTTGGCCACGATCCGGGCCGCCTTGAACTCGAGGGGAAGCAGCTTCTTGAGCCCCAGGAGCCGGATGGCCTCATCGGCCTCCCGGATCTTGCCCGCGTTCCGCAGGGCGGCCGTCTCGAGGCTCGCGACCCGGCCGCGCAGACGCTTCAGATCCTCCGCCGCGCGGTCGAGATTCTCCACCTTCTCGGCGCGGTTCCGCCGCCAGTCCATCCACCGGGTCGAAACCGCCCGCGAGGGGGCGGAAAGGACGCCCAGCATGCGCTGCCAGTGGCCGGAATCGCCGCGGCCCATGAAGATCCAGAAGGCGTGCCCCAGGAGCAGCAGGAGGATCGCCCAGCGGCGGCGCCCGGAAGAGTTCCAGCCCCAGGGGCGCGGTCGCATCGGATCAGTCAAGGATTTGGATACGCCGCAGGAACGGGATGTCGTCCAGCAGCACGGCGGTGCCCCGGACCACGGCGGTCTCTGGATTCTCGGCGCGGTAGCAGGGGAGGTGGGTCTCGCGGCTCAGGCGCGTGTCCAGGCCCTGGATCTTGGAGCCCCCCCCGGTGAGGCAGATGCCGCGGTCGATCAGATCGGCCGCGAGCTGGGGCGGAGTCTCGTTGAGGGCCTTGCGCACGAGGTCGACGATCGCGCTGACGGGCTCGGCCAGGGCCTCCCGGATCTCCGTGTCGTTGAGGGTGAGGGTCTTGGGCAGCCCTTCGAACTGGTCGCGGCCCGAGATGTTCATGGTCCGGGGCTTGTCGGTGGTGTAGGCCGAGCCCAGCTGCCACTTCACCTCCTCGGCCGCGGATTCGGAGATGAGCACGTTGTACTTCTCGCGGATGTAGTTGGTGATCGCCTCGTCCATCTCGTCGCCCGCGATGAGGATGGAGTCGGCGAACACCTTCCCGTTGTAGGAGATCACGGCCACGTCGGTGGTGCCCCCGCCGACGTCCACGATCATGCAGCCGCGCTTCTCGTTGATCGCGAGACCGGCGCCGATGGCCGCCACCATCGCCTGGTCGACCAGGAACACCTCCCCGGCCTTGGCGTCGTAGCACACCTGCTTCACGGCGCGCCGGGCGACCTGGTGCGCCCTCGGAGGCACGGACACCACGATCCGCGTGCGGGCGAGCCCCCGGTTGGGACGCGCCTTCTTGATGAACGCCGCGAGCATCTTCTCGGCCGCGTCCACTTCATAGATCATGCCGTCCTTCATGGGGCGGATGGTCTGGACGCCCTGGGGCGACCGCCCCAGGAGCTGCTTGGCCTCGTCCCCCACGGCTTCCACTTCGAGGGTGCGCGTGTTCAGCGCGACGATTGACGGTTCGTAAATGACGATGCGGCCAGACTGCTTCGTGTAGACGAGCACCGACGCGGTCCCCAGGTCGATGGCCAGGTCGGTCGTGAACATGCTGGACCAGAATTGACTGGAAAAGATATGTGCCACCTTGCACTCCAAAGGAAACTCCAGGGTGCCATGGATCCCTCCCCGTGGGCAGCCCCGATGACCCTCCCCAGGGAAGGATCACCCAGCCATTATCCAGCTATTGGGGAGAAAACGGCACCTTCGTCTCCGGTCCCGCCCCGGGCGCCTCCCCCGACTCCGGCCGGGTCTTCCGCCGCGGGATCCCCCAGGTGCTGCGATCCTTCAGGGCCGCGATCCCGTTCCCGTGGCAGGCCAGGCACCCCGCCAGTTGGCTGTCGTTCCCCCGCCAGTAGACCCGTTCCGCCCCCTGGGTCTCGTCCCGCCGGGCTTCCGGCACCCTCGGCCAGTAGAAGGTGAAGGCCGGCCGGCCCCCCGGCATCACCTCCATGGCATAGAGGGGGCCCTGCTCGTAGCCGGGCCGCCCCCAGCGGTCCTCGACGGTGCTCATCACCACCATCGCCCCCGCGGGCAGCGGCCGCCCCTCCCGATAGGCTCCTTCCCCCTCGGGGCTGACCCATACCCGGATCCAGCGGTTGCCGTGGGGGGCGGACTTCACGGGAGCGGGATGCAGGGGGACGAGGCTTCCGTAGTCCAGGGCGCGCAGAGGGGCGCCCGCCTCCGGTTCGGCCGGCCCGGAGGTTCCGGGCACCGCCCTGGAGGCCCTGGGCTCCGGCAGGACCGGCTGCCCCGGCCGGATCCCGGAGAAACCCGCCACGAGGGTCGCGCCCGCCCACAGGAGCCCGAGGAGGAGGCCCAGGATCCCGATGCCTTGATGGTCCAGCCGCTTCCGGTGCAGGGACCGGAGGAGGAGCGCCCCCAGGACCAGGCTCGCCAGCCCCGCCCACTGGTGCACCTGGAGCGGGGAGGGGTCCCGGAAGGAGCCCTTGAGAAGCCATGCTCCAGCGTCCAGCAGGCGCGAGGCACGGGCGGCCCGGAACCCGCTGGCGACCGCCAGCCCTCCTCCCAGCACGCCGGTCCAGGCCAGGTAGCGGCAGGTGGTCCACCACGGCTTGATCCCCCGTCCCGGCCGCTGGGCCGCCATCAGCGCGGCGGGGAGGAGGATGGCCGCGGCGATCGGCACATGGACGAAGAGGTCGTGGTTGAGGGTGGCCCAGTCCATCCCAGACATATTTGTAAATTCTCCCGAGGGGAAGAAAGATTACTTTGACATCCTTGCCGCAATTTTGGCGGAAAATCTGAGAGAATCCGGGTTGGGGCCGCGGCATTGACCTCTGCGCCGCATCCATCCGAGCCACCAGGAGGACGACCATGAAGAAGGTGCTTCTCGAGCATGTGAAGGAGTCCCTGGCCCTCAAGCAGGATTTCTTCCTCCAGGAGGTTGACCACGTCGTGGCCCAGGCCGAGGACATGGCGGAGCGCCTCAAGCGGGGCTGCCGCGTGCTCGTCTGCGGAAACGGAGGCAGCGCCGCCGACGCCCAGCACTTCGCCGCCGAACTGAGCGGACGCTTCGTCAAGGAGCGCCGGGCCCTGGCCGGCATCGCCCTCACCACCGACACATCCGCCCTCACCGCCATCAGCAACGACTACGGCTTCGACCGAGTCTTCGCCCGCCAGGTGGAAGCCCTCGGGAGGCCCGGGGACATCCTGGTCGGCATCAGCACCAGCGGCAACAGCCCCAACGTGATCCTCGCCGTGGAAGCCGCCAGGCAGCTGGGAATCCGGACTCTCGGCCTCCTCGGCCGCGACGGCGGGAAGCTCAGGCTCCTCGTCGACGACGCGCTGGTGGTGCCCTCCCCCATCACGGCCCGCATCCAGGAAGTGCACCAGATGGTCTACCACTTCTGGTGCGAGGCCATCGAGCGTCACTTCTAGTCCTTGCTCCAGGGACTCGAGCCCCACGCCGGCGACCTCGGCCGGGCGGCCCGCGCCGAGCCGCTGGGGGTCTACCTCCACATCCCCTTCTGCCTCGACCGCTGCGCCTACTGCTCCTTCGTCAGCACCCGGGAGGCCGGGCTCCGCCGCCCGGTCCTGGAAAGGCTCCAGGACGATCTGAACGCCTGGGGGGAACGGCTGGGCCATCCTGCCATCGACACGCTCTACCTGGGAGGCGGGACGCCCTCGGTGCTCTCGGCGGAGGAACTGGCCGCGCTGACGGGGGCCGTCCGGAAAGCCTTCGACGCTTCCTCGCTCCTGGAGGCCACCCTGGAGGCCAATCCGGGAACCGTGGCGCCCCCCTGGCTGCGGGAGGCCCGGCGCCTCGGCTGGGACCGGATCAGCCTGGGCGTCCAGGCCCTGGACGACGTCCTGCTGCGGCGCCTGGGGCGCATCCACGACGCGGCGGAGGGCCTCGCGGCGGTCCGCCGGGCAGGGGAGGCCGGATTCCGCAGGATCAGCGCCGATCTCATGATCGGCATCCCGGGCCAGGATCTTTCCCGGGTCCTGGCCGACGCCGGGGAACTCGTGGCCGCGGGGGCGAACCATCTCTCCGTCTACATGCTGGACCTCGACAAGGACTGCCCATTGAAGGCCCAGGTGGACCGGGGCGAGCTTGCGATGCCCTCCGAAGACGAGGTCGCCGACCTGTTCGAGGCCCTGCAGGAGCGGCTTCCGGAGCTCGGACTCGCCGCCTACGAGATCAGCAACGCCAGCGCGCCGGGCGAGGCATCGAGGCACAACCTGCGCTACTGGGAGCGGCGCCCCTACCTGGGCCTCGGTCCGAGCGCGGCGAGCCAGCTGGGGCGCTGGCGGTGGACCGAGTGCGGCTCCATCCGCGACTGGCTGGCAGGACGGGGAACCGCCGAGATCCAGGAACTGGACCCGGCCGCCGAACTGGCGGAGATTCCCCTCCTCGGCCTGAGGATGCTGCGCGGCGTCGACTGGCCGGCCCTCCGCGCCAGGGCCGCGGAGCTGGCGCTCCTGCCCCTCGTGGACCAATGGGAATCACGACTGTCGCCTTTCTTCGGCTACGGTCTCCTGGAGCGGATCGGCCCCTTCCTCCGCTTCACGCGGAAAGGCCTTCTCCTCAGCAACCGGGTGTTGGAAATTTTCGTATAAAAGATGCGCATCCCGTCAGGTACGAGAGACTTGCTTGCGGATGCCGCATCATCCGGCGCCGAAGAGGAGACAAGTCCATGATCCACCCAGTCAAGGATCCGCTCACCTGGCTGTACCCCCCCATCGAACCCTACCGCACGGGATTCCTGAAGGCCTCGGAACTCCACGAGATCTACTTCGAGGAGAGCGGAAACCCGGAAGGCAAGCCCGTGGTCTACCTCCACGGCGGCCCCGGGGGCGGCGGCTCTCCCAAGCCGCGGCGATTCTTCGACCCCGGCAAGTACCGCATCGTGCTCCTGGACCAGCGGGGCTGCGGACGCAGCACGCCCAACGCATGCCTGGAGGAGAACACCACCTGGGACCTGGTCGCGGACATCGAGAAGCTGAGGACGCTGCTCGGGATTCCGCGCTGGCAGGTGTTCGGCGGGTCCTGGGGCTCCACCCTGGCCCTCGCCTACGCCGAGAAGCACCCCGACCGCGTCACGGAACTGGTGCTGCGGGGGATCTTCATGCTGCGCCCCAAGGAACTGGCCTGGTTCTACCAGGAAGGCGCCTCGATCGTCTACCCGGACGCCTGGGAAGGCTACCTGGCCCACATCCCCGAAGACGAGCGCCGCGACATGATCAGCGCCTACCACCGCCGGCTCACCAGCGACGACCCGGAGGTCCGCCTCGCCGCCGCCCGGATCTGGAGCGGCTGGGAGGGGGCGACCGCCAAGCTGCTCCCGGACCCCGCCCTCGTCAGCTCCCACGAGGAGGACGCTTTCGCGCTGGCCTTCGCCCGGATCGAATGCCACTACTTCATGAACCGGGGCTTCCTGGATTCCGAAGACCAGCTCCTGAGGGATGTGGACAAGATCCGTCACATCCCTGGGATCATCATCCAGGGGCGGTACGACATGTGCTGTCCGTTCATGACGGCCTGGGACCTGCACAAGGCCTGGCCCGAAGCGGACTTCATCGTCTCCCCCGACGCCGGGCACAGCGCCTGGGACGCCCCCAACACCCGGGCCCTCGTGGCCGCCACCGACCGTTTCGCCGACCGCCGGTGACGGCATCGCGGTGATCCGGCCTCCCTCGCGGCGCCCCGGCCTGTTCCCATGGAGCATTTCTGGGCACCGCGAGGGATTCCCGGTACCCTGGACCTGGCCCCGTCGGCCGCCGGAGGGAACATCTGCATGGAGTCGCTGCGCTGGGCACTGGACTTCCTCCGTCGCCTGACGGATCCGCACAGCCTCAACCTGATGGCCGGGAACATGGACGGCTGGCTCTACGGCGTGCTGTTCGCCATCATCTTCTGCGAGACGGGCCTGGTGGTCCTGCCCTTCCTCCCCGGCGACAGCCTCCTGTTCGCGCTGGGGGCGCTGGGCTCCATCCCCGGGACCCCCATCCACCTCGGCGTGGCCGGCGGCATCATGCTGGCGGCGGCGGTGGCGGGAGACGCCGTGAACTACACCATCGGGGCGAGGCTCGGACCGGCCGTCTTCCACAGCGAGGGCGGGCGCTGGCTCAACAAGAAGCACCTCCAGGCCGCCCACGAGTTCTACGAGAAGTACGGCGGGAAGACCATCATCCTCGCGCGGTTCGTGCCCATCATCCGCACCTTCGCGCCTTTCGTGGCCGGCGTCGGGAAGATGAGCTACCCGCATTTCGCCCTCTACAACGTCACCGGCGCGGTGCTCTGGGTCGGTCTGCTGATGGCGGCCGGCCGGATCTTCGGAGGCATCCCCTGGATCCGGGCCCACTTCGAGACGGTGATCGTGGCCATCATCGTCATCTCCGTGCTGCCGGCCGTGATCGAGTTCCTGCGGACCCGATCCCGGACCCGGCGCGCGTCCTTGCCGACCTCCACCTCCAAATAGACCGCTCGACGCAGACTGTCCCCATGCCAGAAGACCTCGTCCGGAATCGCAAGGCCCTGCACGACTACACCGTCCTGGAGACCTGGGAGGCGGGGATCGCCCTGCTCGGAACGGAGGTCAAGGCCCTCAGGAACGGCCGGGGCCAGCTCCAGGACGCCTACGTGGACGCCTCCAGCGGAGAGCTGTGGCTGAAGCAGGCCCACATCAGCCCCTACGAGTTCGGCACCTGTGCCAACCACGAGCCCCTGCGGCCCCGCAAGCTGCTCCTGAAACGGGCCGAGATCCAGAAGATCCTCTCCAAGGTGGAGCGCAAGGGATACACCCTCATCCCCCTGGCCCTCTACCTCAATCCGCGCGGCCTGATCAAGGTCCGCATCGCCCTGGCGGAAGGCAAGGCCCACGGAGACAAGCGGGAAGCCCTGAGGGATCGCGAGGTCAAGCGGGAGATGGACAGGGTGCGGAAGGGCGCCCGGGAGCTGGGCTGACCCGACCGGGAGCCTATTCCTTGGGTTGAACCTGCTTCCTGGCCAGTTCCTGCTGTTCGTCCTTGGGCAGCCGGTAGCTCCAGCGGCCGGTCGTGCGGTCGAAGAGGTCGAAGCAGGCGAGCCAGTTCAGCAGTCCGGCGACCATGATGTAGGTGGCCCCGTATTCCTGGGTGAGGTTGCGGACGGGTTCCACGAAGACCGAACCGTGCGAGACTCCGAAGGCCCAGGCGAAGAATCCGTAGATGGGACCGACGCCTGCGGTCGCGAGGGCCCCGAGGGTCGGCAGCCACTGGATGGGTCCCAGGACGGGGACATACACGCCGCCGCGGATGCCGTCCGGGGCGCCCCAGGAGAGCTGCAGCCAGGCCATCAGGACGAAGATCATCGAGACGCCGAAGACCACCTTGGCCCGGGTCTTCTCGCCGATGAGCCAGTAGCCCCAGCCCGGCACCAGCCAGTTCAGCAGGATGGGCTTCCAGCAGGCCGCCACGGCCTTCTGGCGGCGAAGAGGCTGGCCCAGTTTCGGGGCTTCGAAGGTTTCGGACATGGTTCCAGGTTAACGAGAAAACAAGGGCTGGGGAATTCAAGGCGAGGGCCGCCTTCCGGCGGCCCTCGACCTCGCGTGTTCGCCGGATCCTAGTCCGTGGCGAAGGGCAGGAGCGCGATGTTCCTCGCGCGCTTGATGGCTTCCACGAGCTGGCGCTGGTGCGGGGCGCACACGCCGCTGGTGCGGCGAGGCAGGACCTTGCCCCGCTCGGGCGTGAAGGCGGAAAGGGTCTTCACGTCCTTGTAATCGACGAAGGTGGATTTCTCGACGCAGAACTTGCAGAACTTGGAGCGTCGTCCTCCAAAAGCCTTCTTCTTCTTGGGCTTTCCCTTGGCATCGGCCTTGCGCTTCATCCCATCACCTCTTCAGGACTGCGATCCTTGATGCCGGCCTGGGCCTTGCGCTTGGATTCGCGCTCGTACCGGACCTTCTGCCGATCGGCGGCCTTGGCCTGCTCGTCCATGCGGACGGACAAGAACTTGATCACGGAATCGTGGTTGCGGAAACGGCGTTCCAGCTCGGCGATGAGGCTGGGACCCGCGTTCAGCTCGAACAGGGTGTAGTAGCCCTCGCTGAACTTCTGGACTTCGTAGGCCAGCTTCTTGCGGCCCCACTTGTCGGTCTTGAGCAGTTCGCCACCCTGCTCGGCGATGATTCCCTCGAAGTTGCGGACGAGGTCGTCAACCTGCTCGTCCGTCAACACGGGGGAGGCGATGAAGATGGTCTCGTATCGACGCATCAATCCTCCCTGTGGATGTGAAGCCCCGGACCCACGGCCCGGAGCAAGGAGAGCCCCCCGGAAGGGGCGCGAAGGGATAGTTTCCCAGAGTCCGGCTTCCGGCTCAAGGCATTTCCCCGGGACTCAGGGATTCCCCGGAGGGGCGGCCTCGCCCCAGAAGGAGGCCGCGTTGACGGTCCCCGGGATCCCTCCGAGGGACTTCGCCTCGCCCAGGAGTTCCATGAACCGGGAAAAGGGAGCGTCCAGTGCGTCGATGCGCCCCCATTCCTCCTCCGTCCAAGTTCCCAGCACGAACTCGTGCAGAGGGCGCCGCAGGGGGCCGATGCCCAGCCTGAGTCGGGCCAGATCCTGGGTCCCCAGGCATTCGAAGATGGAGGCAAGACCGTTGTGTCCCGCCGTCCCCCCCTTGAGCCGGAACCGCCCCAGCCCCAGGGGCAGGTCCTTGTCGTCGTGGAGCAGGATCATGCGCGCAGGATCGAGCCCCGCGGCGACCGCCTCCGCGCACGCCTTCCCGGAATGATTCATGTAGGTGGAAGGAACGAGCGCGAGCAGGGACGGCCCCATGTCGTACAAGGCCCCGGTTTCCAAGGCGCGCACACGTTCGGGTTGGCAGCGACGGGACGACATCCATCGCTGGATCATCAACCTCCCGAGATTGTGGCGGGTGTCCACGTACTCGCCCCCGGGATTCCCCAGGGGCACCAGGATCCAGCGGGACCCGGTGGAGAGGGGCTCCGGTGCCCGCCGTCCGATCAGATTCCCCAGACAAGTCCACATGAGGCAAGTGTGCAGGGGGATCGAAACTTTCGTCAGGAAAAAGTTAAGGAACCAGATTGCCTTGCCGACATCAGCTTCATCCGAGGAGCGGGGCGTGGGTTCGTGTCGACCAGGATTCGACAAGTCGGGGCCACTGTGCGGGCGGCGTAACGTCGGCCCATCGCTGCTCTTCTTCGCCTGCGGGGGCCTGGTCACGGGCGTCGCATCCGGGAGCTGGCTGCGGGGGCTCCTGGG
>DAOPZL010000009.1:0-79201 GCA_035353395.1 Holophaga sp.
TTTGCCCCTCCATCGTGGCGGAGTACCGCGAGGTCTTGAACCGCCCCAAGTTCCGTCCGAAGGGTCTGCCGCCCGCGTGGCTGCCGCGCCTACTCCAGGTGGCCTTCCACGAGGCAGAACCGGCCCCCTGGCCTCTGGAAGGGCCGGATCCCGATGACCTGGTGTTCCTGGCCCTGGCGAAGGCAACGGGGGCTGTGCTGGTGACGGGGAACCTGGGGCATTTCCCGGAGGTGATCCGCGAGGGGGTGGTGGTCTACACGCCGTGGGAATACCTGAAGATCAGCGCATGAGGATCTTGGCCGTGATGATGGCGGGATCGTTTTCGTAGTCGAGCTTCGCCAGGTCTGTGACTTTCCCTTTGATCTCTTCAACCTGACCTAATCGCCGGGGTGCCAGAAATGAGTTGAGACCCGCACCCCTGTTGGAACTTTGTGGGGTCATGGTACCACCCAATGGGTGATGACCAAGCGACCGCGGCGCTTCGATGTAGGTGGAATCCAGGTGGAGATCGGGCCTCCGATCTCGACGGACGGAGGTTTTGCCATGGGCTATGGCTCGGGCAAGGAGATCGCGGACGTGATCGAGTCGGACAAGCTCTGGCGCAAGGTCCTGGGGGCTCGGGTGCCGCAGATCGATCTCTCGCGCCTGGTCTGCGTTCTCGCGGAAGTGGGCGTGGATCCACTGCGGGTGACGCTTCTGGCCTCGGCGGCAGAGGGCGTGTCGGCGCTGCACCTCGATGGCGATTCCAGGTTGCTGGAGCTGCACGGGAAGCAGGAGGGCGGCGCGTTCAACGGGCACTACAAGGAATGCGGCTACCACGCGGGGTGGCTGCTGGACGCCTCCGGACGACTGTCCGCGCTCTGGCTCAACGAAGGCAATGCCCACACCGCCGATGGACAGGCCGAGAAGCTGGCCTGGATGCTGGAACAGGGTGTGCGGATCGGCTCGTACCGGGGCGAGGCGGGCATGCCGTCGGCCGGATTGATGAGTGGGCTGGAAGGCATGGGCGCCACCTATGCGATGAGGTTGCGCAGCAATTCGCGCCTCGACGAGGCCGCGCAGGCCATCTGCCCCGAATTGCCCAAAGTGGGGGGCATCGCGGCCTTCCGGGAGTTCCAGCATTCCGTGAAATCCTGGGGAACCGAGCGGCGCGTGGGGGTCAAGTTCCAGGTGCCCGAGACGAAGAATGGCGCAGCCGCCCTGTTCGCCGAGTCCTTCTACTTCGTCACCAACCTGGACGATGCGCCCGCGAAGGTCGTCGAGCACTGCCTCAACCGGGGCGAGGCGGAGGGGCGCTTGGGCGAATTCGTGGCCGCCTTCGAGCCCACGTTCCGACATGCCGAGATGGCGAAGAACGAAGTCCAGGCGCAGCTTCTGGCGCTGGCCCACAACGTCCTGGTGGACCTGCGCGCCAGGGTGGACGGCGGCGAGGAACTCAAGCCCCGGCCCAGCCTCAAGCCGATCAAGGGCGAGGGCGGCTGGTCCGTGCTCGCCAACGCCTTCCTCGACCATGCCCGCAGCCAGGGGTTCCGCCTCGGCCCCCAGCACATCCGGCCCGCCTGGGCCGCTGCCCTCCTCGCGGGCTGAAGAACCCCACCGGAGGCAAACCCCACAACCACCATCTCCCAGTCCCAAACCCGAGCCGAAGGCCTGTTGCCTGCCCCGTGCGCGAAGCCCGTAGCCACTTCGTATCGCTCCGTGGACAATGAAAAACGCATCAAGATGCCGAGGCGCTTAAGTCAGGTTCATAAAAAAGGCTGGAACCGCGAAAGGTGCGAAATGACGCGAAATGTCAAAAATAAGGACGTTATTTTTGCATGCACCTTCATCCCTTTTATTTTTGTTGAAAGTGCATTAAAAAACAAGGATGAAAGAGATGCAAGGGATGGAGGATAAAGGCGAATCTGTCAAGATCTGAATATTTTCATGGCTAAATAGAAATTATTATATCAAATTAATTGTAAATTGTTAAAAATACTAAATATTTAATGGCAATTTAATTAACATAATTGAATTCTCTTGTCCGAGAAATGCCCCGGCGGGGTTGCTTGTGGTGGGACGTGCCTCTGGCGGGATCTCTGGGGTGCTTGGGCCTTGGTTTGGCGGGGCGGTGGTTGACAGATCGGAACGAGATGGCAGGGTGGGAGAATGATGTCGTTCACGAACTGTCGCGCGTATCCGGTGATGATCTGCCTCGCACTGGGGGGCGTGCCCGGGGAGGCCTCCCGCATGGCCGCGCACCCCGCGGTTCCCGCCACGCCTCGCGCGGGGTACGTTCAGATCGATCCCGCCTGGTCCCTGAAGGGGGGGATGATCACCGGAGGGTTCCTGGGGCCCGAGGCCCGGGCCGAATGGCCTGCGTGGATGCAGGCCCTGGTCGCCGGCCGGGAGGGGGTCTCCTCCGAGGAGCTGGGGCGCGCGGACCTCTACAAGATTCCCGACGCCTTCCTGGCGCGGGGGCTCAAGGTCCTGGAGGCCAACCGGGTCTTCCTGCCCGGGATCCTGCGGCAGGCGACGGCCATCGGCTACACGGCGAGGGCGGCGGAGTGGCAGGCGGCCAAGCGCGCCTACCAGATCGCCTACCTGAAGGCGGCCGGACTGCCCGTGCAGGATCCGCTCACCTGCTCCCGGCTGCTGACGCAGCTGGCCTACCGCAACGAGTTCGAACTCGTCCGGCGGTCCCTTCGCTCGGCCGGCTTCCCCCAGGCCGCCACAGCCTCCTTCCTCCGCCTGCTGGACATGCGGGAGGGCCTCGCCGCCCCCTCGGAAGCCTGGGTCCTGGACCGCACCCGGCCGGTCTCCGAGCGATGGGTCGTCCTCCGGACCCTGAAGCGCCCGGAGCATCCCGAAAGGCTCCTGGAGGCCTTCCGGGGAACTGATCACCTGGACCTGGCGGTCCATCATGCGGTGGCCAAGGGGTGGATCCCGCGCGACAGTCCGCTGGTCCAGGAGGCTACCCAGGTGCGGAAGCAGCCGGACGAGGCCTCCCTCTGGTTCCTGGACCGCCCGGAGGAGCAGGTCTCGGATCTCCTCTGGATGCGTGCCGTGGACGCCCTCAAGGCCGGGGAGAAGCCCGCGGCCGCGGCCCACGCGAAGGCTCTCCTGGAAGGCTATCCCGGATCCTACTACGCCGGCCACGCCCGCTTCCTGCTCGCCGGCCTCGAACCCGCGGCCGCCCCGGCGCCGCAACCGTTCCTGGGCATCCCCGGCGACATCACGATCCTGAACGCGAAGAGCCTCCTGGGACGCCTGCGGCCCGTGGAGAACGCCTGGCCCGAGCGCATGCGCGCGCTCGCGGCGCGCAACCGCTTCGACCTGGTCCTCGCCCAGGCGGATCCCGTGAAGGAGGAGGCCGTCTTCCTGAGGGCCGCGCACCTGGCCGGCCAGCAGGATCTCGTGGCGCGCTACGAGGCCCTGGAGGGCCGGTGCGCCCCGGAAACTGTGCCGTTCCTGTTCCCGCTCCGCCTGGCGCCCCTCGTGGAGCGCCTGATCCGGGAGGAAGGGCTGGCTGGTTCCGTGGATCCCGCGTTCGTCCTGGCCATGATCAAGAACGAGAGCATCTTCCAGCCCTCCGCCCGGTCGGGCGCCAACGCCTACGGGATCATGCAGGTCCTCAGGCCGACCTTCGTCCGGATGGTGGGCGCGAAACCGGACATCCTCGACCCGGAGACGAACATCCGGGCGGGCCTCCGCTACTACAGGACCATCATCAGGACGGCCCAGCTGGAGTCCCTTCCCGACGAGGTCCGCATGCTCTACATCCTGGCCGGCTACCACGCCGGGGAAGGGCGGGCGCGCCGCTGGCGGACCGCCATCGAGGCGCGGCTCCAGGGGAGGACCACGCCCGTGGAGACGGTGCTGCGCATCGAGTCCGTTCCGATCTCCTCCACGCGCCACTACATCCTCAGGGCCCTCGGCGACCGCGAGCTGTTCAGGCACTTCCTGGACTGAGCCGGGATCGCGCATTCCTGCCTCGCAAGAAGAAGACGGAGCCGCGAATGGCGCGAATACGCGCTGCGCTTGCGCGAATGAAGAGCCGTGGGGCGCACGGCGGGATCCCTGCTGCCTTCGCGTTCATTCGCGGATCCAGACGCGGGTTTTCGGCCCAGGCGGAGGCCAGCCATGAAAAAGGCCCGCCTCGCGGCGGGCCTTTCGTTGCGATGATTCGGAAGGACTACTTCTTCTCTTCCAGGGAAGCCTGGGCGGCGGCCACGATCGCGATGGGCACGCGGTAGGGGCTGCAGGAGACGTAGCTCAGGCCCACGCGGTGGAAGAACTTGACGGAGCGGGGATCGCCGCCGTGCTCGCCGCAAACGCCCAGCTTGATGTTGGGACGGGTCTTGCGGCCCTTCTCGCAGGCGATGTGGACCAGTTCGCCGATGCCGCCCTGGTCGAGGCTCTGGAAGGGGTCGTCCTCGAGGATCTTCTTGGAGACGTACTCGGGCAGGAAGGAGCCGGAGTCGTCGCGGGAGAAGCCGAAGCCCATCTGGGTGAGGTCGTTGGTGCCGAAGCTGAAGAACTCGGCCTCGGAAGCGACCTGGTCGGCGGTGATGGCGGCGCGCGGGATCTCGATCATGGTGCCGATCATGCACTTCCAGTCGGTGCCACGCTCCTTGTTGACCTGGGCGATCTCGTCCAGCATCTCGGCCTTGGTGTAGGCCAGCTCCTTGACGTGGCCGACCAGGGGCACCATCACTTCGGCGAGGGCCTTGATGCCCTTCTTCTCGACGTTGATGGCGGCCTCGGCGATGGCGCGCATCTGCATGCGGATGAGCTCGGGATAGGTGATGCCCAGGCGGCAGCCGCGGTGGCCCATCATGGGGTTGAACTCGTGGAGCTTCTCGACGCGGTGCTTCACTTCCTCCACGTCCACGCCGATGACCTGCGCCATTTCGGCCTGTCCCTTGGCGTCGTGGGGCACGAACTCGTGGAGGGGGGGATCCAGCAGGCGGACGGTGACGGGCAGGCCGTTCATGGCCGTGAAGATGCCTTCGAAGTCGGCGCGCTGGATGGGCAGCAGCTTGGCCAGGGCGGCCTTCCGTCCGTCGAGGTCCTTGGCCAGGATGAACTGGCGGATGGCGATGATGCGCTCGCCCTCGAAGAACATGTGCTCGGTGCGGCACAGGCCGATGCCCTCGGCGCCGAAGGCGCGGGCGACTTCGGCATCGTGCGGGGTGTCGGCGTTGGTGCGGACCTTCAGCTTCCGGTACTTGTTGGCCCAGTCCATGATCGTCTTGAAGCGGCCGAAGGTTTCGCTGTCCTCGCCCTTGAGGGTCTTGTCCACGAGGACCTGGTTCACTTCCGCGGGATGGGCGGAGAGCTGGCCGGCGAAGACCTCGCCGGTGCTGCCGTCGATGGAGATGTAGTCATGGCCGGCCTTCAGGGTGATGCCACCCACGGAGACGGTGCGGCCGGCCACGTCGATGTTCAGGGTGGAGGCACCGCAGACGCAGGGCTTGCCCATGCCGCGGGCGACCACGGCCGCGTGGGAGGTCATGCCGCCGCGGGCCGTCAGGATGCCCTTGGCCGCGACCATGCCCGCCAGATCCTCGGGAGAGGTCTCGATGCGGACCAGGACCACGGGGTGCTTCTTGGCCAGCTTGCCGGCTTCCTCGGCGGAGAGGGCGATGACGCCGGTGGCGGCGCCGGGGCCCGCGTTGAGGCCCTTGGCCATCAGCTTGCCTTCCTTCTTGAACTGGTCCTTCTCCTTCTGGTTGAAGATCGGGGCCAGGAGCTGGACGAGATCGTCGGCGCTCAGGCGCTGCAGGGCGGTCTTCTCGTCGATCATCTTCTCCTTGACCATGTCGATGGCGATGCGGATGCCGGCCAGGGCCGTGCGCTTGCCGTTGCGGGTCTGGAGCATGTAGAGCTTGCCGCGCTCGATGGTGAATTCCAGGTCCTGCATGTCCTTGAAGTGCTTCTCGAGGCGGTTGCAAGTGGCCAGCAGGGTCTTGAAGACCTCGGGCATGGCTTCCTCGAGGCTCTTGAGGCCGCTGGCCTTGGCCTGGGACTTGGTGATGGGCTGGGGCGTGCGGACGCCGGCGACCACGTCCTCACCCTGGGCGTTGATCAGGTACTCGCCGTAGAAGTAGGGCTCGCCGGTGCCGGGGTCGCGCGTGAAGGCCACGCCGGTGCCGCAGTCGTCGCCCATGTTGCCGAACACCATGGTCTGCACGTTGACGGCGGTGCCCCAGTCGTCGGGGATGCGGTTCATCTTGCGGTAGATGATGGCGCGCTCGGTGTCCCAGCTGTTGAACACGGCGCAGATGCCGCCGAAGAGCTGCTCGATGGGGTCCTGCGGGAAGTCGTGCCCGAGCTTCTCCTTGACGATCTTCTTGAATTCGCCGCAGAGCTTCTTCCACTCCTCGGCGGTGATCTCGGTGTCGAGCTTCTTGCCGGTCTTGTGCTTGAGGGCTTCGATCTTCTCCTCGAAGTGGTCCTTGTGGACGTCCAGCACGACGTCGGAATACATCATGATGAAGCGGCGGTAGGAGTCGTAGGCGAAGCGCGGGTTGCCGCTGGCCTTGGCGAGCCCTTCCACGGTCTTGTCGTTGAGGCCGAGGTTCAGGACCGTGTCCATCATGCCGGGCATGGAGACGCGGGCGCCGGAACGGACGGAGACGAGCAGAGGATCGGCGGCGTCGCCGAACTTCTTGCCGCGGGTGCCTTCCAGCCACTTCAGGGCCTCGAGCACCTGTTCCTTCACTTCCTTGGTCAGCTTCTTGCCTTCCTTGTGGTAGAGGGAGCAGACCTCGGTGGTGACGGTGAAGCCGGGCGGGACGGGGATTTCCAGGCAAGCCATCTCCGCAAGGTTGCAGCCCTTGCCGCCGAGAAGGTTGCGCATCGTGGCATTGCCCTCGTTGCGATCACCGCCGAAAGAGTAGACGTGTTTAGTCATGGGGTTCCTCGTGTGAACCTTCAGAATAACGAGGTCCCACAAAAGGAAAGAGACTTGATTATCAAAACCAATTCCCCGCCATTCTAAGCCTCGCTCATTTCCTGGCCTGTGGGCAATGAGCAAACGATCACATTTATTTAAGATCATGCCTGTGAGAGAATAGCCAATTCGCGTCGTGAAGACGCCAAGGAGCGATTCAATGATCCAGACGAAGCGCAGGGGAGAACAACCCGCGGGAAGACCGTCCAGGAATGATCATAAGCCCACGGAGCGGAAACCCGCTCGGTCCGTTTCGAGAATCGCGTCGGGCGGCGAGCGCCTGCAGAAGATCCTGGCCGCGGCGGGGATCGCGAGCCGCCGGGCCTGCGAGCAGGTCATCCTGGACGGGCGGGTGCAGGTGAACGGCAGGACCGTGACGGAGCTGGGCACCCGAGCGGATCCAGGCAGGGACGAGATCACCGTGGATCTCGTGCCGATCCGCAGGGAGCCGCACGTCTACATCCTGATGAACAAGCCCAAGGGCTACGTGACGACGGTCAAGGACGAGGATGGCCGGCCGACGGTCATGGCGCTGCTCCACGGGGTGGAGGCCAGGGTCTATCCCGTGGGTCGCCTGGACTTCAATTCGGAAGGGCTGCTGCTCATGACCAACGACGGGGACCTGGCCCAGCGCCTCACGGACCCCGACAACCACGTCCCCAAGATCTACCTCGTGAAGGTCTACCGGATGCCGAAGCCGGAAACCCTGGACGAGCTGCGGGGCGGGTTCCGCCTGGACGGCCGCCGGCTGAAGCCCTGCGGCATCGAGGTCTTCGAGAAGGCCGACAATCCGTGGCTGAAGGTCACCCTGACGGAAGGGAAGAACCAGCAGATCCGCCGGATGTTCGGCGCCGTCGGACACCCCGTCTCCAAGCTGAAGCGCGTCCAGTTCGGTCCCCTCGACGACCCCTCCCTGAAGCCCGGAGCCTGGCGCTTCCTGTCCGCGAACGAGCTGGCGCTGCTGAAAAACCTCTGAACCGTCAGCGCTGCATGAACATCATCACGCCGTCGGCGACGAACTGGACGGCGATGGCCGCCAGCAGGAGGCCCATGATGCGCTCGAGCACGGCGAGCCCGGTGGTGCCGAGCAGGCGGGTCAGGCGCGCGGCCGCCCGCAGGAGCAGGTAGGCCACCAGGCAGGTGACGGCGATGGAGGCCACCACGGGGATGGCGTAGCTCCAGTGCGGGCCGCGGGCCGCGAGGACCATGGCGGTGGCGATGGAGCCCGGCCCGGCCAGGAGGGGCATGGCCAGGGGCACCACGGCCACGTCCTCCTTGGCCTCGCTCTCGTGGGTCTCCTCGGGCGAGGAACGCGTGCGCGAGGGCTGGGCGCGCAGCATGTCCGTGGAGGTCATGAGCAGCAGGATCCCCCCGGCGACCTTCAGGGCGCTCATGGAGATCCCGAAGAGCTTGAAGACGAAGCTGCCGAAGAGCGTGAAGAAGGTCATCAGGCCGAAGGCGAGGAGGGTGGCGCGCCGCGCCGTGTCCCGGCGCTTCTCGGGCGTGTCGCTGGCCGTGATGGCCATGAAGATCGGAAGCAGCCCCAGGGGATCCATGATGAAGAACACGGCGGGGAACGTGACCAGGGCGAAACGCAGGTATTCGTTCACGAGGCGGCTCCATCATGTCGGTGCAGATGGAAACGGTAGCAGAATAGTGGATCCCCCGACCCTGCGGGGAGCGCCCTGGAGACCATCATGCTCAGATTCGAGACCTTCCCGGTGGGGCCGATTTCCGCGAACTGCGTCCTGGTGTGGGATCCCGAGCTGGGCACCGGGGTGGTGGTCGATCCGGGGGAGGAGGCCGGACGGATCCGGGGGCGCGTGGCGGACCTGGGCTTCAGGGTGACCGCCATCCTCCAGACCCATGCCCACTTCGACCACCTGGGGGCCGCGAAGGAACTCCAGGATGCCTGGCGGTGCCCCGTCCTCCTCCACCCCCTGGACACCTACCTGGTCGAGACCCTGGACATGCAGACCGGACTCTTCGGCATGGCGCCGGTGCCCGCTCCCGTGACGACGGAACTCGGCCCCGGCGAGGTTCACCACGGCCTGAGGACGCTGCACACGCCGGGACACACGCCGGGGTCCTGCTGTTTCCTGGGGGAGTTCGACCAGGGGCCCGTCCTCATCTCCGGCGACACCCTCTTCCAGGGAGGGGTCGGCCGCACGGACCTCTGGGGAGGACGCTGGGACCAGCTGGAAGCCAGCATCCGGCGGGAACTCTATACCCTCGAGGACAGGACCCTGGTCCTGCCCGGACACGGACCCTTCACCACCATCGGGGAAGAGGCGGAGGCGAACCCCTTCGTGACGCGCTGATCCGCGGGGCGTTCACAGCCATCTCCTCCCGCCGTCGAGGGTGAGGATCTCGCCGGTGAGGTAGGGGCTCCCGGCGGCGTAGCGGAGGGCCCGGACCAGGTCCCCCGGGCTGCCCAGCCGCTTCAGGAGGCTGCGCTCCACAAGGAAGGACGGATCGCGCCCCTCCTCGGGGAGCATGGTCCCGATGGCGTGGCCGACCACGCGCACCCTGGGCGCCAGCAGGCCCGCGAGGGCGGGGACGAGGGAGGCGAGGCCGGCCTTGGCGGCCGAGTAGGGCAGGTGCTTCCTGAAGGGCCGGTGGATGGCCGTGTCCAGGATGAGCTGCAGGGAACCGCCTTCCGCGATCCGGGGCCCGACGGCCTGGGAGACCAGCAGGGGGAAGCTGAGATTGACGCGCCAAGTGTCGGCCAGGCCGGCGGGATCCCAAGCCCCGAACGGGCTTTCGGGGAAGGTCCCCGCCACGAGCACTGCCGCGTCCAGGGTTATGCCCATGTCCCCCAAGCATTTCAAATCTGCCATCATCTTTGGAACAAGCTCGGGATCGTCGGCATTCCATTCGAATGTTCTCACTCGGGTTCGCCTTGATAGTGATTCAAGCCAGTCGGACGCTCCGTCCCAGGGCCTCGAGCTTGTCAGTATCAGTCGATGGTCCTCTGCGAGGGCTTCGGCGATGGCACGCCCCAGCCGGTTCCGGCCTCCGACCAGGAGCCACCAGGCATTCTGTCTTTCCACAATCCCTCCACGCATTCTCCAGGCTACCTTGTCTCCTTCCCTCAGACGCATCCGTTGGCGGTTGATCTGGTCCAGCATCCTGGCCGTGTCGCTGGCGCTGGCCTCCTTCGCGATGACCCAGTGGGTGTACACCTACTCGGACGACCAGTGCTTCTGGAAGGCGGAGGGTTCCAGGGTGCGGATCCAGGAGATCCTCCCCGAGGGCGTCGCCGAGGTCGCGGGCATGCTGGAAGGCGACCAACTGCTGGCCATCCAGGGCCGCCCGGTCACGGTCCGGACCATGGAGGAGGCCCGGCGGTTCATCAACGACCAGCCCAAGGGGACGGAGGTCCTCTACCTCGTCCGGCGCGACGGCCGGCAGCTCTCGCTGCTGGTGCGGCTGGTGAAGCCGTTCAACTACGTGGGGCTGAGCGTGCTCCTCTCGGGGCTGGTCGCCTGGGCCATCGGACTGCTGGTCGTGGTGTCCTCCCCCCAGCGCAAGGTGGCCCGGCACTTCTTCTACATGGGGGCTGTCTCCCTCCTCCTGCCGATCTACTCCCCCGAGGCTTCCGGGAACATCCCGGTCCAGATCCAGATCCCGGCCCTGGTCTTCTCGGGCCTGGTGATGAGCCTCGCGGCCCCCTTGTGGTTCCACTTCTTCCTGAGGTTCCCCCATCCCTTCCCCCTCCGGAGGCAGCGGAGGTTCCTGGCCTGGCTCTACGGGGGGTTCCTGGCGGTCGGCCTCACGAACATCCTGGTGGATGTCGTGCGGACCGCGGCCAGGTCGGGGATCTTCGGCGACCTGTCCTGGATGACCACCGGCCTCTTCCCGGTCAGCCTCGCGTTCCGAGGGCTGATGGGGCTGGCGGTGATCGCGGGGGTGTTCGTGTTCTGGCTCGGCGCGCTGAAGCTGCCGCGCCGCCGGAGGCTGGCGCTCATGCCGGCGCTCTTCTTCACGACCGCGGTCTGCGTGGACCTGGCCGCCTTCTCCTACCTGAGCGCCCTGGCCCAGGGGAAGAGCATCCTGTTCCAGCGGGAGGCATGGATCTTCTTCGCGCCCCTGCCGCTCCTGCCCCTCTCCTTCGCCTACGCCATCCTGCGGCACGGGTTCTTCGACGTCCGCCGGGCCCTCGTGCGGTGGTTGACGTATTTCGCGGTCATCGGCGCCACCCTGACGATCTATTTCATCGCCCTCACCTGGGCCTTCGAGAAGGGCATCAACGCCCTGGAGGCGCGATGGGTCGGTGTCCTGGCCGGCCTGTCCGCCTGGCCCATCGGCTGGGCGCTGCGGTGGCTGCTGCTGACGCTCCGGCGGAAGTTCCGCCGGGACACCAGCACCACGAGGGACCTCATCCTGGGGATCCTCCAGGAATCCAGGCGGCGGCTCTCCGTGGAGGCCCTGCTCTCGGGCTTGTCCGAGGCCCTGGGCGAAGCCTTCCACCCTCATGTCCTGCTGCTGCTGCCCGTGGCGGACCGGAGCGTGGAACTCCCGGGCCTGGAGTCCCTGGACGGGGACGATCTCCGGATCGTCTCCATGGCCAGGCCCCTGCATCTCCGCCTGCCCCTCGCGCTCATCCGGAATGCCCGGGACTACGGGGAACTGGCCGTCGGTCTCGCCGGGGACGAGGCGGACTGGATCCGCGAGCAGGGCTGGGAGCTGCGGGCGCGGGTGGACGCCATGGAGGCCCAGGTGATGGTGCTGCTCCTGGCCGGGGGCGAACCCCACACGGTCGTCCTGCTGGGGGGGAAATACGCCGAATTGAACTACGGCCGGGAGGATCGCGAGCTGCTCCGGGAGGTGGCGGTCTCGGCGGGAATCCTCCTGGAGACCGCCATGCTGCACCAGAGGCTGCTGGACCAGGGCCGCATCGAGCAGGAGCTCCAGACGGCCCGCCGCATCCAGGAAGGCCTGATCACGTCCAGCGCTCCCGTGCTCGATGGGTTCGACCTGGCCCTGCGGCTGGAGCCGGCCCTGGAGACCGGCGGGGATCTCCTCTGGATGAAGAGGCGGCCGAACGGCAGGTGGGTCGCGGCGGTGGGGGACGTGAGCGGGAAGGGGCTGGCCGCGGCCCTCTACATGAGCCAGGCCACGGCCCTGCTGGAATTCGCGGCCCGGCAGGAGGGGATGGACTTCTCGCACCTGCTGCAGGCCCTGGACCAGACCATGCGCAATCTCATGAGGAGCCGTGACTTCCTCACGCTGTGCCTCCTGGAGTGGGATTCGGCGGGCCGCTACCGGATCGCCAGGGCGGGACACCCCGCGCCCCTGCTGATCTGGGGCTCGGCGCCCGAGGACGCCATCGAGGTCGCCTGCCAGGGCCGGGGCCTTGGGATGCGGCCGGGGGGCCGGGGAGCCTGGCAGATCCGGGACGGCAAGCTCCGTCCGGGAGACTGGCTGGTGATGTACAGCGACGGATTGACCGAGGCCGTCGACCAGGCGGGCGACATGCTCGGGCTGGAGCGGTTCAAGGGGCTGCTCCAGGCGCACTGGTCCGCGGGCTCCGTGCATTCGGCCTGCGAGGCGGTCTTCCAGGAGGTCGCCGCCTGCGAGGCCCAGGACCGGGACGACCGGACCCTGTTCATCCTGGGGCGGCGGAAGGTATAGGAATCCCCTTTCCGGCCCGATCGCGGGACAATGGAAGGACGCACAGGGCACCTGTGCCCCGAGGACCTGCATGACAGACCCCTCCCAGCCTCCCCGCACCCCCTCCTGGGTGGCCCCCGCGATCGTCGTGATGCTGGGGCTGCAGCTGGTCCTGGCCTGGGTCCAGGGCGGCCTGCTCCAGCGGCAGCACCAGGATCTGCTGGCCCTGAGGGAAGACGTCCAGATGCTCGCCGACAGCCTGGATCAGGAGGAGCCCCAGGACGACTACGAGGCGGAGGGATGGATCCCCGCCCGCCACGGACGGACCCGGCGGCCGGGGATCCGGCGCGTGGCCCTGCTCCAGGAGGAGACCCCCGAGGAGGCCCAGGCCAGGAAGGACCTCGACGCCACGAAGGCTTCCGCGAAGAAGGCGGTCACCGAGGCCCGGGAGGTCCAGTCCAAGCTCTCGATCGAGGAGAACATCCGCAAGGCCGAGGAGAAGGCGCGGGAGAACGAAGCGGAGAGCGCCTGGCGGAAGTGGCTCTGGGTCGCCCTGGGGGCCGGCCTCGCGGCCGTGGGCGTGCGCGCCTGGCTGCGGCGCCGGGGCTGACGTGACGTCCCTCCACGAGTATCTCCAGTCGGATCCGGAATGCGGGCAGCTGGCCGAGGGAGCCGTCCTGGCCGTCGCGCCGATGCTGGAGGACCCGGATCCGGCCTCTTTCCTGGAGATCCTGGACCATTGGGCCTTCGAACTGGCCGGCCGCATGCCTCTGCCCTGGAGCATCCACGGCGCCGTCGACACCCTGAACCACTATCTCTTCAACGAAGTCGGGCTCCGGGGGGATCACTCGGTCTACGAGGACCCCGCGTACGCCGTCCTCCCCGAAGTGGTCGTCCGGAAGAAGGGGCTGCCCATCGCCCTCTCGATCCTGTGGATCGACGTGGCGAGGAGGCTGGGGTTCGACGCCGTCGGCGTGGCCCTGCCGGGGCGCTTCATGACCGCGCTCCGCCTGGACGTGGGCCTGCTCTACTTCGATCCCTTCAACCAGGGGCGGGCCCTGGGGGAGGAGGAGGCGGCCCGCATCGTGCGGAAGGCTTCCGGGGGCCGGGTCGCCTTCGATCCCGACATGCTCGCGCCCGTGTCCCACCGGGCGATCCTGCTGCGGCTGGTGCGCAACCTCCATCTGCGTTTCGTGAAGGCCGAGGCCTGGGACGAGGCCCTCTGGTCGGCCACGCACCTGGTCCTCCTCGCGCCCGAGGATTCCGGCTCCTACCGGGACAGGGCCTTCGTTCACCTGAAGCGCGGCGAGATCATGTCCGCGGTGAAGGACCTCCAGGAAGCCGTCCACCTCGGCCGGGAGGACGATCCTCAGCTCCAGGACTGGATCGAGAAACTGAAGAAAGGGTGAACCATGGATCTTCCGCGCTTCCTGGAACTGGCGAGCACCCACGGTTGGCGAGGCATGGCCCTCTGGGGCGTGCTCCTGGGCCAGGCCCTGCTGTGGATCGGGCTGGTGCGGCTCTACCTGGCGATCCGCCGGGAACAGGCCCCCTGGGAGGAGTGCGTGGGCAAGATCCGTTCGGCCCTCCTGCGCAGGGTGAACGGGCCGGAGGAGCTGGAGGAGCTGAAGCTCCACCGCTACGCGCCGCTCGTGGACGCCCTCATCGCCCTCCACTTCGCGGAGGCGGGGAGCGAGGTCTTCATCCGCTGGATCCTGATGCGCTGGAAGATGAAGGAGGGCCTGCGCCCCTACTGGGTCCACTGGGGGCACCTGCTCATCGGCTTCGGCGTGGTCGTCTGGTGCCTCCAGGGGCTGCGCCTGGACCTGGGCCTGGAGCTCCTCATGCGCACCCCGTGCGATCCTCGCCTGCTGTGGGTCTGGTTGGGCTGCGCCATGGCGCTCGCCTGGAGGCTGGAGCAGCTCCGCGGCAACCTCGAACGGGTCCAGCGCGCACTCCTGGTCCCTCGGCGGGACGAATAGGGGCCGGCCGCGCGATCCGCTACAGCGGTTCCTCCTTGAACTCCAGGAGGTGCCCGGACTTCTTCGCCTTGGTCTTCAGGTAGCGGAGGTTGTAGGCGTTGGCGCCAAGCTGGTGCGATTCGCGCTGCACGTGGATGCCGGCCTCCTCCAGGGCGGTGATCTTCCGGGGGTTGTTCGTGAGGAGCTTCACCTTGCGGATGCCGAAGAAGCGCAGCATCTCCACCGCGGCCTCGTAGGTGCGCAGGTCGTCCACGAACCCGAGGTGGTGGTTGGCTTCCACGGTGTCCAGTCCCTGTTCCTGGAGTGCGTAGGCCTTGAGCTTGTTCAGGAGGCCGATGCCGCGGCCCTCCTGGCGCAGGTAGAGCACGATGCCGCCATGCTCGCCGATGTAGCGGAGGGCGGCCTCCAGCTGCGCGCGGCAGTCGCACTTGAGGCTGCCCAGGACGTCGCCCGTCCAGCACTCGCTGTGGATCCTGACGGCGATGCGCTTGCGGGCGTCGATCTCGCCGGAGACGATGGCCAGGTGCTCCTTCCCCGCGAGCTTCTCCAGGAATCCGTAGACGGTGAACTTGCCGAAGATGGAGGGGACATGCGCTTTCGCGACGAAGGGCACCGCCTCGGTCTCGAATCGCGTGACCAGCTCCAGGGGCGAATCGGGGCCGAGCTGCAACTCGGGGGCGCTGCTGCTGTCTCGGGGCGACATAGGGGCTTCCGGATGGAGGATGTTGGTTTCCTGGCTTGCAGTGGCTTCCCGCGACTCGAAGAGGTTGCCGTCAATTCTGGGCGGGGAGCTGGGCCAGAACCGCAGCGTCGACTCTAGTCTGAACCTGTTCAAGGGGCCCGTCCAGCTTCGCGCCGGAGGCGAGGCGGTGGCCGCCTCCGCCGAACTGCCGGCATATCGCATTCACGTCGATTTTTCCCCGGCTGCGCAGGCTCGCCTTGATGCGTCCGTCGTCCGTCTCGTAGAGGAGGGCGGCGACCTCCACGCCCCGGAGCCGCAGGGGTTCGTTCACCAGCCCGTCCATGTCCTCGTGGACGGCTCCGCAGGCCAGGAGGTCCTTCCGCCGGAGGCTCAGGCAGCCGTAGCGGCCGTCTCCCAGGATGCGCAGGCTCTCGTAGGCCTTTCCGTAGAGCTTGAGCTTCTCCATGCGGTCCTGGTGGTAGAGCTGCTGGTAGATCCCGGCCGGATCGGCGCCGTCCTCGATGAGGGCCGCCCCGATCCTGTGCACCCGGGGCGTGGCGTTGGAGAACCGGAAATTCCCCGTGTCGTCGACGAGACCCGCATAGAGGGCGGTGACGATGGCCGCCGGCAGGGGCCGGGACATGCGCCCTTCCACGAGGTCGAAGACCAGTTCGGCGCTTGCGCTGGCGTCGGGATCCGTGAAGTCCATGTCGAAGCTCCGCGAATCTGCCTTGAGGTGGTGGTCCAGGCAGATCTTCACCGCCTTGGATGCCGCGAAGGCCTCCCGCATCGCGCCCATGCGGCCGGGTTCAGAGGCGTCCACCAGGACCCAGGCATCGGGCCAGGCGCCCAGCTCCTCGTGATCCTGCCGCGTCCGGAAGGTCTCCACCCGCCCTTCCGGGTCGAGGAAGCCCAGGAAGGCCGGAAACACCGGCGTCACGACGACCCGGACCTCCTTCCCCAGGCCGCGCAGGTAGCAGGCCAGGGCCTGCACGGCCCCGATCCCGTCCACGTCGGGATTCTCGTGGGTGGCCAGGAGGATCCGCCGATGGGGACGGAGGCCGGCGCAGAACCGGGCCAGCATCGCGCGGCGCGCCTCCGTTGGGCGAGTGAACGATCGCGGCTTCCCGCAGGTCCGGAAGGGGGTTCCGATCCGGTGGAACCTCAAGGAAGCTCCTGGCGGGTCCCGGCGTTCTGGGGGATGAAGGCCTTCAGTTCACGGGCGACGTCCGCCAGCATGGACCGCTTGATGGCATAGGGCAGGAACGCGCTCTTGAAGCCCATGAGGATGACTTCCTGGAGCTCCGCGAAGTTGAAGTGCAGCTCGTCCTGCAGGATCTTGAGCTCGCGGGAGCAGGTGGTCCCCGTCACCAGGCGGTTGTCCGTGTTGACCGTGACCCGGAGTCCGAGGTCGTAGAAGAGCCGGATGGGATGATCGGCCATCTTCTTGACGGCCCGGGTCTGGACGTTGGAGCTGGGGCACATCTCCAGGGGGATCCGGTGGTCGTTGACGTAGTTGAGCAGGTCCCCGTCCTCGATGAGCCTCACGCCGTGGCCGATGCGGTGGGTCCCGCACTGGTGGACGGCCTGGTGGATGCTCTCCGGCCCGTCGGCCTCCCCGGCGTGCAGGGTGCAGCTCATGTTGTTCGCGCGGACCCGTTCGAATGCCTCCTTGTGGTGCCTGGCTGGGAAGTTCGCCTCGGCTCCGGCCAGGTCGTAGCCCACGACGCCCTTGTTCTTGAAGGCCACCGTGAGGTCCGCCAGCTTGAGGGAGGACTCGGGATCGACATGCCGCATGCCGCACACGAGGACGCCCGTCTGGATGGGATAGCGCCTCCGGGCTTCCTCCAGCCCCTCCAGCACTGCCTGGACGATGTGGTGCAGCGGAAGCCCCTTCTGCTGGTGGAGGATGGGGCTGTAGCGGACCTCGAGGTAGCGGACGTTCTCCAGGGCGGCGTCCTCGGCCAGTTCGAAGGCCGTGCGCACGAGGGAGTCGTAGGTCTGCATCACCGACAGGGTGACGTCGAAGGCCTTCAGGTAGTCCACCAGGGACTTGCATTCCTCCCCCGCCTGGACGAACGGCCGGAGGGTATCCACCGAGTCGCCGGGCAGTTCCACCTTCTGCTGCTCGGCGAGCTCCAGGATCGTGGGGATGCGCAGGCTCCCGTCCAGGTGGACGTGGAGGTCGGTCTTGGGGAGCCGCTGGAAATCTTCGAAACTCAGGTCGGTCATCGGATTCTCATGTGTGAAGCTGCGCCACGCGGTTCCGGATCTGCCCCTCGTCGGCCGTGTCTTTGCAGTTGTTGCAGAGCCCGAAGATCTGGAGGCTGTGGTGCATGGGTTTGAAGGCGTGCTCCCCGCAGATGTTCTCCTGGAGGGTCTCCAGGTCGGGGCGGAAGAACTCGATCACCTTGCCGCAGTTCAGGCAGATCAAGTGGTCGTGGTGCTCGTTTTCCCGGGCCGCCTCGTAGTTCGCGTGGCCGGAGCCCAGGCTGTCCTTGCGGACGAGGCCGCACTGGACGAGGAGGTCCAGGGTCCGGTAGACGGTCGCCCGGCTGATGTCCCCCCCCCTGGCCCGGAGGCCGGCGTGCAGGGTTTCCGCGTCGAAGTGGCTGTCCCGGTTGAAGATGGCATTCAGGATCGCCATGCGCTCGCCAGTCAGTTTCAGTTTCTTGCCGCGCAGGAATCCCTCGAAGCGCAGCTCTTCCTGCGTAGGGGACTTGCGGGAAGCAGGGCTGTTCGACCCCATGGAAATCTCCAGGAAAGTTGTCTGAAGAAGAGATACACTGAATCCTCTTGCTCGATGACTAGCTTAAATTATAGTCGCCGTATTTATGGGAGTCGAAATGCCACTGGTCAAGATTCAGGGGGTACGGCTATCCGCCGACCTGAAGAAGCGAATCGGTGATCACATCATCGACGCCTTCCATCGTGAAGGCATTCCGGGCAGCTCCGTGATCGTAGTCTACTCCCGCGAGGACGTGGACATCCTCCTGGACGGGGGCTACCTGATCGAGTCGACGGTCGACCCGTCGCCCCAGGCCCCGCGCCCGGCCCTGGAGGCGCCGGCTCAGGCCTCGGCCGAGGTCCTGGACGAGTTCAAGACCCGGTCCCGCAGGACCAAGGCCGAACTGGCGGACCTGAAGGCCCAGCTGGTGAACAGCCTGCAGAACAACCCCGCGCTTTCGAGCTTCCAGGCCCAGGAAGAGCTGGGCCTCAAGGACTGCGACTGGGCGCCCGCCACGCTGCGCCGCTTCTTCTCGGAGCTGGAGGAGGAAGGCCTGATCACCAAGCAGGGCCAGAAGCGGGGGACCCGCTACGTCTGGAAGGGCTTCCCCCAGCAGGCCCAGGACCTCGCGCCCAGGCTGGTGAAGAGGCCGGAAGCGACGGAAGACGCGGAGGCATAGGCCCCCTGTCCCGAGGGCATCCTGCATGCTTTTCGATTCCCCCAGCTCCTTCGGACGCTCCTTCCGGATCCTGACCTTCGGCGAGAGCCATGGACCGGCGGTGGGCGTCGTCCTGGACGGCGTGAAGCCCGGCCTCCCTTTCGACGCGGCGGCGATCCAGCGGGAGCTGGACCGCCGCCGTCCCGGCCAGTCGGAGCTGGTCACTCCGCGTTCCGAGGCCGACCGGGTGCAGGTCCTCTCGGGCGTCCACGAAGGCCGGACCACGGGGCACCCCATCGCGCTCGTGGTGTTCAACCAGAACCTGCGCAGCGGCGACTATGCCGGCATCCGGGACCTCTTCCGGCCAGGCCACGCCGACCTGACCTACGAGCGGAAGTACGGCTTGAGGGATCCCCGGGGAGGGGGACGGTCCAGCGGCCGCGAAACCTTGGCCCGGGTGGCGGCCGGAGCCTGGGCCAAGCAGCAGCTCGCGCCCCTGGGCGTCCGGATCAGGGGCTTCAACCGGGAGATCGCGGGCCTCGCCGGCGGGAGCCTGGACTGGGATTTCGTCGAGCGGAATCCCCTGAGGGTGGCGGATCCCGGGACTTTCGAGGCCCAGAAGGCCCTGGTGGAAGCGGCCAGGGCCGACCACGACTCCGTGGGAGGTGTCACGGAGGTCTGGATCGAGGGGCTGCCCCTCGGCCTGGGGGATCCCGCTTTCGCCAAGCTGGACGCCTTGCTGGCCTATGCCTGCATGAGCATCGGGGCGGTGAAGGGGGTGGAGATCGGCGCGGGTTTCGCGGCGGCGCGCATGCGCGGCTCCGGGAACAACGATCCGATCGGGCCGGAGGGTCCGCTCAAGAACGATGCGGGCGGAGTCCTCGGCGGCATCTCCGACGGTGCTCCGGTGATCCTGCGCCTCGCGGTGAAGCCCACCCCGTCCATCGCCCGGATCCAGCGGACCGTCGACCGGGCGGGGCGGGAATCCGAGATCACGGTCCAGGGCCGCCACGACCCCTGCATCGCCCCCAGGATCGTGCCCGTGGCGGAGGCCATGTGCGCCCTGGTCGTCTACGACCTGTGGCTCACCCAGCAGGATCTCGTCGAGGGAGCCCTCCCCGCGGCGGGCGAGTGGGACTGGGCCGCGGTGGACACCCTGCTGGGGCAGGCTCCGGCGCCCTGAAGCTTGACGGGGAGAAAAAAAGGCGAATACTTGCGGTATGTCTTCGTCCTTGTTCCCTTCCGAGACTTCCCCGGTCCTTATCAAGGATCTGAGCGTGGAGCCGGAGGAGGCCAGGAGCATCCTGCGCCCCCAGCGGGACGACCAGTATGGCTTCGGCTATACCCTCAGCCCATACCGGGGATGCGCCCACGGATGCCGATACTGCTTCCTGAGGGAATACCCGAACGCCGTCCACGGTCCCGGCGAATGGGGCGGCTGGGTGACGCCCAAGCTCAACGCCCCCGGGCTGCTCTGGTCCCAGCGGCACAGGCTCCACGAGCAATCCGTCTTCCTCTCCACCGCCACGGATCCCTACCAGCCCATCGAGCGCGAATTCCATCTCACGCGCGCGTGCCTGGAGGTGCTCCTGGACTGCCTCACCACCCAGGTGCTCCTGCATACCCGGTCCCCACTGGTGGTGAAGGACCTCGATCTCCTGAAGAGGTTCGGCGACCGGCTCGTCGTGGGCTTCTCCATCCCCACGGACGACGACACGGTGAGGCAGGTGGTGGAACCCAAGGCCCCGCCGATCCCCAGCCGGTGGGCCGCCGTGGAGAGGCTCGCCAGGGCGGGGATCCGGGTGAACCTCGCCGCGACCCCGCTGATGCCCATGACGGATCCGGAAGGATTCGCCCGCCGGGCCCGGGAAAGCGGCGTCTCGAACCTCTGGGTGGGCTCCCTGAGGCTGCTGAGGAACGACCCCTTCTATGACGTGCTGGTCCGCAACCGCTGGCTGAAGGTGCTCGACCAGGACTATGTCGAGGAGATCCGCGGGATCCTGACGGAGGCCTTGCCCCAGGCCCGGCACCGCAGACGCCGGGCGCCGAGGCCGTCCCGTGCCCGGCCGGCCGTGCCGAAGCTGGTCCCGCCCAGGCCTGTGCAGCCCGGGCTGTTCGATCTTCTGTAGCGGGTTCCTCGGGAGTCTGCCGGGCGCGGTCCCGCGCCGCCGGGGAGCCATTCGGAGCGCAATCGTGTGACAATGGCCTTTGCATGAACACCCTCGCGCTCAAGTACCGACCCCGCCTGCTCGCGGACCTCGTAGGCCAGGAGGCGAGCGTCCGGGCCCTCGCCAATGCCTTGAAGCGGGCCCAGGCTTCCGGTTCCATCCATCACCAGGCCTTCCTGTTCGCGGGGGTCCGGGGGACCGGCAAGACGACCTCCGCCCGGATCCTGGCGCGCTCCCTGAACTGCAAGGAGGGACCGACGCCCACGCCGTGCGGGGTCTGCGACGCCTGCCTGGCCTCGGAGCAGCCGGACAGGAACCTGGACGTGATCGAGATCGACGCCGCCAGCCGTGCCTCGGTGGAGGATGCGCGCGCCCTGCGGGAACAGGTGCAGACGCGGCCGGCCTTCTGCCGCTACCGCGTCTACATCATCGACGAGGTCCACATGCTGAGCCGCAGCGCCTTCGACGCGCTGCTGAAGATCCTGGAGGAGCCCCCGGCCCACGCGGTCTTCATCCTGGCGACCACGGAGCTCCAGGACGTGCCGGACACCATCAAGAGCCGGGTCCAGATCTACCCCTTCCGCCTCATGCCCGTGCCCGTCATCGAGGGCCGCCTGAAGTACATCTGCGAGCAGGAGGGCGTCTCCTTCAGCGAGGGATCCCTGCGGCTGCTGGCCGAAGCCGGGCAGGGGTCCATGCGCGACGCCCTGACGATCCTGGACCGCGTCATCGCGGCGGGCGACGGCCGCGTGCTCGAGGACATCGTCCGGGAGCAGCTCGGCATCGTGCCCGCGGTCCGGGTGCAGGCGGTGCTCTCAGCGCTGCTGGAAGGGGATTCGTCGAGGATCCTGGACGAATGCCAGGCCCTGGCCTCCCTGGGCGCGGACTGGACGAGCTTCTGGCGGGAACTCATGCTGGCGTTCCGGGACCGGCTCGAGGCCGAGATCCGCCGCGGGGCCTTGCCCCACGAGGTGGTGCGGCTGGCCCGGATGCTCCACCTCCTGCTGCAGCGGGAGCGGGATCTCCGGGACACCAGCCTGCCGCAGGTGGTCGTGGAACTGGCCCTCCTCACGGCCTCCCAGCTTCCCCACCTCGCGCCGCTGGATGCACTCGTCCCGTCCGGCCAGGCGACCGGCTCCACGGGGCCCAAGTCCCCGGTCCGGCCCGCTCCCGTGCCTGCCCGCACCGCCCCGGCGGCTGGAGCCAGGCCGGAGGATCCCGGGCCGCGCCACGCGGCGCCCAGCCGGGAACAGGCCCCGAAGCCCGCGGCGGTGCCGGCGGTTCCGCCCGAACCCGTGAAGGATCCGGCGGACATGGCCCAGTTGAGGAAAGCCTGTTCGGAGGCCTTGCGGGCCGCCCCGGGCGGCCTTCCCAGGACCCTGGCGTCCCTCCCCCACATGGCCACGTCGCTGCGCGTGGAGAACCGGACACTCCAGTGGGTCTTCCCGGCCAATGTCCGGAACACCGTGCAGGATCTCGAACGGGAGAAGGCCAATCCGCATCTCCTGGAAGCTCTCCGGAAGGTCCTGCCCGGAATCGCCGGGATCGCCATCGCGTTCGACCAGGATTCCCAGGCCCGTCCGGAGGATGCGCTTCGGGCCGACAGCACCTTCCAGCGGCTCCTCCAGGAAACAGGGGGGGAGCTTCTAGAAATCCGGCAGACGAATGGATGAACATGTTATTTTTATCTTCCGAATTCTGGATAGCATAGCCATGTTCCGGTGGATCTGATTTCATGCGCACCCAGGCAGGAGAATGCAAGTCGTCCCCCTTTCCCCATGCAGGAAAGGACAGGAAGCCTGCCGCCGCATACGGCTATTCCGTCGCCATGCGCGTGGTGTTCCTCCTGGCGATCGTGGCCTCCGGCCTGCTGGTGGGAGGAGCCTGGCTCTCGTACCGCGAGCGGAGCGCCTCCGAGCGCCAACGCATGCAGGAAAAGCTGGTGGTGGACGCCGACCAGCTGAGCGTGGGCCTCTCGCTGCCTCTCTGGAATTTCGACTACAACCAGGTGGGGAAGATCCTCGACAGCGAGATGCAGGACCGGAACCTCTACGGCGTGGTCGTCTCGCAAGTCGATTCGGTCAACGCGAACCACGTGATGATCCACGCGCGGATCCGGGACGGGCAGTGGCACCCCGTGCCCACCGCGGTCGACGTCTTTCCGAACGGCATGCTGGTCCAGGAGCGCACGATCACCGCCATGGGCGAACCCGTCGGGCACGTGAAGCTCATCGTCACCCCCCGGTTCATGGAGCAGGAGCTGCGCCAGCGGACGATCCAGACGACCCTGCAGACCGTGCTGTTCGGCCTGCTGCTGATCATCAGCCTCTACCACGTCCTGTGGTGGGTCGTCCTGAGGCCCCTGCGGCACATCGAGCGCTATGCCACGGCCGTGAGCTCGGGCGGGGCGCCCCCCGCGGGCGTCCTCGCCGGGAGATTCCACGGGGAGCTGGAGAGCCTGCGCGTGGCGATCGGGGAGATGGTCCATCTGCTCCATGCGCGCCTGAAGGCGCTCCAGGAAAAGGAGACCACCCTCACCGCCGTCCTCGATTCCGTGCCCCAGAACGTGTACTGGAAGGATGCCGAGGGGCGTTTCGCCGGCTGCAACAAGGTCTTCGCCCGGACGGTCGGCCTGGAGGAACCCGGAGCCATCATCGGCCGGCGGGTCCAGGAACTCCCCAACCAGGGAGAGGAGATCGTCGCCCACCAGCTGGACGATCTCCAGGTCCTCCGGACGGGCGTCTCCAGGGTCCACGCGGTCGAGTCCTGCAGGACGGCCTCGGGGGAAGTCGTCTGGCTCGACGTGACCAAGGTGCCCATCCTGGACGAGGAAGGGACACCTTTCGCGGTGCTGGGCGTGTCCGAGGACATCACGGGCATGAAGCTGGCCGAAGAGGAGCGGGTCAAGCTCCTCGAGCAGCTCAACCAGTCCCAGAAGCTGGAGTCCATCGGGCGCCTGGCCGGAGGCGTCGCGCACGACAACAACAACATGTTGACGGCCATCCTGATGCATGCCGAGCTGCTGCGGGAGATCCTGGGACCGGGGAATCCAGCCCTGCGCCACATCCAGGCGATGGAAGGCGCGGCGGAGCGCTCCACGGGGCTCATCCGCCAGCTCCTGGCCTTCTCGCGCAAGCAGGTCATCGAGCCGAAGGTCGTCGACCTGAACGAGCTCCTGGGCGGATTCCGCGCCTCCATGTCGCCGCTGGTCGGCGAGGACATCAACTTCGTCTTCAAGCCGGCCAGGGAGCTCTGGCCCCTCCGGCTGGACCCGACCCAGGTGGACCAGGTCCTCATGAACCTCGTGGTGAACGCCCGCGATGCCATGCCCACTGGCGGGACGCTGGTCATCGAGACCTCCAACGTCAGGATCGACGACCAGTACTGCCAGGATCATCCCTGGGCCGTGCCCGGCGATTACGTCCTGCTCACGGTGAGCGACACCGGCGTGGGGATGACGCCGGACCTCCAGGAGAAGATCTTCGACCCCTTCTTCACCACGAAGGAGGTGGGCAAGGGCACGGGGCTCGGACTGTCCACGGTGTTCGGCATCGTCAAGCAGAACAACGGCTTCATCCAGGTCTACAGCGAGCCGGGGCTCGGCGCGACCTTCAAGGTCTACCTCCCGAAGTTCCATGGGGACGACGTTCCCGAGACCGAGGAATCCGGGCCGGAAGCCCTCTGCCAGGGGATGGGACAGATCCTCGTGGTGGAGGATGACGAGAGCCTCCGGGAGGTCATCCCCCACATCCTGGATCGGCTGGGCTTCACCTACATGATGGCCGACACGCCGGAGGAGGCCCTGGAGATCGGGCGGCGGCCTGGCACCGAGATCGACGTGCTGCTCACGGACGTGGTGATGCCGGGCATGAGCGGAAAGGAGCTCTGGGAGAAGTTCCGCGTCATCCGGCCCGATGCCCAGGTCGTCTACATGTCGGGCTACACGGCGGACGTGATCTCGATGCAGGGGGTGCTGGACAGCGGCGTCCACTTCATCCAGAAGCCCTTCTCGACGGCGGAGCTCGGGAAGAAGCTCCGCAGCGTGATGAGAGGCGTCAGCGTCCCGTGACGCCCCCGGGGCTCAGGGAACCTGCCGGAGGATTTTCCGAAGATCCTCGATGAGGAAGGGCTTGGGGAGGAATCCCGCGAAGCCCTCCTTCCTGTTCTCCTGGACGGCGTCGTGCTCGCTGTAGCCGCTGCACAGGATCACGGGAACGTCGGCCCGGATCCGCTTGAGCTCGCGGAACGTCTCGCGGCCGTCCATCCGGGGCATGGTGAGATCCAGCAGGACCAGGTCGAAGTGTCCGTCCTCCGCCGCGAAGCGTTCGAGGGCATCCGGCCCGTCCACGGCCGTGGCCACCTGGAGGCCCATGATCTCGAGCATGGCGGCGGTGGCCTTCCGCACCTCGGCCTCGTCGTCCACCACCAGGATCTTCCTCTTGGGGAGGGGTTCCTCGCTGCCGGGCGCGGCTGGTTCGGGCCCGAGGTCCGCATGGTCGGCCGAGGGGAAGAACAGCATGAAGGTGGTGCCCTTCCCCGGGGCGCTGTCGATCTGGATCCCGGCCCGGTGTCCCCTGAGGATGCCCTGCATGGCGCAGAGCCCCAGGCCGCGGCCGCTCTCCTTGGTGCTGAAGAAGGGGTCGAAGATCTTGTCCCGGATCTCGGGAGCGATCCCGCAGCCCGTATCCGAGATCTCGAGGCAGACATGGAGCCCGGCCTCCAGGTTCTGGCCGGCGAAGGTCGACCGGAGCACGCCCTCGTCCAGGGGGTGGGTCCGCGTCGCGATGTCGATGGTGCCTTCCTGGTCCCCGATGGCCTCGGAGGCGTTGGTCACCAGGTTCATGACCACCTGCTGGATCTGCGCCGCGTCAGCCTCGACGGGCGGAAGCCCGCCGGCGAGGTCGTAGCGGACCGTGATCTTCTTCGAGATCGAGACGTTGAGGAGGTGGGTCATCTCCCGGACCACCTGGTTCAAGTCGTGCGGCCTCACGACGAAGCGTCCCCTGCCGGAGTAGGCCAGCATCTGCTTGGTCAGTTCGGCGGCCCTCAGGATCGTGTGCTCGATGTTGTCCAGGTAGGGCAGCGCCGGGGATTCCTGGGGGCTCGTCAGCTGCGCGAGGTTGAGGTTGCCCAGCATGGCCGTGAGGAGGTTGTTGAAGTCGTGGGCGATGCCTCCCGCCAGGATGCCGAGGCTCTCCAGCTTCTGGGTCTGGCGCAGGGCCTCTTCGGCCTGCTTGTTCTGGGTGATGTCCTGGGAGAAGCCCACGATGCGCGTGATCCGGCCCCCGCCGTCCCGGATGGGCACCAGGAGCGTCTGGAAGGTCCTGCGTCCCAGGGGCAGCTCCACCTCCTCCTCGTAGCGGATGGGGCCGCCGGCCGCCAGGCAGCGCTGGAAGTTCGCCACCACCGGGTCCGCGAGTTCCCTGGGCAGGAACTGGTGGAAGGACTGCCCGGCCAAGTCGCGGATGTCTCTTCCGAACCGGGCCGCCTCCGCGGGATTGAAGCTCTCGACGGTGAAGGTGCCGTCGGGGGCCACCAGGATCCAGAAGATGGCGTCGGTGGTGTTGTTGAACAGTTCCAGATAGCGCGCCTGGCTTTCCCGGAGGGCTTCCTCGGCGAGATGCCGCTCAGTCATGTCCATGAAGAGACCCTCGGCGCCGAGGTAGGTGCCGTCCGCGGCCAGATGGGGCGTGACGCTCTGGAGGATGCGGCGCCTTCCTCCATCCGGGCGTCGGATCTCGATCTCGTACGTGCCGGACTCGCCCCGCCGGCGCCGTTCCGTCTGCCTCAGGATCTCCTGGTAGGTGTTCTCGTCCACGAACTCCCGGAAGTGGTGCCCGGCCAGCGGCCCGGGAGCGACCCCGAAGATGCGCGCCGCCGCAGGATTGGCGAAGACCCATCGTTCCTCGGCATCCATGATGGCGAAACCTTCCCCGAGCTTGTCCAGCAGGCTGCGCAGGTTGTTCTCGCTCTTCCGGAGCGCTTCCTCGGCCCGCTTCCGGACCGTGATGTCGCGGGAGATCCCGAAGGTGCCATGGAGGTTCCCTTCAGCATCCCGGAAGGGGGCCTTGGTGGTGGAGATCCAGGTCGCGCTTCCGTCCGGCTGGACCTCCATCTCCTCGAGATCGACCTTGGGCAGGCCGGTCCGGAGGATCTCCTGCTCGTCCTCGCGGGTGCGCCGGGCAAGCTCCGGGGGAAGGAAGTCGAAGTCGGACTTGCCCAGCACGAGGGACGGATCCTCCAGTCGGAAGGCCTGGGCGACCGCCCGGTTGGCCCAGATGAAACGGCTCTCGAGATCCTTGAAGTAGACCTGGTACGGGGCCTGGTCCATCAGGGTGTGGAGCAGCTGCTCGCTGGTGCGCAGGCGCTCGATCTCGCGCTCCAGTGCCTGGATCCTGAGAGAGGTCTCGTCCATAACGTTCTTCATCCGCACCGGATCAGTCCATGGAGTATCTAGACGGACCAGGTCCGCCAGAGAGGGTGGGTTTCGGACAGCTCCTGCCTTGCCGCGTCCCGTTCCGCGGGCGAGGGGAACCGGGCCGCCCAGCAGCTTCCGGAGCCGCAGAGCAGGGGCTCTCCCCCCGCGTCCAGGAGCGCACGGCGCACCTCGGCCAGGGGCGGGCAGACCCAGATGGCCGCGCCGGTGAGGTCGTTGCGCCAGGGGGGGGCCGCCCCTGCAGGCAGGCTGGGACAGGGTTCGGGGAAGGGGTAGCCCACGCTCGCGATCGCCCGGTAGACCGAGGGGGTGCCGACGTGGAGTCCTGGATGCACGATCAGGATGGGCTCCAGGGGAATGGGCCGGAGCGGGAAGACCCGTTCTCCCCGGCCCAGGCCCAGCGTGGTTCCGCCGAGCAGGAAGAGGGGGACGTCGCTGCCCAGGGTCGAGGCCAGGTCCAGCAGCTTTCGGGCGGGCAGCCCCAGCCCGAAAAGCTCGTTGCCCAGCCCCAGGGCCGCCGCTGCGTCGCTGCTCCCTCCGCCGAGCCCCGCCCCGTGCGGGATACGTTTCTCGAGGTGCAGGCGGGCCGGAAGAGGGCGGCCCGCCGCCTGCTCCAGCAGCCGCCAGGCCCGCAGGACCAGGTTGCCCTCGTCGACCACGAGGCCCTCGGCGGTGGGGCCGGAAAGCGCCAGGCTGAGCGCGTCAGCCGGTTCACCTTCCAGGATGTCCGTGAGTCCGGGAACCCCGTCCAGGACGGTGGTCACCAGTTCCAGGTCGTGGAATCCGTCCGGGCGCCTGCCAAGCACGGAGAGGAAGCGGTTGAACTTGGCGGGGGCGGACCTGATCATGGGCACCCAGATTACCCCTTCAAGGGTTCCGGGCGGAAGCTAGAGGCCGTCCTCCAGTTCGAACTCGGGATCGGGGCGGCTCAGGATGTCCGGGCCGTCCTTGGTGATGGCCACGGTGTGTTCGAACTGGGCGCTCAGCTGGCCGTCGGCGGTGCGCACGGTCCATCCGTCCGGTTCCACCAGGCATTTGTGGGAGCCGATGTTCAGGATGGGCTCGATGGTGATCGTCATGCCCACCTCCATGCGGAAGCCCGTGCCGGGGCGCTGGTCCGCGAAGACCACCTGCGGGTCCTCGTGGAGGTCCCGCCCCAGGCCGTGCCCGATGTATTCGCGGACCACGGAGTAGCCGCGCTCCTCGGAGAATCGCTGGACGGCCGAGGCCATGTCGCCGAGGCGGTAGCCCACCCGGCAGTACTCGATGCCCAGGTACATCGCCAGCTGGCAGGTCGTGAGCAGGTCCCTGGCCTGCTCGCTGATCTTCCCGACGCCCACGGTGAGGCAGGTGTCCCCGTGGTAGCCGTCCAGCTTCGCGCCGCAGTCGATGGCGATGATGTCGCCCTCCCGCAGGGCATAGTGGTTCGGGATGCCGTGCACCACCCGGTCGTTGACGGAGGTGCAGAGGGTGCCCGGGAAGCCCCGGTAGCCCTTGAAGTTCGGCGTGCCCCCGTTCTTGCGGATGTAGGTCTCGGCCAGCTTGTCAAGCTCCAGGAGGGTGACCCCGGGCCTGGCGGCCCGGGCGGCGACCCGGAGCGCGTTGGCCGTGAGACGGCCGGCTTCCCGGAGCTTCTCGATCTCCCGGCGGCTCTTGTATCGGATCAGTTCGCGCATGGAATCCAGTTTACACGCTAGACTCCAGGGTGATGGCGTATGCGCGGGAAGAACTGGACTGGCTCGAGGCCGAGTGGGCCTACCACCTGCACGGCCGGTCCGCCTTCCTCAGCCGCGAGGACTTCGCGCAGCTCATGGTGTGGAGCGACCGGGGCGTCGCGGCGGACGCCCTCGTGGCCGCCATGGAGGCCTACTTCGAGCGGCGGGCCAGGCGGCCCAGGCCCCGGAGCTTCGTGGCGCTCTCGCACCTGGCGAAGGATGTGGACAAGATCGTGAAGCTGAGGGAGACGCTGCGCCGGGCGGAACCGGAAGGACCCCCTCCGGCGCAGGGCTGGGAGTCGGTCGAGGAGCCGCTGCGCTCGGATCCGCGGGCCCGGCGGGCCTTCGAGGCGTGGCGTCGCCTCCAGGCTGCGGCGCCCCTCCCGGATTCTCCGGGCTTCCTGGAGCACTTCGACGCGGAACGGCAGGCCCTGGGCGAGCTGGTGAAGCGCGCGGAGGAGGTCCTCGGGCCCGGCTGCGAGGACCTGGCCGGGGAGCTCCGGGGCCGTCTCCTGGAAGCCGGGCTCCAGGAGGGCAGCTTCGTGTGGAAGCGGGCCTGGGAACACCACTGGGGGCTGATGATCCGCGCGTCCTGGCGGATCCCCTGCTGAAGGGGCCAGGTATCATCCCTGCAGGGGGAACCCCCCGCGGAGGCCTCCCATGCCCGTCTCGATCCTCGTCGCCAACCCGAAGCCCGGGAGCTTCTGCCACGCCATCGCCGCCGCCGCGGCCGGCGCCTGCCGGGGCCTGGGCCACGAGGTCCGCTTCCACGATCTCTACCTGGAGGCCTTCGAGCCGGTGCTGGACGAGCAGGAACTGCGGGAACGGCGCTCCGGCAGCGCGCTGGTGGAGGACCACTGCCGGGAAGCCTCGGACGCCGATGCCTTCGTCATCGTGCACCCCAACTGGTGGGGCCAGCCTCCCGCGATCCTGAAGGGCTGGGTGGACCGGGTCCTGCGGGCGGGGGTGGCCTACCGGTTCAGCGAGGGCGATGCGGGCACCGGGGTCCCGAGGGGGCTGCTCAAGGCGCGCACGGCCATCGTCCTGAATACCGCGGATACCCCCGCGGAGCGGGAGCTGGCGATCTTCGGAGATCCCCTGGACACCCTCTGGGGCAAGTGCATCTTCGGCTACTGCGGAGTGCCCGGTTTCGTACACCACACCTACAGCGTGGTCGCGAACAGCAGTGCGGCGGAGCGGCAGGCCTGGCTCGAGCACGCGAGGACCCTGGTCCGCGGGGCCCTGGGGCCGAGACCCGCCCTACACTGAACGAAGTCCGCGAAAGGAGCCGGCGTGACGAACACGTACAACGACTTCAGGGTCACCATGAGCGCCGCCGGGCCCGGGCAGGTTTCCTTGGCGGAGGGCAGGGGGGCCGTCGCCACCGCGGCCCGCCAGGCCTCGGAACTGGCCGTCCAGGTGCTCCAGGACGGCGGCAACGCCTTCGACGCCGCCTTCGCGACGGCGTTCTCCCTGTGCATCTACCACCCCCAGGCGGGAAACCTGGGCGGAGGGGGCTACCTGCTCTTCCAGGAGAAGGGAGGCAGGCCCCAGGCGTTCAACTACCGGGAGCAGGCGCCCATGGGCGCCCGCCGGGAGGCCTTCCTGCTTCCGGACGGCAACCCGGACCCGGACAAGACGGCATTCGGTCCCTGCTCGGTGTGCGTGCCGGGCACGGTCAAGGCCTTCTTCGAACTGCACGCCCGCCACGGGAAGCTGAAGGCCGCGGACCTCCTGCTGGAGGTCGCCCGGCGGGCCGAGGAGGGCGCGGTCGTCACCCAGTACGAGGCGGACTGCCTCAACCGGCTCGCCCCCCGGCTGGCGGTATCGCCCGAGGCCCGGCGGATCTACGTGCGGGACACGCCCTACCAGGCCGGGGACGTACTGCCCAATCCCGCCCTCGCGGGCACCCTGAGGCTGCTGGCCCGGGAAGGGGAGCGGGCCTTCTACCGGGGCCGCATCGCCGAGCAGATCGCCGCCGACCTGGGGGCCCACGGCGGGTTCCTGTCCGAACGGGACCTGGCGGACTATGCCATCCGGGAGGTGGAGCCCCTTTCCGCCGAGATCGCGGGAAGGCAGGTCTGGACCGTTCCCCCCGAGGGCGGCGGCGCCATGCTCCTGGAGATCCTGGAGATCCTCGACCGGGAGGCGTTCCGGCGACTGGAGTACGGCAGCCCGGAGTACTACCACTACCTGGCCCAGGCCTCCAAGCGGGCCTTCGTCGACCGCATGGACTACCTGGGGGATGTCCCCCTGGGGGAGACTTGGCGGCGCCTGCTCGCCCGGGAGAACGCCGACCGCCTGTTCGCCCTCATCGATCCGGCGAGGGACACGCCCACGGACGCCCTGGCGGGAGGGCCGAGAACCTCCGGGAAGGACACCACCCACTTCGCAATCATCGACGCGGAGGGCAACGCCGTCTCCAATTCCTACACCATGAACCTGCGCTACGGCTCGAAGTGGGCCGTGGCGGGCGCCGGCTTCCTGCTCAACGGCAGCCTCGACTCCTTCTCCTTCGTCGAAGGCAAGGAGAACTACTTCGGCGTCATCGGGAGCGCGCCCAACCTCTTCGCGCCGGGGAAGCGGCCCGCCAGCAACATGGCCCCCGTCCTGGTGACCTCGGGCGCGGAGGTGGAGATGGTGCTGGGGACGCCCGGAGGCCCCACGATCCCGACGACCCTGGCCAACATCCTCGTGGCCCTCCTGCTGCACGGAGTGGACCCGGAGGCGCTGGTCCGGGCCAGCCGCCTCCATCACCAGGGCTGGCCCGACGTCCTGGCCCACGAGCCCGGCTTCGACCGTCCCGGGCTGCTCGAGGCCCTGGCGGGGATGGGCTACCCCCTCAAGGACAAGCACGAGTTGATCGCCGACGTGCACGGGGTTTTCCGGAAGGGGGGGCGCTGCCTCGCCGTCAGCGACTACCGCCGGGAAGGGAAGGCCCTGGCCCTGCCGTAGCGCTACAGGATGGCCGCCAGGGCCTCGTGGCTTCCCCGCAGGAGGCGCTCCGTGGTCTCCCAGGAGATGCAGGCGTCCGTGACGGAGACCCCGTAGCGCAGTTCGGAGAGATCGCCGGGGATGGGCTGGCTGCCCTCCTCCAGGTAGCTTTCGAGCATGACGCCGACCAGGGAGCGGGTGCCGCCGATCCGCTGCTCGAGGATGCTGCGCAGGACGTCCTCCTGGCGGGCGGGCAGCTTGCCCGAGTTGGCGTGGCTGCAGTCGACCATGATCGCGGGCGGGAGCTTCGCCTGTCTGAGCTTGGCCTCGGCGGCGCGGATGCTCCCGGCGTCGAAGTTGGTCCGGGTCCTGCCTCCCCGCAGGACGACGTGCCCGTCGGGGTTCCCGGTGGTGCGCACGATGCTCGTGAAGCCGTCCTGGTCGATGCCCAGGAAGGTGTGCGGCGCCCGCGCCGACTGCATGGCGTCCAGCGCCACCTGCAGGGAGCCGTCCGTGGAGTTCTTGTAGCCCACGGGCATGGAGAGGCCGCTGGCCAGTTCCCGGTGGGTCTGGGATTCCGTGGTCCGGGCGCCGATGGCCGCCCAGGTCACCAGGTCGTCGATGTACTGGGGCACGATGGGATCCAGGAACTCCGTGGCGGCCGGCAGGCCCATGTCCGTGACCGCCAGCAGCAGGCGCCGCGCCAGGGCCAGCCCCTTCCCGATGTCGTGGGTGTGGTCCAGGTTGGGGTCGTTGATGAGGCCCTTCCAGCCCAGGGTCGTGCGCGGCTTCTCGAAGTAGACGCGCATCACGATCTCCATCCGGTCCGCGAGGGCGCGCCGCAGGCGGGCGAGCCTCCCGGCGTAGTCCAGGGCCCCCTCGAGGTCGTGGATGGAGCAGGGGCCCACCACGACGAGCAGGCGCGGGTCCTCCCCCCGGAGGATCCGGATGACGGCCTCGCGGTTCCGGGCCACCTGTTCGCGGGCGGTCCGGGGAATGGGGAGTTCCCGCTTCAGCACCCTCGGCGCCGGCAGGCGGGTGAAGCCGATGACGTGGAGGTCCTGGATCTTGATCATGGGACCGCATTCTATCTGCCCGGGAGCCGCCGAGGCCGCGGGAATGACCGGATAAGAATTTTTCATCGCGAGGACGCCTGACCCTGGCCGCATTCCTCGTACATTAGGAGCCGAGGGTAGGTCCATGGCCGGCACGAAGCTCGATCCCATCAATCTGAGGATTCTCGAGGCGCTGCAGTGCCATGGACGGATCACCAACCAGGAGCTGGCGGAGCAGGTGGCCTTGTCCCCCAGCGCGTGCCTGGCCCGGGTCCGGAAGCTCGAGGCCGACGGGATCATTCCCCGCTACCTGGCCGACCTGGCCCTGGACAAGATCGGCCACATCCTGGAGGCCTTCATCGAGGTGACCCTCGAGAACCACAGCAGTCCCGAGGTGGCGCGGTTCCTGAAGCTCGTGGAGGAGCACCCGCACATGGTCTCCTGCCACCGCGTGAGCGGGCACTACGACTATCTGCTCTACGTCGTCGCCCAGGACATGCCCCAGCTCCGGCAGGTCGCCGATGCCCTCCTGGAGGACGGCCTGGGGGTGGCCAAGATCGCCACCATCCCGATCCTGGACCGGATCAAGGCGTTCCCCGGCTATCCGCTGCGGAGGCTGTTCTGACCGGATCCGCAGGTCCTGCGGTTTGCCCTGGACATCCACGCCGATTCTGCCCATGCTCCCCTGGGCTTCCCCAGCATTTGCCGGGCCCCTTCCCCCAGACTGTCCGTGCGTCCTGAACGGGAGACACCCATGAACTGCGCACCCTATCCCATCGATCTGGTCCGCCAGATGTTCCCTGCCCTCCGGAGGACCTACCAAGGCAAGCCCGTGGCCTATTTCGACGGTCCCGGCGGCTCCCAGGTGGTGGGCACCTGCATCCAGGCCATGGCGGACTACATGCGGAGGGGCGGCGCGAACGTCCACGGCGTCTTCGCGTCGAGCGTCGAGACCGACGCGTACATCCACGAAGCCAGGTGCGCCATGGCGGACCTGCTCCACGCGGAGCCGGGCGAGATCGCCTTCGGCGCCAACGCCACCACCCTCCTCTTCCACGCGGCCCGGGCCCTGGGCCGGGACTGGAAGGCCGGCGACGAGATCGTCGTGACGGAGCTGGACCATCGTGGGAACGTGGACCCCTGGGTCACCCTCGCCGCGGACAAGGGCGTGACCGTCCGCTGGATCAAGGTGGACCGGGAGACCCTCACCCTGGATCTCTCCGGACTGGACGGCCTCATCGGCGCGAAGACCCGCCTGGTGGCGGTGGGGCTGGCCTCCAACGCCGTGGGCACCATCAACGATGTGGCGCGGATCGTCGCGAAGGCGAAGCAGGTCGGGGCCCTGGTGGCCGTGGACGCCGTCCAGGCGGTGCCGCACATCTCCGTGGACTTCAAGGCCCTCGGCGCGGACATCCTGTCCTGCTCGGCCTACAAGTTCTTCGGACCGCACCTCGGCGTCCTGGCCATCCGGTCGGAGCTGTTCGAGAAACTCCCGGTCTACAAGCTGGTCCCCGCGCCCGAGGAAGCGCCGGAAAGGCTCGAGACGGGCACCCTGAACCACGAGGGCCTGGCGGGCATCCAGCCCGCCGTGGAGTTCATCGCGAGCCTGGGCGGGGGGAGCACGCGCCGGGAACGGATCGTGTCCGGCTACGCGCGCATGGAGGCCCACGAGAACCGCCTGGCCGAGAAGATCCGTGCGGCCCTGTCGGGCCTGCCCAGGGTCCGGCTCTTCCAGGCTCCCCCCTCCGTGCGCAAGACGCCCACCGTGGCCTTGACCGTCGCGGGCCTGGCGCCCGTGGACGTCTGTCGACAGGTCATCGAGGAATCGTCCGTGTTCGTCGCGGACGGGGACTTCTACGCCTGGACCCTGGCGGAGGTCCTGGGCCTCCATCCGACGGGCGGATGGGTGCGCGCCGGCCTTTCCCCTTACAACAGCGAGGAGGAAGTGGACCGCTTCATCGAGGCCATGCGGCGCGTGGCGGGATGATCAGAGCAGCTCGGCGCCCTTGACGACCTTCGCGTAGGAGCCCGACAGGGCCGCCAGGAAGGACGCCTGGACGAGGTCCGGGGGGACGCGGGTCCCCTCGAAGTCCTGCGCGGGCGCCGCGCAGGCGTCGGACGCCACCGTGCACTCGAAGCCCAGGTCGAAGGCGGCCCGGGCCGTGGCGTCGACGCACATGTGGGTCATCATGCCCGCCAGCACGAGCCGCTTCGCACCGAGCCCCTGCAGGATCCCGAGGAGGCCGGTCTCCCGGAACGAGTTCGGGAAGTGCTTGACCACGACGGCCTCACCCTCGGCCGGGCGGACGAGGGCATGGATCTCCGCCCCGGGCGTGTCCGGCAGGAAGAAGGTGGATCCGGGCCGCGTGGCGAGGTGCTGGACGTGCACGACGGGCTGTTTCCGGCGGCGGAAGGCCTTGAGCAGCCGGGCGGCGGTCTGCGCCGCCGGCGTGCTTCCGGGGACTTCGTAGCGGCCGCCCGGGAAGTAGTCGTTCTGGATATCGATGAGGACCAGGGCCTCGCGGTTGGCGTCCTGTTCAGGCATGGGATCTCCTCGGCACCGACCCAGCTTACTCCGGCCCCGGCCGTCCAGGACTGCATCCGGGACCCTCGCTTCCCTCTTCCCTTCGAGGGCGGAATCTCCTAGAATATGATTCAATAATTCAAACCGAATGATTTTATCAATCGTTGTTTATATAAATATTTATATAATAAATGTTAAAAAATATACACTAATTACTTGATCATGAGGAATCTTGCCATGCCCATCCTGGAACCTGCTGCATGGGGCCGCGGTCTGGAGGAACGGTTCCGGTCCTTCCTCACCCAGGACACGCGGCTGGTGGAGCTGCACCCCTCCCTCGATGCCGGGTTCCCGGACGGCATGCTCCTGGCGCGCCGGGTCACGGGCTGGGAGGCCGTGAACGAGGGCTTCCGCTACGAAGTCGAGGTCCTGTCCCCGGACGCCTTCCTGGAGCTGAAGGCCCTCGAGGGCATGCCCGTCCAGGTCGCCCTCCTCACCGCCGGCGGCACCCGGCGGGAGATCAACGGCGTGGTCATGGAAGTCCGCAGCGAGGGTTCGGACGGCGCCCTCGCCGCCTACCGCCTGGTCGTCGAGCCCGTCACCGCCGCTCTGAAGCATGGCCGCACGTCGAGGGTCTACCTGGGACGGACCGATCTGGAGGTCGCGCGCCAGCTCCTGGACGAGGCCCTCCGGGACAATCCCGTCTTCGCCGCCTGCTTCGGCATCGACAACCGCTGCCGGGGCCGCTTCCCGGTCCGGGAGTTCATCTTCCAGTGCGGGGAGACCCCCTGGGACTTCATCCGCCGTCGTCTCGCCGGGATCGGCGTCTCCTTCGTCTTCGCCCCCGCGAAGGATGGTTCACCCGACTTCCCCCAGCACACCCTGGTCCTCTTCGACGACCCCCGGGACCTGGACGGGAACGAGGCGGGGACCGTGCGCTTCCACCGGGCCGACGGCACGGAGCGGGCCGATTCGATCACGCGGTGGCATGCCCGGCGGACGCTCCAGTGCAGCCGGGTGACGCGCCGGGCCTGGAACCACGCCCAGGGTTCCTGCAGCACGGCCGCGGAAGAGGTGGGGGCCGACCAAGGGCCGTTCGGGAATGCCCTGGCCAGCACGCTCGAGGACTACCGGCACGAGCCGCCCCTGGAGCAGGAGGGCCTGGAGGTCCCCGAGGCCCGCGCGGCTGCCGCTTCCCGGGGGAGGAGCCAGCGCACCAAGGCCTTCGAGGGGGAGGGCAGCGTGCGGGAGTTCCGGGCCGGGACCTGCTTCACCCTGAGTCAGCACCCCGTCCACGACCAGGATCCGCCGGAGAACCGGGAGTTCGTGCTCACGCGGGTGGAACTGGAGGCCGTGAACAACCTGCCGGAGGGACTGGCGCAGGCCCTCGGCCGCCGGGGGGAGGCGGGAGGCCAAGTCTACCGCAACCGCTTCGAGGGCCTCCGCCGGGGGATCCCCCTCCTCCCCGAGGAACTCCCCGCGCCCGTTCCGGGCCTCCAGACGGCGACGGTGGTGGGGCCCGGGCAGGAAGCCGTGCACACGGATGCCTGGGGCCGGATCAAGGTCCGGCTCCACTGCGCCCGTCCCGAGGACCACCCGGAGGCCGGAGCCACCGGCACGGACCGGGACAGCTTCTGGATCCGGGCCGTGCAGCCCTGGTCGAGCCAGGGCATGGGGGGCACCTTCCTTCCCCGGACGGGGGACGAAGTCCTGCTGGACTTCCTCGGGAACGATCCGGACAGGCCTGTGGTGGTGGGGGTCCTGCCGGGCGGCACGCGCCCGCCGGGGCGCTTCAGCGACGCGACCTGCCTGCCGGGAGACCGGGCGGTCTCGGGCCTGCGCTCCAGGGTGCACGGCGGCCTCGCCGGGAGCGAACTGCTGTTCGACGACACCCCAGGGGAGGTCCGGACTCGGCTGGCCAGCGACCATGCCCGCACGGAGCTGAACCTGGGCTTCAACGTCCATCCCCGGCGGAACGGGGTGGCCGAGCCGCGGGGGGAGGGCGCGGAGCTGAGGACCGACGCCGCCGTGGCCCTTCGGGGCGGACAAGGGGTGCTGATCAGCGCCGACGCCCGTCCGGGCGCGGGCGGCTCGCAACTCTCGCGCGAGGAGGCCCTGGGGCACCTGGAGGCGGGTCTGGAGCTGGCGAGGACTGCCGGGGAACTGGGCGGCCGGCACGGCCTGGAGGGTCTGGAGGACAGCTCCCGGGCGGATCTCCTGGAGTGCGTCCGGGCCTGGGAGCAGGCTCCCGGATACCCGGGCGGCCGGAGCTCCATCCTGCTCGCCAGCGCCCCCGCCGGGATGGCGCTCGCCTCGGGGGACGGCGCAACGGTGCAGGCCGCGAGCAACCTGGACCTGGGGGCCATGCGGAACCTCCAGGCGAGTGCGGGCCGGCGGATGCTCTTCCACGCCCTGGAATCCATCGGGCTCTTCGCGCACCGCATGGGCATGAAGCTCGTCGCCGCCTCCGGCGACATCTCCATCCAGGCCCAGGACGGGAACGCGGAGGTGGTTGCCGCCAAGGCGCTGCGCCTGCTGTCCGTGGGGGGTCCCCTCGAACTGGACGCCGCGAAGGGAATCGTCCTGCGTTCCGGCGGCGCCTTCCTGGAAATCAAGGACGGAGGTATCCGGGCCGGGGGCACCGCCGGCTGGTTGGGCCAGTTCGCGAACGTCGCCTGGGCCGGCCCCGCCAACCGGGAAGCGAGGACGCGCTCGTTCACGAAGAGCACCGCGAGGATGGACGAGGCGTTCGTGCTCATCGATCCCCTGGGTGAGCCCGCCGGGAAGATGCGCTACCGGATCACCCGGGAGGACGGGAGCACGGTGGAGGGTGTGAGCGACGACCAGGGGCGGACGGAACTCTGCACGGGCGAACTCGCAGGCGCTCTGGAAATCCAGGTGTTCGGACCCGAGGAGGCATGATGACCGTGGATCCGCTGCGTCCGGTGGACCGCGAAGTGCAGAAGGACGGCACAGTGAAGGCCAGGTCCGCCCTGAGCCCCGAGTCCTTCAAGACGCGGGCGGAGGTCCTGGTGCCGTCGCGCAAGGTCATCCCCGTCATCTTCGTGCCCGGGGTCATGGGATCGAACCTCAAGGTGAAGTCCGGGCGGGAAATCCCCGTGGGAACGGCCTACCGGAAGGCGGGCCAGGACTACACCGCCAAGACCTGGACGCCGAACGAGGGCTTGTCCATGCTCACGCGGATGAGTTGCTACCCCCCCGCCCTTCGCCAGGTGATTCTCAACAAGGACAATGTCGAGGTGGACGGCGAGGGGATGGTGGACGTGACCGGTCTCCCGCTGTCCGCCCAGGAAGCCAGGGCCAGGGGCTGGGGCGAGGTCATGTGGGAGGGCGCCTACGGGCAGCTCCTCCGGAGCCTGGAGTGTGATCTGTCGCGCTTCATGTATCCCCCCGGTCCTGGGGCGACCCAGCCGAAACTCAGCAGTTGGTGGAACGAGATGCATCATGCAGGCCAAGTGATCCCGGGAGATCCCTACGGGAATCGGACTCCCGTCAAGTCACGGATTCCAGCCAGTTTCCGGTTGACCCTGGAGGACATCAAGAAGGCGGGTGCCTTCCGTTTCCCGGTGCATGCCTGCGGCTACAACTGGCTGCAGTCCAACGCGGACTCGGCCAAGCGGCTCAAGGGGAAGATCGAGGCTGTCATCAGGAAGTACGCGGAAGCGAAGGGACCGGACGGCAAGCCCGCCTTCGAGTGCCGCCACGTCATCCTCGTGACCCACTCCATGGGGGGCTTCGTGGCCCGGATGGCCTCGAAGCTCCTGAAGAACGAGGGACATGAGGACAAGATCCTGGGCATCGTGCATGGGGAGATGCCCGCCCTGGGCGCGCCGGTCATGTACCGCCGCATGGCGTGCGGGTTCGAGTCCGACGGGAGCATCGGAGGTTTGGGTTTTGCCTGCATCGCGGGCTCGACCACTTCCAAAGCCAATCCAGTCCTGGCCTTCAGCCCCGCCGCCCTTGAACTGGCCCCGACGCCGGACTACCCCGGCCCGTGGCTGCTTGCGGAGATTGCGGAAAATCAAACCAGCAGGCATGTGTTAGGACTACCTGCACATGGCGATCCCTATGGAGAGATTTTTTTGGCAAAGGGGAAATGGTATTGCCCAGTGGTTGAATGGATGTTAGATCCAGCAAAATTGCACGTTAATAAATTTGGGAAGAATAGTTCTTGGGAAGATTACGTAAAAATCGTAACAGAAGCACAACTGTTTCATTGTGGTGCGAAAGCAGATTTTAAAAAACAAGATGAAAAGGAACGATTTCTTGGTAATTATTATCATCCCAAAACGTATATACATTATGGAGAAAATGAAAAAATTGATACATTAAATCATGTTCATTGGAGAGCGGAATTGCTTTATGAAAAACCATTCAATAATGGTGGAGCGAGTCGATTCTACCAATCTGCAAATCTAAAAAATACTAACGGAAAAAATATTCGTGGAGTTGAACTGGATGTACTGGAAAGCTGGAGCCTCGGTCAGATAGAAGCGGAAAGGAAGGTGGCAAAAACAAATGGCCACCCTCTCGTCATCCCGAAAATTGTGCAGGAATTTCGATGTCACCACAAGAATCGCAAGGGGATCAGCAACAGGGGCGACGGAACGGTTCCAGATGTCAGTGGTGCATTTCCCAGTCGACACGGAGTAAAGCAGATATACATACTTAGCGGCTTCGATCACCAGGGCGCCTATGAAAACGCAGTGGTCCGCGGGGCCACCTTCTTCGCCATCGTGGACATGGTGAAGCGGCTGTGAGGAGGACCTGATGCGGACGCGGCCCCAGATCGCGAAAATCGTTGCCGTGACCCTGGCCTGCCTGATGGCCTTCGGCGCGTGGCGGCACCACGAGAGAAACCGGAAACGGGAGTTGCACATGCCCATGAAGACCTACGCCGCAGGGCGTTTCCAGTTGGATATCCCCGAACCCTCCACCCTCGCGGGGTGGGGGCGCCAGGACATTCCTATCGGGTCGATAACTGTATTTCCTGAGATCTCCAAGCGAAAATTCCAGAAAATGATTGTTGATGATCGCGTCGCCAGCCTGAAGAACGTCACGAGAAAATTCGGGAAACTTCTCAGTGAAACATCAACCGATATGGTCGATGTGGGTGAGGGAACCCTTCTGGAGAAGTACGTTCATGACCAGGTGCCAAATTCATCACATGTGTTGTTCTGGGGAGAGGATGGATTCAAAGGAGAAGGATGCAAACGTGAAACCTATTACTGGATTGAGACTCCAGGCAACTTCTCTCAAGAAGGTGTGGGTTATCGTTTCGAGGGTGGCATCTGGGTGGATGCAGGGAAACAACAAACCGCACTGAGAGAAATATCCGATTATCTCTCTCGCATTCGTCCAAGAAGGGATGACGAGGTTCCCCAGGAGCCTGGGTATTGTTTTCAACACGCATTCCTCGCGGGGGATGTACCCTCCCCGTCAGACGAATGTTTCGAAGCCATCGCTGCCGAATGGCGCTTGGCGCATCACCCGGACGTGGTGATCAGCCTCTACACCCAGGGGGCGCCGACCGTGAAGCCGGAAGGCCTCATCGCCCGGCACCGGGGGGCCATGCCGGAGGTCCTCGCCCGGTTCATCCGCGGAGTCCGGAGCCGGAAACGCACCCTCGGCGAATATGCCGGGGAGGAGATCGTCGTCAGGACCAAGGAAAAGAACGGCACATCCGGCTGCAACGCCATGTGGGAATTCGAAGGGGGCGACGAGAGGGACCTGACTCGGCCCTACATCATGGTGCAGATGTTCTCCGGCAGCGGGGACAAGGAGCCCGTGGAGAGCAGTCTCTCGGAGGCGGAATTCCTGGCCATGTGGGACGCGGTCCTGGAATCCTTCCGCTGGCGGGGCCCGAAGCCGGGGACGGGCTCTCCGGTTTCCGAGATGCCCCCGGCAGCAGCTCCCAGGCCCCGATCCGCCCTGGGAACCCGCATCCGTTCAGGCGAGCGATGTCCGGAGGCGGGCACCTGGACCTGTGCCCACGGGGAGAATCTCGGGGGCGCGAAACGCGTGTTCCGGGAAGGGGAGGAACTGCCCGCGGCGGTCCTGGATGTCCGGCGCGGCTGGTTCGGCACGCTGATGGGACGCCCCGCGGAAACCGTGGTGGACACCGTCTGGACCCTCGCGGGCTATCCGGAAGGCACCCCGCTCTGCGATCAGAGCGCTATGGGGTCCCCAGCAGCCCCTTCGTGAGGTGGGAGATGGCTCTCTGGGCCACCTCGGAATAGCGGCTCTCGCCTGAGAGGAGGCGCGCCATGTGCTGGACCGCGCCGGGACGCTGGACGCCCAGGCGGTAGGCCGCCGCGGGCACGCGGAAGAAGATCCGGGCCAGGCGACGGGCCCAGATCATTTCCGTTCCCAGGCGTTCGTGGATCCGCCGGGTGTAGTCCTCGAGGGAAGGATCCTTCCGGGAGAGCGCGGCATGCACGCTCTCGGCGGCGATCCGCCCCGAGAGCACCGAGGGGCGGATGCCTTCGGCCGTGAAAGGGTCCACCAGGCAGGCGGTCTCGCCCGCCAGGAGCGCCTGCTGGGTATGGAGCGTCTGGTCTCCGTCCCAGAGCTTGATGGGGTGGCCTGCCGGACGCATGTGGTCGGGATCGAGCTGCAAGCCCCGGCAGTAGGCCCCGAAGGATGCCCGGAGGTTTCCACCCCCCTTCCCGCGGAAGACGCCGCAGCCCACGGACCAGCCGTCGGCCTTGGGGAAGGCCCACTGGTAGCCGTTCGGGACGGAACCGAAATCCACGTGCGCCGTGCGGACATCGGTCATCGGGCAGAGGGCCTCGCCCTCCAGGGCGACCGCCAGGGTATGTTTCAGCCGGGAGAACCCGAGGGCCTTCGCGGTCCTCCCGAGGGCCCCGTCCGCGCCGATGAGGAAGCGGCCCGCCGCGGGGCCCGAGGGCGTATCCACGGTCCAGTGGCCGGACTCCCAGCGGCAGGCCGTCGCTTCCGTGGCATCGCGCAGCTCGGCGCCCTGGGACACCGCCTGGTCCACGAGCAGCTGGTCGAACACCTCCCGGCGGACCATCCAGAGGGTCGTCGTGGGTCCGAGGTCCGCCTCGACGGGGGTTGCCATCTCCCAGGTGAGGCGGAGGCGTGAAATCGAGGTGGAGACGGCGGGCGCGAGATCGAAGGGGAGCCACCGCGCGACCTCGGGCGAGACGCCGCCTCCGCAGGGTTTCATGCGGGGGAGCTTGGCCTTCTCCAGCAGCAGGACCTTCCTTCCCATGTGGGCCAGGTGGTAGGCGGCGGTGGCGCCTGCAGGGCCCGCGCCGATCACGATGCTGTCGTAGCTGTCCATCGCTTCAGCCCCGCCGCCGGTCGACGACCGAGGAAAGGACGAAGGCCGTGTTCGTGTCCGCCACGCCGGGCAGGTCCGCCAGGTGCGCCCAGATGGCGTTCACTCGCTCCTGGCTCTCCGCCTCGATGTGGACGATCAGGTCGGAATCGCCGCTCACGACGTAGCAGCATGTGACTTCGGGGATTCTCGCGATGGCGTCCGTGACCTCCGTGCCGCGCATCCGGTCCTTCCGGTAGACCCGGATGATGGCTCGTGCCGAGGCCCTTCCGCTGGGCACTTCGCCCACCCGGATGGTGTAGCCCCCGATCACCTTCCGGGCCTCGAGCCGGTCAATGCGGTGGCGCACGGCGTGCCGGGAGAGGTGCACGCGCTGGGCCAGCGTCGCGACGGGGATGCGCGCGTCCGCGAGGAGTTCCTCGAGGATCTTCCGGTCGATGGCATCGAGTTCTGCGGCGTTCATGGGAGGGATCGCGGAAGGGTGCCACTTCGGCAGGCCCACCTTCCATAGTGACCAGGATCCGGCCCAAGTTCGAGCCTTCTGGCAGGCCATTCCGCCCGCCCGGATCGCTAAACTGGGGCAGCGAATCCGGAAGGGGTGACCGCCATGCAGAACATCAGCACGCGAGGGGGATGCGCCCCGGTGCCTTTCTCCAGGACCCTGCTGGGCGGGCTCGCGCCGGACGGCGGCCTCTTCCTGCCGGAGGCCTATCCCCGGGTCACGGACGAGGACCTGGCCCGCTGGCGGTCCCTGGACTATCCGGGGCTGGCCTTCGAGATCGTCCGCCGGTTCGCCACGGACATTCCCGAGGAGGACCTCCGGGCCCTGGTGTCCAGGACCTATACGGCCGGGACCTTCGGCAGTCCGGACATCGTGCCCCTGAGGACCCTGGAGCCCGGACTGCACATCCTGGGCCTGTCCAACGGCCCCACCCTGGCGTTCAAGGACATCGCCCTGCAGCTGCTCGGGAACCTCTTCGAGTACGCCCTGGCCAGATCTGGCGAGGAGCTGAACATCCTTGGCGCGACCTCCGGGGACACGGGCTCCTCGGCGGAGTACGCCATGCGGGGCAAGAAGGGCATCCGGGTGTTCATGCTCTCGCCCCACGGCCGGATGAGCGCCTTCCAGCGGGCCCAGATGTACAGCCTGGCCGACCCGAACATCTTCAACCTGGCCATCGAGAGCATGTTCGACGACTGCCAGAACATCGTGAAGGCCGTCTCCAACGACCGCGCCTTCAAGGAGAAGTACCGGATCGGGACGGTGAACTCCATCAACTGGTCCCGCCTCATGGCCCAGGTGGTCTACTACTTCAAGGGCTACTTCGCCGCGACCCGGTCCAACGACGAGCAGGTGTCCTTCGCGGTGCCCTCGGGGAACTTCGGGAACATCTGCGCCGGGCACGTGGCCCGGTGCATGGGGCTGCCCATCAGGCGCCTCGTCCTCGCCACCAACGAGAACGACGTCCTGGACGAGTTCTTCCGCACGGGGGTCTACAAACCCCGCTCCGCGGGCGATACCTTCGCCACCTCGAGCCCTTCCATGGACATCTCGAAGGCCTCGAACTTCGAGCGCTTCGTGTTCGACCTGGTGGGCCGCGACGCGGCCCTGGTCAAGGCCCTCTGGGCGGAGGTGGACGCGGGCAGGCCCTTCGATCTCTCCGGAACCCCGCATTTCGCGCGGATCGCCGACTTCGGCTTCGTGTCCGGGAAGAGCACCCATGCGGACCGGCTGGAGACCATCCGGCGGATCTGGGGGCGCCACGGGGTGGAGATCGACACCCACACGGCGGACGGGATCAAGGTGGGCCTCCAGCACCGGGAGGCCGGCGTGCCCCTGGTCTGCCTGGAAACGGCCCTCCCCGTCAAGTTCGAGGACACCATCCTGGAAGCCCTGGGGCGCAAGCCGGCCTGTCCCGCCCGGTTCCAGGATCTCGAACGGCGACCCCAGCACTTCACCGTTCTGCCCCCCGCGGTGGACCGCGTGAAGGCCTTCATCGAGGCCCATGCCTGACATGAAATACGTGATCATCCTTCCCGACGGAGCCTCCGACGAGCCGCTGCCCGAGCTCGGAGGGCGGACGCCCCTGGAGGCCGCCCGCATTCCCCACATGGACGCCATCTCCCGCGCCGGCCGCCTGGGCCGCATCGTGACGATCCCCGAGGGCTTCCCCGCCGGGACGGACGCCGGAACCCTCACGCTCATGGGCTACGATCCGCGCAAGTACCACACTGGCCGCGCCCCCATGGAGGCCCTGGCCCAGCGGGTGAGCGCCTCCCCGGACCAGCTCATCTTCCGCTGCAACTTCGTGAACATCGCCGACGGCCGGATGAAGGACTTCACCGCCGGGCACATCTCCCAGTCCGACGCCGCGGCCCTGATCGCCTCCCTCAACGAGGCCGTCTTCCCCGGCGAGACCTGCGCCTTCCACACCGGGGTCTCCTACCGCAACCTGCTGCTGCTCTCCGGCGCCGCGGACATGACGGTGGAATGCCAGCCTCCCCACGACATCACCGGCGAGCGCGTGGATGCCTACTGGCCCAAGGGGGAGGGAGGGGACCGCGTGGCCGGGATCATGCGGCGCGCGGCGGAGGTGCTGGCCGACCACCCCGTCAACCAGCGCCGCCGGGCGAGGGGCGAGGCGTGGGCCACGAACATCTGGCTCTGGGGGCAGGGCACGCCGATGAAGCTGGAGACCCTGCAGGCCCGGTTCGGGCTCAGGGGCGCGGCGATCACCGCCGTGGACATCATCCGGGGCATCGCCCTGGGCATGGGCATGGACCTCGTCGAGGTGCCCGGCGCCACGGGCTACATCGACACGGACTACGACGGCAAGGGCCGCGCGGCCCTCGAGGCCCTGGACCGCTACGACGTGGTGGTCGTGCACGTGGAGGCGCCGGACGAGGCCGCCCACCAGGGGATGGCGGAAGAGAAGGCGAGATCCCTGGCGCGCATCGACGAGGCCATCGTGGGGCCGCTCCTGGCCAAGCTCCGGACGATGGGGGACTACCGCATCCTCATCGCCCCCGACCATGCCACCCTGGTGCGGACCAAGGGCCACCATCCGGAGCCGCCGCCTTTCTGCTATGCGGGAACAGGGGTCGGGCCCGGGTCCGGCAGGGCTTTCACTGAGCGCGAGGCCGCGGCCTGCGGCCTGATGCTGGATCCTGGCCACACGCTCCTGGAGCGGTTCCTGCGTCCGTAGGGATCAGCCCAGGAAGTAGGCGAGGATCGCCGCCGTGAAGACGCCGGGCAGCATGTTGCCCACCGGAAGGCGCCGGATGCCCATGAGGTCGATGCCGATCGCGGCGATGAGCAGGCCGCCCGTGGCGGTGAGCGTGGCGAGGACGGGGAGGGTGAGGTAGGGGGCGACGCCCTGGGCCGCCAGGGTGATCCCGCCCTGGTAGAGGACAAGGGGGATGGCGGAGAGCGCGACACCGAGGCCGAGGGTGCTGGCGAGCACGACGGAGCCGATGCCGTCCAGCATCGCCTTGACGTAGAGGACGTGGGGCTGTCCGGCGGCGTCCTGGATCGGGCCGATCACGGCCATGGCGCCGATGCAGTAGACGAGCGAGGCGGTCACGAAGCCCTCGATGAGATTGTGGCTTCCCGTGTCCGGAGTCCCCCCCTTCGCCGGCGAGGCCTGGAACTTGGCGGTGATCCGGTGCAGATACTGTCCGAAGGACTCAAGACGCCGCTCGATGTGGAGCAGCTCTCCGAGGATGCTCCCGCTGACCATGCCCCCGATCACGATCAGCAGGTTGGGCCGGTAGGGCATCGGCCCCGCATAGGGGATCTGAGTCTGCTCGATGTGGGGATCCAGGGCCATCTGCATGCCCATGCAGAAGACCGTCAGGCCGATGGCGTACATCGTGGTCGTGCGGATGCGTTCCGGAATGAACCGGCCGAAGAAGAGGCCGAAGGACGCGCCGAACAGGATCGCCGCGGCATTGACGAGGGTTCCGATACCTGGCATTCGTGGCTCCCTGGAGGCGGTCGCCGCTCGCAGGACACCCTGATCGGCCCGCCGTCCAGGACACAAGTGTACCAAGGCTGACGGAAGCTATAGCGCCATCACGATTTCTGATGCTAGGCCGTCTCGCTGAGGTTCACGACCCGCCCGCCCGTGATCCGGGCAAGCTGGTCGAGGGTGGTCGGCACGCCCGTCGCGTCCGTCCCGGCGGCAGGATAGACGGTCCCCAGGTCACCCAGGGCCTCGTCGAGCAGGATCTCCACCCCCTCCAGGCCGAAGGGGCACACCCCGCCGGGCCGGAAGCCCGTGACGTGCTCGGTCTCGTCGGCGGTGGTCATGGAAACCTTCGCGCCGATGACCCGCTTGAGGACGCCGGAGGAGAGGCGCTTGTCGCCCGGGCACACCACCATGTGGTAGGTTCCGCCCTTGCTCTTGAAGAGCAGGGACTTGGCGATCCGGGCGTTCTCCACGCCCAGGCGCCGGGCCGCCATCTCGACGGTCGGCGTGCTGCCGGGTTCGAACTCGAGGGCGCTGAGGCCGTGGGCCTGGAGGATCTGCAGGACTTTTTCGGGAATCATGAGGTTTCCAGCCATTAAAAAACAGCCCCGCGGACGGGGCTGTTGGGGTGCGGAGACGGACTAGTCTCTATGGGGTTGGTAGTCCTGCACCATGGTCTCCATGGCCGCCCAGATCTGGGAGACATCGTTGGCCATGATGATCAGGTCGCGCTTGGTCCCGCTGATGTCCTTGACGTGGCGCGGAAGGACGGCCTCCTTCTGGAAACCGAGCTTCTCGAAGGTCCGGCGGGAGCCGAGCTGGTTCTCGACCATGTTCACGAGGAGCTTCTCGATGCCGATGTCCGTGGCGATCTTCACCAGGGTTCCGGCCATGGCCAGCCCCAGTCCCTGCCTGCGGTGGGAGCGGGCGATGGTGAGGCGGATCTCGCCCACGTGCTTCGTCCAGCCATGGAGGGTCCGGTAGAGGGAGGCCTCTCCCACCACCTTGTCCCCGTCCTTCGCCACGAGGCAGACGATTTCCTTGGTGGCCACCTTGCGCAGGAAGCGATCCGCCCATTCCTTGGTGGTCACGTCGTCCTTCAGGACCTCGCGGTCCTGCTCGGGCAGCGTTCGGTAGAACTCGACCAGGCCGAGGCAGTCGGAGACTTCCAGCATCAGAAGCTCGATGGTCCTGCCGTCCTGGAGCGTGACGGTCCTGGGGAGAGTGCTGGCGGCCATGGGGACTCCTATTTCAGTTGAGTCGAGTGCTCTCTTCCGTAATCGTAACCTTTCTTGAGGGCCTTGAGATTCAGCTCCTCGGTTCCCTTGGGCACGGAGGACTTGACGGCCTGCTCGATGGCTTCCCAGGAGACCAGGCCGGTGGCGCCGGCGAAGAATCCGACCATGACGATGTTCAGCACCAGGCGCCGGCCCAGTTCCTCGGCGAAGCGGGTCGCGGGAATGCCCACGGCCTTGGCGCCCTTGGGCAGCTTGCCGTCCAGCGCCACGAGTTCCTCCTCGTAGAGGACGAGGCCTTCGGGTTTCAACTGGGGGATGAACTGGTTGTAGGCGTCCTGGGACATGAGGACCAGGATGTCCGGGGTCTTCACGTAGGGGTAGCCGATCGCCTCGTCGGAGAGGATCACCTGCGCGCTGCAGGCGCTGCCCCGGGCCTCGGGGCCGAAGGCCTGGATCAGGGTGGCCTGCTTGCCGCCGAAGATGCTGGCGCACTTTCCGATAATCGACGCGCAGAGGATGACGCCCTGCCCGCCCAGGCCGCCTAAGCGGATTTCAGTCTTGGCCATCGGTGACTCCATAGGGCGTGAACTTGTCGCCCAGAACTTTGGTGTAGTGTTCGTTCATGGAATCCATCCATGTGGAACGCTCGCGGTCCACGAACTTGCCCACGACGATGTCGCCCTGGTAGGTCAGGCCCACATCCTTCGTATCGGCGCCGTTCTTCACGATGCTGCGCTCCTTGTAGTACTTCACCTGGTCCACGCCGTCGCCCAGGCGGTTGCGCCGGGAGTAGAGGGTGGGGCAGGGGGACATGGCCTCGATGAAGACGAAGCCTTTCTTCTGGAGGCCTTCCTTCATGGCCTTGGCCAGCTGCCGGACGTGGTAGATCGTCCAGCGGGCCACGTAGACCGCGCCGCAGGCGTTGGCCAGGGCGGGAAGGTTGAAGGAACTCTCGAAGTTGCCGTAGGGCATCGTGGTCTGGGTCGGGCCGGTGGGCGTCGTGGGCGCCACCTGGCCTCCGGTCATGCCGTAGGTGAAGTTGTTCACGCAGACCACCATGAGGTCCATGTTGCGCCGGGCGGCGTGCAGGAAATGGTTGCCGCCGATGGCGGAGAGGTCGCCGTCGCCCGAGTAGACGACCACCTTCAGCCTGGGATTCGCCAGCTTCAGGCCCGTCGCGAAGGGGATCGCGCGGCCGTGGGTCGTGTGGAAGCTGTCCAGGTTCAGGTAGCCGGCCGTGCGGCCCGTGCAGCCGATGCCCGAGACGATGGCGATGTCGTCCATGTCCAGGCCGGAGTCCTGCAGGGCCCGCGTGAAGCAGTTCATGGTGGTTCCGATGCCGCAGCCGGGGCACCAGATGTGGGGCAGGCGGTCCTGCCTCAGATAGGGGAGCACCTGGTTCCCGAGGCCGAGTTCGCGTTCGAGGTCCTGCTCCAGTTCCTTGCCCATTCCTTCGCTCATCGCGCCGCCTCCATGATCTTTTCCAGAATCACACCAGGTTCATGGACAGTGCCGCCGGCGTGGGTGACCGGGACGACCTTGGCGGATCCCGCGACCGCCCTCTCCACTTCGAGTACCATCTGGCCGAGGTTGATCTCGGGCACCACGAAGGCCTTCGCCTTCTTCGCGATCTCCTTGATCCGCTTGGCCGGGAAGGGCCAGCAGATGACCATGCGCAGGTGGCCCACCTTCAGCCCCTTGGCCCGGGCCTGGGCCACGGCCGCCATCGCCACGCGGGAGGTGATGCCGTAGGAGACTACGACCACGTCGGCGCCTTCCACGCCGTCCTCGCGGACGTCCACGAGCTGGTCGGCATTGTCGCGGATCTTGTTGTTCAGGCGCTTGACGAGCTTCTCCTGGGTCGCCACGGTCATGTTCGGGTAGCCGCGCTCGTCGTGGGTGAGGCCGGTGACGTGGATGCGGTGGCCGTCGCCCGCCTTGGTCATGTACGGGACCGGGTCCTCGGCGGTGGTCTCGTAGGGCTTGTACTCGCCGGGCTCCTTCGTCGTCCACTTGCGTTCGACGATCTCGATCTTGTCGGCCGAGGGGATCTCGACGCGCTCGGTCATGTGGCCCACGACCTCGTCCATCATGAAGAACACCGGGACGCGCCAGGTCTCGGTCAGGTTGAAGGCCTTGATCATCAGGTCGAAGCATTCCTGGGGGGAATTGGGGGACAGGGCGATCACCTCGAAGTCGCCGTGGGAGCCCCACTTGGCCTGCATCATGTCGGCCTGGGCGGGCGCCGTGGGGAGCCCGGTGGAGGGGCCGCCGCGCTGCACGTTCACCCAGACGCTGGGCGTCTCGGTCATGAAGGCGTAGCCCAGGTGCTCCATCATGAGGGAGATGCCGGGGCCGCTGGACACCGACATGACCTTCTTCCCGCCCCAGACCGCCCCCTGGATGGTGATGGACGCCGCGAGCTCGTCCTCCATCTGGATGAACAGGCCGCCCACGGTGGGGATGCGGGATGCGAAACGCTCCACGATCTCCGTCGAAGGGGTGATGGGATAGCCGGCCACGAAGCGGCAGCCAGCCGCCAGGGCCCCTTCACAGGCGGCGTGATCGCCGTCGATGAAGTGGATGCCCGTGAGAACTCCTTTAGGATCCGCTTGCAAGGTTACCTCCGTCGTTCCATGTACACACCGTTCCCATGTCAGAGCCGCGACTACTTCGCGGAAGCTTCCGCGGCCGCCGCCGCCTTCTGGCGCTTCTCTTCGATGTCCTTCCAGCGCACGCCGTAGATCGCGAAGTCGGGGCAGTAGAGTCCGCAGAGATCGCATCCCGTGCAGTCCTCGGGACGGGCGAGCGTCGGGTAGTGGTAGCCCTTCGCGTTGAAATCCCTGGAGAAATCCAGGGAGTGTGTCGGGCAGAAGGTGATGCAGTAGGAACATCCCTTGCACACCTCGGCCCTTACGAAGACAGTGCCCTTGCCTTTCTTTGGTTCGTTGCCGGTCATATAGTTTGGCCCCCTCGCCGATGCGGAAAATCCTACACCCGACCTGAAAGGTCAACAAGCTCGAAAAGGGAAAAAGTTTTTCGAAATATCGATGTAATTACATCATTTAATTGAGTTACACGACAGAATCGATAAGAAGAAATTTGTTCACGAAACTTACGCATGCTTGTTTTGTTGACAATATGCAAAAGATATTCCCGGTTCCGTTTCCGCCTCGAGGCCCGGACTTGCAGCTTTCACGGGCAGGAGAGCCAAGCCCCCGCGGGCCGTTTCGCGAAACTCTTCCGGTAACCGCCTCCCCACCTTTCCCATGGTCTCGATGACTTCGTCCGCAGAAAAAAGGCTTTCACAGCCGGCGAGGGCCATTTCCGCTGACAGGACCGCATTGCTCGCGCCCAGCGCGTTGCGCTTCACGCAGGGGACCTCCACGAGGCCCCGCACCGGATCGCAGATCAGGCCCAGGATGTTGCCGAGGGCGAAGGCCACGGCGCTTCCGGCCTGGGCCGGCGATCCTCCCATCATCTCGACCAGCGCGCCGGCGGCCATGGCCGAGGCCGAGCCGACCTCCGCCTGGCAGCCGCCTTCCGCCCCGCTGAGCGACGCGGAACGCTCGATGACGAGGCCGATGCCTCCGGCGGTGAAGAAGGCCTCCACGAGCCGCTCTTCCGCGATCCCGCGCGCCTCGGCCACCGTGAAGAGGGCGGCCGGAAGGACGCCGCAGGAGCCGGCCGTGGGGGCCGCGACGATCCGGCCCATGCATGCGTTGACCTCCGCGACGGCCATGGCCGCAGCCACCAGGCGCGAGAAGTCCGCCCCGAGCAGGGAGCCGCCCCCCGCGGCCCAGTCCGTGATCCGGTGGGCCTCGCCGGAGATCAGCCCGCTGCGGGAACGCTGGGGGGATTCGAGTCCCCGGGCGAGGGCCTGGCGCATGACCCCGATGCGCGCGCGCATGAGGTCCCGAAGCTCCGTCTCCGGCTTCCCGGACTCGCGCGCCTCGTCCCGCAGGAAGACGCCGGAGAGCGGTCCTCCCGCCTCCTCGGCCACGGCGATGGTGCGCCCCAGGGAGCCTTCCTTCCCCTTCTGCATGATTCAGCCTCCGAAGCCCAGGGCAGGGATGAAACGTATCTGTTGGAAATTCGGAAGATGGCGCAAGGAGTCGAGGACGCCGTCCGGCGGGAGTTCATCGAGCTGCACGGACATGAGCGCCTGGCCGCCGCGGGACGTTCGGTGCACCTTCATCGACGCGATGTTGAGGCCCGCCCTCGCCAGGATGGCGGACACCACGGCCACGCTCCCGGCCCGGTCGGGGTAGGCCAGCAGCAGGGTCGGGAATTCGCCGTCGAGGTTCGTCTTGAATCCGTCGATGTCCCAGATCTTGATGCGGGCCCCGCCGATGGAGCTTCCGCAGACATCCACTTCGTGGTCCGGGGTGGCCAGGTGGATGCGCACCGAGTTGGGATGCACGTCGCCCAGGTCCTCTTCCTCGAAGCGGTACTCGAGACCCTCCTCCAGCGCCCACCGGTCCGCCACGGGGATCCGCTCGTCGTCGGGCCCGAACCCCAGGATGCCCGCCAGCAGCGCCAGGGGCGTTCCGTGTCCGCGGCCCGTCGCCGCCATGGATCCGTGCAGGGCGATCCGGGCCTTCGCCGGGACGCTTCCCAGCAGGCGCCGCGCCATGAGCCCGATGCGCACCGCGCCCGCGGTATGCGAACTGGAGGGCCCGACCATGACGGGACCGATGATGTCGAATATTCCCATCGAACCTCCAGGAAGCGAGGGAGGCTCCATCATAGTCGCGGGGAGGCAGGCCGTCACGCACGCCCCGGCGGGGCGCTCCGGTCAACTGACCGGGACCAGGGCTTTCGGGGGCGGGAGCTCCGGATCCCCCGGATAGCGAACCCGTTCGAGGAACAGGCCCGAGGCGGGAGCCGCATTCTCGGCCCAGTGGAGCGTGGCCCTGGGATCGGGCCTGGCCAGGTGCCTCGCCACCTCCTCCGGATCCTCCCGCCCCAGGGCGCAACGCACGGAGGCCCCCACCATGCGCCGAACCTGGCGCCTCAGGAAGTGCCTGGCCGTGACCCGCAGCAGGATCAGGGATCCCTCGCGCAGGAACTCGCAGGCTCGGATCCGGCACCTGGAATCCTCGCCGGGCTCCAGGTCGGCGAAGGAGGCCAGGTCGTGGGGTCCTTCGAAGAGCCGCCAGCAAGCCTCCAGTGTCTCGAGGTCCAGGCGCCCCTTCGTCCACCAGACGTAGGGTTTCGCGAAGGCGCTCCGGCGCAGGCTGACCTGGTAGAGGTAGCTGCGCTCGAGGGCGTCGTGGCGCGCGTGGAAGGCGGGGCTGCACGCGGCGAGGGCCCGCACGGCGATGTCGGAGGGAAGGTGCTCGTCCAGCAGGCGCCTCAGCTCCGCCGGGGGGGGAGCCGCGGCGCCGTCCAGGTGGAGATGCGCCACCTGGCCCGCGGCATGGACGCCGATGTCCGTGCGGCCGGAACCCGCGAGGGCGAGGACCCGCAGCCCTCCCTCGTGGAGGAGGCGCTCGAGGGTGCCGGCCACGGTCCGGATCCCCTGGGCGCTCTGCCGCTCGCCCTGCTTCTGCCAGCCGTGGTAGCGGCTCCCGTCGTATTCCAGGAGCAGCCGGTAGGCTTTCCTGGCCTCGGCGGGCTTCATTCGGGCAGGGGCAGGACGCACCGGATCTCACCCAGGAAGGCGTCGGGATCGTGGATGGGCTTCGAGATGTAGTGCTCGGCCCCGGTCTCGGACAGGAAGCGCTCCCGGTCCCCGAACATGGCGTGGGCGGTGGCGAGCATGACGGGGACCTTGGCCGTCTCCGGCCTGGACTTGAGGAGCCGCGTGATGAAGATGCCGTCCACCTTCCGGCCCTCATAGGAGGAGCGCGAGAGGCTGATGTCCATGATGATCGCGTGGACGGTCCCGCTGGCGGCGAGCTGGAGGATCTCGTCGACGTCCTCCGAGACGCAGACTTCGTAGCCGCCCTTGCGGGTGAGCACCACCTTCATGAACTTCACGTTGATAGCGTCGTCCTCGACGATGAGGATCTTCTGTGGCATCCGGGACCTCTGCGGGCTAAGGATACTCCGTTTGGCCGGACCCGGCCGCGGGATCCGGACCCCTTCGAGGCCTCCTGGCCTCCAGAGCCCCCAGGATCTCGTCCGGGACGTTCAGGTTCCCCCTCCCGGTGCCCAGGGAGAGCCCCGGTTTGGAACTGCCGTGGTAATCGCTGCCTCCGCAGGCCACCATGTCCAGGTCGCGGGCCAGCCTGCAGAAATACTGCTGCTCGGCGGGGCTGTATTCACCGTAGTAGGCCTCGAATCCCACGATGCCCAGGTCCTTCAGGTCCCGCATGGCTTCCTCCCAGCGGAAGCCGCGCTGGGAGCACCGGCCCGGGTGGGCCACGACGCAGACCCCTCCGGCTTCGGAGATCCACCGGACGGCCTCGGCGGGCGTGATCACCCGGAAGGGGACGTGGCCCGGGCAGCCGTCGCCGATGAGGCGCGCGAAGACGTCCTGGCGGCTGCTGGCCGCGCCTCGCTTGATGAGGGCCTTGGCGAAATGGGACCTGGAGAGGAGACGGGTCGGCGCCACCGCGGCCACCTCCTCGAGGGTGATCGGGATGTTCAGGGCGTGGAGGCGCTCGACCATCCGGAAGTTCCGCTCCTCCCGCCTCTGGCGCATGTCGCTGATGCGCTCCAGGAGCGTGGGGTGGAGCGGGTCGATGAAGAGCCCCAGGAGGTGGACCTCCATGTTCATGAACCGGCAGCTCAGCTCCAGGCCCGGGACAAGCCGGGCCCTGGCTGCGGCCTGGGCCTCGAGGAAGCGCGGCAGTCCCGCCACGGTGTCGTGGTCGGTCAGGGCGACGGCCGAGAGGCCGCACCCGTCCGCCAGCTCCGCCAGAGCCTCGGGCGTGTCAGTGCCATCGGAGAAGATGGAATGGCAGTGGAGGTCGATCAAGGTCGGACCCGGGAGGAAGGGTGGGACAGAACGGAATCGATGGAAAGGATCAGGTCGCGAGCAGCCGGCGATTCGCGCGGTAGAGGGCCGCGAGCATCACCGCGACCGCCTGGAACAGTTCCGGGGGGATCATCATGTCGACATCGAGGGGCTCCAGGGCCTCGAGGAGATCGGGATCCCGCTCCACGGGAACGTCGTGTTCCCGGGCGAGATCCAGGATCCGGTCCGCCAGGAGCCCTCGTCCCTTCGCCACGAGCCTGGGCGCCGCGTCCAGGAAGGGCGCCTCGGGGTGGTAGCGAAGGGCTACGGCTCTGGGTCTCTTGGTCATTCCATGGAGACTACTGGATCAGCTGGGTGGCCTTCTCGTCGTCCTCGAGTTCGTCCATCGCCAGCCGCCGGAAGATGGCCATGTCGGCCAGGGACATGAAGCTGATGTAGGCGAAGCCGCTGAAGAAGAGCCAGAGGAAGGGGACGGAGGCCCACTTCCGGAGGTAGACGGCGATCCCCATGGCCACGAGATAGTAGACGGCGAAGGCCAGGTCCAGGAAGGTGATGAGGCTCTTGGGCACCTTGTAGGCCCGCTTGCTGATGGCCTTGCCGTTCTCGTCCACGCCCAGCTTGGGCGTGCGCTTGAACTCGATGTCGTTGGTGAAGAAGCCTTCCAGCACGGCCTTGGCCTGGTTCAGGCCGAGCCCGATGCCGAGGCTCATCAGGCAGGGAATGTACTTGATCCGCTTGGTCCAGCCCTTGTTGTTCTTCACCTCGCGCTGGGACAGGCCGAAGTAGAGGCCCACGCTCACGGCGTTCAGCACGAAGAACGGGCCGTCGGTGAGCAGCAGGATCTTCGCGGGGGTTCCGGTGCGGAAGACCATGCAGGGAACCATGATGATGGCCAGGATGACCATCAGGATGTAGTTGCAGTTGGCGGTCAGGTGGAACCAGCACTCGGCCTTGGTGTGCAGGCTCTCCTTGCTGGTGAGGAGGGTCTTCATGAGCTTGCGGATGACCTGGGCGTTGCCCTTGGCCCAGCGGTGCTGCTGGCTCTTGAAGGCGTTCACCTCCACGGGCAGCTCGGCGGGGACCACGAGGTCCTTGAGGTAGACGCCCCGCCAGCCCTTCAGCTGGGCGCGGTAGCTCAGGTCGGCGTCCTCGGTGATGGTGTCGTGCTGCCACCCGCCCGCGTCGGCGATGGCCGAGACGCGCCACATGCCCGCGGTGCCGGAGAAGTTGAAGAAGGCATTGGACCGGTGGCGGGCGGTGTGCTCGTAGATGAAGTGGCCGTCGAGCAGGATGGCCTGGACCTGGGTCAGGAGGGAGAAGTCCCGGTTGAGGTGGTCCCAGCAGCCCTGGATGAAGGCGATCTTGTCGTCGGCGAAGTGGGGGACGGCCTTCCGGAGGAAGTCCGGGGTGGGGAGGAAGTCGGCGTCGAACATGGCCACGAACTCGCCCTTGGCGGCCTTGAGGCCGTTGTCCAGGGCGCCGGCCTTGAAGCCGGTGCGGTCCGTGCGGTGGATGTAGCTGATGTCGTAACCCAGGAGGCGGTACCGCTCGCAGATGTTCTGGGCCACCTTGACGGTGTCGTCCGTGGAGTCGTCCAGCACCTGGATCTCGAGCTTCTCCTTGGGCCAGTCCATGCGGACGACGTAGTCCATGAGGCGCTCCACGACGTTCATCTCGTTGAAGATCGCGAGCTGCACGGTGACCATCGGGAGGAAGTCCGGTCCGCCCTTGGGCTGGGGCACGTCCTTCTTGTGCCGGTAGTAAAGGATGAGCATCCAGAGCCGATGGGCCCCATAGATGCTGAGAATGGACAAGATCGTGAAGTAGGTCGCGAGCACGATCGTGCGGACGAGTTCCATCGCTATCAAACCTCCTCGCCCACCAGCATGAGCGAACCTCAATTCTGCCATCTTTTCGTCGAAAAGTCCTTTCATCATTAGGGAAAAACATTGGGAAAACTCGTGCCAATTTCAGCTAAAATGCTAAAAGTCCTTGATTCCTGATCGGTTGCCCCAGAGCGAACACGAATGCCAGATACCGAGAACATCCCCAGGACCATCGGCCGCTACGAGGTCAGGCGTCAGCTCGGAGCGGGCGCCATGGGTTGCGTCTACCTCGCGGAGGACCCTCGGATCAAGCGCAAGCTGGCCATCAAGGTCGTGAAGCTGGACGCCATGCGCAGCGAGGAGGACCGCCGGGAGTACCTGGCGCGCTTCCAGCGGGAAGCGGAGGTGTCGGGAGTCCTCAACGATCCGGGCATCGTCACCATCTATGATGTGGGCGACAGCGACATGGGGCCCTTCCTGGCCATGGAATACGTCCAGGGGCAGCCCCTGGACGGCCTCATCAAGTCCGGGCGGCTGCCGGCCATGCCGCTCCGGGCCAAGCTGAGGATCGCCTGCGGGGTGGCCGCGGCCCTGGATCACGCCCACGCCCACAACATCGTCCACCGGGACGTGAAGCCGGGCAACGTCATCCTCACGGAGGACGGGCGGCCCAAGCTCATGGACTTCGGCATCGCCAAGCGCGAGGACGCCTCCCTGACGCAGACGGGCACCTTCCTGGGGACCCCCAGCTATGCGAGCCCCGAGCAGATCAAGGAGGGCCACGCGACCCTCCTCTCGGACGTGTTCAGCTTCGGCGTGATGATCTTCGAGCTCCTGTCCGGGACCTTGCCGTTCCCCGGGACCTCGATCAACACGATCCTCTACCGGATCGTCAACGAGCAGCCGGTGGAGGTGAATCCCCCGGTCGCCGGCCTGCTTCCCGACGCCTGGCAGCGGATCTTCCTGAGGGTCCTCTCCAAGAACCCGGGGGAGCGCCATCCCTCCTGCTCGGCCTTCGTCCGGGAACTGATCGAAGCGGCGACGGAACTGGATCCGTCCGTCCGGACGGAACTCCTGGGCCTGCTCCGGCAGGGGGCCGTGCCCCTGGTGATGCCGCCGACCCCCATCACCCGGACCCTGGACGACACCCAGGCCACGAGCCGGCGCAGGATCCGTCCGGGCTCGAGGGGGGTGCTCTACGGCGGGATCCTGGCGGGGCTCGTGGTCCTGGGACTGGGCTTCTTCCTGTTCTCGGGCAAGGCCGGAGAGGAAGTCCGCCTCACGACCGATCCCCCCCAGGCGACCCTGGCCATGAACGGGCAGGTCCTGGACGCGAACAAGCCGCTGATCATGAAGGAGGGGGACCGGCTCGAGATCCGGAAGCCGGGCTTCGTGACGGCGCAGTACGTGCACGGGAGGGGCGACAAGGCCCCCCGGATCGTCCTGCAGCCGGTCCTGAGCGAGGTGAGGCTGCGCACGGATCCGCCCGGCGCCGAGGTCGTCCTGGATTCCCGCAAGCTGCAGGGCGCCACCCCCTTGGTGATCAAGGACTGGAACCAGGGCCAGCTCCACGACTTGACCTTCACGCATCCCCAGTCCGGCGTCGGGCTCTCCACCCGCTTCGACGTGGGGGAGGTTCCCGGGGACAAGGTCTTCAAGCTCCTGCCCCTGGACGAGCTGCGCACGACGGGCGAGACGGGCAACGTGGTCTCCTCCTCGACGGGGGTCCTCAAGCTGGCGGGCGGCTTCACGGCCCGGGTCAAGGTGGACGGAAAGGACGTGGGGGGAGGCGCCAGGCTTTCGCTCGCCCCCGGCAGCCACAGGATCGACCTCGCCAACCCGAAGGTCTTCTACCAGGAGACCCGGACGGTGCAGATCACCGCCGGCCAGACGGTGACGGTCGCCCTGCCGGACCTGGCCAGGCTGACCGTCTCCACCTTCCCGTCCTCGGGGACCATCGTGATCGACGGGGTGCCCACGGAGGTGGAAAGCGACGGCAGCACCGCCATTCCGGTGGTCAAGGGCAGGCACACCATCAGCATCCAGGGAAGGGAGGGCAGCTCCCGCACCATCGAGGTGGACAAGGAAACCCTGGAGCTGAATTTCAAGATCTAGGATTCGTTCATCGGATTTCGCGGGAACGGCCCATTGGACTATCGTGATTCCGGGAAGGGAGGTCAGAGAGATGGACACGGCACCGGCGCCTCCCGAAATGGAATTCCCGGGATCCCCGGGACCTTGGCGGTCCTGGAGGGAGGCCGTCTCGGGCGGATTCTCCGGCCGCGGGCTGCAGCTCATCCTGGCCTGGATCGTCTTCGATGCGCTCTCCGGGACGGCCTGGGCCCTGCACCTCGAGGGACTGGCCCGGTGGAGCGCGCTGCCCAGCTACTGGGGCGAACTGCTCACCGCCAGGGACGTGTGGGAGCTCCTGGAGAACGGCGGCCTCCGGCAGGACCCGCTGGGAACCTGGGCTCCGCTGATCGGCTCCCTGGCCCTGCTCTGGGTTTTCTGGGCCGGCTGGCGGGTCCAGACGGGGGCGGTGGGCCTGGCCGCCCGGCTGGGTCCATGGCTTTGCGGCTTCCTGGAGACCCTGATCATCGGGATCCCCATCGTCATTCTCGGCTACGGGGTGTCCTGGGTGCTGGAGGGCCTCGCCGGGACGGGCATCCACGGACTCGGCTGGCTGAACCTGGTGGGGGGCACCCTGTTCCGCATGTTCTGCGTCTCCACCGCCATGGTCCAGTGGTGGCTATGCCGGATCGACCGGGCCGGGCTGCACCAGCCGAACTGGTACCTGGGCAGCCCCGAGCGGCTCCTGACGCACATGGCGCAGAGCTTCCAGCGGCTCTGGACCCACCCCCTGCAGTGGGGAGCCTTCATCCTGGGCGGGGTGCTCGTCAGGGTGGGGCTGCACTTCCTGGTGTTCCTCTTCGCCTGGAGGGCGGGCGGGGGCAGCAGCGCCCGCGTGTGGATCTTCCTCCTCCTGCAGATCGGGGCCGCCGGCGTGAACGCCTGGCTCCTGGGCTGGTTCCTGAGGCTCACCGCGCTCTTCTGGCGCGAGGATGCCCGCCAGCGCCGCGAGACCCGGGGCCTCGAACGGGGTTACGAGGGGCGGAACGAGGAAGAACGGCAGCATGGGATGGCTTGATCGCTGAGGACCTTGACCCCAGGGTTGGAGGGGGGCCTGGGCGGAAAGTGCCTATGTCGAAATGGAGCATGCGAGCCTTCCCTTGACGGGGAGTACCCCGGGAGTACCCTTTGGGTCGGGCAAGGCGATTGAGAAATTGCTTCCCTGCCAAGGGACCCATTCCGGAGGATGCATGGATTTTCTTAAGCCTGAGGTCCAGGACCGCCTGATGAAGGAACACTTCGAGTTCCGCAAGCTGATGGAAGAGCACAAGGCTGCGGACGAGCGGTTGCACTATCTCCAGAACAAGATCCGTCTCACTGCGAAGGAGTCGATCGAAGAGGTCGAACTCAAGAAGGCCAAGCTTCGCGCCAAGGAGCGGATCTACCGCATCGTCGAAGAGCACTCGAAGGGGCGCAGCCAGTAGGATCAGCAACGGATCCTGGACAGGACCTGCCCCGGCTTCACCGGGGCAGGTTTTTTAGTTCCGGGCCTCGGGATCGGGCCTCAGCCGACGACCTCCGGCACGAAGGCCTCGCCCATCCAGTAGACCAGCTCCAGGGGGTGCTTCACGTCCCAGAGCAGCACCTTGCCGAGGGCTCCGGGGTGCAGGTGGCCGAGGTCCGGCCGCTTCAGGCTCCGGGCAGGGTGCAGGGTCACGGCCGTGTAGGCCTCCTCGAAGGTCATCCGCAGTTGCAGGCATCCCAGGCGCAGGACCAGGAGGGGATCGAGGCAGGCGCAGGAGCCCGGGTTGAAGTCCGAGGCCAGGGCCACCCGGCAGCCGGCCTCGATCATCCTGCGGGCCGGAGCCCAGTCCCGCATGCCCAGGAACAGGGTCGTGCAGGGCAGGAGGGTGGGCGTCACCCCGGCCGCGGCCATGGCCTTGATGCCCTCGTCGGAGGCGAACATCAGGTGGTCGGCGCTGGCGGCGCCCAGCTCGGCCGCCAGTTCGGCGCCGCCCGTGTGGCCGAACTCGTCGGCGTGGATCCTGGGGACCAGGCCCAGGGCTTTGCCGGACTCCAGGACCGCGCGGCCGTCCGCCGGGGAGAACACGCCCTTCTCCACGAACACGTCGCAGAATCTGGCGATCCCCGGGTGGCGCCGGACCAGTTCCGGCTGCCAGGTCTCCGCCACGACCTTGGCGTAGCCCGCGGGGTCCCCCTGGAACTCGGGAGGGATGTCGTGGGCGGGCATGAGCGTGACGTCGAGGCTCCAGCCCCGGCCCTTCAGGACACCGTAGGCCTCCAGCAGCCGCGATTCCGAGTCCAGGGACAGGCCGTAGCCCGTCTTGGCCTCCAGGTGCACGACGCCCTTCCCCTTCAGCTTCCGGAGGCGGTCCTCGCCCAGCGAGACCAGCTCGTCCAGGCCGGCCGCCCGGGTGGCGCGCACCGTCTCCCGGATGCCGCCTCCTTCCTCCGCGATCTGGGCGTAGCTCACGCCGTGGAGCCTGCGGTTGAACTCCTGGCTGCGGTCGCCGCCGAAGATCAGGTGGGTGTGGGGGTCCACGAAGCCGGGGGAGGCCCACCGCCCCTTCCCGTCCACGATTTCCGCGCTCCGCCACTCCGGGGGCAGCGCCGCCTCGGGTCCCAGCCAGGCGACCCGCCCTCCCTCCAGGGCCACGGCTGCCTTCTCGACGTAGTCCACGGCCCAGGGGCGGGCAGGATCCGGAGTGACGACTCCACGGAGGTTGGTGAGGAGGGTTCGCGTTTCCATGGCTAGATTGTGCCACCTTTGGCCGGGCCCGCTTTCGGATCGGCGGGAGGCGGCTGGGCCGCTCTGTTAACATCCAGCAACCCGGAGGTTCCAGTGCGGCAGGGATCGATGTGGAAGGGGCTCGCATGGATGCTGTGCGTCCTGGCCGGGCAGGGCCTCCTCGCCCAGGGTGCCCTGGGATCCCAGGCGGCCCGGCGCTGGGCCTGGGACCAGGCGAAGACCTGGCGCTGCTCGAAACGGGATGCCCAGGGGAAGCTGCTGTGGGAAGACAAGCCCCTGCTGTCGCTGCCCTACGGGGAGCAGAACGAGCAGCTCCTCGGCCGGCTGAAGGGAGAGGCCAGGGAACGGCGGGCGGCCCTGGTCGTGCTCGGGGACCGACCCCTGGACCACTGGGCCAGGGCCGCGCTCCTGGCGTCCGGGAATCGCGACGAGGTCGCCCACTTCCTCCATTTCAAGGGCTACCGGCTGCCGGGCAAGGACCCCTTCGCCTACCTGGAGCCTTCCTCCCTCGTGGCCAGGCCCTGGACCCAGGGCCTGGGGCTCCATCTCGAGGGACCCGGCGCCTGGCGCTTCCAGTGGATCCCAGAGCCCGTCCTGCTGCCCAGCACGGACGCGGCCGGGGTGCTGCCCCGGGCCCTGGAGCAGGCGGCACAGCCCAGCGCCATCCTGCACCTGCGCCAGTTCCGGGGCGGGCTGGCCCGGCTCCGGGCCCTGGCGGGCGGCCCCGGCGGCATGGTCCAGGCCCTGGCCCGCGGGAGCCGGGCGGGATTCTTCGCGAGCCACCTGGAGCCCTGGCTGGAGCGTTCCTCGGTGGCCCTCGCGCCCCTCGCGGACCGCGAAGTCTGGGTGCTCCACTACGGCCTCGAGCGCGGCGGCCCGGGGCCCTCGGGAGGCACCCTGGTCTTCCTCCCGGGGACCCTGCCGGCGAGCACCCGGATGTTCCTCGAACTGCTGAGGCTGAATCCGACTTCGAGGGGGGCCCGCGCCAGGGTCGTCACCTGGACGGGAGCCTATGGGGGCCAGGCCAGGGTGATCCAGGTCCGGGGGGCCGGGGGAGTCCTGAACGTCTGCGCGACGAAAGACGGGACCTGGATCTGCGACCGCGAGGCGCCCCTGCGGTCGGCCCTCTTCCCGGCGGCGGACGTGACCCTCGGCGAGCGACTGGAGTGGTGCAAGGTGGCGCTGGCGGGGATGCGGCCGCGGACGGAAATCTCCCTCTGGCTGCTGCCGCGCCTGGGCGCGGGCGCGGCCTTCGAACGCACCGCCCTCCGGCGGAGGCTGCTGGGCGGCCGCCAGAAGACCTGGAACAACCCCTGCATCGCCAAGGCGGCGCCCCGGAGCGGGACGCTGTCCGTGGCCCTGGGAGCGGGCCCCACGGAACCGCTCGTCGCGTCCCTGCTCCGGAAGGACCAGGAGGCTCCCATCGAGGACCCGGAACTGCCGAAGATCGCGGACGGCGGCGGCAACCTGACGCCCGAGCAGCAGGAAGCCTACCTGTCGGAACTGCAGGCCGCGAGATCGCGCCGGGAGGCCCGCAAGGTCCTGCGGCAGGAGGCGGACGCCCTGCTCGCGACCCTCGATCTCCGGGGCGCGGCCTTCTACTGGAAGGGCTGGGTGGCCGCGCCGCCGCTCTCGATCCAGGAACAGGCGGCCCAGGCGGAGTTCAGGAAACTGCAGACGGAGAGCCGCTACCAGGCCCGTCGAAGGCAGCGCGAAGGGAAGGCCGGCTTCTACGGCGGATTCGGCGAACCGGGGATGACGCCCAGCGTGGCCCTGGCCCTGCCCGTGCGTCCGGAGGGACGCGGCGCCCTGGAGGCGGCCCTCCGGCGGCTCTGGTCCCATCTCTTCAAGGGACGGCTCGAGAGCCGCGAGTACGCCAAGGGGGTCCAGCTCCACCGGATCCGTACCGCCCAGGCCTTCACGCCCTGCTACGCCCTGGTGGGCGACACGCTGGTGGCCGGCAGCGACGACGCGGCCGTCCAGTCCATCGCGGGAGGACTCCTGGGCCAGGCCCCCACGATCGCGGACCTCCAGGGAAGGTCCTTCGGGACGGCCCATCTCGATGGGGTCTCCGCGGCCGGGGATCTCGAGACCCTTCTCCTCGCCTACCTGAGGACCACCCAAGGGGGCGGCGCCTGGTGGTTCGGGGAGCCCTCGCCCTCGGACGACGATGCCTCGGCGGAAGTGGCCTCCACCTTCGGGCCCTTCCTCGGAGCCATGAAGGCCCTGGGCACCAGGACGCTCCAGGTGGAATGGACCCCCGCCGGCCTGGAGGCCTGGCCGCGATGAGACGCGCGGCGCTCTGGCCGGGAGGAGGCGCCCTCCTCCTCGCGGGGGCGGCGGCCCTCGTGCCCGTGCGCCACCGGGGCCGGATCGAGTGTTCGGAAGGGAACCCCGTCCAGCGGATCGTGCTGGAGAGCCGGAGCCTGCTGGGCCTGCGGCGGACCGCCTGGCGGGCCCGGGTGGAGGGAGCGGAGGCCTGGGGAGACGCGGGGACGGGCTTCTACCTGTCTCCGGAGCGGCCGACGGCGGTCGTCCTGGCTGCCTGGCCGGGCTTCCGCGAGAGATTCCTGCTCTCGCCCGTCGAGACGGATCCTTCCGGCGACCTGCTCGGCCAGGGGGACCAGGACGCCTTCCGGACCTGGTTCGTGGCCCTGCTGGAGCAGCAGCTCGAGGGAGCGAGCCCCGCCTGGGAACCCGCCCAGCGGGACTGCGCCGGACTCCTGCGCTTCGCCTTCCGGGAGGCCTGGGGTCCCCATACGGAGGCCTGGCGGGCGAGGACGGGGTTCCCGCCCTCGCCTGTGGCGGGGGATCCCAGCCCCGCCATGGGAGGCCCCTGGCGCGCCGCCTTCCCCACCCCCGCCGGCTGGCAGCCCTTCGCCAAGGGCGCGTTCCTGCGCGGCCACGCCTGCGTGCCCCTGGGACGGGACCTGGCCGAGGCCGAGCCCGGGGACCTGCTCTTCTTCGCCAGGGGTGGGGCCCATCCCGAGCCCGACCACGCCATGGCCTTCGTGCGGCCGGACGTCGACGGACAGCCGATGCTGGTCTACCACACGGGGCCCGAGGGATCCGGGCGGACCCGGAAGGATGGGGAAGTCCGACGCGTGCGCCTGGACGACCTCCTCCACCATCCGTCCCCGGACTTCAGGCCCCTGCCGGAGAATCCCGCCTTCCTCGGGCTCTACCGATGGAAAGTCCTCTGCAGCGGACTCGAACGCGCAGCCCTTCCCGACCCTTCCGCCCCGAGTCGACCATGAACCGGTTCCGTTTCCTCCTCTCCCTGCTGATCCCGGCGCTCCTGCTGCTGCCCAGCGCCGGCTCCTCGGCGCCGAAGGCCGCCGAAGCGGCCTGGCGCGAAGGGGGCTGGGTGGGCGCCTTCGCGATGCCGCGCCCCACGCTGCCCGGGCGGACCGCCTGGCTCGAGGCCGCAGGCCCCGTCCCGAGCCAGGTGCGGGTGCGCCTCTACCGCGTCGAGGACGCCGAAGGCCTCCTGAAGCAGCTCCTGGCCGCGAAGGAGGGCGAGGCCTTCCTGGCAGGCGGCCGGGGAGGGCGGGACCCCCTCGACACGCTGAGGGAGGCCTTCCTGTGGGGCGGCCGGCGGGCCTTCGTGACCGTCCACCGCACCGCCACCCAGGCGCTGCGCGACCTCGCCCGGCAGACCGAGCGCCTGGGGCCGCCCAGGCTCGGGTCGACGCCTCCCCGCGACGGGGATGCCCTCGTCCTGGAGGGCCAGCCCGGCCTCGCCTTCATGACCGAGCTGGTGCCGAAGGTGACGGAGGAGATCACGGCGGCGAAGGAAGGGGAGGGAGACGAACCGGGCCACCTCAGCCGCGTGGAGCTTCCCGCCCAGCGCGCCGGGATCTACCTGCTGGAGATCCTGAAGGGGAGCGAAGCGGCCTACGTCCCCTGGCTCGTGACGGACCTGGCCCTGCTGGCCGAGCAGGACGGCACGCGGCTGAGGGTCCAGGCTCTCAACGCCCTGGACGGTTCCCTCCGGCCGGGCGTCACCGGCCGCATCGTCGAAGGGGGCGCGGCCCGGCCCCTGGCCTTCGGCTCGGACGGCCGGGCGGAGATCCAGGCCGGTCCCGGGGTCCGCCGCGTGGTCGTGGCCCGGTCCGGGGACAACTGCGCGCTGCTGGCCATCGAAGGGCAGGGGACCGCCGCGGTGAAGCAGCGCCTCTACGCCTTCACGGAACGCCCCCTCTACCGCCCTGGGCAGGAGGTGCACCTCAAGGCCATCCTCCGCACCGTCGAGAACGGCGAAAACCGTGTGCCGAACGGCATCGCCGAGCTCCCCTACACGGTCCTGGACCCCGAGGACACCCGCGTGGCCGAAGGCCGGGCGAAGCTCCTCGACGCGGCCACCGGCACCTTCGGGGCCGCGGTCCGGCTGCCCGGCGCCGGGAGGCTGGGCCTTTTCCGGGTGGTCTTCCAGGGGCCCCAGGGGCCGGGACAGGCCGAATTCAAGGTGGAGCACTTCGTGAAGCCGAGCTTCTCCGTCGCCGTGGCCGCGGGGAAAACCAAGGCCGGGCTCGGGGACGGCGTGTCCTTCTCGATCAAGGCCGACTATTTCTACGGCGCGGCGGTGCGCGGCGCCAGGGCCGACTGGTTCCTCTACAAGGTGGCCAGGAGCGGCTACGGCTGGTACTGGGGCGGCGGGGAGGAGGAACCCGCGCCGGAACTCATGGAGAGCGGCCAGCTCGAGCTGGACGAGGACGGCGCGGCCAGGACCGGCGAGTTCAAGATGACGGAGGAAGGCCTCTGGCGGCTGGTGGTGAAGGTCGCCGACGGCAGCGGCCAGCGGAACTCGGGCGCCGCGCAGGTGAGGGTCGCCCGGGGCGACCGGGTGGTCCTGGTCGATGCCGACCGCAGCGTCGCCGCCCCCGGGAAGCCGTTCGCGGTGGTGGCCAGGGTCCAGGATCTGGACGGGAACGAGGTGAAGGGCGTGCCCATCGTGCTGAAGGCGACCCGCATCCTCGCCGAAAAGAAGGACGGCGCCTGGTGGACGAGGCCCACGGCCCTCAAGCCCGGCGAAGTGCTCGCGAGCGCGCCCGGGCCCAGGGCCCAGCTCGCGATCCCGGAAGGCGGGCTGTTCCTCGTCCTGGCCGAAGCCAAGGATGGCCAGGGACGCCCGATCTCCGCCCAGCGCCTCGTCACCGTGGCGGCCGAGGGCACCCCGCTGCCTGCCGTGCGGGACCTCCGCGCCGGGGCCGACAAGCGGGAATACAGGCCCGGCGAGACCGCCCGGATCCTGGTGCGGCTCCCGCGGCCCCGGCTGACCCTCCACTGGTCGCTGGAGCACGAGACCCTGGGGACCCGGCAGGCGCGGGTCGTCCAGGGGACGACCACCGTGGTGGAGATTCCCGTCACGGAGGACATGCGCCCCAATGCCTGGGCCGTCTTCGAGATCGTGGCGGAAGGCCGGCGCCAGCTCGCCGAAGTGCCCATCCGGGTGCCTCGCATCGACCGCCGCCTCCAGGTGGACGTGGCCATGGACCAGGCCCACTACCAGCCGGGCCAGACCATGAAGCTGGCCGTGGGCGTGAAGGACGCCGACGGTCGGCCCGTGGCCGCCGATCTCAGCGTGGGCGTGGTGGACGAAGCCATCTACGCGCTCTCCGGGGAACTCCATCCCGATCCCGTCCGCTTCTTCCATCCGTCCCGCCGCCACGGCGTCCTCCGCAGCGGCAGCACGGAATGGAGCTTCTGCGACCTGCTGCGCCGGCAGCGGCCGGTCTGGAGCCTGAAACGGACCCGGCGGGGCGAGTTCAAGAGCGAGGACCACGACAAGGTCCGCGACAACTTCAAGGACACGGCCCTGTGGGTGCCGTTCCTGGCCACCGGCAGGGACGGGAAGGCCTCCGCCGAGGTCGTGCTGCCGGACAACCTCACCGCCTGGAGGGCCACCGCCACCGCGGTCACGGGCGACACGAGGCTGGGGGTCGGCCGGGCTTCGGGGCCCGTCTCCAAGCCCCTGCAGGTGAGCCTCACCCTTCCGCGGACGCTGTCCCTGGGCGAGGAGGCGCGGGTCATCGCCCAGGTGCGGAACCTTTCCGGAACGCTCATCCCGGGCAAGGTCCGCCTCGAGGTGGCCAACGGGAGCCTGGCCGGGGACGCGGAGGGCGCCTTCTCCCTGGCGGACAAGGGCGAGTTCAGGTTCGCCGTGCCGCTGCTTCCCTCCGGGACGGGACAGCTCACGGTGACGGCCCGCGCGGAGGGAGGCGGCCTGAAGGATGCGGAACGGCGCAGCGTCACGGTGCTGGACCAGATGGTCCCCGCCTCCGTGAGCGGCCATCTCCTCCTCCAGGGCGGCTCCCGGATCCAGGAGATCCCCGTGCCGCCCCACGCGGCGGGAGAGGCCTCCCTCGTGCTGACGCCCGTGGGCACCCTGGAGCACCTGGTCGCCCCATCCCTGCCCTACCTGGTCTCCTATCCCTACGGATGCGTCGAGCAGACCCTCTCCAGCTTCGTCCCCAACATCCTCCTGGCGGATCTCGTGAAGCAGGGGCTGATGCCGCCGATCGACTGGAAGCAGCTGGTCGACCTGGACCGCAACATCCGCGACGGGGTCTTCCGGGTCTACGGCTACCAGCAGGGCGACGGGGGCTGGGGCTGGTATGCGCCCCACGACTTCGGCCAGGCGGCCAACCCGCACACGACCGGCTACGCCATCCAGAGCCTCGCCCTGATGAAGCGCCTGGGCTACGAGGTGGACGAAGGCGTCTACCGGCGCGGACGCCAGGCCGCCATCGCCCTCTTCCAGGAAACCGCCCGCCAGGCCGACGCGCGAACCCCCGGAACCGCTCCCGGGAAGGGGGAGGCGCCCGATCCGTGCGCGGACGCGGCCTTCCTGCTGCAGGCCCTCGCCCAGACGGGCGAACCCCTCGCGGGCGTGCTGGACAGCACCGCGGACAAGGTCCTCCAGGGCAAGTGGCCCGGGGCCCACGTCCTGGCCATGACCGCCTTCGCGGCGGCCTGGACCCGGCACCCGAAGGCCCAGGCCCTGGCCGCCGGGCTGGAGCGGGCGGCGGTGGTGAAGGGCGGGCTCGCCCGCTGGGAAGGGAACCGGGACGACTGGTTCGGCTACAGCTCCGGGGACGTGGTGCCGACCGCCATGGCCCTGAAGGCCCTGGCCCTGGCCAGCCCCCGGTCCCCGCTGATCCCCCAGGCCGAGGCCTTCCTCGCCTCGGAGTTCCAGGGCTGCGGCTGGTATTCGACCTGGTCCACGGCCCAGGTGGTGGAGGTCCTGCCCTGCCTGGCAAAGGTCCGGAAGCTGGAGTGGGATGCGCCCGCGCTCAAGGTCTCCATCGCGGGAGGTCCTTCCTGGGACTTCTCCCGGCAGGGGGACCGGGCCCTCCACCGCTGGGGGAGTCGAGACCCCCGCCCCGGCTTCTTCCCCATGGACGCGCCGAAGCCGCTGAAGCTCACGGCGTCGGGCCGGGGCGTGCTGGTCTGGACCTATGCCTACCAGGTGCCGGGCAGCGCGGCGGGGGCCGTGAAGGCGGAGAGTTCCTCCGCCATGCGGATGGAGGTGGTCCGTTCCCTGTGGAAGCTGCGGACGCCCCGGCAGACCGGAGAGCCCAGGAAAGGCTGGATCCGCGAAAAGTGGACCGGCGGGCTCCAGGTGGGCGACGAAGCCTGGATGGAACTGCGGGCGAAGGTCGACCGCCCCGCGGACTACGCGATCCTCGAAGTGCCCCTCCCGGCGGGACTCAGTCCCACGGTGGCCCTGGAGGGATTCGTGCTGGAGGGCCAGCCCCTCGCGGAGGGGAGCGATCCGGACGAGTGGAGCCGGCAACCGCGCATCGAGGTCCATCCCGACAAGGTGGTCTGCTTCTTCCGGCGGCTCGAGCCCTGGGACGCGCCCCGGGTCCGGATCCTCCTGAGGGCGGGCCTGGCGGGCCGCTACCGGCTCCGCCCCGCCAGGCTGAGCCTCATGTCCAACGAGAGCCAGTGGACCACCTGCGATGGCCTGGACCTGCGCGTGACGGAAGGAGGCCGGCCATGAGACGCCTGCTGCTGCCGATGCTGCTCTGTGCGGGCCTGGGGGGCCGAGCCCAGGCCGGGCCGCCTCCCCGGGCGCTCCCGCCGGTCTATGCCCCGGATCCCTCCAAGTGGCGCCTGGAATTGACCCCTGATCTCGGGGGATGGCTCACGGCCGGGAGGCGGGACATCCACATCAAGCTCGTGGATCCCGGGGATCCGGATCCCCCCAGGGAGGAGGCGGAGGGATTCGAGGAAAGCGAGGAATGGGATGGCGGCGAAGCCGGGGAACCGCCGGAGCGGACCGCCGAGGAGCTGCGCCAGGAGCGCCTCTGGGCCGAGGAGTCGGCCAGGCGCAACGCCTGGAGGGAACGGCGCCTCTTCGTCTGGTTCAACGGGACCCACACCCAGCTGGCGGTGCAAGTGGGACGGTCCTGCGACGACTACCTCGAATCCCGGAACGGCGAGAACCGCCTGGAGATCCTCGAGCCGGATTCCGGCCAGCGGATCATCCGCTCCTGGTGGTCCTCCGCCTCGCGCGCCCGCCTCATCGTCGCCCAGGTCCACGCCCCCGACGAGGGCTGGACAGGCGGGGACCTGGAGGTCCTGGAGCCCAACGGGGACCTGGCCGTGCGAGGACGGCGGACGCCTTCGGGGGGCACCCTCGACTGGTCCAACGAGTACCACCACGCCGCGCCCTCCATGGGCACCTATACGCTCCGCTGGACGGGGGGCTACCGGGGGGAGAATCCCGTCCGCATCGCAGTGGAGGCCGTGCTGGACGGAGGCACGGATTCCGAGCGGCGCTGGCGCTTCGAGCGGCTGGTGCTGCCTGGCGCCGGGCCCGTCATCCTGGGTACCCTCGATGTCGAGGATTGAAACCGTGGCTTGCCGATTCTTGACCGGGGATTCCATGAGGATGATCGAACGTCTGCTCCTGGCGCTGCTCCTGGCGGTTCCCGCCCTGGCCCAGGCCCCCGCGGCCGCCTTCGCCCCCCGCCTCCTGCCGGGGGAGGGCCTCTCCGTGGCGGGCGGCGACCGGGTCGTCCATTCCTTCGGGGAGGCGCGGAAGGAAGCCCCCATGGGGAGCCTCGCCAAGCTGGTCTGGCTGCGCCTGGAGGGGAACGACTGGGCCGCCCGGAGCGCCACCTACAAGTGCACGGGGCAGATGGGGGAATTCCGCTGCTGGCTGCAGAAGGGGCATGGGAAGGTGGATCTCGCCAAGGCCACCCAGGAGAGCTGCAACCTGGCCTTCCTGTCCTGGGCGCGGCAGTCCGCCGACCGGTGGCGGAAGCAGATCGGGGAAGGGGCGGGCAGGGCGATGCTGGAGGAGGCCTTCAGGCCCTTCCTGGGCAACCGCCTTCCTCCCGGAGACACGATCCCCGACCTGACTCCGGCCTGGATCGGGGATGGGGACCTGCTCCGCACGAGCCCGGAGGCCATGCTGGAATGGCTGCTGGACCCGACCCAGGACCAGCTCCTGAGCCAGTGCCGGAGGCTCCTGGTCGTGGGCTTCCGCGAACAGTTCAAGCTGGACTCGTGGTGGATGAAGACCGGCACCGCCCCGGTCCCCTCGGACCCCGGCGCGACCTCGGCCTGGGTGGCGGGCAGCGACGGCGAGACCCTCGCCGTGCTCCATCTCCCCGAGGGCCGAGGCAAGGCGGAAGGTCTGGCGCGCTTCCAGGCCCTGCTGGGCCTCCCAGCCAAGCCATGAGCCGGAGCTGGTCCGTCTACCTCCTGCGCTGCGGGGATGGGACCCTCTACTGCGGCATCTCCCCGGATGTGGTGGCGAGGCTGGAGGCCCACCGGGCGGGGAAGGGAGCCCGCTACACCAAGGGGCGGGGCCCCCTCGACCTGGTCCACGTGGAGGCATGCCGGGACAAGGCCTCGGCCCTGCGCCGGGAGCGCGCGATCAAGCGGATGAGCCGCGCCGCGAAGCTGGCGCTGGCGGACCTGGCCTGACCGGCTTCCGGGCAGGGGGTCAGAATCCGTTCGCCAGGCAGCGCCGCACTTCCTCCTCCAGCGCGTCCAGGCGGGAAGGATCCGTGGCCGCGATGAAGATGGAGTCGTAGCCGGCGATGGAGCCGGCCAGGGAGGGGGGCGACATGTTGTCCAGGGCGACGGCCAGGGCCTGGGCCGTGCCCGGGCTGGTCTTGAGGATCAGGAGGCAGGGCGGGACCTTGCGGATGGAGGTCGGAGGCGTCGGCATCCGTTCCATGACCATCTGCCGGTAGACCCCGCGCTCCTTCCGGACCTGCAGCCGGGTCAGGCGGCGGGAAAGCGTGGAGACGGTGAGATTGAATCCATCGGTCCGGAGGAGCTCGAGCAGGGAAGCCTGATCGGTGATCTCCCGCTCGGAAAGATGGAGGAGGATGGCATCGTCCAATCGCATGAACAGAATTTGCATCGCATTGCGATTAGTTGCAAGCCTATCTCATCACAACCCACGGACTTGCGTTAGAAATAAAAGTCGTCGCTATTTGGGTTGACAACCTCATCTGGGACGCGCAATATTTGCGGAGAACGAGGCAATTGTTGCGCAATATTGTGCAACAACGTGCAAAACGCAGAGCCCTTCCGTTCACGCGAACAGGAAGGTTTTTCCAGACAGGAAACATCCCCCGGGAGCCCCCCATGGAAAACGCGAGAAAGCACTACGGACTGTCCGAGCATTCGCCTCTGCTCACGGTGCCCGAGGGCCTGCGCGTCCGTTGCCACCGCTCCGCGTGCCTGGCGGGCGATTGCCCCAACTGGAAGCTCTGCGGGCCCGTGAGCCCCTTCAGTTCCTACCTCGCCAACCTGCCCCGCATCTACGTGGTCGGCCGCGAGAAGGAGCAGAGCGCGCCCTCCATCTCGGCCTGAGGTCCGGTTCCGGCGGAACCGCCTCAGCGCCCCCGGCGCATCTCGGCCTGGAGATGCCGGATCGCCTCGAGGGGATCCGGAGCCTTGAACACGGCATTGCCGGCCACGAGCACGTCCGCCCCAGCCCGGACCAGGTCCGCGGCGTTGCCGGGGCCCACGCCTCCGTCCACCTGGATCATGAACGGGACGCCGCGCTCGCTGCGCAGGGCGTCCAGGCGCCGGATCTTGTCCAACACCCTGGGGATGAAGCTCTGGCCGCCGAACCCCGGGTTGACGCTCATCAGCAGGACGAAGTCGAACTCACCGACCAGGTCCGTCAGGACTTCCACGGGGGTGCCCGGATTCAGGACCACCCCCGCCTTGGCCTTGGCGGCGCGGAGGGCGCCCAGGGTGCGGTGGAGGTGCGGTTCCGCCTCCTGGTGCACGGACACCCAGTCGGCGCCCTGCGCCACGAATTCCGCCGCGTAGCGGAGGGGTTCCACGATCATGAGGTGGCAGTCCAGGGACAGCTTGGTCTCCTTCCGCAGGGAGGCCACCACCGGGAGCCCGAGGGTGATGTTGGGCACGAAGCGGCCGTCCATGACATCGACGTGCACCACACAGCCTCCGGCGGCCTCCAGCATCCGGAGGGCCTCCGCCAGGCGCGTGAAGTCCGCGGAGAGCAGGGAGGGGGCGAGGATGGGTTCGGCGGGGCGCAGGGACATGGTGGACTCGGGGAAAGGGGATGGACCCGTGGGCCGGATCTCGTCGATTATCCTCTGATTCGTCCGGATCCGGGGTGACCCTCGTCGCAGGACGGATCCGTGAGGCTCCGAGCGCCCGCGAGCATGGGGGAAGGATTTTTTTCATTTCTGTGCTGCGATGAATGCTGGCCTGCTGATACCCTTCTGGACAAAGGAGGACGTGTGAATCGAACCCCTTTCATGATGCAGGGAGGATGGGTATGACCGATGCGACGACAACACGGACGGAGACGGAGAAACTCTTCTCCGAGTTCCCGGTGCCGACTCTGGAGCAGTGGCGGGAGGAAGTCGTCCGGCTCCTGAAGGGGGCCCCTTTCGACAAGAAGATGCTGGCCTCCACCTACGAGGGGATCACGCTCCAGCCCATCTACACCCAGGAGGACGTCAAGGACCTGCCGTTCCAGGACACGCTCCCGGGCGAATGGCCCTACCTGCGGGGCACCGAGCCCCTGGGCAAGCGCGTCTCCGGGTGGCTCGTGGCCCAGGAACTGCCCTTCCCCGAGGCCAAGGCCTTCAACGAGGCTCTTCTCCAGGACCTGGAGCGCGGCCAGAACGCCGTGAACATCTCCCTGGACGCCGCCAGCCGGCAGGGGCTCGATCCCGACCAGGCCGAGGCTTCCCAGGTGGGGCGCGGCGGCACCTCCCTGAGCACCTTCGCCGACGCGGTCCAGCTCCTGGAGGGCGTGGATCCCTCGCTGCCGCTGTTCGTGGCCGCCTCCGGCGGGGCCGTCCCGGCCGCCGCGCTCCTGGTGGCCGCCCTCAAGGCGAAGCAGGCCGATCTCTCCAAGGCACGGCTCTCCCTGGGCTTCGATCCCCTGGGCGCCCTGGCCTCCAAGGGCAGCCTGCCCATGTCCCTCGACCAGGCCTATGACCAGCTTGCCGACCTGACGGGCTGGGCCAAGGCCGAATCGCCCCGGTCCCTCACCCTGGTCGCCTGTGGCCGTCCCTGGCACGAAGCGGGCGGCAACGCGGTCCAGGAGCTGGCCTTCACCCTCGCCAGCGCCGTGGCGACCCTGCGGGCCCTCGAGGCCAGGGGCGTCCGCGTGGAGGACGCCGCCGGCCGCATGCTCATCCGCCAGGCCGTGGGCGGCAACTTCTTCATGGAGATCGCCAAGCTGCGCGCCATGCGCGTGCTGTGGGCCCAGGTGGTCCGCGCCTGCGGCGGCAGCGACGAGGCGGCCAAGATCCACCTGCACGCCATGGGTGGCAAGTTCAACAAGACCCAGTTCGACCCGCACGTGAACATCCTGCGCGGCACCACCGAGGCCTTCGCGGCCGTGGTGGGCGGCGCCGACAGCATCCACGTCGCCCCCTGGGACGTCGCGCTCAGCCAGGTGCCCGGCGATCTGGGCCGTCGGCTGGCCAGGAACACCCAGATCATGCTGCGCGAGGAGTCCCGCCTGGACCAGGTGGCCGATCTCGCCGGCGGCAGCTGGGCCGTGGAGACCCTCACCCACCAGCTCTGCGTCGCGGCCTGGAAGCTCTTCCAGGAAGTGGACGCCATGGGCGGCCTGAAGGCGGCCCTGGATGCCGGCTTCCCCCAGGCGAAGATCGCGGACGTGGCCACGGCCCGCAGGAAGGCGATCGCGCAGCGCACGAACGTCATCGTGGGCAACAACCAGTACGCCAACCCCACCGAGGCCCTCCCCGAGGTCCGGACCCTGGACCACGAGGCCCTGAAGGCCACCCTGGGGCCCAAGGCTGCCGCCGCGCGCAAGGGCGCGGTGAAGGGCACGGGCTTCCAGGCCCTGGTGGAGGCCGCCCCCAACGCCACGCTGGGCGAGCTGGCGGTGCGCGGGGAAGGCCCCAAGGTCGAGCCCCTGAAGGCGCAGCGCGCCGCGGAGGTCTTCGAGGGCCTCCGGAAGGCCGTCCTCGCCTACCGGGCCAAGCACCAGGGACCGCAGGTCTTCCTGGCCAACCTCGGCCCCGTCGGGACCTACATGCCGCGCCTCGACTTCACCCGCGGCCTCTTCCAGGTGGGCGGCTTCGAAGTGGCCGACCAGGCCTGGTTCAAGACGCCCGAGGAGGCCGCCGAGGCGGCCCTCGCGAGCGGGGCGCCCGTCGTCGTGGCCGTCGGCCTCGACGCGACCTACGTGGAAGCCGTGCCCGTGCTGGCCAAGGCCCTCAAGGCGGGCGGCGTGAAGACCCTCCTGGTGGCCGGCCTTCTGAAGGAGCAGGAGGAGGCGTTCAAGGCTGCCGGCGTCCAGGACTTCGTCCATGTCAGAAGCGATGTCCAGGCCGTCCTGAGCGGTTTGGCCAAGACCCTGGAGGTGTTCTGATGAGCGCCATTCCTGATTTCTCCAAAGTCGAGATGAAGACCGCCGCCGGGCAGGGGCTCGCCGCGTGGAAGGCCAAGGCCGGCGACACCTCCTCCCTGGCCTGGATGACCAACGAGCAGATCCGCGTGAAGACCCTCTACAGCGCCGAGGACATGGCGAAAACGGAGCACCTGCCCTACCTGGCGGGCATTCCGCCCTTCCTGCGCGGGCCCTACGCGTCCATGTACGTGATCCGTCCCTGGACGGTGCGGCAGTACGCGGGCTTCTCCACCGCCGAGGCCTCCAACGCCTTCTACCGCCGCAACCTCGCGGCGGGCCAGAAGGGCCTCTCCGTGGCCTTCGACCTGGCCACGCACCGCGGCTACGACTCCGACCATCCCCGGGTCGTGGGCGACGTGGGCAAGGCGGGCGTCGCCATCGACTGCATCCTGGACATGAAGATCCTCTTCGACCAGATCCCCCTGGACAAGATGAGCGTCTCCATGACCATGAACGGCGCCGTGCTGCCGGTGATGGCCTTCTACATCGTGGCGGGCCTCGAGCAGGGCGTGAAGCTGGAACAGCTGAGCGGGACCATCCAGAACGACATCCTCAAGGAGTTCATGGTCCGCAACACCTACATCTATCCGCCCAAGCCCTCGATGCAGATCATCGCGGACATCATCGCCTACACGTCGAAGAACATGCCGAAGTTCAACTCCATCTCCATCTCCGGCTACCACATGCAGGAAGCCGGCGCCACGGCGGACCTGGAGATGGCCTACACCCTGGCGGACGGTCTGGAATACGTCCGCGCGGGCCTGAAGGCGGGCATGAAGGTGGACGAGTTCGCGCCCAGGCTCTCCTTCTTCTGGGCCGAGGGCATGAACTACTTCATGGAGGTGGCCAAGCTCCGCGCCGCGCGCCTCCTGTGGGCCAAGCTCCTCAAGGGCTTCGACTGCAAGGATCCCAAGTCCATGGCCCTGCGCACCCACAGCCAGACCTCCGGCTGGTCCCTGGCGGAGCAGGATCCCTTCAACAACGTCGTCCGCACCTGCGTCGAGGCCATGGCCGCCTCCCTGGGCCACACCCAGTCGCTGCACACCAACGCCCTCGACGAGGCCATCGCCCTGCCGACGGACTTCAGCGCCCGCATTGCGCGGAACACCCAGCTCTTCCTCCAGGACGAGACCGGCATCTGCAGGATCGTGGATCCCTGGGGCGGCGCCTTCTACCTGGAGAGCCTCACCCACGAGCTCGCGCACCTGGGCTGGAAGCACATCCAGGAAGTCGAGAAGCTGGGCGGCATGGCCGCGGCCACGGAATCCGGGCTGCCCAAGCTGCGCATCGAGGAGGCCGCCGCCCGCAGGCAGGCCAAGATCGACAGCGGCAGCGAGACCATCGTGGGCGTGAACAAGTACCGGCTCGCCAAGGAGGATCCCATCGAGATCCTCGACGTGGACAACGTCGAAGTCCGCCGCCAGCAGCTGGAACGTCTGGCCAAGCTCAAGGCCGGGCGCGACACTGCGGCCGTCCAGGCGGCCCTGGCCGCCCTCACCCGGTGCGCCGAGACCGGCGAAGGCAACCTGCTCGAGCTGAGCGTGGAGGCCGCCAAGGTGCGGGCTTCCCTCGGCGAGATCAGCGATGCCCTCGAGAAGGTCTGGGGCCGTCACAAAGCGGAGATCCGCATGGTTTCTGGCGTCTACAGTTCGGAATACTCCAAGGGCGACGAGGTCGCGGAAGTGCGCGCCCTCACGGAGGCCTTCGCGAAGGTGGAAGGCCGCCGTCCTCGCATCCTGGTGGCCAAGCTGGGCCAGGACGGCCACGACCGCGGCGCCAAGGTGGTGGCCACGGCCTACGCCGACCTGGGCTTCGACGTGGACATGGGCCCCCTCTTCCAGACCCCGGAAGAGGCCGCGCGCATGGCCGTGGAGAACGACGTCCACATCGTCGCCATGTCCAGCCTCGCCGCGGGACACAAGACCCTGCTGCCCCAGCTCGTGGGCGAGCTGAAGAAGCTGGGCCGGGAGGACATCGTGGTCGTCGCCGGCGGCGTGATCCCCGCCCAGGACTACGACGCCCTGCGCCAGGCCGGCGCCGCCGCGATCTTCGGTCCCGGCACCAACATCCCGTACAGCGCCAAGGTAGTGCTGGCCGAGCTGGACCGAAGGCTGGGCCTGGGCCTGTTCAAGTAGCCCGCACCGGGCATCCGGGGAAAGGGAGCCGCGAGGCTCCCTTTCTCGTGTCCGGGCCTATCCGGGGACACTTCCGGCTACGGTTCGGCCGTGCGCCAGTGCCCGTCGCACAAGTGCCGAAGATACCGGCTTGAGTCACTTCTCGACAGGCACTGGATCCTGTGTTCCGGATCCGAGCCCAGGAACTCGTCGACATGGGTGCTCACCACGTCCGGCCCGGTCGTGTAGATCACGTCGTAGTCTTCATGGACCGGCATCGCTCGGCGCTCCCTGCAGAGGTCCAGGATGCCCTGGATGTGTTCCGATCCCTGCCGCGCCATGAGGATGTAGTTGCTGATCCGGAGGGCGCATTCCGGCGCGCCGTTCCTGATTCGTTTCGACCGGGTCTGCTCGATGAAGTCGCTGGACAAGGTGCATTCCTCAAAGAACAGGTCCGCGTGCCTGTGCTTCCTGTACAGGGCGCTGAACGATCTCCGGGCTTCGATGTCCAGGTCGCAGTAGATGCCGCCGCAGTATTTCAGGACGACGTATCTCGCGAAGTCTGATTTCTGGATCCGCCTGGAATAATGGTTGTAAATTTCAATTTCCTGAGCGTTCATGATCGAAAGGACATCCGCCTCTGTCCACAAGACGTGATGGAATCCGCGGTTGCGCCTCCGGAAGCTCCTCAGCGTCGTCCTGAGATGGTCCGGGAAGTCCGCGTCGAACAGGAGCAGCCTGTGGATGATCCTGGGAACGATCCGGCGCTTCCGTGCCTCGGCGCAGACCTGCTCGACGTCGCGGACGCCGAGGTAGGTCCCGGGGTCCGGGAGGTCCTGTCTCCCCCTCCCGACGATCATGCGCCCGAGCATCCGTCCGAGCTTGTCGATCCATGTTTCCGAAGGCAGGCTGGCTCTCTGCATGTCTTGAATCCGCGTTTCGTGAAGGAGGACATCGTGCTCGGTCACTGTTTGTATGATTGTATGCGAATAATGATGAAAATATAGTGATTATATATGCATTTATTGCAAAATCGAAACCGGCGGACGGCGCGCGGGCCTACGTGAGATCGTCCGCCGCCGTCGAAACCCGGTTCCGGCCGGACTGCTTGGCGTGGTAGAGGGCCTGGTCGACCCGCCTCAGGACCGTATCAGGATCCGGATCGTCTGGGTGGATGACGGATACGCCGAAGCTGGCGGTCACCTGGAAGGATCCTCCGCAGGGGAGCGGCATCCGCAGGGCCTCGATGGCCTCCCGGAGGCGTTCCGCCAGGACGCCGGTCCCCTCGAGGGGGGTTTCCGGCAGGAGCGCGACGAACTCCTCGCCGCCGAACCGGCCGATGGCGTCGCTCTTCCTGAGCTTCTCCGTGAAGACCTTCGCCAGGGCCTTGAGGACCTCGTCGCCGGCGTCGTGGCCGTAGCTGTCGTTGACCTGCTTGAAATGGTCGACGTCGATCATGATGATCCCGGTGGGCCGCTTGTAGCGCCGGGTCTGGAGATGGGCGCGCTGGATCGCCTCGGTGAGGTGCCTGCGGTTGAGCAGGCCGGTGAGGCCGTCGATGGAGGCCAGGCGCTGGATCTGCCGGAAGAGCTTGGAGTTCTCGATGGCGATGGCGA
>DAOPZL010000010.1:0-29259 GCA_035353395.1 Holophaga sp.
CCCCGGAAACCCAATAGGGACCGGGGTTTTCTATTGGCACCTGAATGAACTTCGGTCAGGAGGATCCCCCCCCGGATCTGGCCCAGCTTCAGGGCCGTCGCGGCGTTCTTCTCCACGAAGGGGGATTCGACGGCCATGAAGTCGGGCCGGTGGCTGGCGATGACCTCGCTGAGCCGCGTGTGGATGCCCAGGATCCTCTGGTCGAAAGCGGCCCCGCGGGGAGAGCGGATCACGCCCAATGGATAGAAGTGGCCTCAGCAACGCTCGCATATGTGCGTTGCCGAGGGTTCTGGCGGCAAGACTACGGGCGCCGTTCTCAACCTCTCAGCAGGCTAAGAATGGCCTGCGGGGCGCTGTTGGCTTGGGCCATCGCCGCCATGGAGGCCTGCTGAAGCACTTGCGCCTTGCTGAGATTGGCGGCCTCCGACGCAATATCCGCGTCCCGGATTTGCGCTTGAGCCGAGGAGAAGTTCGTGATCTGAGATTGGGCCAAATTGACCGCATAACTCAGCTGATTCTGCCCCTTCCCGATTTGCGCCTGAACCTCGCCAATCCGGCTTTGGGCCTGATCCAATAGGGCCAGGGCGTTGGAGCCATCCGTTGCCGTACTGATTCCGACGCTCTTTTCCTGACCGTCCTTCGTCGATTTGAGACCGAGCGACGTGGCGTCCACCGCGCCGCCGCGCAAGTCGACGCTGACCGCGTTATCGACGGGATAGCCAGCCTGCTTGCCGCCCCCGATATACACGCTCAACTGGGTCGCGTTGGCCCCTCCGACCGTCAGGCCGATGGACTGGGCCTGGCGGTCAATCTCATTCGTCAGGCTCTGGAATTCCGTGTTGAGCTTGCCCCGATCCCCGGTGTAGGTCGCCGACGCCGACTGGGTGGCCAGCGTCCTCATGCGGTCCAGCATCTGGCTGATGTTGTTGGTACCGCCGTCCATGATCTGCAGCTGGGCGGTGGCATCGCTGGCGTTGCGGACCCCCTGGCTGAGCTCGACGGTGTCGCTGCGGAACTTATTTGCAACCGCCAGTCCGGCGGCGTCGTCGGCGGAGGAATTGATGCGATACCCGCTGGTCAACCGCTGGATCGTCTGGGCCTGGAAGTTGCTGTTGACCCGCAGATTTTCCTGAGCCACCAGTGAGTTCACGTTGGTCTGAATGCTCAGCGACATAAAGGTCCCTTTCGCTTCAATCAGGACACGTTGGATTCCAGGACAGGACAGACAACCCCGTAGGTAGTCCATCGGCTAAGTTCGGCGAACCTTGAGCCAAATCTCAAAAATGGGCGAGGATTTGTGCAATTTTCGCTCCAGGTCGCGGAGGGCTCATGCACCTCCGCAATCTGATCCTCCACGACTACCCTGGGGCGAACACGACCAACCTGACGGACGAGCAGATCATGATGGTGGGATCGCGGTACAATCGAGGGACCGCTAGAAAGAAGTCGGACTTCATCAACTCCGCGCAAGCTCCCATTGGTAGTCCAATTCGGGAATACTCTTCTCATGGGAGGACGATACTGCGCCGGCGGGAGCGGGTCCTACGCCTGTGGTCACAACGAGCAACCCCGGGGAGATAGCGGTGGGGAAGAAAATCAAGTGGATAGTCTTCGGCGTGATGGTGCTCGTCTTCCTGGTCATCATCCTGCGGTTTCCACTGAACAAATTCGAATGGATGCTTACTCTGGATGCAGACACAGGCGTCACTGCTGAGGGTTGGACCTATGACGACAGCGCCTCATGGGCAATGAACACCGTCCGCTGCTAGACAGACAGTCAATCAGGTCCAGCCTGCCAGCCAGCAGCGGCTATGACCTAAGCAGAATCCATTAGGTGAGTGGATTTTGTTCAGACAAGCCCTATTCCGCCGGCAACGTTACTGCCTTCAAGCGCCGCTTCCGGAAGGACATGCGTCTTTCGGTCCTAGGGCCCAGTCCTGCCCGCAGGCCTCAGTGGGCGAGGTGTCGGAGGTGGGTCACCAGGATGTATGAGGATTCCAGCGCCTTGATCGCGTGGAGCTGGCCCGGCTCGAAAGCCACGCGTCCCCCTGGGGCGACCTGGATCCAGGTCTCCCCTCTCATGACCTCGATGCTGCCCTGCAGGAGCTGGACGCTGGCGGGGTAAGTCGTCGCATGGGTAGGGAGCTGAACGCCTTTCGGGATCGCTGCCAGGACGAGCTTCAGGCCTTCGGGGATGTCAATGAGAGGGAGCATGGCCCGTTCCTTTGCGGGCATGGGCAGGGCTTCCTGGAAGCTGGTGATGGTCATGGAGATCTCCTCTCTGGGGCGTTGAGGCGTGATTGACGCGTGGATGGGGTGGGGGCGATGGACTCGTCGATCAGGCTGGATAGCGGTCCCGCAGGGCATGGAGCATTCGGTGGTAGGCCTCGTGCTTCCCCTCGCCGACATGCTCCCGCTCGAGGTGCTCGAACTCCTTCTCCATCTCCTCGGCCCTGGCACTATCCAGGAGCCTGGCGGCCATGGGGAACAGGACGCCGTCCTCCTTCTGGATATGAAGCTCCAGGAGGACACGGTAGGAGGCGGCCACGCCCGGAACATCCTTGGCGGCCTCGGCGTCCCCCTGCCGCACGGCATCGACCAGGGCCTGGAGCTTCCGCACATGTTCGCGGCCCATCTCGTGTTCGGAGAGCATCACGCCGATGGGACCCCGTTCCTTCGGGACCCCGCGCTTCACCAGTTCGGGGAACAGGATCAGCTCTTCCTTGCCGTGGTGACAGCGGTCCACGAAGCCGCGGAAGAAGTCGAGGAGCTGATCCAGGTCGTCGGCGGCCGCCTTGTTCCCGGAAGCCAGGGACTGGCCTGCCTTCTCCAGGATCTTCAGCGCCGTGAGGACCGCCTTGTGTTCGGTGCTCAGAATTTCGGTGGGATGCATGACGTCCTCCTTTCGGGCCGCTCCCGGCCCAGGACGGATGGGATGGGGATGAGGCGACCCGCCCTACTTCAGCAGGGCGAGCAGGGTCGCGACGATGCGGGAGGGATCTGGGCGCCTGGGGCTTCGTCCCCCCGCAGGCAACGCGGTCAGGAATCCGAGGTGCTGGAGTGTGCCCATGACTGGCACCAACAGATCCTCGGGAGGAATGTCCCGCCGGATCAGGCCCGCTTCGGCGGCGTCCTGGAGGGCCTGGAGCATGAAGGCACGGGTCTGTTTCACCACACGGTGGATGTGGGCCGCGGCCTCGGCCGGCAAGGCCTTGGTGAACTGGTCCGAGAAGATCAACCGGGCGATGCCCGACTCCCTGCCCAGCATTTCGACGCGGGCCCGGAAGAGCCCTTCCAGGCGCGCCAGCGGCGGGAGCCCCGGATCCGGGAAAGTGGCCTCGATGAGTTCTGCCACCCGCAGGGCCACTCCCACAAGGATCTCCTCTCGGGACTTGAAGTGGCGGAAGGGCGCCCCGGGCGAGACCCCCAGCTCCTCCGCCAGGGCGGCGGTGGTGAGCCCGGCGATGCCCCGGGTGCCGATGATCCTCAGGGCGGCATCGGCGATCTCGAGGCGCTTCTGGGTGTTCTCTCCGGCATGGAACCTGGGCATCGGGTACCCCCAGGAAGAAATGTAAGTAAGTATTTACTCTCGTCAAGGATTTTTCTTGGACGGTCGCCAGCCGAGGCAGACCCACCCGCCGAGGATGAAGCCGTCGATGCCGGAACCCGATGAAACCATGGAGGGCCCGTTGGTCACCTCCGGATTCCGCGCCGTGCTTGGAGGACGCGGAGACGATGCAGCAGCCGTGGGCGGACGCAGCGGGAGAGGGCCTACAGGATCACCGGATCCCGTCCGCAGCGGGCGAAGTCGATGTCCAGGAGGTCCTTCCAGGCCCTCGGTCCTCCCCCCAGGCATTCCATGGGCATGGCTGCTCGACCCCTTCTCGGCCCGGGCAGCCCCGTTGAAGGGTGGCTGGCCATGCCGGGCATCGGGTCAGCGATGTTGCCCTTCGTCTCCTCGCTGGCCCATGGGGGGCGGTAGGGGTGGTGTGGCTCCGCCCTTTGGCTTGGCGTGGTGTCCACCCGGCCCGCCGGGACTGGCAACCCGAGGTCCTGGCCCTCCACGATGCCAGTTCTTGTAGTGACCCAGGGGTTCCCTCACCAGGCCTTTCGGCACTTTGCGACCCTGGATCCAGTCGAAGCGGTCTCGTGGGGAACGGGCGCGATACCAGCCGTCGGGTCGGCGGCACCAGTACCAGCCGTCGTGGAAGAACACTTCCTCGGGACACCCTTCCACCACCTGGATGCCTGGACGCACTTCGACGAGCGGAGGGGCGACGGGCAGGTTGAGATTGATGTGCACGTCCACTCCTGCCTGGGCCACTGAAGGACCCAGCACGAGGAGGATTGCGAAGGGGAGGGTCGTCATTCTCATGGCTGAATCCGTGTCACAGGTCTCGTGAGGCTCATGCGCGGCCGATCGGGCACCATGCCGACGCGCGCCTGACAATAAACACCAGAATAACTTGAAGTGCAACCCGCCACTCATCCCGTTCTGCCTCCCCTGGGGACAGGAAGTGTGATGATCTGCTCCACTCGAATATCCGCCATCGGCCTCAGTCTGGGCGTTCCACCATGGACGAGGGGCCTCTCCCATTTTCCCGGCCTCCCGAAGGGGCGCAGGGGCCTGCGCATGCCTGGGAAGGGCCGTGTCCCGTTCATTCATCCGGTACAGCAAGACCCCCCAAACGATTTGGGGGGGGTCCCGCTCTTTCCCCAAGGAGGCTCAGTGTTCTCCTTACTTCCTTCATGGACCTGCGTGAAGGCCGGAAGGTTGAATCACCCGCCGTCTTTCTCTCCGGAGGGGCGGAATCATCACGCAACGTGGTCCATTGTCGTGATCGGGAATCGGAACACCAGCCTGGCAATCCCATCGCCGCGGCGTCAGGCGAGGGTTTCGGCCAGGACCCGCACCGCGAGATCCAGCTCCTCCTCGTTCCGCCGGGAGAATCCGAGACGGAGTCCCTGGAGGGGCGTTCCGCGGAAATCCAGCAGCTGCCCCGCCGGATGGTCGAGGCCTCGCTGGCGCGCCCGGTCCAGCCAGCCCTCCAGATCGACTTCCGGGGCCGCCTGGGCCCAGATGCTCATGCCCCCGGACGGGAGCTCGAAGCTCAGCGCGCCCGCGAGGTGGTCCCTCAGGCCCTTTCCGAGCGCGTCCCTCCTGGCGGCATACACCCGCCGCATCTTCCGGGCGTGCCGCTGGAGGACGCCCTCGGCCAGGAGGTCCGCCACCGCCTGCTCCACGATCTGGTTGCCTTGGAAGTCCATGCCGGTCCTCCTCGAGGCCAGCGCATCGACGACCGGCTGAGGGGCGGAGACGAACCCCAGACGGAGGCCGGGAGCCAGGATCTTCGACAGCGTGCCCATGTAGATGACCACGCCTCCCGGGTCCCGGCTGGCCAGGGGCATGACGGGATACTCCCCGTAGTGGAACTCGAAGTCGTAGTCGTCCTCCACGACGGCGATGCGGCGGCGCGCGGCCAGGTCCAGGAGCCGGAGCCGGCGGGCGGCGCTCATGGTCACGGTGGTAGGGTATTGATGGTGGGGAGTGACGAAGACGGCCCGGAAGGGGCCCGTCTCCGCGATCCGCTCCAGGACGTCGATGCGCAGCCCTTCTGCGTCGATCGGCACGGGCACGACCCGCGCCCCGGCATCCTGGAAGGCCATCCGTGCGTGCGGATAGCCCGGATCCTCGATGGCCACCCGGTCGCCCGGCCGGACCAGGGTCCGTGCGATCAAGGTCAGCGCCATCTGGCTGCCCGCCGTGACCAGGATCTGGTCCGGCCTGCTGGCGAGCCCCCGCATCTCGGAAAGGAGCCTGGCCAACTCCTCCCGCAGCCGCGCGTTCCCGCGGGGATCCCCGTAGTCGAGGAGGGCCTGGTTCCGCAGGGCGCGCCGGAAGGCCTGGCCGAACTCGCGTGCCGGGAACAGCCGCAGGTCGGGGGTGCCCACCAGAGGCCACGCGCGGTTCCCGCTGGACGGGGACCATGTTTCCGGAGAAGGCGCCAGGTCGTAGCCGGGCAGGCTGGAACTGTACAGGCCGGGCTCGGATGCGGCGGGCACGTCCTGGGTGACCCGGGTGGCGCGTCCCTCGCCCAGGATCCAGCCCTCCGCGCTCAGCTCGCGGTAGGCGGCGAGCACGGTGTTCCGGTGGACCCCGAGGTCGCGGGCCAGCGTCCGGGATCCGGGAAGCGCCGCCCCGGACTTCAGCCTGCCCCGCTGGATGTCGCGGCTGATCGCCTGGGCGATCTGGAGGAACAAGGGCTCGGGCAGGTCGGAGGAGAGGGGAACGGGGAAGGTCCAGGGGCGCATGGTCTAGCTCGAAATAAAAAACTGGATCTTTTCAGTAGACCATATCCAGGGCAACTTGGTGGGGAATGGACCACGGCGGGCATGCTTGCGAAACTCCAGGCGCCGCGCCAGGGGCTCCTGCCAGGGAGGTGACCATGGCCGAGGTGATGGGGCTGCGTCCCGACCGGATCCGAGAGTTCGAGCGGATCGTCAGGGACCATTGGAAGCTGGATGCCTTCAAGCGCTTCCAGTGCGTGTGGCTGGAGCGGATGTTCAACCTGGGCGCGGAAGAGATCGCCGAGGCCCTGCGGCTTCATGTCTCCACGGTCCGCAGGATCCAGGCCGCCTACGCACGGGAGGGCCGCGCCGCCATCGAAGGGCGGGGCAACCGGGGCGGGCGGCGCAGGAACTACCTGGACTACGAGGAGGAAACGGCCTTCCTGAACGCCTGCGCGAAGGCGGCGAAGCACGGCCGGATCTGCACCGTCACCGGCCTGAAGGCGTCCTTCGAGGTCAAGGTCGGCCACAAGGTCAACAAAACCACCATCTATCGACTGCTGGAGCGGCACGGCTGGGGCCCTCTCGCGATCCGGATGCACTATCCACCCGAGCAGGAACCAGGCTCCGCCCCCGCCGCGAGCTGACCGCACCGGGGCTCCCTCCCGGACCCCGGCCTTGAGGTCCGGGGCCGCGGGAAGGGCCGCGCAAGCGGGACGGGGCCGGATCCATGAGCAGAAATGCTGATAAGGTCCAGATTGTCTGTTTCAGAAACAGGCCTGTCCAAAGATTCGCTGTTGCCTGTCCAGGTGGCCCCATACACTTCCCTTGTGTTCACCTGAAGCCTCGGTCCATCCCGGAAAGTATCGACACGATCCGTTCAAGGTCCTGTCGGCCGCCAAGCATCCTCGACATGTCCTGTCCGGAACCCCCGCAGGGGCTCCCCTCGGCGTGTCTTCCATCCGCCTGGCGTTCCTGGCGGCGCCCTGGGTCGGGGAGCGGGTTTCGCCGTGCGCATGTGATGACGTTTCTACAGGAGGATCGGGGATGCGGATCGAAATCGAGCCGGGAGTTCGTCTCTACGTGGACGTGGAAGGGATGGGCCTGGTGCCGGACGGCCCGGGGATGCGCGAGAAGCCCACGCTGATCTGCATGCACGGCGGACCGGGCTTCGACCACTCGAGCTTCAAGCCCGGCTTCGGCGTCCTGTCGGATGTCGCGCAGATCATCTACTACGATCACCGCGGTCACGGCCGCAGCGACCCGAGGCCCACGTGCGAGTGGAAGCTCGATGTCTGGGCCGACGACGTCGTGCGCCTGTGCGACGCGCTGGGCATCGTGCGCCCGATCGTGCTGGGCCAGTCCTTCGGGGGGTTCGTGGCGCAGCGCTACCTGGCGCGCCACCCTGAGCATCCCGCCAAGGTCATCATTTCCAGCACCTCCCCCCACATGGGCCTGGAGCGCAAGTGCGCCGCCTTCGGAAGGCGCGGCGGTCCTGCGGCCAGCGAGTTGACGCGCGTGTTCTGGAGCGATCCTACTCCGGCCCACTGGGCGTCCTACTGGGAGGCTTGCCGCTCGCTCTACAACACGCACCCGCCCGTGGACCCCCAGGCGGGAGGACGCACCCTGTTCAACGAGGAGATCCTCTTCCATTTCGTCCGCGGGGAGATGCAGGGAATGGACCTGCGGGTCGGCCTCGACCGCGCGGCGTGTCCCGTGCTCGTGATGGCCGGGGAGGAGGACCCCGTCTGCCCGCCGGAGGATGCCGAGGAGATCGCGGCGGCGATTCCCCATGCGGAACTGGTGCGCTTCCCGGGGGTCGGTCACGGCGCCTGGCGGGATGACCCGGAGCGTGCCTTCGCGGTCCTCCGCCGCTTCATCGAGGCATGACGCAGGACCGGAACCCCCCCGGGCCATTTCTCAATCGACGACAGGCAGCCGGCGATCGCCCGGAGGCACAAGCTCAGTCCAACATGCGAAAGGACACAACATGAAGCTCATATCCAAGACCACCCCGCTGATCCCGGCGTTGGCGCTCCTCCTCGGGGGCAGTGGTGCCCGCGCGGCCGCGCCCTTCCACATCGGCATCTGCACCGAGACCGTCTCCCAGTCCGAGGATGATCTCCGAGGTGCGGAGCAGCTCATCAAGGAGTCGGCAACGCCTCCAGCGGGGGCTACATCAAGCATGTCGCCTTCCCTGACGACTTCATGTCCCAGCAGGAGACGATCGTCTCCAACCTGGTCGCCCTCGCGGACGACCCGCTCATGAAGGTCGTGGTGTCCTGCCAGGCCCTGCCCGGCGTGACCGAAGCCTACAAGCGGATCCGCGCCAAGCGCCCCGACATCCTGCTCTTCGCCGCCCTCCCCCACGAGGACCCCCTCGTGATCCAGAAGGCCGCCGACCTGGTCCTGGACACGGACTTCGTCTCCATCGGCTACACGATCCCGTGGAACGCCAAGCGGCTGGGAGCCAAATCCTTCGTGCACGTCTCCTTCCCGCGCCACATGTCCTACGAGACCCTCGGGCGCAACCGGGCCATCATGGAACAGGCCTGCAAGGACCTCGGCATCCGGTTCGTGGCGGAAACGGCCCCCGATCCCACGTCCGACGTGGGCGTCTCCGGAGCCCAGCAGTTCATCATCGAGAAGGTCCCGCAGTGGACCAAGAAGTACAGCATCAACGGCAGTCCCGTGGCCTTCTTCTGCACCAACGCGGCACACACGGAGCCCCTCGTCCGGCAGGTCATCGCCGACAAGCACGCCTTCTTCGTGGAACCCCTCTACGGCTCGCCGCTGCTCGGCTACCCGGGCGCGCTGGGGCTGGACCTCTCGGCCGAGAAGGGCAATTTCCCGGCGATCATGAAGAAGATCGAGCAGGCCGTCCAGGCCAAGGGCGCCGCGGGCCGCGTCGGGTCATGGTCGTACAGCACCGGCTTCTCCTTCACGGCCGGTCTCGGCGAGCTCGGGAAGCGCGTCGTCGAAGGCAAGGCGAAGCTCACGAGCCAGAAGGACGTCTATGCGGCCATCGGGAAGTACACCCCCGGGGCCAGCTGGAGCGGCTCCTACTACACGGACATGAGCACGGGCGTCCGGGCCAAGAACGAGATGCTCCTCTACATGGACACCTACATCTTCGGCAAAGGCTACTCCGGGACCACCAAGGTCAAGGTCCCCGAGAAATACTTCACGATCAAGAAGAAGTGACCGGCTGAACGGGCGCATGCAGCCGCCGGGAGGCGAGCGTCCTCCCGGCGGCGCGGATGCGCCCAGCCCGCGTTCGTCGTCCCCAGCCTCGACGGCCCAACTTCCAGATTCGAGAATCCACCCGCCGCGAAAGGTCACCGTCTTGATAACCGATGAAATCCGCGCATTGTCCGATCTGCACTTCAGCAGGATGAAGGAGGTCAGGCACGCGATCCACATGTTCCCGGAGCTGGCCTATCGGGAATTCAAGACCTCTCGCCTGGTGGCGGAGGTCCTTGGATCGGTGGGGATAGCCTTCCAGTCGAACGTCGCGAGCACCGGCGTCGTCGGCCTCATCCCCGGCCGGGGGGCCGGAAGGACCGTGCTGCTCCGCGCGGACATGGACGCCCTGCCCGTGACCGAGGAGACCGAGGTGCCCTACCGGTCCAGGATCCCGGGCTGCATGCATGCGTGCGGGCATGACGGGCACGTCGCCGGCGTGCTCGGGGCCGCGATGATCCTGAACGACCTCCGCGACAGGTTCGACGGGAACGTGAAGCTGGCCTTCCAGCCGGCCGAGGAGGCGGAAGGCGGCGCCTCCCGCATGATCCAGGAAGGCCTGCTGGAGCACCCGGCCGTGGATGCGGCTTTCGGATGCCACCTCTGGGGAAGCCTGGAAGAAGGGACCATGCACATCTGTCCCGGGCCCATGATGGCCGCGGTGGACACCTTCCTCTTCCGGGTACACGGACGCGGCGGCCACGGGGCCATGCCTCACCTGTCGGTGGATCCGGTCACCCTGGCCGCCCAGATCATCAACTTCATGCAGACCATCGTGAGCCGGCGCATCGATCCCCTCGAGCCCGCCGTCCTGACGATCGCCTCGATCCACGGGGGAAACGCCTACAACGTCATTCCCGAGGTCGTGGAAGTCATGGGGACGATCAGGACGTTCAACGAACCCCTTCGCCAGGTCATCCTGCACGAGATGGAAAGCATCCTGAAGAGCGTCACCGAAGCCCAGGGCGCCTCCTATTCCTTCGAACGGGTCACCTCCTATCCGGCCGTCCGGAACGATCCCGGCATGACGGAAGTCCTCAGCGGAGCCTTCCGGAAGGTGCTCGGCGAGGCGCGCGTCGACACGCACATGGCGCCGATCATGGTGAGCGAGGACTTCTCCTACTTCACGCAGGCCGTTCCATCGGCCTTCGCCTTCGTGGGGATCGCCAAGGACCTCGACTGCCCGATCAACCAGCATCACCCGAAGTTCCAGTGGGACGACGGGAACATCGCCATCCTGGCCCAGGGTCTGGCCCAGACGGCGCTGGACTTCCTGGGATGCCGCTGAGCCCGGGGCGCCCCAGCTAGCTGCCGGCCTCGGGCGGCGGGATCTCGCCGTTGGACCTCCGGGTCCTCAGCCAGTCCCGGAACCGGGCGATGGAGACATCGTTCCGCCGCGCCGCCGGGATGACGAAATAGTAGCCGTAGGGGCTGTACTGGCGGTGGTCCAGCACCTGGACGAGGTCGCCCGCCTCGATCTCTTCCCGGATGTAGCACCGGGGCAGCAGCGCCAGTCCGTGCCCCAGGCAGACGCTGCGGATGATGACGGAATAGAAGTCCCACTGGCTGATGCGCACGGCCTTTCCCGGACTGAGCCCGAGCATCACGAAGGCCTGGGCCCAGACCCCCGGGACTTCGCGGTGCTCGAAGAGATCGAAGTTGAGAATGTCGGCCGGGGACTGGATCGGAGGGTTCTGCTCGAGCAGCTTCCGGCTCGCGACGAGGATCAGCTCCTTCCCGCACACGTAGTCGGCCACGCACCCCGGCCAGACGCCGTTCCCCAGGGAAACGTAGGCGTCGTAGGTGAACATGAAGGTGTCGATGGGCAAGGGGCTCGCCGTGAACTGGATGTCCATGGCCGGGTACAGGGCGCGGAACTCCGGATAGAGCGACAGGAGCCAACGGTCCGCGAAGGAAGGGGGGAGGCGCACCTGAAGGTCCTGTGGGCGGGCCTGCTGGCGGGCCACCATCTCGCTGGCCTCGACCAGCTTGACCAGGACGGGCCGGATGCAGTCCAGGTAGAGCTGTCCGGCCTTGGTCAAGGTCAAGCCGTACTGGCTGCGGGTGAAGAGTTCGGCGCCCAGGCACTCTTCCAGGGCCTGGAGCTGCTTGCTCACCGCGCTGGCCGTCAGGCACAGCTCCTGGGCGGCATGGGTGCAGCTCAAGTACCGTGAAACGGCCTCGAACACCCTGAGGGCTTGAGTGGAAGGGATCCGGGTTCTCTGCACGTGCGTTGCGCCCGATGAGCGGCGGTTGAGATTGCCGGGAAGGCCCTGCGTCCGGAGGAATCCCTGACCCGCGGTGGAATCTGGCCGGTTCCCGTGACCAGGTCCAGGCCGGTTGCATGGCCGGATTGGTAAAGACTCGCCTCCGTTGCATGGATCCGGAGGCCCTCTGGAGATGGTAGCTTGGTTGCCGCCAGCGGAAGGCGGCGCAATCCGTGCAAGTTCTCGAACCTGCGTGGGTCCGTCCGCGCGGCGCGCACGGACGATCCCGGCGAGGGTGTCGCCGGCCTGTCCAGTCCGGAGGCACGGCCTGGGGGGGCATCGAAAAAATTCATAAAAAAATCCGGAGGGCCGGGCACCTTTAGGATCAAGCAAGCATCCATAGACCGTCTGGCCCTGAATCCTCCCCCTTTAGGACCCGAAAGCCCCTCGTCGTGAGGGGCTTTTCGTTTCCAGGGCCCGGGCTTCGGCCTCAGATGGAGACCGTCCCCTCGGCGGGCTGCTGGGCCGGGACGGTGATCGTCCGGAGGTGACGCTGGCTGAAGACCTCCAGCGTGAGCGAGGTGCTGGTCGGGATGCTCTTGAGCTGGTCGACCAGGTCGTCCCGGGTCGGCGTCGCGACGCCGTTGAGCTTGACGATGACGTCGCCGGGGTTCAGCCCTGCATGCGCCGCAAGCCCCTTCGGATCGACGGCGACCACGTAGACGCCGCGCCCGGTATACCCGGTCCGGGCGGCATACTCCGAGCGCAGCTCGCTGATGTCGAGGCCCAGCTTCCATGCCTGGGGGCCCGGGACCGCCTTCGCGGCGGCGTTCGCGGCGGGGCCGGCGGGCGGGGCGTCGACCTTGATGTCGAGGGGCACCGGCGCGCCGAGATAGCGGGCCACTTCCTCGTCGGTCGCCTCCCGGTTGTCCGTGGCCGTCGCGTAGTTCTGGTATCGGGAAAGGGACACTTCGCCCAGGCTCCCCGAGCCGTCGAACTGCAGGGTGGCCGACACGAAACGATTCACCGCGATCACGTTGAGCTTCTTGTCGACGTGCGTGTAGGACCGCCCGTAGGTGTAGACCACCCAGTTGGTGGCCTTGCCGCTCTTGTCCGTCGCGGCGCCCGACAGGGTCGGCTTGCCGTACTTCTGGCTGATCTGGTCGAGGGTCGACCCGATCGGGAAGAGCGCGGTGACCTGCTCGCCGCGGATCGAATAGAGGGCCGCCGGGCCGCCGGTCTCCTGGAGCTTGGGCTCGAAGGCCGATTTGGCCGAGGGCGCCGCGAGGCATCCGGAATTCGCCGCGACCAGCAGGCAGATCGTCGCCAACACACCTCTACGGATCACCGCGCCCCCCTTCGAAAACCCATCCTCGAAATGATCCTAGGGAAACAAACACTCATCAATGCAAAAGATATCTGTTGAACTGAATTGATCATTCAAATAAATATCAAAAATGAACATGTCATTCGATGTCCGGATCCAGATGTGGCCTGTGGGCCGTGGTGGATCATGCGTTTTCGATGGGGTCCGGCGAAAGAAGATTGTGATCGTGCGAGCAACAACCGCAGAGTCGTTGGAAGGGCAGGGTCATAATGTTCGGTGCCTCTTGAACCCTTGGGGTGGACAGTGAAAGAAGTGCCGGCGGGGGCCTCGCGCCCCCGTCGTTTTTTGGGCGCTCCTCCAGGCCCGCCATCCCCCGGGAGGGATTCGGCGGAACGAGGCCGATTCTGGTATACACTCCCGGATGCCATCCAGGGGGTTTCGTGACCGAGGCCTTGCCATCCAAGAACCTGCCGATCCTCCTGGGCGCCATCCGGCAGGAGGCCGGGAACGGCGAACTGGTCCTGGCGCAGAACGATGGGGAACGGCGGCTGTCCTTCCTCGAGGGCGAGCTGGTCCACCTCCGCAGCGACGCGGCCGGGGAGCAGTTCGGCAACTACCTCCTTCGCCACGGCATCCTCGATCTCCCGTCGCTCAACGACCTGCTCGCCCGCGACGACCGTTCCCCGCTCGGCGAGAAGGTCGTCCAGTGGGGGATGATGAGCCCCGGGGAACGGGACGATCATCTCCGCTGCATCCAGGAACAGATCCTGGTCCATGCCTTGGAACATCCGGTCCTCCGCTGGACCTGGACCGCGGCTGCGGAGCCCGGGCCAGGCCCGGAGCCCCCCCTCGAGCTGCGGTCCAGGGCCCTGATCTGGAGCGCCTTCCGGGAGTTCAACGATCCTGCGGAACTGCTGGCGGTCCTGCGTGCCGAAGGCGCCTGGAAATGGTCGGGCAGGCTGGACCTGCTGGACGGCATCAGCGACCTCCCGCTCACGTCCGCCATGGCCTACGCCGTCTCCTTCCTCACCGCCGATCCCGTCAGCTTCGAGACCTTCCGGTTCCTCAGCGGCCTCGACGAGGAAGAGGCCGGAAGGCTCATCGCCACCCTTTGGGCCCTGGGCGCCCTGGCGCTCTCCGGGGGTGAGCTGCCCTCCCTGGCCGGGGCGCCCGTTCCGCCCGGGGCGCCCGTGCCCGGAGCGACGCCGCGCCTGCCCTTCATCATGCCGCCCGCGGACATGCCCTTCGGGGCCCCCAAGCAGCGGACCCCGGAGCCCATGGCCCCCTGCGACACCGGGAGCCAGCCGGAGTTCCTGGGCCTGGACTTCGATTCGGAGATGAACCTGGACCGGCTGGCGAACCTGGAGGAGGCCATGCCCATGGACCTCCCTCCCTGCGGACCTCGTCCCGGGCCCCGTCCCGAAGCGCTGCCGGTGCTGGAGGACGTACCCCCGTGCGGACCGCGGCCCCAGGCCAGGCCCGACGGTCCCCCGATGCCGGGCGACATGCCTCCCTGCGGACCTCGTCCCGCCCCCCGGTCCGAGCCGTTGCCGGTGCTGGGGGACATGCCCCCGTGCGGGCCGCGTCCCGAGCCGCAGGCCAGGTGGTTCCAGTCCGAAGCCATCGCCCCGTCCCGCCCCATTGAGCTCGATCCCGAACGGGAGGGGGTTCCCGAGCCGCCGAGACTCCAGGTGTCGCCGGAGACCGGGAAGCTGTTCGACCGCGCGCGCCGCCAACTGAAGCTCGGGCATGCCCTGGAGGCCGTCTCGACCCTGGAGCAGGCCCTCCAGGCGCAGCCCGACGGCGAGGCCGCCTACGAAGGCTGGCTGATGCTCGGCCGGCTGCGGATGACCAACCCGGCCTGGGCCATGCGGGCGATCCACGCGCTCAAGCAGGCGTCCCGGATCCGGCCGCGGGAGGCGGCGCCCTGGATCGCCCTGGGCGAGACCCACCATCGGGCCGGATCCCTGCCCGAGGCCTCGGCCTGTTTCCGGAAGGCCAGGGAGCTGGATCCCTCGGCGGAGATTCCCCAGGCCCTGGACCCGGGGGAGGAGCCCGGTCCCGCCCGCCAGGCCAAACCCCCGGCCAGGCGCCGGTAGGGGCCTGGCCGGGGGGGACCCGGCGTCACCCTCCGGACTGGGCAGGCGTGGCTCGCCAGCGTTGGGTGAGGGCCCGGGCGAAGGCCTCGAGGTTCGCCTCGTGGATGGTGTAGTAGACCCACTTCCCGTGGCGCTGCTCGCGCACGAGCCCGGCCGCGCGCAGCTGGGCCAGGTGGTAGGCGACCTTGGAAGGGGCGAGGCCGCCGAGCTTGGCCCCCAGGTCGCAGGCGCACACGGCCACCGGGGCGTCGGGGTGGCTGGGCGAACAGCAGGTCTTCCGACGGCCCTCCGCGAGAAGGTCCAGGATGCGGATCCGCAGGGGATCGCCAAGGGCGGCGGCGATGAGACCGAGGTCTTCCATGCCCTTCAGCATAGGAGCCTGGGGCCTCATTTCAACATTTCTTGACATATTTCGAAAACCGGGCATGGTGGAACCAGGGCCTTGAAGGCGTCCGGGGAGCGGCGTTCTCCCGGCGGCGCCCGGACCGGACCCGATCGAGGAGAGGGAATCTGCCATGAAAACCGTGAATCCACTGGCCCTGCCGGAGTCGTTCTTCTCCCAGCTGAAGCGGGGAGCCTTCCTGACCGTGAAGGCCGGGGCCGACATGAACACCATGACGATCGGCTGGGGGCTGGTCGGCGTGATCTGGCAGCGGCCCGTGTTCATGGTGGCGGTGCGGGACTCCCGCCACACCTTCGCCCTCATGGAGCGGGCGCAGGATTTTTCCGTTTCCGTGCCGACGGGGGACATGAAGGACGCCCTCGCGTTCTGCGGCTCCCGCTCGGGTCGGGAGGTGGACAAGTTCGCCGCCTGCGGTCTGGCGACCAGGCCGGGGCAGCGCATCGTCACGCCGGTCCTGGAGATGCCGGGCCAGCACCTGGAGTGCCGGATCATCCACAAGGCCCCCATGGATCCGTCCCTCATGGACCGGGGCCTGGAGGCGCTCTATCCGGAAAAGGACTACCACACCCTGTATTTCGGGGAGATCCTCGCCTGCTGCGAGCAGGAAGGATGCTAGAAGCTCCCGCCAGGGATGGATTGATAGAGGTTGGATGAATAGCGAACAGAATCATGGCGTTATGCAGAGACGAGAGGACGATTCGGCCCGCGAGCTGGCTACGGGGCGGATCGGCCGGCTCCTGGCCCAGTACTCCGTTCCGGCGATCGTCGGCACCGCGGCGGCCTCGCTCTACAACATCATCGACCGAGTGTTCATCGGCCACGGCGTAGGAGCCATGGCCATCTCCGGACTGGCCTTGACCCTGCCCATGATGAACCTCGCCGCGGCCTTCGGGGCCATGGTCGGCACCGGGGCCAGCGCCCTCGTCTCCATCCGCCTCGGGGAAGGGAAGCAGGAGGAGACCCACGCCATCCTGGGGAACACCGTCTTCCTGAACGTGCTCCTCGGGATCCTCTTCTCGATCCTTTGCATGGTCTTCCTGGACAGGGTCCTGTTCTTCATGGGGGCCAGCCGGGAGACGCTCCCCTACGCCAGGCAGTTCATGCAGGTCATCCTCCTGGGGAACGTCTTCACGCACCTCTACCTGGGGCTGAACGGCGTCATGAGGGCTTCCGGCTATCCGCGGAAGGCCATGGTCACCACCCTGGTGACGGTGGCCGTCAACCTCGTGCTGGCGCCCACCTTCATCTTCCTCTTCCGGTGGGGCATCCGGGGCGCGGCCCTGGCGACGGTCTGCGCCCAGGTCGCGGGCACGGTCTGGACCGTCGCGCACTTCGCGAGGAGGGGCCACCTCGTGCATTTCCGGCCCGGGTGCTTCAGGCCGCGCCCGAGGATCATCCGGGACATCCTCTCCATCGGGATGTCCAGCTTCGTCATGCTGTTCTGCGCCAGCCTGATCGCCGGCATCCAGAACCTTCGGCTGGGGCAGTACGGCGGCGACTACGCGATCGGCGCCTTCGGGATCATCAACGCGCTGGCCAGCCTGTTCGTCATGCTCGTCATGGGCGTGAACATGGGCATGCAGCCCATCGCAGGCTACAACTTCGGCGCCGGGCGGCCCGGCCGGGTCGCCCGGGTCTAAGGCTGCGCCGTGATCGCCGCCACGTGCATCACCACGGCGGGATTCCTCCTGGGCGAGCTCTTCCCCGGGCAGGTGGCGGGCGCCTTCACCGGCGATGCCCGGCTCGTCGCCCAGTCCGTGAGGGGCATGCGCATCATCCTGCTCCTGTTCCCCATCGTGGGCTTCCAGATGGTGACCTCCAGCTTCTTCCAGTCCCTGGGGATGGCGAAGACCTCCATCGTGCTCTCCCTCTCGCGGCAGGTCCTGTTCCTGATCCCGTGCCTCCTCGTGCTCCCGTCCTTCTTCGGGCTGGACGGAGTGTGGGCCTCGGCGACGGTGGCCGATTTCGCGTCCTCCATCACTGCGTTCCTCATCGTGAAGACCCGGTTCCGCAAGGTGCTCCGGGAGCCGGCCGCCGAGGCCTGCGGGGACGGGCTCATGCCGTCCTCCGAGTAGCGGGGAGGCTTCGGAAAACCCGGGGAGCCTCCCGGGAGAACGAGTCTTTTCCTGATCTCGGCCCGGGGCGTTCCCCGTTTTTTGTTGTGCCCGGATGCGGAAAGTGAGAAAATCATGCGTAATGAGGTGTTCCAATGGATGTGATCAAGCCGGGCGCCTGCATGTTGTGGAAACCGGCGACGAGTGGCATATCCGCCCTGGTGACGGTGATCTCCCTGGACTTCGAAAACAACCGGGCGCAGGTGCATGTGACCCGTGCCTCGACGAAGACGTGCGCGGCCCACTGGGTCGACATGAACCTGCTCTCGGAGGCTCCCAAGGGCGCTGCGCCTTGCGCCTGCGTCGCCCGCGCCGGCCAGGACGGCCAGGGTACCGACGCGGCCTGAGCCGAATGGAATCTTCTTCCAGGATTGCAGGGATTTGTTGGCAATTGCGTGCGGAATCCCGGAGGTTCCGCGGCTGATTCCGCGCCGGCAGGGGAACGGCGGCATGGAAGCCCCGTTGCTGTGCCGGGACCATCTTCCGGATGGCGCCCGCCGGAGGGCGGTCTATACTTTCGCATCCCGCGCGTCTCGAAGGGCCGGGGAGGTCGTTCCAACTCACCTACACCAAGGGGGAACCATGGATCGCAGCAAGAGCATCGCACTTCTCAACGCGGCCGTCGCCGACGAGCTCCAGGCCGTCCACCAGTACATGTATTTCCACTTCCACCTCGACGACCAGGGCTTCGGGCCCCTGGCCATGCTCTTCAAGCAGACGGCCATCGAGGAGATGATGCACGTCGAGCGGCTGGCGGACCGCATCCTGTTCCTCAAGGGCGAGGTGGAGATGGTGCCCGCGGCCGCCGTCGTGAAGATCCTCGAGCCCGTCGACATGCTGAAGCGGGCCATGGAGATGGAGGAGGCCAGCCAGGTCTACTACAACAAGTCCGCCGTCGAGTGCGCGAACAACGCCGACTCCGTGACGAAGCAGCTCTTCGAGCAGCTCACCGCCGACGAGGAGCGCCACTACGACCAGTACGAGAAGCAGCTCGAGAAGATCGAGAAGTTCGGCCCGAGCTACCTCGCGCTGCAGTCCTTCAACACGGCTCCGGAGCCGGGGGCGCAGGGCGCGGCCAACGCCTGAGGGAAGTCAGCGGCGGATCTGGGCGCCCACGTCGGCCACGGATACCGCCATCGCATCGCCGACGAGCCGGAGGGTCAGGCGGATGTCCCGGCCGTCCGCGAGGTAGATGGCCTGGATCTGCACGCTGGCGCCCTGGGATCCGCCCTCGATCTCCCAGCCCGCGGCCTCCAGGGCCTGGCGGTAGCTCGTCACGAACTCCTGGGGGGAGGGAGGCGCCGGAAGGGCGTACTCCTTCTCGATCCAGCGCACCATCGCGAACCCCTGCCGGCCTCCCCCGAGATCGGCGATCACCGGAGACTGGCTGGCGGCCGTGGCCACCAGCTCCGCTCCGGGCCAGGGGGCCACGTAGGGGAAGTCCTTGTCCGGTGCCGGGATCTCGGGGGTCTTCCCCGGGCGGACCAGGGTGATCGTCCGGGGCTGGCCCGGCTGGACGAGCACCACGCCGAGGGCGGCGGAGCCCGCGGGGCTCACCTTGGCCCAGAAGGTCCGGGCCTCCCTGTCGTAGCGGGCCACGCCCCGCTGCTCCCACTGCCAGGTCCAGCCGCCCGCCGCCAGGGCCGGCTTCAGGATCTGCTGGAGGGAGAGGACGCTCGCGCGGGCCCCGGAGGACTCCAGGAGGAACCGCCAGGTCTTGCCCTTGACGGCGAGGCGCTGGGGCGGCTGGATGCCGACGGGCTTGATCTCGAAGTTCTCCTGGTCGAAGTCGCTGACCCGGAGGCTGTCCGGCCGGATCCTGAGGCCGGGCGGGAGGGGGAAGGCCAGGGGAAGGGCGGGGGCCTCCTGGACCTGCGCCGGGACGAGGAGCAGCGGAATCATGCTCCCAGCATGACGCAGGGAGCGGCGGGGCGGAAGCGGGAGGCCGGCGATGCCCCGGCCCGGTTCACGACGGCCGCCTCCGGGGCCGGAAGGGTTCGGGTTCGGGAGCCTCCTCCCCGTCCTGGAGCCGGGTTCCCTGGCGGACCCACACGTCCCCGCTCCAGAGCTCGAAGATCACCCTCCGCTGCGAGACGCCCGCAAGGTCCGCCTTCGCGATCCTGAAGCCGCACGCGCCGAGGAGTCGCTCGCCCACGTAGATGTTCTTGGAGCCGATCGACAGGATGTCGTCGAGGGAGAGGCCGGGGGACATGTTGCTCCCGCCGAACATCTTGACGTGGAACTCGGCGGGCTGGAGGCCCCGGCTCAGGAACCAGTCCGAGATGGCCGGGATCACCTCCTGGGCGTAGCAGCCTTCGACACGGTCCCTGACGGCGGGACGGGAGGGCAGGAGGTAGTGGCACATGGCCCCGATCCTCAGCTCGGGGTGCCAGAAGGTGACGGCCACGCAGGAACCCAGGAGGGTGTGGATCCGGGTCCGCTCGTCGCCGAAGGCGTAGTCCCCGGGATGGAGGAACACCTCCCTGGGCTCGAAGTCCGGAAGCATGGGCACGCCTTCACCGACGGCACGCACGGAGGCGCCGTCCTCCCTCAGAACCGGATGAAGTCACGTTCGTTCACCTCCTTTCCGAGAGGTGCCTTGGGGGCCGGGTGCCGGTCGGTCATCTTGATCGGGCTCTTCGGGGCGGGCTTCCGGGCGGGCTCGGTCCTCGCTCCCGCCAGCGTGAAGAACTCCATGGTGGACTGGAGCTCCTGGGCCTGGGAGCTCACCTCCTCGGAGGTGGAGGCCAGCTCCTCGGAGGCCGCCGCGTTGTGCTGGACGGCCTGGCTGATCTGGCTGAGGGCCGTGTTGATCTGCTTGACGCCGGAATTCTGCTCGGCGGAGGCGGCCGCGATCTCCTGGACGAGATCGGACGTCTTCTGGATGGACGGCACGATGGTGTCCAGGAGGGTCCCCGCATGTTCGGCCAGCCCCACGCTGCCGGAGGCCAGGCGGCTGATCTCCTCGGCGGCGACCTGGCTGCGCTCGGCCAGCTTGCGCACCTCGGCGGCCACCACCGCGAAGCCCTTGCCGTGCTCCCCGGCGCGTCCCGCCTCGATGGCGGCGTTGAGGGCCAGGAGGTTGGTCTGGTAGGCGATGTCGTCGATGATGGCGATCTTCTGGGCGATCTGCTTCATGGCGGCGACGGTCTCCTTGACGGCCTTGCCGCCCTCGTTCGTCTCGCCGGCGGTCCGGGTGGCGATGTCGCCCGTGACCTTGGCGTTCTCGTTGTTCTGGGCGATGGAGGCGCTCATCTCCTCCATGGAGGCGCTGGTCTCCTCCACGCTGGCGGCCTGCTGGGAGGCGCCCTGGCTCAGGGACTGGGCCGTGGTGTTGAGCTGCTCGGCCGCGCTGGCGAGCGTGCCGGCGGCATCCCTGACCGAGTTGATCGTGGCCGTGAGCTTGTCCACGGTCGTGTTGCTGGCGACCTTCAGGCGGTCGAAGGCGCCCCGGTGGCTGCCCCTGATGGTCTCGGTCAAGTCGCCGCGGGCCATGGCCTCCAGCACCCGGATGTTCTCGTCGATGACCTTCCCGCAGGTCCCGGAGAGGAGGTTGAGGGAGTCGCCCAGCTCCTTGATGTAGCCCTGCTTGCCGGCCGTGTCCACGCGCTGGGTCAGGTCCCCGCGGCTGGCCGCCCCCACGACCTTCTGGGTGTCCGACACCATGGACGCGAGGGAGTCGACCATGGTCCCCATGGCCGCCATCATGCTGGTCCGGTCGCCCTCGGCCGTCCGGACCTGGACGTTCAGGTCGCCCTCCGCGATGCTCCGGGCGATCTCCGCGGCGGTCCTGGGTTCGCCCCCCACCTGCCTGCGGATCAGCCGGGTGACCAGGATGCCTAGCAGGATGGCGGCGCCGAAGCCGATGAGGATGGCGACGGTGATCTGCGTGCGGATCCTCCCCGCCGTGGTCCGGCTGAGCAGGAAGTTCTCCTGGGCGGCCGCTCCGCTCAGCTTCACGATCTCCTCCAGGGCGCCCTCGGCCACGCCGTAGGCCGGCGTGCTGTTGGCGAAGATGTATTTGGTGCCCTCGGCCTCCTTGCCCTGGAGGTAGAGCTCGACGCCCTTCCTGGCGGAGGTCTCGTAGGTCGTCCAGGCCTGGTCGAACTTCGCCCAGAGCTGCCTCTCCTGGTCCGTCATGGCGGCGCCCTTGGCCTGCTTCGTCCGGTCGATGAGTTCCCGCATCCGCGCGGCGTGCTCGTCCATCAGCTTCACGTAGCCCTTCCGGAGATCCAGGTCCTTCCGGACCATGAAGTTGTTCAGGCGCCGGACGTGCTGGAGGGCCTGGTAGTTGGCCGCGCCGACGTCCCGCACGGGCGCGAGCTGCTTCTCGTACATCTCGGTGTTCAGGCCGGCGACCCGGCCGACGCTGGACATCCCGATCAGTCCGATGCCGAGGGCGACGACCGCCACCAGGCAGAAGGAGAGGATGAGTTGGGGTGCGAGGTTGAACTGCTTGAATCAGTTCATGGTCGGCTCCAGTGCGGGATGGGGTCCTGGTGGGAATGCCCGGGGCAGGTCCCTGCCCGGACGGGTCGGCGTCGGGTTTCACGGGGCCTGGACGAGCCTGGAGACGGCCCCGACCAGCTGCTCGGGCCGGAAGGGCTTGACCATCCAGGCGCGGGCTCCGGCGGCCTGCCCCTCGCGCTTCTTGTCCTCGCCGGCCTCGGTGGTGAGCATGATGACGGGCGTGAACTTGTAGTCCGGCAGGTTTCGGAGGGACCGGAGGAAGGTGATGCCGTCCATGTTCGGCATGTTCACGTCGCAGATCACGAGGTGGATCCTCTGGCCCTTGAGCCTCGAAAGGGCGTCCCGTCCGTCGCTGGCCTCGAGGATCTCGTAGCCCGCCTGGCTCAGCGCGATGCGGACCACCTGCCGGAGGCTGGTGGAATCGTCGATGATCATGATCGTCTTGGCCATACGTCTGTCCGGAAGAGGCGAGCGCCGAAGGATCGGAACGGCAGGGACGGATTCGGGGAGTCGGAAATGTGTCTGAAATCGCAGTATTTGTAAAAATACGACTGTAATAATGATTGAAAAAATTTCACAAATTAAATAACTAGCTTAGTAATCTATAGTTTGAAATTCATTCACAAATCCTGTTCCATCATGAAGACTCTTAAATAATCGACCTCGCGGACGGTCTCTTGAGAAAAATGTAACCGCCGCCCAGGTGGGAGCAACCATTTCTGGCAGCCTCGGGGATTCCAGTGTTGATAGCCTCTCTGGAGATGCCGGATCCCCTCCCGACGATCCAGGCGAAACCTTCCCTGTTCATCGAGGCGAATGATGGAAACCCTGCTGCAGAATCCGGATACCCGGGCCCTCTGGGCCTATTTCCTGGAGCTTTCGAAGATCCCCAGGGGGTCCAAGGCCGAGGCGGCCGCCGCCGACTGGGTGGCGGAACAGGGCCAGGCCCTGGGCTGCCGGGTGGAGCGGGACGCCATCGGCAACGTGCTGATCCGGAAGCCGGGCACGCCCGGGCGCGAGAACCGCCCCGTCCTGGCGCTGCAGGCCCACGTGGACATGGTCTGCGAGCAGAACGAGGGCACCGGCCACGACTTCCTGAAGGATCCCCTGAAGCTCGTGCTGGAAGGGGACCATCTGCGGGCCACGGGCACCACCCTGGGGGCCGACAACGGCGTGGGCGTCTGCGCCGGCCTGGCCCTGCTGGCCAGCAAGAACATCGCCCACGGGCCCATCGAAGTGCTGGTCACGGTGGACGAGGAGACCGGCCTCACCGGGGCGACCAACCTCGCGGCCGAATGGCTGGACGCGAAGTACCTGCTGAACCTGGACAGCGAGGAGGAAGGTGTCCTGACCATCGGCTGCGCGGGCGGGGCGGACACCAACGCCACCCGCAAGGTGGTCTTCGGCGCCCCGGCCCCGGGGAAGAAGGCCTACCGACTGAAGGTCTCCGGACTGAAGGGCGGGCACTCGGGTTCCGACATCCACACGGGGCGCGGGAACGCCATCCGCCTTCTGGCGCAGCTCCTTGGCGCCATGAGGGTCCGCTACGGCCTGGAGCTGGCGAGCGTCGAGGGCGGGAACAAGCGCAACGCCATTCCCCGGGAGGCCTCCGCGGTCTTCTTCATGGACCCCGCCAGGGAAGGCGCCTTCCGCGACGAACTGGCCGGGCATGCGGACCACTGGAAGTCCGCCCTCGGCTCCATCGAGCCGGGCCTCGCCATGGACCTGCGGGACGCCTCGGCGGATCGCGTCATGTCCCCGGCGGACGCGGCCGGCACGGTCAACCTCCTGCTCGGCCTGCCCAACGGCGTCGAGGCCATGAGCCCCGACATCCCCGGCCTGACCCAGACCTCCACGAACCTCGGCGTGGTGCACACCCGGGAGGATTCGGTGGAAGTCACCCTGCTGACGCGCAGCTCCATCGACGCCTCCAAGTTCGCGCTGACCGAGCGGATCGCCGCGGTGTGCGCCCTGGCCGGCTTCGAGTCCGAGATCGACAGCGCCTACTCCGGCTGGAAGCCCGAGCCCTCCTCCGCGCTGGTGAAGCTCGTGGACCGGACCTACCAGGACCTCTTCGGGAAGCCCATGGTGGTCTCCGCCATCCACGCCGGCCTGGAATGCGGTCTCATCGGACAGAAGTATCCCAGCATGGAGATGGTCTCCCTCGGCCCCGACATGTGGGAAGTCCACACGCCGAGCGAGCACGTGAGCGTGTCCTCCATGGCCAGGACCTGGAAGCTCCTGGTCCGGATCGCCGAGACGGTGTAGCTGCAAGGCGCTTCTCGCCACGGGGAAGGGCCGCGTCTCCGCGGCCCTTTCCCGTGGCTCTTCGGCTTGGGACTCTAGGGCGTCGGGGGCAGCGCGGTGGGCTTGTAGCCTTCGGCGAAGGTGATGGGGAAGCCCTGTTTCAGCTCGTTGAACAGGGCCAGGCTGACGGCCTTTTCCTGCTTCTGCCGCCAGACGCCGGTGAGCTGGGTCTTCACCTCCTCGAAGGGCGGGAGGGCCGGGGCCTGCCCCTGCCCCTGGCTCGCGGCGGCCTTCTGTTCCTGGGCGAGGCCGTCGTAGATGGCTTTCAGGTCGGCGTCGGTGGGGCCGGCCTTGGGCATGCGCTTCTCCATGAGGGCCTGGAAGTAGACCTGGGCGATCCGCTGCTCCAGGATCACGGACATGTGGGGATCCTTGTCCATCCCCTCCTTCTTGGCCTTTTGGATCATGGACTTCTGGAGGGCCAGGGACTCGAGGAACTGGTTGCGCTGTTCCTTCAGGGCCTCGTTCTTGAGCAGGGCCTCGGCCTTCTGCTCGTCCCCGAGGACGGCCTTCAGCACTTCCTTGAACTGGGCCTCGGTGATCTTCTCCCCGGCCACGGTGACGAGGACCTGGGTCTTGTCCTTGGGCTGGTTCCTGCATCCCAGGAAGCCCAGGGCGACCAGGCCCCCGATTCCGATCCACTGCGCGGCCCGCATCTTCATGCCACTCTCCTTGACGCATCCTCCAGGATGACAGTCCGGGCGGCATTTCCCCAGCCTGGATTGTGGTACCGTCGAAGGATGGCGGGCATCCCGGCGCTGCAAGGCATCGATCTCCAGGTCTATACGGCGGCCTGGTGCGGGGACTGCAGGCGCCTGGAGCGCTGGCTCGCGGGGAACCAGGTGGCCTGCGAGAAGGTGAACATCGAACATGTGGCGGGCGCCGCCGAGCGCCTGGAGCGGGAAACCGGCAAGCGGGCCATCCCCTTCCTCCTGGTGAACGGCAAACGCTGGGTGAGGGGCTACCACCGGGAACTGCCCGGCCGGTTCGATCCCGGGCTGCTGGTGGAGGAGATCCTGGCCGCCGCCGGGGACTGATCATTCCTCCCCGACGAGGACCTCCCTGGGTTTCCCGGCGCCCCGGTCCTGTCCGATGAGGCCCTCCTCCTCCATCCGGTCGATGAGCCTGGCCGCGCGGCCGTACCCGATGTTCAGCTTGCGCTGCAGGAGGCTCGTGCTGGCCTTCCGCTCGCGCTTCACGACGGCCACCGCCCGGTCGTAGATGTCGTCGCCGCCGGCGGTGAGGGCCCCCTCCGGGGTCTGGGCGGCCGCGTCCTCCTCGGTCGCCATGGCGTCGAGGAGGGCCTTGTTGTAGTCGGGACGGCCCCGTTCCTTCAGCCATTCCGCGAGGCGCAGGATCTCCTCCTCGGTGATGAGGGGGGCATGGATGCGGCGCGGGCGCGCGTTTCCCGGGGCGAGGAAGAGGGCGTCGCCCTTGCCCAGGAGCTGTTCGCCGCCGCTGCCGTCCAGGATGGTGCGGCTGTCGATCTTGGAGTTCACGCGGTAGCTGAGGCGGGCCGGCAGGTTGGCCTTGATCACGCCGGTGACGATGTCCACGGACGGGCGCTGGGTGGCCAGGATCAGGTGGATGCCCACGGCCCGGGCCTTCTGGGCGATGCGGGCGATGGACTCCTCCACTTCCGCCCGGCAGACCATCATGAGGTCCGCCAGCTCGTCGATGATCACGACGACGTAGGGCAGGGGCTCGAGGAAGGCCGGCCGGTCCATCCAGCGGGGGTTCGGCGTGCGGTCGGTGAGGTCGATGGAGCCTCCCGCCTCGAGGAGCTTGGCGTTGAAACCCTCCAGGTTCCGCACGGAGAGCATGGCCAGGCGCTTGTAGCGGTCCTCCATCTGGGCGACCACCCACTTGAGGACGCGCCCCGCCTCCTTCATGTCGGTGACCACGGGGGCCCAGAGGTGGGGGATGTCCTCGTAGATCCCCAGCTCCACCATCTTGGGATCCACGAGGATCAGCTTCACTTCGCTGGGCATGGCGCGCAGCAGGAGGGAGCAGATCATGGCGTTCACGCCCACGCTCTTGCCGCTGCCGGTGGAGCCTCCGATGAGCAGGTGCGGCATCTTGCCGAGGTCGGTCACCACGGGGTGCCCGGCGATGTCCTTGCCCAGGGCCAGGGTCAGGAGGCTGCGCGCGTCCTTCTGGCTGGGGTCCCGGAACTGCGCGCTGTCGACCACCTCGCGGAAGCTGATGATCTCGCGGCGCTGGTTGGGCACCTCGATGCCCACCAGGTTGCGGCCGGGGATCCGGTCGATGCGCACCTTCTCGGCCTGGAGCCCGAGGGCCAGGTCCTCCTCCATGCCCAGGACCTTGGCCAGGGGCACGCCCGGATCCGGCTGGAACTCGTAGACCGTCACCACGGGGCCCGGCTGCATGCCCACCATCTGGCCCTTGACCTTGAACTCGGCCAGCTTCTGGCCGATGAGGGCCTTGGTGGACTCCAGGAAGGCGGGATCCACCCTGTGTTCCTGCTGGGGAGGATCGAAGAGCCGCCGGGGGGGCAGCTCGAGCCGGTCCACGGGGCCGCAGGCGAGCGGCTCGGTCCTGGGCCTGGAGGAGGGTCCCGGGTCGCGCCGCGAAGGGGAAGGTTCCATGTCGGGAAGGGGGCGAAGGGGGGTCGGCTCGGTGAGTCCCAGGGGGGGCTGCTCCACCACGCGGCCGAAGCGGTCCCTGGCCACGACCGGTTCCACCAGGGGCGGCTTGGGGGGCGGGGGCGGGGGCAGGTCGCGCAGGAGGGCGGGAGGCGGGAGGGGAATGCCCGGCGTGTCCCGCTCGCCTTCGATCACCAGGGAGTCGATGGGCAGGGGGATCTCGTCCGCGGTGTCCAGCCTCATGGAGCTGATCACCGGCAGGCCGGCGTCGGGGAACGCCTGCTGGTTGGCCCTCTTGTATTCGAGCGCCTCCCGCTCGGCCCGGTTCAGGGACTCGATCGATTCCTCCTCGGCCCTCTGCCTTTCCTGGAGCTGGCTCAGCTCCCGGGCGTCGCGGGCGTCCAGGTCGGGGATGCCGTTCTTCTTCCGGAGGAAGCCGTGCCGGAGCATGCCGAGGAAGCCGCGCGCGCCCTTCGACGGCAACGGCTTGATCCAGGGCCAGGCCTTGTCGCCCATCCAGCGCTTCAGGAGACTCGCGAGGCCCCGGATCAGGACGGGGGCCAGGATGAGCAGGGAGACGAGCGCGAGGGTGCCCAGCACGAGCGGGAGTCCGACCGGGCCGAGGATCCGGCGGAACGTGAGCCAGAGGGACGCCCCTACCCACCCCCCCCACCGCCATTGGTTGGCGGGGATCCCGTTCAGGGCGGGAAAGGTCCGGCTGCCGAAGGCGCCCAGGGACGTCCAGGCAACCAGGGCCAGGACCAGCCAGGCCAGGCGCTGGTACCACCGGGGCCTGGAGGCCGGGAAGCACTCCCACAGGACGTAGAGGGGCACGAGCCAGGCCCCGACGCCGGCGATCGTCTGCAGGAAGCCCGCCACGTAGGCGCCGAAGAGGCCGCAGATGTTCTGGATCGTCCCGCCCACCTGCCCCTGCGAGAAGGGCGGGCAGGGGTCGTTGTAGTAGAAGCTCAGCAGGGAAAGGGCCATCACCAGGGCGAAGGCTCCCGCCACGACCCTGATCAGGATGTGCCCCATCCCTTTCACTGGACTCTCTCGTCGCGTGCGCATGGGATCTATTCTACTGTCGTGCGGCGTTCTGGCCGAGCGTCGCCAGCCGTCGGGAGGAATTCCACACGGGTTTCCCGGCCTCCTTGAGATAGGCGCCGATGTTCACGAAGTTCCACCCTTCGTCGAGGGCCCTGTCCAGGAAGGGGCCCAGGACGCGGGCGGGGCGGTCGGACTCGGGGCGTCCGCTGCCCAGGTGCATGAGCACGATCAGCCCGTCGCCGTCGTTCCTGCCCATGCGTTCGTGGAGCCGGTCCAGGATGGCGTCGCCGGTGTGGTAGAGCCTGCGTTCCTTGGGGGTGGCCCAGTCCAGGGTGTCCGCACCCTCGCTCCAGTAGACGTGGCGGTAGCCCAGCTCCTCCGCCCACTTCCGCAGCTCCGCCGTGTTCTCGCCGTAGGGCGCGCGCCAGTAGGGATCCATGGGGCGGCCCAGGAGCTTCAGCAGGAGCGCGTCCGCCTGGAGGAGCTGCTGCTGGAAGCGGTCCTTGGTCCAGCGCGGGTCCCGCCTTCCGCGCGGCGCGAAGTGAGGGTGGTCCATGGTGTGGTTGCCGATCTCGTGGCCCTCGCGGTCGATCCGGCGCACCAGGTCTGGGTACTTCTGGATGAAGGCGCCCGTAAGGAAGAAGGTCGTCCGGATCCCTCGTTCCTTCAGCGCGTCCAGCACGTCCGCCGCCACCTCGGCCGTGGAGCCGCCGTCGAAGGTCAGGCACACCCAGTGGCTTCCCCGGGGGCCGCGGACCAGGTTGAGGGCCTCCCCGGCCCCGGGCCACTCCATGGACAGGTCTGGAGGGAGGGCAGGCCGGGGGGGCGGGGTGGGTTCGGCCGCGGGGGGCGCGGGGAGGGCCGTGCGGGGAGCCTCGCGGGGAACCAGCGGTGCCGGGGGTGGGACGGGCCTGGGAGCCGGCGCGGCCTCGGCCGCCTTGAGGGGCCTGGGGGCGGGTCCCTGGGCCAGGGGCAGGTGGGTGTCGGGCCAGGGGCGGGGAGGCTGGGGCTTTACGGGAGCCAGCGGAGGCACCGGGGCCGGGACGGGCCTGGGAGCCGGGGGCGCGGCCTTGGCCACCTTGAGGGGCCTGGGGGCGGGCCCCTTGGCCAGGGGCAGGTGGGTGTCGGGCCAGGGACGGGGAGGCTGG
>DAOPZL010000010.1:29359-42648 GCA_035353395.1 Holophaga sp.
GGCGGGCCCCTTGGCCAGGGGCAGGTGGGTGTCGGGCCAGGGACGGGGAGGCTGGGGCTTCGCGGGAGCCGGCAGAGGCGCCGGGGCCGGGACGGGCCTGGGAGCCGGGAGCGCGGCCTTGGCCACCTTGAGGGGCCTGGGGGCGGGCCCCTTGGCCAGGGGCAGGTGGGTGTCGGGCCAGGGACGGGGAGGCTGGAGCTTCGCGGCGGTCGGCGCGACCGACGGTGCTGTGGGGGTTGCCTTCCCTGCCGGTCTGGGGGCGCGCGGCCTGGGTTTCGCCTGGGCGGCGGCCGGCCGGGGCGCGGGGGGAGCCTGGGCGGGCTCGGGCAGGGGGTGGTCGAAATCCCAGCGCGCCAGGAGGACCCCCTCCCCGGTCCGGAGCTCGGCGACCTCCCCTTGGGGCGGGGCGTACATCTCCCAGCGCATCGGTCCGAATTCCGCGTGGGTGCGTTCGTTCAGGTACCGGCCCTTCAGGACCAGGTCCAGGGGCTTGTCCGCTTCGCCCGTCACGACCAGCACTCCCCCCACCTTGTGCCAGGCCCAGGGTTCCGCCGGAGAGTCGGGAACCGTGACGGCCGGGGCAGGGGGAGGCGGAGGGGGCTTGCGGCGGCACCCCGGGACCGTGGCCAGGACGGCCGCGGCCACCAGAAGGCCATTCAGGGCGCCCGTCCGCATCGGCCGATTCACCTCCGGCACGCGGCCCAGTAGTTGGCCTTCTCCCGGACCTTCACGTGCTCCACGGCCAGTCCCCGTTTTGCCAGGAAATCGAAGGCCCAGTGGGCCAGGGCTTCCGTGGTGGGATTGCAGCCGCCCAGGGCGGCCTGGTCGTTGAGGAGCGTGTAGTCCACTTCCCGGACCCAGGCGTCCAGGGCCGCCCCCAGGACCTGGGCGCAGCCCGCCTCCCGCTCCGGTGGCTCGAGGCGCAGGGTCGCTTCCACCTTCCAGTTGTGACCGTGGCGCGCTTCCTGGAAGCCCGGCCGGTCATGGAAATGATCGGCGACGAAGGAGCGGCGTAACGTCAGGTGGAGGGGCATGAGGAAACCAGTGTAGCTCAAGGGTGAGCGCGGGCCCTGCCCCGTGCATCCAACTGACCTGGGGAAATTCCGGAGGACGGGTGGGACAATGGATGGACTGAAGGAGTCCCGATGCCCTTGAGGGCCTTGATCATGACGATCTGCTGCCTGGTGTTGCAGGTCCGGGACATCCGGGCCTCGACGCCCGGCCCCGAGGTCTCCCTGGCGTTCCGGGACGGGGCCGTGGTGGTGGAGGCGCCCGCGGGGGTGCACTTGAAGCGCACCTTCATGGCGGTGAGACTCCGCGGGGGAACCCCAGGGCGGCTCGACGTGGGATCCCTGCCTCCGGCCAACGGCCAGGACGAGCTCGGTGAAGGGATCTGGCGGGGACCGGTCGCGATTCCCTTGAAGGGTCATGGACTGAGCGGCGCGGTGGGACTCCTGGTGACTTACCAGCCCTGCACGGAAGGTCCGAACGGCGTCTGCTACGCCCCCAGGGAGGGCCTCCTGGTCGTGGATGCCGCGCAGCTCGCCGGATCGCCCCCGGGGACGTCCTGGAGACTCCTGTGGGCCTTCCTGGGGATCTTCGCGGCCGGGATTGCGGCGTCGCTGACGCCCTGCGTCTACCCCATGATTCCCGTCCTGCTGGCGATCGTGGGGGCGAAGGGCCAGCCCCGCGGCCGGGCCGGGACGGGAGGCGGCAGGATGGCGGGTCTCCTGCTCTCCCTGACACTGGTGCTGGGCATGGCAGTCACGTACACGGCGCTGGGGGTCGCGGCCGCCCTCTCCGGCCAGGCTTTCGGAGCCTGGGCGCAGCGCCCGGCCTTCCTCGTCCTGGTCTCCCTGCTCTTCGGCGGGTTCGCCCTCTCCCTTCTCGGCGCCTTCGAGATCAGGCTGCCCGGGGCCCTCCAGGCGAAGTTCCAGGCGGGCGGGCGCCGGGGGGGATTCCTGGGGGCCTTCCTGATGGGCCTCGCGCTGGGTCCGCTGTCCGCGCCCTGCGTGGGCCCGGTCATCGGTTCGGTCCTCCTGGCCATCGCCTCGGGGGGGCGGGTGCTCCTGGGCGCCCTGCAGTTGTTCACCTTTGCGCTGGGGATGGGGGCCCTGTTCGTGGCCGTGGGAACCTTCTCCACGGTCCTCCCGCGCAGCGGAGCATGGCTGGCGAGGCTGAAGCGGATCATGGGACTCGTGGTCCTCGGCTTCGCGGTCTGGAACCTCCGCACCATCGTCCCTGCCTGGCTCGGGGCGGCCCTCTGGGCGGCCGTGCTGCTGACCGGCGCGGCGGTGCTGGGGGCCTTCAGGCCCGCCAGGGGGCTCGTTCCCTTGCTGGCCAGGGGGCTCGCCCTGGCGCTGCTGGTCCTCGGACTGCTCCTGGGCGCGAGATCCTTCGAGTCGGGCCTGGGCCTGAACCTGCTGCCGCGGCTGGGAGGAAACCCGGCGAAGGAGGGAGGGCCGCGCTGGATGCGGCAGGACTACGAGGGCGCCCTGGCGGCGGCCAGGACCGGTGGGAAGCTCCTGGTGGTGGACGTCTACGCCGAGTGGTGCGCCGCCTGCAAGGAACTCGACGAGAAGACCTGGCCGGATCCTGGCGTCTCCGCCTGGATCGACGCGCACGCCGTGGCCGTGCGCGTCGATACCCACGCGGTTCGGCGCGACCTGGCCGGTTCCCTGGGGATCCTCGGCTACCCGACCGTGCTCGTGGTCGACGGGAACGGTCGGGTGCTGCGCCGCCGGGAGGGTTTCCAGACCCCTGCGGAAATGTTGGCGTTCCTGGTAGATCGATGAGAGGACAATTCATGGTAGTATTCATGAATGCGGGGAGCCACGCTCGCATCTTGAAGTGAAGGGCGACTGCCGTTCCTGGCGTCGCCGCCCTTCCGTTCGGAATTCACCCGGCCGCAGAACCTCTCATCGACCGGGATCGCGCGTCACGATGCGCTGGCCATCTTCCCTGGAATTTCCATCGTTCTTGAAATCCGGTCCCGGAGGGATTCTTGCCCCCGGGTCTCCACCCTCGCCGCCCGAGGAGGCGCATCATGAAAAACGTCATCAGGTATTTCGGCGGCAGCATGATCTTCACGGTCATCGCCCTGATCTGCGCCTATTTCGTGGGGGCCATGAAGGGGCCCGCCGCGGGCATGGCGGCCGTGATGACGGCGGGGATGCTGGGCCTGCTCGAGACCTCGCTTTCCTTCGACAACGCGGTGGTGAACGCCAAGGTACTCACGACGATGAACCACTTCTGGCGGCGCATGTTCATCACGGTGGGCATCCTGGTCGCGGTGTTCGGCATGCGCGTGGTCTTCCCCCTGGTCATCGTCTGGGCCGTGGGCGACTACGGCCTCTGGAGCGTGGTGGCCATGACCTGGCGGAATCCCATGCAGTTCCAGCAGATCCTGGTGGAGCAGCACATCACGGTGGCCGGTTTCGGGGGCGCCTTCCTGTGGATGGTGTTCACGAACTTCTTCTTCGACTACGAAAAGGACGAACATTGGCTCCAGTGGCTTGAGCAGCCCATGCGGAAGCTGGGCAAGATCGATTCGGTGAACGTGGTGGTGACGGTGCTCGTCAGCTACGTCTTCTCCAGGCTCATCCCCGAGGGGAAAGGGGCCCAGTTCCTGTCCTCGGCGATGCTGGGGGTCGTCACCTACCTGCTGGTCGGAGGCTTCACCTCCTTGATCCAGTCCGACGAGCGGGAGGAAGGTGATCCGTCGAAGGCCACCAGTTCGGCCACCGGGGTGCTCTCCACGGGCTTCGCCTCCTTCATCTACCTGGAGACGCTGGATGCCTCCTTCTCCTTCGACGGCGTCATCGGCGCCTTCGCCCTGACGAACAACCTGTTCATCATCGCCCTGGGCCTGGGCATCGGCGCCATGTTCGTGCGGTCCCTCACCATCAAGCTGGTGGAGGCGGGCACCCTGGCCACCTACAAGTTCCTGGAGCATGGGGCCTTCTGGGCCATCGGGGCGCTCTCGCTGATCATGTACCTCAAGGCCGCGGGGATCGAGATCCCGGAGGTCCTTTCCGGCACGGTCGGCGCGGGCCTCATCGGGATGAGCCTCGTGTCGAGCTTCCTCTACAACCGCAAGCAGAAGGCCCTCGGCGCCTGACCCCGGGGCGGGATGAAAGCCCCTGGACAAGACGCCCCCGGAAGGCTGTAGAATCCTTCCGACAAGGGGAGTAGTTCTCGCGCGCTGCGCGAACGGAAGATCGACACACCCGGCCTCCACGGCCCGGTCTTCCGGCCGGAAGCTCGAACATGCGACGGCGAACAAGACCTTCGACCAGACAGCACTGGCCGGGGTCCTCTTCGGGAAATCACCTCGGCCCACGCCTCAGGAGGCCCTGATGATCGAAGCTCTCGTCCAGTCCGCACCCCTCTGGGCATGGATCGGATTCCATGTCCTCATCGTGCTCATGCTCGCGGTGGACCTCGGCGTCTTCAACCGGAAGGCCCACGCCCCGAGCTTCCGGGAGGCCGCGGCCTGGAGTGCCGCGTGGATCCTGCTCGCGCTGGTCTTCAACGGCATCGTGTTCGCGGCCATGGGATCGCGGAACGGCGCGGAATGGCTGACGGGATACCTGATCGAGAAGAGCCTGAGCGTCGACAACCTGTTCGTGTTCGCGCTCCTCTTCGCGGCCTTCCGAGTGGAACTGAAGAACCAGCACCGGATCCTCTACTGGGGCATCCTGTGCGCCCTCGTCATGCGCGCCGTGATGATCCTGGCGGGAACCGCCCTGCTGAACCGGTTCGAATGGATGATCTGGGTGTTCGGGGCGTTCCTCGTCTACACGGGGCTGAAGATGTTCTTCTCGAAGGGGGAGGACCAGGGTGATCCCGCCCGGTCTCTGCTCGCCAGGGCCTTCCGGCGGATGCTGCCCTTCGACCCGGAGGGCGGCCACCAGCACTTCACGGTCAAGAAGGACGGGAAGCGGTTCTTCACGCCCATGTTCCTGGTGCTGCTCATCGTCGAGGCGACGGACCTGGTGTTCGCCGTGGATTCCATCCCGGCCGTGCTGGCCGTGACCCGGGACCCGTTCACGGTCTACACCTCCAACATCTTCGCGATCCTGGGGCTCCGGAGCCTCTACTTCCTCCTGGCCAACATGATGAACCGGTTCCGCCACCTCAAGACGGGCCTCGCGGTCATCCTGGTCTACGTGGGGGTGAAGATGTGCATCGCCCAGTGGGTGCACATCCCGATCGGCCTGTCCCTGTCGGCCATCGCCGCGGTCCTGCTGGTTTCCGTGGCGGCCAGCCTGAAGCGGGCCCCGGAGTCCGCCCGGTGATCACGCCAGGGGGGGCGTCCCGGCCTGTCCTTCGTTCGAGGGCGGATAAGGGGGGATGATGCCCATCGAGAAATAGATGCTGGTCAGCTTGTCGACGCCGATGTTGGCCGGGTGGACCCACGCCTTCGGCACGTACAGCAGGCCGCCGCCCACGGGGACGGGCGCGGTCGGGACCAGGATCGCCAGGTATTCCCTGCCTTCGATCTCGATCGAGTCCGGGATGGCGCGGAGGGCGAGCACCGCGACGCCGTCGCCCCCGAACACGCACCAGACGGGGCTCATCGCGGCGATGTCGGCGTCCTTCTTCTGGTCGAGGAGGCCGACGAAGCGGCCGGCGAGATTGTAGAGGCTCCCCACCGCGGGAATGCGCCGGACCGTATGCTCGACGACGTAGGTGATCGGCTTGTGCAGCCGCGACTGCACCGCGATGCCGAGCACGTAGATCCCCGCGAGCAGGAGGGCGATGCCGGCCATGTACTGGAGCGAGGCGTGCTCGACGAAGGGCTGGCCGAACAGCGCCAGGAAGCGTCCGACCAGGCTGCTGGGCCCGAGGTAGGCATGGAGCCGGTTGGCGATCCAGGCGATCAGCGCCATGGTCAGGAGGAGCGGCAGGAGGGCCAGGAGGCCGGCCAGCCAGGTCGCGAGGATGCTTTTCAGGCCGCGTTTCAACATGCTTGCGGAACCCCGGATGCGCGTGTTTCTTGGTCGTCTGCGGGAAACGTCATGGCGTCTGTCTCACTCGGATCCGGAGGGGTCGGGACGGATTTCCTGGATCGTGCGGCGGGGGCGGGGATGCGTCCGTCCGTTCCTGGATTCGAAGGCGGCCAAGCAGGCCGGACGGATGTGCACGCATCATTCTAGCTCGACTTCGGAAGAGGACGGCAACTCCTGTCGATCGACGGCCGGCGCCTCCGGGGGCCGGTTCCTCTGGTAGTCTGGTCACGTATTGGGGAGTAGCCGCCCCCCGCTTCCTCGTGGGGGACCTGCATCAACACGCTTGGCCGACGGCCGTGGTGCAGGTGGTCCGGGTGCCTGGCGAGACCAATGTCCTTCGGGTGTCCAGCTGGAACCTCCCGAGGTGCCCGGTCCCAGTTCCAGCCCTTCGGCAGGCGTCCATGACCTTCGTCCTCGACACGCGGATTCCAGTCCCCTCCCGGCGGGGGGCATGACATGAGTCTCTTGGAACTGTTCCTGATCTCGCTCGCGCTCTCGCTGGACGCCTTCTCGGTGGCGCTGAGCTGCGGCATGCGGCTGCCCGCGGACCGCTACCGCAAGTTCCTCAAGATCGCCCTGGCCTTCGGGATCTTCCAGGCGGTCATGCCGCTCCTGGGGTCCGTGTGCTCCAGGCTCCTGCTCGCGCGCTACATCGCGCGGTATTCCTATCTCATCAGCTTCCTGGTCTTCGCAGTGCTGGGCCTCAAGACGTTCTACGACTTCTTCACCGACGGGAACGGGGAATCCCGGGAAGCATGCGCCTGCAAGGGCTACCGCTGCCTCCTCTCCCTGGCGGTGGCCACCAGCATCGACGCCTTCCTGATCGGGTCGGTGCTGGGGCTGGAGGATGTGTCTCTGGGCCTCGCGGTCTCCTGGATCGGCGGCGTGACCTTCCTCAACTCCCTGGTCGGATGCTTCCTCGGGAACAAGGCCGTGGGCTTCCTGAACCGCTATGCGAGGCTGCTGGCCGGCGTGATCCTGGTCGCGCTCGCCGTGAAGTCCCTGTTCTAGGGACCCTTCCTGCTTCCGGCGCGCGCGGGAGCCGATGCCGGGGGATCCGCGAGCCTCCTGCCGCTGTGGGGATCCTCGATGCGGCCCGTGCCGGTGGGGCAGAGCGTCCGCAGCGCGCAGCCCCCGCAGCCGGGCTTCCGGGCGTCGCAGACCCGCCGGCCGTGCCAGATGAGCTGGTGGTGGAGGGGGATCCAGGTCTCCTTCGGGAAGATGCGGCAGAGGTCCGCCTCCACCTTCTCCGGCGTGTTCCCGGAAGACAACTCGAGGCGCCTGGCCACGCGGAAGATGTGCGTGTCCACGGCCAGGGCGGGAATGCCGAAGGCGTTCGCGAGGACGACGTTGGCGGTCTTCTGGCCGACGCCGGGGAGGGCGCCGAGGGCCTTGGGATCGCTGGGCACGATTCCGCCGTGGCGCGTCGTCAGGGCCTGGCCCAGGCCGACCAGGTTCCTGGCCTTGTTGCGGAAGAACCCGGTGGAATGGACCATGGCTTCAAGGTCGGCGAGGCTGGCCTGCGCCAGGGCCGCGGGGGTGGGGTATTTCTCGAACAGCGCGGGGGTCACCAGGTTGACCCGGGCGTCGGTGCACTGCGCCGAGAGGATGGTGGCCACCACCAGTTGGAAGGGGTCCGCGTGCTCCAGGGCGCATCGGGCGTCGGGATAGGCCTCGTCCAGGCGGGCGAGGAGGTCGCGGAGAGCGGAAGGTGTCCAGCGCATGGGACCAGGATAAGGCCGTGGGCGGCCCGGGGAGCCCGTTTCCGGAAGGCCCGGCGCGCCGGTCGGGGAGGGCCGTGGAGTGTCCGGTCCGGTCATGGGCGGAAGAAACTTGCATGGATATTCATTTTTCTCTGTTGAACCCGTGACGATCCCCAGATACGCTTGCCGCAGTCATCCGGCTTTTTGGCAATCATCACATCCAGCGATCATCATTGGTCGCTTGATGCATTCTGCTCTCAACCGGACGGCCTGGTCCTTTGGGCCAGCCGGATTCCACGGAGCTTCGCTCCCCACGGTACCATCGCCTGGAATGGATCGTGTGCGAACCATCCCAGGCGATGGGGCTGAGGCCCCGAGGAAGACGCATCATGTCCGAAGGCACCGTCAAGTGGTTCAACTCCGAAAAGGGATACGGATTCATCACCCCCGATGAGGGTGGCCCCGATATCTTCGTTCATCACTCCGCGATCCAGTCGAAGGGGTTCCGGTCCCTCGAGGAAAAGGCCCGGGTCAGCTTCGAGATCGTCCAGGGACCCAAGGGGCCCCAGGCTTCCAACGTCGTGAAACTCTAGCCGGTGCCTTTCTCCGGATGCCGAGGGCCCCGCTGAGGGGCCCTCGGTCCGTACGGGCGTTTTTCGGGCATCCTGTTCTCATGTCGACGCCTCCCCCGATCGCGCTCCTCTTCCCCGGCCAGGGCACGGAAGCCGTGGGCATGTCCGCGGGATGGGCGTCCGTTCCCGCCTGGACGGAGACGCTCGAGGCCGCCGAAGCGCTGAGCGGCCTGCCCCTCCGCAGGCTCATGTCCGCCGGGCCCCTGGGGGAACTGCAGGCGGACCGGTGCGCGCCCTGCGCGGTGGTGGCCCACTCTGTCGGGCTCTTCCGGGCGCACCGGGAGGCCGGGATGCCGATGCCGAAGCTGGGCACGGGGCATTCCCTCGGGTTCTTCTCGGCGGTCGTCGCCGCGGGGGTCGTCCCCCTGGAGGCGGCGTTCGACCTGATCAATGCGGTGGAGGATCTCTCGGAGGCCTGCTTCGGCCCCGGGACCTACGGCATGGCCTTCTTCATCGGACTGACCGAACTGGAGCTGCGGCAGGCCCTGGTGGGCCGTCCGGAGATGGTCCTTTCGAACCTCAACGGCCAGGCCCAGTTCACGGTGTCGGGCCCCCGCCCCGACCTGGAAGCCCTGCTGGGCGACCTGGGGCCGCAGGCCATGAAATCGGGCCTGCTGCCGGTCCGGCATCCCCTGCACGGGGTCCACATGGTACCGCTGCTTCCGGCCGTGACCCGCCGCCTGGGCCGATGGACGCCCCGGGCGCCCGCCTTCCCCCTCCTCTCCCACGCGGACGGGAGGCTCCTGGAGGACGGGGGCGCGATCTGGGACGAGGCCATCGCCTCCGTGGGGCTCCCGGTGTGCTGGCCGAGGGTCGTGAAGTCCCTCCGCGCCTCGGGCTGCCGGGTCCACGAATGCGGCCACGGGGCCCAGCTCGCCAACCTCACGCGCTGGGCGGACCGGCAGCTCCAGGTGGGCTCCCTCCAGGATGCCGGGCGGCTCTCCTCGTGGGTCCCGGGTGGGGCACGATGAAGGTGGCGGGAACGGGCGCGATCGCTTAGGATTCTCCCATCTCTTCCCTTCCGCGGAATCCTGTCCTGCACCTGGAGCCTGTTCCTCGCATGCTGCCTTCCCAGCCGCCGTTCAACGAAGTGCTGACCAACCGTTTCGCCCAGGTGCTCTACCAGTGCCTCGAGGGCGTGGGGAGCACCAAGAGCGCCCTGTACCTCGTCGTCCAGGGCGAGGAGGGCCTGAGGTGCGTGGCCCACTACGGCTTCCCGCGCCTGGTTCCGCCCCCGGAGCGCCTGTCCCTCGAGAGCCCGCTGGTGCAGTGGGTGAAGCGGGAGCGCCGGACGTTCGCGGTGAACAACGCGTCCCAGTTCCCGGAGCTGGCAGTCCTGGTGCAGGGCTCGGAGACCCCGCGCATGCTGCTCACGCCGGTCTACGACAAGGGGCAGTGGCTGGGGTTCCTCGCCCAGCGGGACCGGGTGAGGGGCGAGGCCTACGATGTGGACCGCGACGAGGCTCAGACGCTCACCATCTGCCAGGAGATCGTCTCCCTGGTCCACGAGTTCCGTTTCATCTTCGCGCCCGGGTCCTCCGGGGACGACCGGGCCCCTTCTCCCTGGACGGGTGCGGCGCCGGGGTCCCGGCCCGCCCTGCCCGAGGTTCCCGCCGTGCCGGTGCCGGTGCCTCCCAGCGATTCCATGTTCCCGCCCTCGGCGCAGGAGGAGGCCGCGCCGGGCCCGGCACGGGAAGGCCGGGCTCCCGGCCCCGGGGGCGGGAACGCATCCCCTTCTCGGAGCGGCGCGCCCGGCTCCGGCGTCGCGGAAGTCCGCCACGGGCTCTTCCTCCCCGAGCAGCGGACCTTCTTCTGGGAAGCCGCTTCCCTGCTGAGTTCCATCGTCCCGGTCGCGGCGGTGGCCCTGTGGATGGACGACCCCCAGGAGATGCGGCCCATCCTCGCCTACAGCCGCCTGCCCCTGTCGGCGGAGCTGAAGCAGCAGGTCCTGGCGCACGCCACCTACCATATCGCGCGGGTGGAGGAGAAGGATCTGCGGATCCTCGCCAAGTCGGAATGGGACGAGGAGAACCCCCTTCGCGGAACCTTCAGGACATACCTGCCCGTGGTCCTTCTGGAGGAGGGGGGAGGCCAGGATCTCATGCTGCTGTTCCGGCTCGAGGAGCGGCCCTTTTCGGAGCAGGAACAGACCTTCATCCAGCAGGTGTCCCGGATGCTGGGCTTCCACCTGCAGGAAGGCCGGCTGCACGAGCAGTACCACCGCGCGTTCCTCTCCGTGGCGCACCGGATCCTGTCCACGGGGGAGGGCGGCACCCCCGCCCTGCGCTCCCACAGCCTCAACACGGCGAAGCTCGTCCGGAATTTCGCGCTGCGGCTGGACCTGCCCAGCCATGAAGTGGAGGCCGTGAGCATCGCCGCGATCCTCCACGATGTCGGCACGCTGCTGCTGGATCCGCAGATCCTCTCCAAGCCGGAACTCACCCCGGAGGACCTGGCGCGCATCCGCACCCATCCTGTCCTGGCTTCCGCCTTCCTGAAGGACTTCCGGTTCCCCTTCGACGTGCTCCGGATCATCCGGCACCACCACGAGCGCTGGGACGGAACGGGCTACCCCGACGGCCTGAAGGGCGAGGAGATTCCCATCGGCAGCCGCATCATCAGCATCATCGAGGCCTTCGAGGTCATGTCCTCCGGCCGCGGCTACACGGCCCCCAGGAACGGGCGGGCGATCCTCGAGGAACTGCGCCGGGTGGCTTCCACCCAGTTCGATCCGGCCCTGGTCTCGGACTTCATCGACTACCTCGCGTCCGTGACCAGGAAGGCCGAATAGAGACCGTTGCTGCCCGGGAGCCGGGATGAGCTACCCTGGAGGCCTGAGGGCAACGACGGGATGACCAGCGGGAGGCGGAGCGACAAGGAACGGCAGCGCGGCTTCATCCTGGCCCTGTTGCTCGGCCTGATCACGGTGGCCGGGATCCTGCTGACGAAGGCCATGCCCTCCGTCGTCGCCGAAGTGCAGCGCGACCAGGAGGAGGAACTGATCTTCAGGGGGGAGGCCATCCGCAACGCCATGCGCCGCTACAAGGCCATGACGGGAAGCTATCCGGCCCACCTCGAGGACCTCATGAAGGTGCGTCCCCCCATTCTCCGGAAGCTCTACAAGGACCCCATGACCGCGGACGGGGAATGGGCCGTCATCACGGCCGTGTCGCCCGGGGCCAGCGGCAGCACCGAGGGACTGCCCATCGCCGCGATCCACAGCCGCTGCCAGAAGGACAGCTTCAAGGTCTACCAGGACAGGACGCTCTGCAGCGACTGGATCTTCGCCGCGTCCGACGACCTGCTCGGCATCTCCGCCTTCCCCGCGGACTTGGTCCAGGGGGCGACGACGACCCCATGAATACAGGAGAGACATGTTGAAGCTGCTCGTTGCCGCCCTGGTGTCGCTGGCGATGGCTCTGCCGGGGCAGGCCCAGACGTTCCGCGGCTGGATCCGGGGCCTGGAGAGGCGGGACGTCAAGGTTTCCGCGGGCTTGTGGGACCTGGCCACCGGGAAGCTCCTGCAAGGCTACCGGCCGACGCTGGCCCTGACCCCGGCCTCCACCACCAAGGTGGTCTCCACCTACGCCCTCCTGAAGTCCGTGAAGCCCAACGATGTCGTGGAGACGGAGATCTGGGGCACGCGGGTCGGCGACACGGTGACCGGGGACCTGGTCTTCAAGGGGGCGGGGGACCCCATGCTCGTTTCGGAGCGCATCTGGCTCATGGCCCACGATCTCAAGGCCAAGGGCATCCTGCGCGTGCTCGGCGGCATCCGCCTCGACCAGAGCGCCTTCGACGCCCAGGTCTACGGCACGGGCTGGGAAAGCACCAGCGAGAATTCCACCCCGCCCATCCTGCCCTTGTCCGTGAACTTCAACCGCGACGAGCAGGGCAGGATCCTCCACGATCCGGGTCCCCTGGCCGTGGAGACCCTCACCCGCATCTTCCGGGAAGCCGGCCTCCAGATCCTCGAGCAGCCCGTCGAGGATGGCGAGATGACGAAGCTCCTCTCCTGCGCCTCGCCTCCCCTGAGGACGCTGGTGCAGAGCATCAACAAGTATTCGAACAACTTCATGATCGAGATGCTGGTCAAGCGCCTGGGGGAGGGAAGCTGGTCCGGGGGCGTCCAGAAGATCCAGGCCTTCTACAAGAGCGTCCTCGGCCTGGACGAGAACCTGATCGCCATCACCGACGGGTCGGGGCTCAGCAAGGAGAACCAGCTCTCCGCCAGGACGCTGGCGACGGTGCTCCGGTCCGCCTGGAACGACTACGAGGTGGGACCGGAGTTCGTGGCCTCCCTCAAGGTGATCGGCGGGGAGCCCTGGGAACTCTCGGTGAAGGACCCCACGCTTGAGCGCCGCATCCGGTGCAAGACGGGGCACCTCTCGGGCGTCAACAGCGTCTGCGGCTACCTCCAGACCCCGAAAGGGAAGCTGCGGGTCTTCGCGATCATCCTCAACGGCGAGGACATCAAGAACGAGGACGTCTGGTCCATGGTGGCCCGCTGGGCAAACTGACGGCTTTCCGTTCCATAATCAGGACAGGAGGGGAGCATGGCCAAGATCGCCATCGTGGATGACAGCCGGCTGGCCCGCCTGTTCACCGCGAGCTGCCTGAAGAACCTGGGCCACGAACTCCGGGAGATCGAACCCACCAGCGTCTTCGATGTCATGGAACGCCTGCGGGAGGATCCTCCGGCGCTGGTCCTCATGGACTACCTGATGCCGAACTGCCCAGGACTCAGCCTGGCGCGGGCCCTGCGCGAGGATCCCGGCCTCCGCTACGTGAAGATCCTCATGATCAGCGCCCATCGGGACGAGGACATCCAGCTGTGCCTCAAGCGCCTGGGCGTGGAATCGTTCATGTCGAAGCCCTTCGACGCGAAGACCCTCGTGGAGACGGTGGAAGGCCTCCTTCAGCCGGGCTGGTGAGGACGA
>DAOPZL010000010.1:42748-74490 GCA_035353395.1 Holophaga sp.
AAGAGTTCGCCGAAACGGGCCCACGCGACCAGGGTCTGGAAGGTCTGTTCGGAATTCTCCATGGGCAGGCGCGCCGCGATCTCGTGGATGACTTCTTCCTTGGACAGCTCTCCTTCCCTGAGCTGCAGGAGCTCCAGGACGACGCGGAAGAGGCGCAGCGTGAGCAGCTGCTCCCGCCAGATGTCCTTGCGCTCGTCGATGTCCGCTTCCATGAACTGGAGGCCGAGGGTATTGAACTTCACGCCGCGCTTGGGGGTGTCCACCAGGTTGAGCATCTCCGCGGCCTTGACCATGGAGAGTACCGACTCGAAGGAGACCTGGGTCTGGCTGGCGATCTGGTAGATGTCGCACGACCCGCCCTGGGTCTCCAGGAATTCCAGGAGCCCCAGCACGTCGGACGAGCCGACGTGGGGGATGGGCTCGATGGGCGTGGGGAGGTTCGCCGGGCTGGGGCCGCTCACCTCCACGTCGGGCAGCTCCGCCGAGGTGATGATGTCGTGGATGCGGTCCGCCAGGACCCGGTAGTCGCGGGAACGGGTGTTGCGGGGGCGGGGCAGGGGATTCTCGACGATCGTCCGGATGTGGGTGGGGTTGCCGCTCAGGATCACGACGCGGTCGGCCATGAGGACGGCTTCCTGGACGGAATGGCTCACGAGGACGATGGAGCTGGGATTCCGTTCGGCGTCCTGCCAGATGTCGATCAGCTCGGCCCGGAGGCCCTCGGCGGTGAGGGCGTCCACCTGGCTGAAGGGCTCGTCCATGACGAGCACCTCGGGGTCCACGGCCAGCGCCCGGGCCACGCCGACGCGCTGCTTGCTGCCCCTCGGCAGCTCCCTGGGGTAGGCTTCCTCGAACCCCTCGAGGCCGACCTTGGCGATGGCCTGGTGCCCCTTGGTGCGGACCTCGTCCTCCGACAGGCCTTTCGCCCGCAGGCCGATGCGCACGTTCTCCTCCACGGTCAGCCAGGGGAACAGGGCGAAGTCCTGGAACACCATGGCCACCGCGGGATTCAATCCCCTCAGCCGCTGGCGGTGGGCGCGCACCTCGCCCTTCGAGGGGGGCGTGAGGCCGGCCAGGAGCCGGAGCAGCGTGCTCTTCCCCGAGCCGTTCGGCCCCAGGATGGCCACCACCTCGTCGTGGTGGATCTGCAGATTGATGTCCTCGAGCACGCGGAGATTCTTGCCGCGCGGGCCCGTGAACGTCTTCTGGACGCCTTTCAGCTCGCAGATGGGCGGGGCGGACATGGGAAATCTCCTAGCGACTGATGTTGTAGCGGTTCTCCGCCAGCCGGAGCAAGGGGTCCCAGACGAGGCGGTTGAAGAGGACGACGAGGCCCGCCATGAGCAGGGCGGCGGCCGCGAGCAGGGGGATGTTGTTCTGGTCGGCGGAGCGGGTCACGATCGCCCCGAGTCCGGTGGTGGTGAGGTTGGTGCCCCTGGCCTTGACGAACTCGCAGATGATGCTCGCGTTCCATGCGCCGCCCGCGGCCGTGACCCAGCCCACGATCAGCTGGGGGAAGATGGCCGGGAAGTGGAGCCTCCACAGGGTCCTCCACCAGCCCATGTCGTAGGCGACCGCCGTCTCCCTCAGGCTCGCGGGGATGGCCTGGGCCCCGGCGATGATGTTGAAGAGCAGGTACCACTGGGTGCTGACCGCCATCAGCAGGATGGCGCTCACGTTCAGGCTCACCCCGCGGTTGAGGAACCAGAGCGTCAGCGGAAGGAAGAAGAGGCTGGCCGGGAAGCTGGCCACGATCTGCACCACCGACTGGAGGCGCTTGCTCCAGATGGGCGAGAGGCCGATCCACAGTCCCACGGGCAGGGTCCAGCAAGTCGCGAGCGTCGTGGACAGCAGCACGCGGCCGAGGGATGAGCCGCCGGCCCCCAGGAGCATCAGCCATTCCTGCCGATGGACCTGGGCCAGGATCTCGAAGAGCTTGAAAGCCACGAGCGCCATGAGGAAGAGGCAGGCCACCAGGATCCCCGTCCCCATCCAGCGGTCCAGGCGTGTCGTGTCGCGGTGCGGGACTGCCGCGGACTCGAGGCGCGGCTTCGGCTTCGGCCGCAGGCGCGCGAGCGACAGGCGGATCCTCACGACCAGCTCGGAGCGGCGGAGGATGCGGAGCAGCCAGCTCCTCGGCCGCTCGACGCTGCCGCTCTCGTCGATGAGGAAGCGCTGGGACCAGGCCACGATGGGTTTCCAGAGGAGCTGGTCCAGCACGATGACCACGACGAGCATGGCCAGGATGGCGTAGATCTGGGCCAGCAGATCGCCGCGCTCCGTGGCGGAGGACATGTAGGCTCCGAGGCCCGGAAGCCGGAAGTCCTTGTCCCTTCCGAGGTTGAAGGCCTCGCTCGCCATGAGGAAGAACCATCCGTTCGCCACGCTCACCATGGCGTTCCAGACCAGGTCCGGGGTGGCGAAAGGGATCTCCAGCCAGCGCAGGCGCTGGATCCGGGAGAGCCCGTAGGCCGTCGCGGCCTCGTCCAGCCCCGAGGGGAGCGTCTTCAGGCGCTGGTAGAAGGAGAAGGCGAGATTCCAGGCCTGGCAGGTGACGATGAGCAGGACCGCGGAGAGCTCAAGGCCCATGTTGCTGTGGGGGAAGAGGCGCACCATGGCCAGCAGCACCACCGGCAGGAAAGCGAGGAGGGGCACGCTCTGGAGGATGTCCAGGATCGGGATGAGGACCTTCTCGGCGAGGGGATCCTTCGCCGCCCAGTAGGCCACCGACAGGCTGAAGCTGAGGGAGATCCCCAGGGCCACGGAGGCGCGCACCAGCGAGAGGAGGGCGTATTTCGGCAGGGCCGTGGGGGACAGGTCGATCTCCACCAGGGGGTGCTGGACTCCGGTCCACTGCCTGGCCACGAGCACGAAGCCCATGACGAGTCCGGTGAAGGCCGCGATCACGAACAGGTCCATCCACCGCCGCCGGTGCAGAGGGATCCCGAACAGGCTCGAAGCTTGTCCCCACAGCGTATGCAAAAGATGGTGGATCATGGCCGGTCCGGAATCCGAGGTCGCTTGATCGACAAGAAAGCGGTTCTAGGTCCCGTGGAGTTCGCGGCGCTTGGCTTGCGCTACTCCAGGTACGAAGGAGGATCATCGACGGTGCATATACTCATCGATCCCTCCTTTCCGGTCGTTCCCATGAAGGCAGAATGCCCGGAGGAGTCGCGAGGGTCAACCCGGGAAAACGCTAAAATCGCGATATTCACGGCCTCGGGACCGCTCCCAGCAGGCCCTGGATGACCTCGTCGGTGGTCACGCCGTCGGCTTCGCTCTCGTAGGTGAGCAGCAGCCGGTGCCGGAGGACGTCGGGCGCCAGGGCGATGACGTCGTCCGGAAGGACGTGGTCCCGGCCCGACAGCATGGCCAGCGCCTTGGAGGCGACCTGGAGGGCGAGGGAGGCGCGGGGGGAGGCGCCGCAGCGCAGCAGTTCGCTTCCTTTCCACGGCTTGCCGTCGCCCTTCCTCGTGGCCTGCACCAGCCTCACGATGTAGGCCCGGATGGCCTCGTCGAGCCGCACTTGATGGGCCAACCGGCCGGCCTCGAGGATCGCTTCGGCGCCCAGGACCGGCACTACGGGCTCTTCCGCGCCGTCCGCCCGCCGCAGGACCTCCACCTCCTCGGGGTGCGTGGGGTAGCCGATGCGCAGCTTGAACAGGAACCGGTCCATCTGGGCCTCGGGCAGCGGGAAGGTGCCTTCCTGCTCCAGGGGGTTCTGGGTGGCCAGCACCAGGAACGGGTCAGGCAGGGGGAAACTCTCCTCCCCCAGCGTCACCTGGCGCTCTTCCATGGCCTCCAGGAGCGCCGACTGGACCTTGCTCGGAGCCCGGTTGATCTCGTCGGCCAGGAGCAGGTTGGCGAAGATGGGCCCCTTCTTCGGGGAGAAGGTCAGGCCCCGGGGATCGAAGACCAGGGTCCCCACCACGTCGGAGGGAAGGAGGTCCGGCGTGAACTGGATGCGGCGGAAGGCCAGGCGGCTGGCGGCGGCCAGGGTCTTGATGCTGCGGGTCTTGGCCAGGCCGGGGAGCCCCTCGAGCAGCACGTGGCCCCTGCAGAGCAGGGCCACCATCAGCCGGTTGAGCAGGAGGGGCTGGCCTACGATCACCTTGCGGCATTCCAGGAGCAGGGCTTCGAGGGGCGAGGTCTGGATCGTGGAGATCATGGGGGATCCTTGGCTTCCTTCCGATGCTCCATGATGACGCCCGGAGGCGCGCATCCGCACGCCGAAATGCTCGGGAACCTGCTACCCGGAAGGCGCCAGGGCGCTCCGGAAGTGTCCGGCCAGGGTCTCCACCGCCGATTCTATCCCGGGCGACAGGGCCTTGAAGATGGCCGTTCCGTGGATGTTCACGCCGATGAAATGCACGTCCAGGCCGGGCGTCTCGCGCCGCCAGTAGGAGACGAAAAGGCTGAGGGGGACGCTGTGGGTGCTGTGGATGAAGCAGTCCAGCGCCTCCGGTTCGAAGAATCCCCATTCACCCAGAGGACGCGCCGGATCGGAAACCGCATCCACGAGTATCAGGACCTGGGCGTGGTGCCTGGCCACGAGGTGGGTGGCGTTCTCGAGCGAAACCCCCACGGGGATGGCGTTCAGGCCGGGAAGTCCCTGGTCCGCCAGCTTCCGGGCGAGAAGATGGCCGACGGCGTCGTCCCCGCGCAGCTCGTTCCCGATCCCCAGAAGCACGATGGGCCGCTCCCCGGCTTTCGCGCGGGAGAGCAGCTCCATCAAGCGGGAGGCATCGCCGGTCACTTGGACTCGGGGCCCTCGGAAACCGTGAGGGCGTCACGGGTGAAGTTGGCGAGCTCGAAGCTGTCGTCCATGTGGATGGCGTTGCGGGCGCAGACCTCGGCGCAGCGGGCGCAGTGGATGCAGCGGTCCACGTGCAGCACCATGCGGAACTTCTTCTGGACCTTGGGCGCGGGCTCCCCCTCCGCCGGCGGCGGGGGGGCGGGCTCGACGACCTGCTCGATCACGAGGGCCTCGGCGGTGCAGTCCTTCACGCACATCTGGCAGCCGACGCAGCTCTGCCACGTGAACTTCGGGATGCCCCGGTAGCCCTCCGGAAGGGCCACCGGCTCGAAAGGATACATGCGGGTCGCCGGTTTCGCGCCGAGATTCCTCAGCATCTCCGGCATGAAAATACCAAGCTTGCTCATGGCAGGGCCACTCCTTGGGCCTTGAGGAGAAGCACGACCAGGAACTGGACAAGGCTCAAGGGGGCCAAGTATTTCCAGCTGAATACCACGATCTGGTCGATGCGGATGCGGCCGAAACTGGCGCGGATGACGCTCAGGATCGCCACCACGAAGAAGGTCTTGAGGACGAGCCAGATGCCTCCGAGGACGGGCCCCATGTGGAAGCTCGGCAACAGGACCGCGGCGACGAGGGCGGCGCCCGTGTACATCAGGATGTTCTTCTGGAGCCTGAAGATGCCGTACTTCTTGCCGCTGTATTCCGTCAGGGGGCCGGCGACCACTTCCGTCTCGGCTTCGGGGATGTCGAAGGGCACGCGCTCGAGCTTGGCCTGGAGGCAGGTGACGGCCACGCCGAAGGCGATGGTGCCGGCGACGAGGCGGAGCAGGATGCTCCACCAGGGACCCTGCCACCACGGGAAGTTCATGATCTCGGAGATCTGCCAGCTTCCGGCGATGACCGCGGGGGTCAGCAGCGCGAGGAAGAAGGGCACCTCGTAGGCGAACATCTGCGTCAGCACGCGGGTGGCGCCGATGAGGCTGAAGGGGCTCGAGGAGAACCAGCCCGCGAGGAACAACGCGAAGGACGGAATCGCGAGCAGGTACGCGTCGGCGATGATGTCGCCCGGGAAGGAGGTGAACGGCCGGATGGTCCAGAGGGGGACCAGGAGACCGGAGGCGCACACCGCAGCCAGGGACACCAGCGGCAGGATGTTGAACATGAGCTTGTCGGCGCCGGCCGGGGTCAAGTCCTCCTTGGAGAAGAGCTTGACCAGGTCCGCCACGGGCTGCAGGAAGCCGCTGGGGCCCGTGTAGAGGGGGCCGACGCGGTTCTGCATGCGGGCGTAGAGCTTCCGGTCCACCCACTCCAGGATCGCGGCCATCGCGAACTGGAACAGGAAGCCCGGGAAGACGAGGACGAAGAAGGCGACTTTGATGACATCCATGGTGCGGGCTCCCGGCTAGGAAAGGCTGATTCCCATTTCCCTCCGGTACCACTCGATACCGTTCTTCCGGAGGTCTTCCCACGTCGTGATCTTGCGGCCGCGCTTGTCGTCGTTCAGGACCACGGTCGTGCGATCAGTGCAGGAGAAGCAGGGGTCGATGGAGGCGATGGCGATGGGAATGTCCGCCACGAAGGATCCGATCACGGATTCCACGGCCGCTTCCAGGTTGGCCATGGTGGGTGCCCGGACCTTGACGCGGTCGGGCTTGTCCGTCCCGTTGGACCGGACATAGTGGCAGTCCTCGCCGCGGGGCGCCTCGTAGCGCGCCAGGGCGAAGCCCGCGGGAACCTTGCGGGGCACCTTCTTGACGGCGATGTCGCCCTCGGGGAGGTTCTCGAGCAGCTGGCGGATGATCTTGCAGGACTCGAGCAGCTCGAGGACCCGCACGACGACGCGGCCCAGGATGTCGCACATGTCGTTCGTGATGACCTTGAACTCCAGGTCCGGGTAGGCCCCGTAGGGATCGTCGCGGCGGATGTCCAGGTCGAGGCCCGAGGCCCGCGCGAAGGGGCCCACGGCGCACATGGCCTTGGCCTTCTCGGTGGGCAGCGTGCCGACGCCCTTGATGCGGTTCACGAAGGTGGGCTCGTTGGTGCCGATCTCGGCATAGTAGGCCATGCGCTTCTCGAGGTCCTTGACCATCTGGAGGACCTTCACGCGCTGCTCGTCGTTGATGTCGCGGCGGACGCCGCCGATGGTGTTGATGGCGTAGTTGATGCGGTTGCCCGTGATGGATTCCAGGGCCTCCATCACGACTTCGCGATCGCGCCAGACCAGCATGAAGAGCGAATCGAAGCCGACCTCGTGGGCGGCGACGCCGATCCAGAGGAGGTGGCTGTGCAGGCGCTCCAGCTCGCAGACGAGCGTCCGGAGGTAGGATCCCCGCTTGGGGAGCTCCAGGTTGAGGATCTGCTCCACGGCCATGCTGAAGGCGGTGGTGTGGGAGTGGGAGCAGATGCCGCAGATGCGCTCCAGCAGGTAGAGGCACTGGTAGTAGTTGCGGTCCTCGCAGGCCTTCTCCATGCCCCGGTGGTTGTAGCCGAGCTGGTAGCGCGCCCCGACGATCACCTCGCCGCGGATGTCGAAATCGAACTTGGCCGCTTCCTTCAGGAAGGGATGCTGCGGCCCGACAGGAATCCAGATCGTGTCCTTGTCCATCTCAGTGCTCCGAATGATGGGGATTACCCTAGGCCTTCTCTTCAGTCTTCATGTCCACGACAGGCCAGGCTTGTCCGGCCCTGGGAGGATGGCAGTCCTTCCTGAGCGGATAGACGCCGGTCGGCCAGTCCTCGGGCAGCGTGGCGCGCCTGGGATCCGGATTCCCGACGGGATCGATGCCGAACATGTCCCTCAGTTCGCGTTCGTAGGGAATGGCGCCGGGGACGATGTCGGCGAGGGAGGGGACCGTGGGCTTGGCGTGGTCCATGTGCACGCGGAGCGTGATGCAGACCTTGCCGCCCATGAAATAGTTGGCCAGGATGTGGTCCCTCATGTCCTCGCCGCAGATGGTGGCGAGGTGGAAGATCCCCAGCTTCTCGCGCACCGTGAGGACGGCGTCCTTCAGCTCCTCCGGCTGGAGGTCGATCCAGAAGCGGGTGGGTCGCGTCTGGATGATTTCCTTTCCGGGGAAGGCATCCTGGATGGCTTTCGGGTAGTCCGCAACTTCAATGGTCATGTGAGCCCTCACGCGGAAGTCTGGAGGAGGTTCAGGAGCTTGGCGACGCCGTCGATGATGGATTCGGGCTTCACGGGGCACCCGGGGATGTAGGCCGTCACCGGGATCGCCTGATCGACCCCTTCCATCACGTTGTAGCAGCCGCGGAAGGCGCCGCCGCTGCAGGCGCAGCTGCCAACGGCCACCACGAACTTGGGGCTGGGCATCTGGGCGTAGATCCGCTGCAGGCGCTTCGAGATCTGGTGGGTCACGGGGCCGCTGCAGAGGAGCACGTCGGCATGCCGGGGCGAGGCCTTCAGCATCACCCCGAAGCGCTCCAGGTCATAGTGGGGCATGAGGGCGGCCAGGATCTCGATGTCACAGGCGTTGCACGCGCCCGTGTTGAAGTGAAGGACCCAGGGCGACTTGACCCGGGACCATTTCACGAGTTTGTTCAGCATGGCTTACCTCGGTGCTAGTCGAAGTCCAGGAAGAGGATGTAGATGGAGACGGAGATCACCGCCAGGTAGAGGATGCCCTTGTAGGCGGCGGGTCCGCTGGGCACCGTCGCGATGGCCATGATGGCGACGTGCATGACGGTGAAGAAGAGGGCGGCGATGAAGAATTTCTGGTAGCCGAACTGGAAATGCTGGGCCTGGTATTCCTGGCCGCAGGCGTAAGGCTCGCCCTTCATGACGTCGTTGCGAGGATCCGCATCCGGGACCGGCTTCCCGGCCATGCCCCTTCCGAGGGCATACAGTCCGTAGCCACCCAGCATGAACAGGAGGAAGGCAATCGGTGGAGACAGGAGAATCGTCAGATCCATGGATCACCCCTTGAGCTTGGACTGCCGACGGATGTCGAGCGTGACGTGAATCTTGTGCGAGATGATCACGATGCCGAGCATCACCGCGGCCAGGATGGCTTCCACGATGATGAAGGTCACGATCAGGACCTGGATGAAGTCCGGTCGGCCCTGGTATAGGCCGGCACCGAGCAGGATCATCGTGGTTCCCTTGGAGATGACCTCCACGCCCAGCATGATCCGGATGAGGTTCCGGTAGCCGAGCAGGAGGTAGACTCCCACCATGACGGTCAGGAGACCGAAGAAGAAGAGTCCGTAGACTTCGCTACTCATGCTTCCCCCCCTCGAGAGAGTGGTGCTGGGCCTTGCGCTTGAAGAGAGAGAGGATGGCGAAGACGCCGGAAAGGATGAGGGCAGCCTGGCCCAGGACATCCGTAGTCCGGTCGCCCCAGAACACCTTGCTGAAGCCGCCGGTGAGCGTGTCCGCCGGAACCATCGCCTTCGCGTCCAGGAAGAACGGGCCGAGCCACCGGAGCGCGAGGCAGTCCACGCCGATGAAGAAGAGCAGGAAGGCCGGAAGCAGGTAGCCGGTCAGCTTGGCCTCCTCCTTCTGGTCCGAGTCCTTCGTCAGGCTGATCGTGGAGACGAACAGCACCGTGATGAGCCCGGAGCATACGCTGAGTTCGAAGACGGCGGCCACCCAGGCCCCGTGCAGGAAGAGGATGGTGGCGAGGAAGACGCTGGCGAGGGCCAGGGCGATGGCCGCCTTCAGGAGGTCCCGGGCCAGGCTCAGGACCAGGACCAGCAGGAAGACGAGAAGCAGCAGAAGAATGGTGCCCATGTCACTTCCCTCCCAGGACGGCGGCGGCGGGTTCGATCACCCAGGACAGGATCTGGTGGAAGAAGACGCCGGTGAGGAGGCACGAGGCCGCGAGCAGGATCACGGCGACCGACATGGCCAGCGGGGCCTCCTGGAGGTCCTTCCACTTGGCGTTCAGCTTCCCGAAGAACACCCGGCGCTGGATGATCAGGAAGTAGCCCAGCGTGAAGATGCTGAAGACGGCGGCGAGGGTCGCCACGGCGTAGTATCCGGCCTTGATCGCGCCCAGGATGATGAAGAGCTTGCTGAAGAACCCGTTGAAGGGAGGAACCCCGGCGATGGCGAGCGTCCCGAAGACGCTCGTGGTGCTCGTCACGGGCATCCGGTTCTCCAGGCCCCCCATCTCGGTCATGTTGCGGGTGCCCGTCCGGAACTGGAGGGCGCCGCTGTTGAGGAAGAGGAGGCTCTTGAACTGGGCGTGGTTGAGGATGTGGAAGAGGGCGCCGGCGATGGCCAGGGGGTGGCCGATGCCCAGGCCGATCATGATGTAGCCGATCTGGCTGATGCTGGAGTAGGCCAGCATGCGCTTGATGTCGTCCTGGTAGTAGGCGATGATCGCGCCGCAGGCCATGGACACGACGCCGAGGATGATGAAGACGCCCTGGATCTGGGGCGTCCTCGGGTAGATGCCGAGGAAGATGCGGATCAGGGAATAGACGCCCGCGACCTTGATCACGACGCCGGAGAGGATGGCCGAGACGGGCGCCGGCGCGGAGGGGTGGGCGTCGGGCAGCCAGGCGTGGAACGGCATGATGGCGGCCTTCAGGCCGAACCCGACGACGAACATGGTGCCGGTCAGCAGGAAGAGGCGGGGCATGGCGCCCTGGGCCAGGCTCTCCTTGATGGCCGTGAACTCCAGGGTGCCGAGCCTCATGTAGACGAGCGAGATGGCGATCAGGATCAGGGCGGTGCCCACCACGGAGAGCAGCAGGTATTTGAGGGCGGACTCGATGCCGTCGAACTCGAGGGTGAAGGCCACCAGCATGTAGGCGGCGATGGAGGCGACCTCCATGTAGAGATACAGGCTGAAGAGGTCGTGGACCAGGACCACGCCGTTGAGGCCGAGGAGGAGGATGAGGAAGAGCCCGAAGAACTTGGCCCGGCCCCCCAGGTGGTCCAGGTAGTCCGTGGCGTAGACCAGGCAGGCGAACCCGATGGCGTTGATCACCAGCAGGAAGAGGGCGCTGAGCCCGTCGGCCCGCAGCAGCAGGCCGCCCGCCGTGAAGTCGCCGATGGGAACTCCCCCAAGGACGGTCCCCAGGCTGAGGCAGAGCAGGATGAAGCCCGCGAGCACCGCCAGGCCGTCGACCGCCCGCCGGTGCACCTTCGCGGCGAAGGGCATCAGGAGCGCCGCTGAGAGCGGAATCGTGAAAAACCAGGAAAGGTTAGGCATTGATCACCCCAACAGGCATCGATTCCGGACTATCGGAGAAGGACGAGGGCCGCGACCAGGACGAACCCGGAGACCACCCACGCGAGATAGTTGCTGTATACGCCGGTATGGATGGAACTGAGCGCCGGGCGCGTGATGGCGCGGCCCTTGTCGATGAACCAGTTCCCGACCCGGTCGATGAGGCGCTCGAAGCGCCAGAAGACCACGCTGGCCACCCACGTGATCGCCTTGACGCCGACTTCGTAGGCGTCGAAGGCCTTCTCTTCGGCCAGTTCGTAGGCGCGGCCGAGGACGGGGGACTCCCGCAGGGAGTTGAAGGTGCTCCACTCCGGCTTGCCGGGCGTCCTCAGGGCGAAGAAGAGGGCCGCGCCGAGGATGTAGACGCCGAGGGAGGCGACGGTGGTCGAGGAGAAGTGCCAGGCCTCGCGGATCCAGCCGGCTTCCTTGAACCCCACCAGGCTTCCGACCACGCCGCTGTTCAGGTCGAGGAGGAAGCCGCCCAGCAGGGCCGCCAAGCCGAGGAGGATCACGGGAGCGACGTAGGTCCAGCCCAGGTCGGCCTTGACCTTGCCCTTCCACCCCGACAGGATGACCGCCGCCAGCTTCAGGATGACCGCCGTGTTGAGGATCGCGCCGAGCCACACGAAGAAGAAGACGAAGAAGTTGTTGTGCTCCCGGAGCCCTTCGAAGAGGCATTCCTTCGCCAGGAACCCGCCCGTGGGAGGGAGGGATACCGCGGCGGTGAAGGCCAGCAGGAAGCCCAGGACCGTGTAGGGAAGGATCTTCTTGCGGTTCTCGATGGCCTCCAGGGTGGCGCCGCCCGCGGCCTCCTCCAGGTTGCCCGCGGCATAGAACATCGTGGACTTGTAGGTGGCGTGGGTGATCATGTACATCAGCGCCCCCGCCATGCCCGCCGCCGTGGAGGTGGCCAGGCCGGCGACCATGAAGCCCACGGGGGAGATGGCCGTGAAGGCGAGGACCTTCTTGAAGTTCCGCTCCACGAAGGCCGGGACCACCGCGGCGTAGATCGTGATGACGGCGAAGACGTACATCACCATCCTGGCGGCGGTGTTCAGGGCGAAGAGGTCGTTGCAGATGGCGAACAGGAAGTAGATGCCCAGCATCTTCTCCAGGGAGGCCGGCAGGGCGGCGAAGCCCGGGGTCGGCATCTTCTCGGCGGCCTCGGGGATCCAGGTCTGGAAGGGCCACATGCCCGCCTTGGCCCCCGCGCCCAGGAACATCAGCACGAAGGAGGCGAAGTTGGCGAAGGAGGCGCCCGTCGGCAGGTGGCTGCCCTGGGCCAGGTTGAGGCTGCCCTCGGCGTGGTGGTAGATCAGCAGGCCGAGGATCATCAGGAAGTCGCTGGCGCCGCCGATGATCATGGCCTTCATGGCCACGGGCTCGGTGCCGTCCCCGCCCGAGAGGATCAGGGCGTAGAGGGCGACCAGGAACATCTCCCAGCCGATGACCAGGATCAGCACGTTCTGGGTGAGGATCACGCCGCAGGCGCTGCCGAAGGCCACCAGGGAGAGCGCCGTGAAGAGGTAGGGCCTGGGGATGCGGGCGATGGCGCGGAGCAGGTAGATCCCGTTCAGGATCTGGAAGAAGAACATGAAGCCGAGAAGCAGGGACTTCCAGCCGGTGATGCCGAAGGAGAGATCGAAGAAGCCCAGCCAGGGGATGGTGACCGAGGCGGCGCCGCCGGCCAGGAGGCCGAAGGACGCGAACAGGGTGATCACGACCGTGAGGAGGCCGGTCCAGGCCAGGGCCGTGGCGTTCTTCCGCAGGAAGGGCAGGAGGATCGCGCCCGAAAGCATGGGAAGTGCGATGGGCAGCGCGAGGAGCATGGTGTCGTTCATGGTCTGACCTCAGGGCTGAGTGACGATCTGGGCAGCCGGGGCCGGGGCTGGGGCCGGGGCGGCGACGAGGGCCTGCCTCTGCAGGTCGGCCTGCTTGGCGAGGTTCCAGGGGATCTGGAGGCCCAGGCCGGAGAGGAGCGTGAGCGCCGCGATGACGGCGACCACGCCGACCATGATCGGGGACCCCTCGTGGTGGGACTCGCCCCGGGGAGCGCCCAGGAAGACCATGTGGAAGCTCCGGAGCATGTACATCAGGGTGAGGATGGCCGTCAGGATCGCCAGGGTGGCGATGACGGGATGCCCTCCTTCCATGAGGCCCGTGATCACGAAGTCCTTGGCGAAGAATCCGGCGAGGGGCGGGATGCCCGCGATGCTCAGGGCGCACACGATGTAGACGACGGCGGTGATCGGCATCTTCTTGACGAGGCCGCCCATCTTGGTCATGTCCTTGGTGTGGGTGCCGTGCTCGATGATGCCCGCGCAGAGGAAGAGGCCGCCCTTCGCCAGGCCGTGGGCCATGATGTAGAGGATGGCGCCGATGTAGCCCCAGGAGGCGGCGGCCGCGAAGCCCAGGAACATGTAGCCGATCTGGCTGACGGTCGAATAGGCGAGGACGCGCTTGATGTTGGTCTCCATCAGGGCCCCGCAGCCGGAGATGAAGGCGCTGGCCATGGCGAAGCCCAGGATCCAGACGAGATAGTGCTGGGGAATGACCATGCCGTTCAGGAACATCCGGGCGAAGGCATAGAGGCCGATCTTCACCAGGATGGCGGCGTGGAGCAGGGAGGTGATGGTCGAGGGAGCCACGCCGGCGTCCGGGATCCAGGTGTGCAGGGGCACCGTGGCGCTCTTGCTGAAGATGCCGGCCATGATCAGGGCCAGGGCCATGGCGCTGATGGGCTTGCCGGCCAGGCTGTTGGGCCCGACGAGGTCGAAGGTGCCGTACTGGCCGAAGACCAGTCCGAAGCCCAGGAGCATGAGCACCGCGCCGCCGAAGGTCAGCAGGAAGGCCTTGTCTGCCTTCCAGATGTACTCAGGTTCGCGGTAGTAGCCGATGAGGCGCCAGCAGGCCAGGGCCGAGATCTCCCAGAAGAGGTAGATGAAGATCAGGCTGCTCGAGAAGACCAGCCCCATCATGGCCCCCACGAACATGGTGACGATGAAGTAGTACTCCGGCTCGTGGTCCCCGTGCTCGATGTAGCCCAGGGAATAGATGGCGATGAGGGTCGCGATGAGCGAGGCCGTGAAGGACATGAAGACGGAGAGGGCGTCGAGGTTCAGGCCGAAATTGATGACGACGCCCAGGCTCTGGAACAAGGGATGAGGATAGTATTCGCGCATGCCGCTGAACCCAGGGCATAGCAGCTTCCAGGTCAGGATGTGGGTGGCGGCGATCAGGGCCACGGCCAGGTATCCCGTGAGCTTCTTCTTCCCGATCCATCCCAGGACCGGGATCAGGAGGGATCCCAGCAGGGGGACCGCGATGATCTTCATCACTTGTGCCTGATAGTCCATACGGCTACCTCAGGTGTTGTTGACGGTTGACTTGGCGAAGTCGCTCGAAGACAGGAACCCCTGCGGGGCAGCTGCCTGACCTGTCCACCATGGAGAGCCAATGTTCCAGCGCTTTCACGGTCCCAGTAGAGCGGGATTCAACTTAGCACATTTCGCGGAGGGCGTAACGATTTGGCAAAATTGAGGCTATCCTTGGATTTTACCGGTAGCGCGGAAATATCCATGCACTGTGTAGTTCCGATCGTCCCCCGGGGCGCGTTTGACTATCTGCACAACTGCTTTGATGAAATGCACAATTGCTCCCACGGCATTACACGAAGTGGAAACCGGGCGCGCAAAGAAGTTGCGACGGGCATCCAAGGCCTTGAGCTACCCTGAAGTAGCCGCAAGGAGGTGGGGTGTGTGTCTGGCCGTGCCCGGGAAGATCATCGAGATCCGCGAGGACGATCTGCGGACGGGGCGCGTGTCCTTCGGCCAGGTCGTCAAGGACGTGAGCCTGGCCTTCGTGCCCCAGGCCGGCGTCGGCGACTACGTCATGATCCACGCCGGGATGGCCCTGGAGGTGATCGACGAGAAGGCGGCCCAGCACGTGTTCGAGGCCCTCAAGGAACTGGAGGACGAAGGCCTGACGGGCGACGGGTGGGCATGAAATGCACGAGATGACCCTGATGGGCGAAGTCCGGGAGATCGTCGTCCAGGCCGCCATGCAGCATCGATTCAAGCGGGTGCGCCGGGTGGTGCTGGAGATCGGTCGCCTCTCGGGGGTCCAGGTCGAGGCCATGCGGTTCTGTTTCGACGTGGTCATGGAACACACCCCGGCGGAAGGAGCCACCCTGGAGATCGAGGAGATCCCCGGACGGGCGTGGTGCGACCGCTGCGCCGAGGAAGTGGAGATCGGCAGCCGGATCGAGCCCTGTCCCCGATGCCACGGCATGCCCGGGAAGATCCTCCAGGGCACGGAGATGCGGGTGAAGGGGCTCGAGGTCGAGTGAGGCGGCGCTGGGCACTCATCGGAGTCCTGGGGGTCGTGCTAACGTGGGGATCCATGAGCGACTGGCCGGCATCCCTGCAGCTGTTGCGCTTCTACCCTAAGCGCGGGGGCTCCGCCTGCGCCGGATGGCTGGCGGCGCGCCCCCTGCCGCGCTGGTCGCGCTCCTTCCTGCTGGGAAGCTTCGCCCGGCACTACCGGATCGATCTCTCGGCGGCCCAGTACCCCCTGGAGGACTATCCGAGCCTCCAGGCCTTCTTCACCAGGCGGCTCAAGCCGGGACTCCGCCCCCAGGCGGATCTGGTTCCCGGCGCCCTGAACAGCCCCGTGGACGGACAGATCGTCGCCTGCGGGCGGATCGAGAAGGGGATGGCGATCCAGGCCAAGGGCCTGCCCTACCGGATCGAGGAACTGCTCAAGCACGACCCCCAACCGGGGCGGTTCGAGGGGGGATACTACCTGACCTTGTACCTCGCGCCCAAGGACTACCATCGGATCCACGTCCCCCTCGCGGGGAAGGTGGCCTCCGTGGGCCGGGTGGAGGGGGAGCTCTGGCCGGTCAACGAGGAAGGGGTGGCGCACGTCCCGCGCCTCTACGAGCGCAACCGTCGGGCCACCTGGCTGGCGAAGGGGACTGGACCCGACGAGGGCCTGGAGGTGGCCCTGGTCCTGGTGGGGGCTACCCACGTCGGCGGCGTGGTCCTCGAGGAGCGGTGGCGGGAGGGACGGGATCTCCCAAGGGACGGGGGATTCCAGGTGAAGGATCTGCCCTGCCTCCCCGGGGAGGACCTGGGCACTTTCCAGTTCGGATCCACGGTCATCCTCCTGGTGGCCGGACCCAAGGGAAGGGACTGGAGGCCGGTCCGGACCGAGGGAGCGATCCAGGTGGGCGAGCGCCTGGGGATGTTCCCGTGACCGAGGAGATCTTCCGGGACGAACCCCTGTGGGAGGAGGACGGCGACCTCCCGGGCGCCCTCGAGGCCATCTTCGCCGCTACCGGGGAAGTCCTGGACATGGCGAGGCTCCAGGAGCTGACCGGCATCCACGAGGGGCCCCTGAGGCAGGCTATCGAGAAGCTGCAGGATCGGCTCCGGCCGCCCCGGGGGATCCGCCTCCTGGAGGTGGCGGGAGGCTGGCGCATGGCCACGGCCCCCCCCTACGCCGCCCTGGTCTCGAAGCTGGTCACCCGGATCCGGAGCGGCCGCCTCACCCCGGCCCAGATCGAAACCCTCGCCATCATCGCCTACCGCCAGCCTGTGACGGTGCCCGAGATCAACGAGCTGCGCGGCGTCACTTCCGGCGCCAACCAGGTGAAGAGCCTCCTGGAGCGCGAGCTCGTCGCCCCGGCGGGCCGCAAGATGGTGGTGGGCCGGCCCATGACCTACGCGACCACCCAGAACTTCCTCCTGCACTTCGGGCTCAAGAGCCTCAACGACCTGCCGCGCCTGGCGGATTTCGGGGAGGGCAACCTGGAGGCCCAGGCCCTCGCCCAGCTGGAACCCCCGCTGCCTGCGGACGGTCTCTTCGCCGGGATCGAGCCGGAGCCCTGAGGAGGCGGGGTGCCGCTATCCTGAAACCAATGGACGATTCCGATTTCAAAGGGTGGATCCGGCCGGGGCCCCGCCCCCCGGGGGGGCCGGAGGCCGGGGAAGGGGAGACCCTGGACTACCTCTGCGGCCACTGGAAGATCTTCCAGTACGCGAAGGGCCACCGGTTCTCCGTGGACGATCTCCTCACCGCCTGGTTCGGCACGGTCTGCTGTCCCAGGCCGGGGCGCATCGCGGACCTGGGCTCCGGGATCGGCAGCGTGGGACTCGCGGCCGCCTGGCGCTGCCCGGGTGCGGTGGTCCACACGGTGGAGGCCCAGGCCATGTCGGCGAAGCTGGCCCGGAAGAGTGCCGCCTACAACGGGATCCTGGACCGCTATTTCATCCACGAGGGGGACCTGCGCGATCCCGGCCTCTTCCAGGGAGAGGCGCCCTTCGACCTGGTACTCGGCTCTCCGCCTTACTGGCCCGTGGGCACCCGCACGGAGGCCGGCCACCCCCAGGCCGTTCCGGCCCGGCTGGAGGTGAGGGGGGACGTGGCCGACTATGCGAAGGCCGCCGCCCGACTCCTGGCCCCGGGGGGCGTCTTCGCCTGCGTCTTTCCCTCCGACCAGCTCGCGCGGGCCTCGGAGGCCTACCGGGCGGCCGGGCTGGTGCTGCTGCGCCGCCAGGACATCCTCTTCAAGGAGGGAGGGGCCTACGGCCTGGGCCTGTTCGCCGGCAGCCGCGGGCAGGATCTGCCCCCAGGCTTCGAGGAGGCCGCCGGCCTGCCGGTGGTATCCGACCCCGTCGCCATCCGGCGGAAGGACGGCAGGATCCACCCCAGGATGGCCATGGTGCGCCTGTCGATGGGCTTTCCCCCAGGGTACGTCTAGGCCGTCCGTCCTCCTGGCCCGGAACTTCCTTCCAGGGAGATTCCTGCCGATACTGCGACAAGAGGGATGCGATGGATCGAGGCACGCTGCTGGGATTGTTTCTGGGGCTCACCCTCCTGGGGGTGGCCATCGGGCTGGGGCCCAATCCCAGGATCTTCTTCTACTGGCCGAGCCTGATCGTGGTCTTCGGCGGCATCATCGCCTCCACCCTGATCCGCTTCCCCCTCGACAACGTGCGCTCGGCCTTCGGCGTGGCGTCCCGGGCCTTCTTCACCCGCCCCAAGAACCAGTCCGCCCTGGTCCTGGAACTGGTGGGGCTGAGCCAGCGGGCCCGGCGCGAGGGGCTGCTCGCCCTGCAGAAGAACATCCCCGCCGATCCCTTCATGGCCCAGGGGATCCAGATGGTGATCGACCGCATGGACAAGAACCACATCCGGGACGTCCTGGCGGCGGACATCCATGCCACCCACGACCGGCACGGCCTGGGGCAGGAGATCTTCCGTTTCATTGCCGGGGCGGCCCCCTCCTTCGGGATGGTGGGGACCCTCATCGGCATGGTCCAGCTCTTCGCCAGCATCAAGAATCCCAGCGGCCTGGGGAGCGCCATGGCCCTCAGCCTCCTCTCGACGCTCTGGGGCGCGGTCATCGCCTATCTCTTCGCCCTCCCGATCTCGGGGAAGCTGGAGCTGAGGGCCAAGGAGGAGGCCCAGAACAAGCAGCTGATCCTCGAAGGCGTCCTGGGTATCGCCGCGGAGATGCACCCCGCCCAGCTGGAGGAGCAGCTCAACGCCTTCCTCGCGCCCGCGGAGAAGGTGCGGCGGCACTCGGGAGGACTGGGCCGTGGCTAAGGTGACCCTGCGGGCCCTGCGCCGGCGGGGGGTGGATTTCGAGTCCCTCTGGCTCATCACCTTCGCCGACCTGATGGTGCAGCTCATGGCCTTCTTCGCGGTGGTCTATTCCTTCTCCATGCAGGGCCAGGAGCAGATGGGCCAGCTGGTGAAGTCGCTCCAGAAGGCCCTGGGGGTGAAGGTCGCAGGCACCGAACTGCCGGGCGGCCCGGGCATCCTGCCCGGTTCCACGGGCATCGGGAAGGACCGGGCGGCGGACCTGGAGAAGCTGCTGGCGGACATGAAGGCCAGCAGCGGGCCGGACGAAGGCGTCCGCATGCGCATCGTCACCTTCCGGGGCTCCATCCTGTTCGATGAAGGCAGCGCGGTCGTGGACACGGCGTTCCAGCCCCTGATGACGCGGATCTCCCGGCTGGTGGGCGAATATCCGGGATTCACCCTGATCTGCGAAGGCCACGCGGCGCCGGGGGAGCGGTCGAAGGCGGGGGGCGACGCCCTGGAGCTCAGCGGCCAGCGGGCCCAGGCGATCGTCCGGTTCCTGGCCCTCCAGGGGCTGGACATGAAGACCATCGCCGCCGAGGCCCACGGGGATGCCCAGGTCGAGGGGGATCCGAGCAGTCCGGAAGGGCGGTCCTTGCAGCGGCGGGTGGTGTTCCGGTTCCAGCGGGTGGCCGAAAGATGAAGCGGCCCCCCGGGGGGAGCCGCTCCATCAGGAAAGGGTCGGGCCGCTACTCCTCGGGTTCCTCGTAGTCGGCGTTGTGCCAGACGTTCTGGACGTCGTCGTTGTCCTCCAGGAGGTCCAGGAGCTTGAGGAAACTCTTGAGCTTGTCCCCGCTGAGCTGGGTGGAGGTGGAAGGCGCCATGATCAGCTTGGCCTCGATCTGGGGCAGCTTGGCCGCGTCCACCGCATCCTTCACGGCCTGGTAGCCCTCGGGAGAGGTCTTGATCACCCAGGCATCACCCTCGTTGATCACATCGTCGGCCCCGGCTTCCAGGGCGACTTCCATGACCTTGTCCTCGGAGACTTCGGACTCCACGACGATCTGGCCCTCTTTGGAGAAGAGGTAGGCCACGGAGCCCTGGGCGCCCAGCTCGGTGCCGAACTTGGTGAAGTAGCTGCGGATCTCCGGGGTGGTCCGGTTCTTGTTGTCGGTCAAGGCCTCGACCATCATCGCGACCCCGCCGGGACCGTAGCCTTCGTAGACCACTTCCTCGTAGGTGACGCCCTCGAGTTCGCCGGTGCCCTTCTTGATGGCGCGCTCCCAGTTGTCCTTGGGCATGTTGTTGGATTTCGCCAGGTCCACCGCGAGCCGGAGCCGGGGATTGGAGCCGATGTCGCCCCCGCCCAGTCTCGCGGCGACCGTGATCTCCTTGAGGATCCTGGTGAAAGCCTTGCCGCGCTTGGCGTCAAGAGCACCCTTCTTGTGCTTGATGGTGGACCATTTACTGTGGCCAGACATGCGTTACTCCCTTTTCGTTCAAGAATTCAGCCGCGCAGAGCGCGCTTGGAAACACGTGCGTATGGAGGAGGCTCCTGGCGGACCATGGGTCTCTCCAGCATGAACTGGTACCACTGCTCTCCATAGACTTTCATCTTCATGGCCTTGTTGTTCTGGAGAAGGTTCCTGTTGGTCAGCAGGCGGTCATCCCCCTCGCAGACCTTGAGCCCCTTGTTGAGCACCTCGATGGCGGCGTCCCGCTCGTGGACCTCGTTGAGGAAATAGGCGTAGACGGCATAGACCAGGCTCTCCTTCTTGCCCGACTTCATCGCCACGGCGAAGGAGTCCTTGGCCTGCTTCTTCTCCCCCCGCTTCCACTGGAGGACCGCCAGCATGACCTTGGCGATGTAGTGCTGGGAGCTGGCCGAGCGGAGCAGGGGTTCGGCCTCCTCGTTCTTCCGCCTCAGGTACTGGATCACGCCGATCTGCCCGTCGATGGAGCCTTTCACGAGGAACTGCCAGGAGCTGAGCTTGTAGCCTTCCTTGATGGTCTCGATGGCGGGTTCGAACTGCTGCTTCTTCAGTTGTTCGCCGGCGCGGTTGAAGATCTTCTCCAGCTTCGCCTGGGTCTTGCGGCCCAGGTAGATGAACAGACCGAGGCCCAGGAGGATGCCCAGGGGCGCGCTCAGCCACGGACTGACCTGCAGGAAAACGAGAAGGCCTCCCGCGGCGATGGAAAGGGCAAGGCCCAGCGAAAAGTTGATCACACGCGCTCCCCCGATGACCTACCAAGGCCAACCGGCCATTCTACCGCCGTGTACTGGCTCCCGCCAGGGAGGGGGTTCAGGCGATCACGCCGCTGCGGGGCCGGGTGGCCTTCCTGCGGCGGACGGTCCGTTTGGCCGAAGTCTCGGCCGCCTCCGTCGCCGGGGCCTTCCGGGGGCGGCCCGGTCCCCGCTTGGGTTTCGGTTCGGCCTTCCTGGGCTTGTCGGCCTTCTTGGCCGGCTTGACCTTCTTGGTCTTCTGCTTCCGGGCGAGCGCCGTGGCGGCCCTGCCGGTGACGACCACGCGGGTCCCGTCCTTGAGCTTCTTGACCTTGCTCCCCGCCTTCCGGCCGCGCTTGAGGCTCATCGGGAGGGGGTCCACGTTCAGGAATTCCCGTTCGAGCGTCTGCTGGAGCTCGAGCATCTCGCCCGCGTCCTTTTCATGGTCGTAGCCGCACAGGTGAAGAAATCCATGGATAATCAGGGTCTCGATTTCGCGGCGTCGGCTCACGCCCAATTTCTTGGCCATTTTCTCGGCCATGGGCAGGCTGATGACGAGGTCGCCAAGGTGCTGCCATTCGCCCTTGGCCGGTTCGGCCGGGAAGCTCAGGATGTCGGTCGTCTGGTTTATCCCGCGGTGCTCGCGGTTCAGCCTCCGCATGGTCCGGTCGTCCACGTAGGAGATGGACATGCCCTGGGAACCAGGTGCCATGCGGATCCGGAGCTTCGCAAGGAGTTCGCCGATGGAGCGCTCCCCCGGGCCGCGAAGCTTGCTGCGGGAAGACCAATCAATTTTGAATTCATCCGTTTCGGGAGTCATGGGTTCCTCGAAATCTGTTCTATGGATAAAGAGTATCGTTAAAATCGCCACATTTGTCAATAGATTCGGATGGAATCATCAGAATTTTGAGGTTGATTATATGCAGGGCGGAAGCGCTGAATGTCGCTTGGAAAAGCCTTGGGTGCGGCTTCAGCCGGCGCCGTGTGTTTACCTGGGTCTGGGTCGCAAGGAGAGTCCAGGCGGCCCTACTCTGGGGAAGATCTCGATGGATGCGGAATGGAAATTCAGGGCATCCTGGCGCGCGGATTCGCCTGGATCCTGGTCCCGGCGGCATGGCTATTTCCTGGTCTTGACTTATCATGGAAGGATGTCCCTGCCTATCCCGGATCCAGTCGCGGCCGCGTGTGGAAGGTTCCTGGAGCTGCTGGAGTTCTGGAACCGGACCCACGCCCTGACCTCCCTGCCTCCGGAGGACCGATTCGAGGAACTGATCCTGGACTCCTGGGTCCTGGTTCCCCATCTGGCCGGCCTGCCCGTTGGCTCCCGGGTCGCGGATTTCGGCAGCGGGATGGGCATCCCGGCCGTCGTGCTGGCGATCGCCAGACCGGACCTGGAGGTCATCGCGCTGGACAAGTCCAGGAAGAAGATGGCCTTCGTCCGCCAGGTGGCCCTGGAGCTCGGACTGGGCGCCCTGCAGGCCGTCGCCGCCCGCGCGGAGGAGCTCCCGCCGCTGCAGGCCGAACTCGGGGTCGCCAAGGCCGTGGGCTCTCCGCTCCTGCTCGCGTCCTGGTGGGCCCGCCACGGCCGGCCGGGGGCCCCGATGCTGGCCCTGAAAAGCGCCTCCTGGGCGGCCGAGGCCTGCCCCGGGGAACCGTGGCTCCTGCGGCCGCACCCCTACGGCCTGCCCACCCGCGGCGAGCGCGTCATCCTGGAGCTCCGGGAAAGGACGGGCCCCTGACGGGGCCCATCCTGTGCGGCAAGAAGCCCGCGCTCAGCGGGTGACGAGGTCGCCCTGCATGACTTCCTCGTAGGCGCGGAGGATGCGGCACGTCGCGCTGTCCTCCATGGTCTTCACCACGAGGAGCTGCGCGATCAGGTAGTTCGTCTTGGCCGTCTCCTGGGGCTTCGCGTCCGGGGCGCCCACGGGCCAGGTGCGTTCCCTGGCCGAAAGGAGCACCTGCCCGACCTGGAGGCCGTCCTTGGAACCACGGTCGATCAGGACCATGTCGTTCGTGCCCGCGTTCATGTGGCTGTCCGCGGCGTAGACGATCCTGGCGATCGGATCCTGGAGGAGGACCGGGGTCCTGGCGTCCTCCCTGAGGTGCATCACCAGGTTCGCGGGCTCCTTGAAGGGCACGACCCGGTCTCCGACTTCGAGCGAATCCGCCGACTTCTCGATGACGGCGACCGCCGACTTGGCGTCGAGCTGGGTGACCCGGACCACGGCGAACTGCTTGATCACGTCCCCCATGTTCTTGAAGCGCTTGTCGTTGCCGAGGTAGGGGAGCTTGGCCTTGACCACCTTCAGGGCCAGCAGCCGGTCGCCGATCTTCAGGCCGTTGTTCGAGCCGCCGTCGAGATAGATCGTGTCGAGGTCGCCCAGCTGCGAGGAGAGGGGATCCTTCCTGGAGGCGACCTTCACGGCCCCGATCTCCTTGAAGTGGGCTTCCGCGCCGTTGGGGACGAGGTAGGGAAGCTGCAGGAAGTCCTGGAAGGTGAAGGCGTATTCATCGGGGCGCAGCTTGGTCTGGAGGCGCCCTCCGGGCGCCAGCCCGCTGATCTCCGACGGCGTCTGGCCCGGCTGGATGGCCTTGCGTCCCGCGGGGATCACCAGATGGTCGCCGGGGTAGATCCAGTGGGGATCCGTGATCCACTGGTTCATTTCCCAGATCTGGGGCCAGGAAAATGGATTGCCCAGGTACTTCTGGCCGAGGTCCCAGAGGGTGTCTCCGGTTTCGACGACATGAAGCTGGCACCCCTCGGGAAGTGTGATTTCTTTCGGGTAGTTCCATCTGGAATAGTGGAACGCCACCTTGATGACCTGGCCGGGCTGGTAGTCCTGCGGTGCGGGCGTCTGCGCGGAGCCCTGGGCCGCAAGGGCCACGGCCATGCTGGAAACCAGAAATGCCGCACGCAGCCTATTGTGCTGATGCATCACGTTCCCCCTAGGAAGGCTGGCTGGATTATAGTCCATCGATTCGAGTCATGTCTGAAAAAGCTCTCATTCTTCTTTTGATATCGTGCTCTGTGACAAATTCTAGACTTTGAGTACCGAATCGCTCGACCGCGAAACTGGCCATGATGATTCCGGTGAGCGTGGCGTGCTTCAAAGCCTCCACCTCCGTGCTCTTCCTGGATGCCAGGCAGCCGAGGAATCCGCCCGCGAAGGCGTCCTCCGCCCCGGTCGGATCGAAGACGTCCTCCAGGGGGTAGGCCGGGGAGGCGAACACGCCTTCCGGGGCCAGCAGCATGGCTCCGTGCTCGCCCAGCTTCACCACGAGAATCCGGGGTCCCATGGCCTGGACCTTGCGGTAGATCTTCAGGAGGTTGTGCTCTCCGGCGAGGGCCCGGGCCTCCCTCTCGTCGACCAGCAGCATGTCCGCTTCGCGGAGCACCCGCCCCAGGGCCTCGCGGGAGCCTTCGATCCAGCAGGCCGCCGTCTCCAGGGCGATCCAGCGGGGACGCTGGATCATCTGCCCCACCACGTCCAGTTGTTCGACTGGATCGAGCTTGCCCAGGTAGAGATAGGAAGCCGAACGGTAGGCTTCGGGGAGGACTGGATGGAAATCCAGGGAGACGTTCGGCTGCCGGTCCAGTGTCGTGGCCTCGCTCAGTTCGTATCCATAGGATCCTTTCCAGCGGGAACTCTTCCCGGGGCGTCTGGCCAGCCCCCTCAAGTCGATGGGCCGGCCTTCGAAGATGCGTTCCTGCTGGGGCCCGAAGTCCTCCCCCACGACCCCGGCCACCTGGACTGGGTGGAAATGGCAGGCACTGAGGGCGACATAGCTGACCGAGCCTCCCAGGGCATTCTCCTGCCGCCCGAAGGGCGTCTCGATGTCGTCGAAGGAGACGCTGCCTACCGCGAGAAGGCTCATGAATCCTTCCTTTCTCAGTGAGCGGAACTCTGGAGACCAAGATAGAGGATCCACGCCTGGGCGCCACCCATCGGAATGGGTGCCTGCGCGTAGCGTGCGACCAGGCCCGCTTCAGGGCCGTTCAGGAAGGCCAGGAAGGCCTGGCGGAGTTCCTCGGACGCGCCCAGCTGGATGTGGAAGGTCCGCCAGCCGAGCAGATGCCCGTCCAGGAGGCGCTCCTTCAGGCGTTCGACGGCATCGGAGGCGCTGTGGCCGCGCAGGTCCAGGGAACCGTCCACGTCGATGGCCATGCCGGCGGCGAGCTGGATCAGGGGGGGGGTCCACCGGGGCGGTTCAGGTTCCCGGGGCGTCTCGGCCGCGGGGGCAGGAGGCGGGGGTTCGACGGGGGGGGCCTCCCGGACGGGTTCCGGGGGAGGTGCGGGTTCCTTGCGGGGCGGGAGCTTCGGGGAGGCGACGGGTTTCAGGCCCTTGAGGGCGGTCATGGCCTCCGCGAAGTCCGTCTGCTCGACCGGGGGCCGGGCGGGGGAGGGCTTCGCGAGGGGGGAGGGTTCGGGTTCCGGCTGGGCGGACGGCCTGCGCTTGCCCATCGCGGCCAGGAAGAGGGCGTCCTCGTCCTCCAGTTCCCTGGGCGCGGCCGGCTTCGGGGCCGGCTTGGGAGCGGGGCGCTTCGGGGGCGCGTCCTCGCCCGTCTTCAGGTCCTGCTTCAGTTTCGCCAGATCCTTGTTCCAGACCATGTCCAGCTCCTGTCCCTATGAGAGTACATCCCTAGCCCGCGGTTCCTCGCCCCACTTCCTGATGCTCCGAAAAGTAGCCTTTCCGAGCCGGTCGGCCACCATGAAACATCCCGGGGGAAACGGCGAGGGGAGCTAGGGCTTCGGCTTGGTCTTCCGGGGGAGCTTCTTCTTGACGGGAGCCTTCTGGACGGGGGGCTGGGGAGCGGCTTCCTCGATGCCCATCAGGCCGTCGACGAACCGGCGGCAGTCCCTGTTCGCGGGATCCAGGCGGATGAGCCTGCGTCCGTAGGCGATCCGCTCGTTCCTGGGCCGGGCTTCGTCGGCCTTCACCTGCAGCAGCTTGTCGGCCACGTATTTCTGCACGGAGCCGGCGGTTTCGATCTCCTGCTTCTCCCTGGCGAGGAAATCCTGCCAGGAGGCGAGGGACTTGGCATCCGTCTCCTGGTCCTGCTTCAGCCGGTCCAGCAGGCCGTCGATCTCCTTGATCGACCACTCGCTGTGGGCGATGGCGTTGCGGTGCTCGTCCAGCATGTCCCTGAGGGTGGCCCGCTGCTTGATCTGGTCCTGGCTGAGGCCCGCCTGGGTCTCCAGCTCCTTCAGCTTGTCCTCCGCCTTCGCGACGGCGGCCTTCCACTCCACCAGCTTCTCTTCGTGCTCCTTGCGGATCTTCGAGAAGGTGGAACCGGTGTTGGCCGTGTTCTCGATGGCCGTGTTGCTGGCCCGCTGCAGGTAGGAGATGGCATCCTCCCAGGCCCCGTCCGTGACGCAGGCCCTGGCCGCCATCTCCAGCACCGCCACCAGGGCGCGCATCTCGTTGTAGTCCGAACGGCTGACCGTGAGGCCTTCCTTCTGGAGGAGCCCTTCCGTGCTCTTCCGTACCGAGACGCCGTCCCCGCGCTCCAGGGTCATCTCCCAGACCTTGTAGCTCTCCTTGAAACGATCCGAGAGCACCTGCGCCCCCAGGGGCTGGAGGAGCAGGGGGATCGAGATGAGAACGGGGCGCCAGAAATTCATGTCTTCCCTTCGCGTGGGGTCCTGTCGGTTAAGCTACCGGAATTCTTCCCCCTTGTCGTCATCGTTCGCCGGCGCGTCACTCCTCGAAACTGAGGTTGGGGCTGCGCTCCAGGATCATGAGTATGAGCCGTTCCAGTTCGTCCACGAGGAGGAACCGGAGGACCGGCGGCTTGTCCACGACCGCGGCCGCCTCCCGGGTCCCGCGGAGCACGAAGAAGAGTCGGTGCTTCTCCAGGGTGTGGACCTCCTTCCAGGATAGGCGTCCGGCTCCGAGCCGCCGGGCGAGCCGCCTCGGGACCGAGAGGCACTCCACGGAGATGCCCAGCTCGTCCACCACCACCTGGGTGCCTTCCATCAGCAGCATGGCGATGAGCGACAGGACCAGCAGGAGCCCTCCCAGGACGCAGGCCGTCACCGACACGGCCAGGCCCACCCAGAGCAGGAAGGTGGATTCCTCCGAGGCGCGCGCGAGCTTCAGGGCCGCCTGCATCCGCGGCAGGTTCTGGACGAACATCATCATCAGGCGGATCCCGACGATCCAGGATCCCGCGAACAGCAGCCCGGTGAGCGACCGCTGGGCGACGCTGGGCCGGAAGACGAGAGGCGTGGCCGTGGACATCAGGCGCCTAGCACGAAGCGATCTCCGCCAGGATGGCGTCGGCGGCGGCGGCCGGATCCGGGGACTGGGTGATGGGTCGTCCGACCACCAGCCAGGAGGCGCCGTTCCGGAGCGCCTGTTCGGGGGTGAGCACCCGTGACTGGTCCTGGGCGGAGGTGCCCCTGGGGCGGATGCCGGGGGTCAGGCGGTGGAAGTCCTCGCCGCAGGCGGCCCGCACCGCCTCCGCTTCCCGGGCCGAGCACACGACGCCGTCGGCGCCGCATTCCTGGGAGAGGCGCGCCAGGTGGAGCGCCATCTCCTCCGGCTCGGCGGTCGACCCCAGGCGGGTCAGGGCCTCCCGGTCCAGGCTGGTCAGGACGGTCACCGCCAGCAGCTGCGTGCGGCCTCCGGCCTGTCGGTGGGCCCGGACTGCCTCGGCGGCCGCTTCGATCATGGCGGGCCCGCCCTGGGCGTGGATGTTGATCAGCCGGACGTCCAGGGGCAGCAGCGCCTCCAGGGTGCGGCGCACGGTGTTGGGGATGTCGTGCAGCTTGAGATCCAGGAACACCGGGGCGAAGGCCTGGATCTCCCGGACGAAGCCGGGGCCTTCGGCGCAGAACAGCTCGAGGCCGACCTTCAGCATCCCGACCCGCCCCTGGAGCTGGCGCGCGAGGGCGAGCGCCTGCTGACGCGTCGGGACATCAAGGGCGACGACGAGGCGGTCGACGGGCGTGAGGAATCGGGACATGGGGGCTCCGGGCAGTCGGATGCCTGTCATTCTCTCAGGGATGCCCCCCGGAGGACACCCATGCGACGCTCGTGTTTCATGCTCTTCGTCCCGATGGTCCTGGTGGCCCAGGAGGTTCCGGTCCTCCCCCTGGCCGAGGCGGAGGCCACGTACCTGCAGGCGCTGGACGAGCGGGAAGGGGCCGGGCCGGTCCCCCTGCCCGCCGTGGCGCCCCCGGACCAGGCCGCGCTGCGGTGGCTGTCCGCCGCGGCGGAGCAGGATCTTCCCGCGAACCCCTTCCCCGCAGGGGGGGCCGCCTGGCGGGAGGCCGAAGGCGTGCGCCGTCTCCTCAGGGCAGCTCCGCATGAATGGGGGAAGAGCCTGAAAACCCTGCCCGTCACCCTCGGCGGCTCCTACCTCGCGCTCTGGCGCTGGGGACAGGGCAAGGTCCGGGAGGGGCGCATGGGGAAGGCCCTGAGGATCCTGTGGGAAGACCGGCTCCTGGCGGAAGGCGGTCCCGGGATGGTGAGGAGCAGCGCCCTGCGCCACGCGCTGTGCTTCGCCCTGGCCGAGGCGGACCTCGAACGGTTCGGCCGGCTGAAGGAATGGCAGGAGGATGCGTGGTCCGACTTCTTCACCAGGTTCCAGAACGCGTTCTCCCTCCTGGGGTCGCCCGCGCCCGTCGTGCGCCTGTGGTCCCTGCCGCGGATGGAACCGGCCGACGTTTCCCTGGCGGAGCTGGGCGGCCTCCAGGTGCGCCTCGAACCCGACCCGGGGGCGGCCCTGCCGGACCTGCCTCCGGGCACCGCATGGATCGTCCCGACCCGAGACGGCGCCCAGCCCGAGGAATCCTCCTACCTGGAAGGCGTGAGCCTGGAGGAGGCCCGGAGCCTGGCGGCCCGCCTGGAAGCCGCGGGGCGAACGGCCTACCTGGCGCCCACCCGGTCGGTGCTCGAGGCCTACGCGCTCATGTTCTTCCCGGCCCGGATCGTCCTGGACCGCCAGGGCCGGATCAAGTCGATCCGGATGGGCGACGCGGCCTTGGCCGTCCGCTGAGCGGAAGGGCGGCCGGCTCAGCCGAGCCCCGCCCCCTGCAGGAGGGTGGTCAGGGCGCCCCAGAGCATCTGGCTCCAGTAGTGGAAGCCTCGCCGGGTCGGCCTGGAGGTGTAGGCCGCATGCAGCCGGTCCTTCAGGATCGGGTACTGCCCGTCCGGGTCCAGCAGCGCCGCCTCGATCGGGCTGTCGAACTCGTAGGTCACCCAGCGATCCTTGCCGTCCCAGGTCATGCGGTGTTCCCTGCGGTTCTCCAGGCGGACCCAGAGGATGATGGGCCGGACGATGCCGCCCCTTCGGAACAGGGTGATGGTTCCTCTCCTGCCAAGCGAGGCGGGCTGGGGCTTCACGAAGACGTGGCCTCCGGCGGTGGCCATCCATCCTCCCTGCGTCACGTCCCTGGCGTCGACCTGGTGGATCACGATGTCCAGGGCCTCCGTGCCCTCGACGAAATCCCGCCAGAATTCGCCGAGGTTCCGTCCCGAGACGCGCTCCGCGATGCGCCTGAAGTCCGCCTGCGTGGGATGCCGGAAGGCCATCTCCTGGGCGTAGGCCTTCAGCACCTGCTCCATGACCGGACGACCGAGCGTGGCCTCCAGCTGGTCCAGCACGAGCAGGGGCTTGGCATAGGCGTTCCGGGCATAGCTCCCGTAGTCGTACATCTGGAAGCCCACCTGGTTCATGGGATCCAGGGAAGGAGCGCCCCAGTAGTCCAGGAGGCTGGGCAGGTCCGAGCCGACCTGGAAGCGGCGGCTCGCGAACAGGGCCAGGTAGGTGCGGTCGAGGGTCTTGCGCGTGAACCAGGACGCGAAGCCTTCATCCAGCCAGGGTTCCTCGACCTCGTTGGAGGCGAGCATGCCCTGGAAATACTGGTGGCTGAACTCATGGATGGTGATCCCCTCGGGGCCGCCTTCGAGCCAGTGGGGCCAGAACGGGAGGCTGAAGCCGTCCCGCAGCCCCAGGGGCTCGAAACGCCCCCGGCCGGCCGTGAAGAGCGTGGGGTACTCCATGCCGTCCGCTCCCTCCGCCTCCGGAGGCACGTCCAGGACGGAGAGGACCGGATAGGGGTAGCGGAAGAGCAGCTCGGCCGAATTGCGCAGGGCGGCCTGCACGGCCATCCGCTGGCGCTCGGAACCGGAGCGGCTGCCCCGCCGGGAATAGTAGAAGACCTGGACGCCCCGGTATTCATGGACCTCGAAGTCCCAGGCGCCGACGGGCGAGGCGGCCCAGGCGAAGTCGTGGACATCCTCCGCGTGCAGCTTCCAGATCACGTTCCCGGGGATCCCAGGATCCTTGGAAATGTCGGCCGGGGTCCTGAAGTTCGTCTGCGTCCCGGTGTGCGCCAGCAGCAGCGCGTTGGGCAGGGAGAGCTCCACGTCGTAGACCCCGAAGTCGGCGAAGAATTCGGTGTTGGCGTGATAGGCCTGGCAGTTCCACTGGTTGGCCTGGTAGACGCCCACCTTGGGGTACCACTGCGCGCCCATGAGGAAGCTGGACTTCCCGGGCGAGGACCCGCTCCAGCCGCTGCGATTGACGACCCGCGGGAAACGAGTCTCCCACTTGATCTCCAGGTGGATGGTTTCTCCCGGGACTACGGGGCGGGGCAGCTGGAGCCAGTAGACCGTCTCGTCCTCGCCGTAGTGCCCCTGCAGCGTCCGGCCTTCCACCTGCACGTCCCTGACCACCGTGTAGCCCCAGGCGTGGGCGTCCGCCAGCCCGGCAGGGGATGTCTCGAGGCCCCCCTCCCTGGCGAAGATCGACTGGGGCCCCTTGAAGGCGTTCAGGTAGAGATGGAGCGGAAGCTCCTGCGTCGCCGCGGTGCCGTCGTTGCTCCAGGCGATGGTCTCCTCCCCCTTCAGCATCTTGCGAGGCCAGTCCAGCGTCGCCCGGATCCGGTAGTTCGCGAGCCGGGGAGACAGGGCGCGGTCGAACCACTTCTCCGGAGTCCATGCCCCCAGGCTCGAACCCGGCCAAAGGAGCAGGCACAACAACAGACGGCAGAACATGGTCACCGAGACTCCGATCTGCCCAGAGAATATCGCATTCCAGTCTTGCTCCTGGCCCCGTTCGTGCTATATTTACTTTCCCGACGCGGGGTGGAGCAGTCCGGTAGCTCGTTGGGCTCATAACCCAAAGGTCGCAGGTTCAAATCCTGCCCCCGCTACCAGCCGGAAGGACCGACTATAAGTCGGTCCTTTTCTTTTGTTTACGTGCGATTGAGAACCATCGCCAGCCCCTAGGAAGAGAACGGTTTTGGGGGTTTCCGGATCGCGCAATTCCACCAGCTTTCTCGAGCCGAGTTTTCCCTCTAGATCCAGATTCTCGGACCTTCTCAGAGGAAAATGGGCACAGGAAGAACTGTGGGTTACGAATGTGAGAGACTCTGCCCCACGCACTCTCAGGCAATTGAGAGGAGGTTCCAGTCGCGAGTGGTGTCCAATCGAGACTCGAACGTCCGCCGATCTGGTTATGAACCAGATCGGGGAATCGCCAGTGGGCAGGATCGCCTGCCCGGAATCCAGGAGAAGCCGTCCGGGTAGACTCTCGGCGTTCCCTCTCCCACACTCCATTCATGGCTTCCCGACGACTCTCCGATTCCCTGCTCGCGAGATTGCTTATAACCATTAATGGCGTTGATAAAAAGCTATGTTATGGATTGCGAAAGATCAAAGTTACCCCTAAAATATATCTGTTATAGGGGTAACCGTGGCCACGATGCTGTCGCTCGAAACCCAGACTCTCTTTGCGGAACTCGCGGAAGTGCTGCGATTGAGTGATCTGATGCGGTCCTTTGGATCTCTCAAAGGGGCCTTCATTCAGCGTGAGGTGAAAGGGCAGACCTATTGGTACTTTCGCACCTCCGAAGGGCTTGGCCAGCAGGACTTCTATGTAGGGAAGGTCGACGATCCCGCGGCTGAAAGGGCCATCGAGTCCTACAAAGCTGCCCGGCCTACCGAGGAGGAGAGC
>DAOPZL010000011.1:0-60314 GCA_035353395.1 Holophaga sp.
CGTGGACTGGCCCTGGGCATTCCCGCTCGCGGCGGACGAGGCGCCCGCATCCTGGAGGGCCTCGTCCAGCTCCGTCCAGGCCGTCTGGGCCGCGCTGGCGTCGCCGGACGCGAGGGCGGTGCCGAGCGTGGAGAGCAGATCGCTGAAGTCGCTGGAGCCCGTGCCCTGGCTGTCCGTCTGGCCGGCGGCCTGGAGGTGCTCCTGGATGGTCTCGTAGAGGGACTGGGCGGAGGTCAGGTCCCCCGACTCGATGAGCGCGGCGAGGTTGTCCATGTCGTTCTTCAGGGGATTGGATGACGAGCCCGGCTGGCCGGCGCTGAAGGAGGCCAGGCTGGACTGCATGGTGTCCCAGGCGGCCTGGGCGGCGGTGAGGTCCCCCGAATCCAGGGCGGTGCCGATGGCCGCGAAGTCGCCGGCCAGGGGATCCTCGCCGCCCTGCGCGCCGCTCATCTTCTCCTGCATGGCTGCGTAGGCCTTCTGGGCGCCTTCGAGGTCCCCGGAGGAGATCAGGCCGCCCAGCTCGTCGAAGTCCGTCTTGAAGGGGTTGTCCTCCTGGGTCCGGGCCAGCCACTGGCCCTGTGTGGAGATGCTGAGGGAATCCTGCTGGGCGCCCAGCAGGCTGAAGAGGTCCTCGCTGCTGCTCGAGGCGCTGCTCGACTTGCCCAGCTGCGAGATCAGGCCGAGGGCCTGGATGTCGTAGCTCCCGATCGAAGTGATGCTCATGCGTTCCTCCCGGCTTGGTGTGGATTCGTCCGGGAAGCCGCGTGCAAGGGGCCTGCCAGCTCCGGAGGCGCCCGGGCGGCCCGGAGCCGGGGGCCGGAACCCGAACGGTCCGTTTCCGCCGCCGAAGGTTGAAGGCCGGGGGGTGGGTGGACGGGGCCGGGATCTCCCGGCGTCGCCGGCCGGGACCAGCGCGTCGCCAACTCATGCAAGACGAGAGGATAAAGAGACAGGGCAGATTCGGCACCCCGGGAAACGGCGCCGTGTCCGGTCGCGTACGGCAGGCAAGGCGGGACGAGGATGCATCCGGCGGGTCGAACTGGACGTTCGGCGGTAGATTCAAGGCATCCGGCCCGCGCTCCCTTCATTCGGCCGGGTGGGCTGTTTTCATGAATTGGAGCCGGCTGGTCCGGCCGTTCTCGTTCCCAGGGCCTCGCCATGCGGCAGGAAGTCATCAGGTCATCCCTCCTTCACCGGGTCCGCCAGCGGACCAACCTGGTGCTGGTGAGCCTGGTGGGCGGAATCTTCTGCATCTTCCGCCTGACTGCGGACATGCGGGGCCCGTTCCTGGCGGAACTGGTGCTTCCGTTCGTGCTGCTCTACGCGCACCTGGCCCTGTCGCCCATCCCCTGGCAGTGGACGGGGGACGACGAACCGCGGGCCGGCCTGGGCCGGGGCTTCCTGCAGGCCCTGGTCTTCAACGCGGCCTGGATCGGGCTGGCGATGGCCGGCCTGTTCCTGTTCGCCGGGCCTCCGAAGGGCGGGTTCATGGACCAGCCTCCGCCCCCGCCGCCGGGCTCCATGCCGCCGCCGATGGGGCCGCGGATCTTCCGGCCGGAGTGGACCCTGGGCATGCTCAACCTGGCCTTCGGGATCATCTTCGGATGGGTCTTCGCCGAGAAGGAGGCCACCGAGGCGCGGGAGCGGCTGACGGCGGACCTGCTGCGCCAGTCCAGGTCCAAGGCCCTGCAGAACCAACTCGAGCCGCACGTGCTCTACAACGCGCTGAACAGCCTCTCCGAACTGGTCTACGAGGATCCGCTGGCGGCGGAGGAAGTGATCGCGCGGCTCGCGGACCTCTACCGGATGCTCACGATCCACGGGAAGGCCGACCGGATCCCCCTGGGGCAGGAACGCAAGCTGGTCGAAGCCTACTTGGCCATGGAACAGATGCGCCTGGGGGAGCGGCTGGCGGTAGTGTGGGACTGGCCGGCCAGCGCGGACGAGATCCTGGCGCCTCCCCTGTTCCTCCAGCCCCTGGTGGAGAACGCCATCAAGCACGGGATCAGCCCCTCCGACCAGGGGGGGACGCTCGTCATCTCCTGCGTGAAGATCGGGCCTGCCGTCAAGCTCTCGGTGAGGAATTCGGGCTGTGCCCCGCGCGAGGGCGCCCCGCGCGGGGTCGGGCTGGGCAACCTGGAGAGCCGCCTGCAGCTCTGGACGGAAGCCGCGGGGCGGTTCAGCCTGGGGAGCCAGGACGGCTGGACGACCGCCAGGATCGAATGGACACAAGGGGCGACGGCATGAACGGGCAGAGACTGAAGGTCGTGGTCGCCGAGGACGAGGCGCTCAGCATGAAGCGCCTCGTGCGGCTGCTCCAGGAGGCCGGGTGCACGGTGGTGAACCGGTTCTCCGAGGGGCGCGGGGCCATGGAATGGCTCCAGCACCACAAGGAGCTGGACGCCGTGTTCCTGGACATCCACATGCCGAACCTGGACGGCCTCGCCATCCTGAAGGAACTGAACGGCCAGATCCCCGTGGTGCTCACCACCGCCTTCGCGGAGCACGCGGTGGAGGCCTTCGACTCCGAGGCGGTGGACTACCTGCTGAAGCCGGTCACGGCCTCCCGGCTGGAGAGGGCCCTCAAGCGGATCGAGGCCAGGAAGAGCGCGGCCCAGCCCGCCCCGGCTCCCGCGCCGCCGCCGGGGCCCCTGCGGTATCCCATCAACGCGGGGGAAGGCGTGGTGCTCGTCGACCTCCACAAGACCACCTATTTCGAGGTGGAGAACGAGGTGGTCTGGGCCCACGCGGGAGGGAGGCTCCGCACCCAGTGGACCTCGCTGGGCGAGGTGGAGGCGGTGTTCCCGAACTCCGGGATGCTGCGGGTCCACCGGCATCTCCTCGTGCGTCCGGAGGCCGTGATCGGCCTGAAGCCGGCCCCGGGCGGACGCGCCATCGTCCGGCTCCTCGGCGGCGAGGAGATCGAAGCCAGCCGGGGCGGCGCACCTCGGCTCCGCGAGCGCCTGGGGTTGTAGCGGGGCTCGCCGATCCGCTCAGGGGAACCATGAAGACGAGAACGAGACGAGGATGGATCATCGGCTGGGCCCTTGCGGGCGTCCTGGCCGCGGGCGGCGCCTGGCGTCTGTGGAAGCCGGCGGACGAGGTGAGCTGGCGGTCGGCCCGGATCGAGCGCGGGGACGTCACGCAGCGGATCCAGGCCACGGGCACCCTGAACGCCCTGATCCAGGTGTCCGTGGGGACCCAGGTCTCCGGAGTGGTGACGGACCTCTACGCGGACTTCAACAGCCTCGTGAAGAAGGGGCAGGTCCTCGCCCGCATCGATCCCACGCTCATGGAGAACCAGCTGGTGGACGCGCGGGCGGCCCTGGACGGCGCCCAGGGAACCTATGCGAACGCCAAGGCGGACCTGGAGCGCTACCGGAACCTGGCGGCGGCGCAGCTGGTTTCCGCTTCCGACCTGAACGCCAAGGAGACGGCCTTCCGGACCGCCCGGGCGGGCCTCGAATCCGCCCGGGCCGCGCTGGGCAAGGCCGGCATCAACCTGAAGTACTGCACGATCAAGGCCCCCGTGGACGGGGTGGTCGTGTCGCGGATCGTGGACGTGGGCCAGACGGTCGCGGCCAGCCTCAGCACGCCCAACCTCTTCACGGTGGCCCAGGACTTGTCGCGGATGAAGCTCGAAGCGGCGATCGACGAGGCCGACATCGGGCAAGTCCAGGTCGGCCAGAGGGCCACCTTCACGGTGGACAGCTACCCGGACGAGACGTTCCAGGCGCAGGTCAGCGAAGTCCAGCTCAATCCGACGGTCAGCAGCAACGTGGTCACGTACAAGGTGGTGCTGGCCGTCGCCAACACCGCCCGGAGGAACCGGGGGCCCGCCGGGAACGGCGCCAACACCACGGCGCTCTACATCCCCAAGGGAAGCCCTGTCTACCAGGGCGACATGGCCTTGTTCCCCGGCATGACCGCGAACGTCTCCCTGGTGATCGACGAGAAGAAGGGGGTCCTGCGGGTGCCCAACGCGGCCCTCCGGTTCAATCCCGGGACGGCGTCGAAGATCCAGGGCGGCGGGCAGGAAGGTGGCGCCCACCTCTGGATCCTCGAGCGCGGCGTGCCCCGGCGGCTCGAGGTCCGGACCGGCCTGAGCGACGAATACTTCACGGAGGTCACCGGCCCGGCGATCCGGGAAGGGCTGGCCGTGCTCGTGGGAACGGACAGCGCGCCGAAGACCCAGGCCTCCACCGCCCTGCCGGTCACCAAGTCCGCTGGGCCTCCTCCGCCGATGTAGGGCGGATCGATTCCTGTCCGTGGAAAGGCTGATCCGTGGGAATTCGTGATTTCCTCCTCCTGGCCCTCCAGGCCATGGTCCGCAACAAGACCCGGGCCATGCTGACCATGCTGGGCATCATCATCGGGGTCGGCTCGGTGGTGGCGATGATCGGCATCGGCGAGGGCTCCAGGCGGGCCTCCCTTGCGATCGTCCAGAGCATGGGCTCCAACACCCTCATCATCTTCAACGGGGGCAGCGGCGGCGCGAACAGCCGGATGGGCCCCATGGGACTGGGCAGCGTCGAGGTCCTCAAGGAGGAGGATTCCGCGCTGATCGAGCGGGAGCTCGGGGCGTCCAGCGTCGTCGCCTCCACGCCCCAGGTGCGGACCTCCGCCGCCGTGGTCTACAAGGCCAACAACTACCTGACCAGCATCCAGGGCACCGGCCCGCGGTTCGACCGCATCCAGGGGTGGGAGCTGGGGGAGGGGCGGCTGTTCTCCGAACGCGACATCCGGAGCCAGGCCAAGGTCTGCCTCCTGGGCACCACCGTGGTCTCCAGCCTGTTCCCGGAGGGCGGCGACCCCGTCGGGAAGGTCCTCCGCATCGGGAAGCTGCCCTTCGAGGTCGTCGGAGTGCTGGCGTCCAAGGGCGCGGGGATGATGGGGGACCAGGACGACGTCGTCATGGCCCCCTACACGACGGTCATGCGCAAGATCATGGGCCGCGACCGCATCCAGAACATCCTGGTGAGCGCCCAGGAGGGGAAGGCGGACCTCGCGGAGGCGGAGATCAAGGCCCTCCTGCGCCAGCGGATGCGGCTCACCGCCAAGGACGAGGACCCCTTCACGATCCGGAAGCAGGACGACCTCGTGAAGATGATGAACCAGCAGGCGGACGTGATGACGATGTTCCTGGCCATGGCTGCGGGCATCTCCCTGATCGTGGGGGGCATCGGCATCTCCAACATCATGCTGGTGAGCGTCCAGGAGCGGACCCGGGAGATCGGCATCCGGCGGGCCGTGGGCGCCCGCCGCAGGAACGTGCTCCTCCAGTTCCTCGCGGAGGCGGTGGCCCTGGCCCTGGCCGGCGGCCTCCTGGGGATCGTCCTGGCGGCCATCGCGCTGGCGGTCCTCAAGGACTTCTCCTCCATCCCGGCCGCCGTCGCGCCCTGGTCCGTGGGCCTGGGCATCGGCTTCAGCGCCGTCGTGGGCGTCACGGCGGGCATCCTGCCCGCCGTCAAGGCGGCCAGCCTGGATGTCATCGAGTCCCTGCGCTACGAGTAGGTGTATGTTGGGGGGCATGCTCATGCGCGCCATGCTCCTGGACCATCCGGGCGTCCCCCTGCGCCTCGCCTCCCTGGAAGTCCCGAGCCCGGGGCCAGGGCAGGTGCTGGTGAAGGTCTCCGCCTGCGGGGTGTGCCGGACGGACCTGCACGTGGCCGACGGCGAGCTGGCCTCTCCCAAGCTGCCGCTGGTCCTGGGACACGAGATCGTGGGCGAGGTGGCCGGCCTCGGTCTTGGCGTGGGGGGGCTCGAGCCGGGCCAGCGCATCGGCGTGCCCTGGCTGGGCCGCACCTGCGGCTGCTGCGCCTACTGCAGGACGGACCAGGAGAACCTCTGCGATTCGGCCGCGTTCACGGGCTACACCCTGGACGGCGGCTACGCCGAGTACACGGTGGCCGAGGCCCGGTTCTGCTTCCCGCTGCCCGTGGACGGTCGGGCGGTCGAGGCGGCCCCGCTGCTCTGCGCCGGGCTCATCGGCTACCGCGCCTATCGGATGGCCGGTCCGGCGCCTCGGCTGGGGATCTACGGCTTCGGGGGCGCGGCCCACATCCTCACCCAGGTCGCCGTCCAGCAGGGCCGGGAGGTCTTCGCGTTCACCAAGCCGGGGGACGCGGACGGGCAGGCCTTCGCCCGGACCCTGGGCGCCGCCTGGGCCGGGGGTTCCGACGAGGCGCCGCCCGTCCTCCTGGACGCCACCCTGATCTTCGCGCCGGTGGGCGCGCTCGTCCCGGCGGGGCTCCGGGCCGTGAGGAAGGGGGGCGTCGTCGTCTGCGCCGGGATCCACATGTCCGATATTCCCGCCTTCCCCTACGCGCTCCTCTGGGGAGAGCGGACCGTGCGGTCCGTGGCCAACCTGACCCGCCGGGACGGCCTGGAGTTCTTCGAGGCGATCCGGACCTGCCGGGTGCACACGAAGGTTCGGACCTACGGCCTCGAACAGGCCAACGAGGCCCTGGACGATCTCCGGGCGGGGCGCTTCCAGGGGGCCGCCGTGCTGGCCTTAGGGGAGCCGTGACGTACGGGGCCTTCCGCGGCCGGCCGGGAACGGTCCCGGAGTCTTGAGCCCATGGAATCCGGGGGTGCGATGACGGTTCGAGGATGGAGCACCGGGGCGAGGGCAGCCTGCCTGGCCGGAGTCCTGCTGGCCGGCGGCGGGCGGGGCCGCGCGGACGGGGTTCCCGCCTCCATGGACTGGCGCCCTCCCGCGACGGACCTCCTGGCCGATTCCGTCCATCACGCGCGGATGAAGTTCGCGCGCGAGGGGCCTCCGTACGCCTGCCATGCCCCGGGGCAGAGCCGGGAGATCGCGCGGAACCTCCTGCTCTGGCAGAACCCGGACGGCGGATGGCCCAAGAACAAGGACTGGTTCCAGGTCCTGGGAGCCGCCGAGCGCGCGGCCATCCTCGCGGGCAGGGGGAAGAAGGCGGACCGCAGCACCCTCGACAACGGAAGCACCTGGGGACAGCTTTCCTACCTGGCCCAGGTGCGCCGGCACTCCGGCACCACGGACTGCGACGCGGCCCTCCTCCGGGGCGTGGAATACCTGCTGGCCGCCCAGCGGCCTTCCGGCGGCTGGCGGGGCAGCGACGTCGACGCCGTCACCTTCAACGACCAGGTGATGGTGGGGGTGCTGCGCACCTTGAAGCAAGTGGCCGACGACCTTTCGCTCTATGGGTTCCTGGACGTCCGGCTGCGGTCCCGGGCGCGCGAGGCCTTCGGGCGGGGCCTGGCGTGCCTGTTGCGGTGCCAGGTCCGCGTCGACGGGAAGCTGACGGCCTGGGGCCAGCAGCACGACCACGGGACCTGCCGGCCCGTGTGGGGGCGCCGGTACGAGCCTCCGGCGCTGGCGACACGGGAGAGCTGCGAGATCGTCGAGTTCCTGCTGGAGCTGGACAGGCCCTCGAAGGAGGTGGTCCGGGCCGTTCGTGCCGCGGCGGACTGGCTGGCGTCGGTCCGGATCGACGGCCGGCGCCTGGTCTCCATCCCGGCCGAGCCTGTCGTCGACCACTACCAGCTCAGCACGACGGACTGGGTCCTGGTCGAGGACCCGGCCGCTCCCCCGCTGTGGGCGAGGTTCTACGATCCCCGTAGCCGGAAGCCGGTGTTCTGCTCGCGCGAAGGCGTCCTGCTCGACCGGTACGAGGACCTCACCCGGGAGCGGCGGACCGGCTACGAATGGCTCGGCACCTGGCCCGCGGCGCTGCTGCGGGACCGGATTCCGGCTTGGCGGGGGCGCCCGTGAACGGAGGAATCCAGGACCAGCCGCGGGGAGGCCGCTCCGGGAGGGGGCTTTCCATCCTCCTTCCGACCTGCTTCGTCGTTGCGGCCGCCCTGCTGTGCTGGGCATTCCAGAACTTCGAGTTCAATCCGGACGAGGGGGGGAACCTGATGAAGGCCCTCCTGGTGAACCGCGGCCACGCGCTCTACACCGAGGTATGGAGCGACCAGCCCCCGCTCTTCACCCACCTCCTCGCCCTCCTGTTCCGGTTCACGGGGCCTTCGGTCCTGGGGGGGCGGCTGCTGGTGGCGTGCTTCTCAGGCCTGCTGCTGTGGGGCGCGTACGACTACCTGCGCACCGCCGCCGGAACGGCGGCCGCTGTGGGCGGCTGCGCGCTGATCGTCGTGCTTCCCCACTTCGTCACGCTCGGCATCTCCGTGATGATCGGCCTTCCCGCGCTCGCCATGGCCGTCCTGTCCCTGGCCGCGTTCGCCCGCTGGCGCGGCGGCGGGCCGGCCTGGATGCTCGCCCTTTCGGCCGCCTTCCTGGCGCTGTCCGTGATGATCAAGGGCTTCACCCTGGCGCTGCTGCCCGCCTTCGCGGCCGGGATGCTCCTGGACCGGGGGCTCGGCGACCTGCGGCGGCGGCGGGAGGCGCTGCTCGCATGGAGCCTCGTGTTCTCGGCGGTAGCGCTCGCGGCCGGGGGCCTGCTGGCGGGAACCTCCGGGCTCGGCCAGCTCGTGGCGCCGCACTGGATGGCCCGCGACGCCTCCTTCTACAAAGGGATCGGATTCGCTTCCGCCGTGCGGCCGGCGAGGGAGATGCTCGTCCTCGGCGCCGCCGGAGGCGGCCTGGCCTGGTCGAAAAGGGACGGCTGCGCGCTCTACCCCGCGCTGTGGGGGGTCTCGGCCGCGCTGCTCCTCGCGTTCCACCGGCCGGTGTGGTTCCACCAGCAGCTGCTCGTGTCCATTCCGGCGGCCCTGCTGGCCGCGGAGCTCTTCACCGCGGGGCCCTGGCTGGCGCGCTGCCTCCGGGGCGGGCGGCGGAGGAGCGCGTTCGCCCTCGCGCTGGCCTGCCTGTGCCTGGCCCTGGTCGGGAGGCAGGCCCGGCGCACGTACCACAAGGCGGTCCCGTGGCTGGCGGCGGGGGACGAGCCCCTGCAGGCGGCGGACTGGAGACTGACGGCCCTCATGGCCCGGCATGCCGCCGCCACGCGCTGGGTCGTGACGGATCGGCCCATGTACGCCTTCCGGGCCAACCTGGAGGTGCCGCCCGAACTGGCGGTGGTCTCGGAGAAACGTCTCCTGGCAGGTTTCCTGGACGGACGGTTGCTCATGGCATGCATCGAGCGGTACCACCCCGGACAGGTGGCGCTGGTGCGCTTCCCCTGGCCCGGGGTGCGGCCGGTCCTGGAGGCCCGCTATCTCCAGATCCCCGGGGAACAGGGACGGGACCTGTTCCTGGAACCGAGGATGCTGGTGCCACACCCCAGACTCGCGAAAACAGGGCCTTGATTCTTGCTCCCTCACTTTAGTTTCGAATTGAAATCAATGGCCAGATTCGCCTGGATGATTGGTATCAATTCAATCTACTTATATTTTTATTTTTTATCCCTTTTATCCCTTTTATCCATGTTGTAAACATCTTTAAAAGATGAATGAACAAGGATGCAAGGGATGAAAGGGATGAAAGGGATGAAAACAAATCAAATCCTTGTGCGTAAAATCTTTGCACATCCATTTCGTGGTATGCAGAATGCCAGAATAACTTTTAATCTAGTGATATTAATATCATTTGTGTGCCGAATGTCCGGGTCGGATGGCGATCGTTCCATGCCTCTCGGTTAGGGCGGCGCCCAGGACGCTCGCGCACCATACTTGTCCTCGGCATTCCGCCGCCGACCAGGGACTTCCATGCCCCACGCCATCCTCGAATATTCCGACAACATCCTCGACGACGCGGACTACGTCCACATGTTCTCGCGGCTGCACGAGCTGCTGGTGGAGACCGGCGGCTGCCGACTCCAGGAGATCAAGTCCAGGGTCTATCGCGTGGACCACTACCGGGTCGGCGACGGGAACGAGAACAATTCCTTCGCGCACCTGACCATCCGGGTCAAGGAGGGGCGGCCCCCCGAGATGCTCCAGCGGATGGGCGAGGCGGCGCTTTCCCTGTTGAAGGAACACTATTCCCTCTCCCTGGAGAAACAGCGCTGCGACCTGACGGTGGAGATCCACCCGATGCGGCAGGACAGCTACTTCAAGATCAGCAGCGCCGGGAACTGAAGGCCGTCGTGCGGGGAGTGCGCGGGAAGCGATGACCGGGGCGCCGCAGGGGCCGTTCCCCTTTCTTCGCATAGAATGGGAGGTATGGCGGCCGGATGCCCGCCTTCGCCTCCCCACTCCCTCCACCGAGCGCCGCCCCTTGTCCTTTCCCCGCACCGCCTTCCTGATCGGCTCCCTCGCCATCGATCCGCCGCTGGTCATGGCGCCCCTCCACGAGATCACGGACCGGCCCTTCCGGAGGATGCTCCGCGAACTGGGCGGCGTCGGCCTGACCGTCTCCGAGATGATCAGCAGCGAGGCCCTGGTGCGCCATGCCTTCAAGGCCGAGCGCATGATGGCCTCCGAGGGGGAGCGCCCCTACGCCATGCAGCTCGCGGGCAGCGACCCGGACCGTCTGGCCGAGGCCGCCCGCATCGCCGAGGGGGCGGGGGCCGATATCGTGGACCTGAACATGGGCTGTCCCGCCGGCAACGTGACCAAGGGGGGCGCCGGCTCCGCCCTGCTGCGGGACATCCGCCTGGCGGAGGCCTGCGTCTCGGCGATCGTGAAGGCCGTGCGGGTGCCGGTGACCGTGAAGATGCGGGCGGGCTGGGACGCCAGCCAGAAGCAGCGGGCCGAATACCTCGACTTCCTTAAGATGTTCGAGGCCGTCGGCATCCAGGCCCTGGCCATCCACCCCCGAACGCGGTCCCAGCAGTACGAAGGGCATGCGGACTGGAGCCTCATCGCCAAGGCCGTCGAGGCGGGGACTCCCTATCCCATCATCGGCAACGGGGACGTGGTCGTCGCCGAGGATGCCCACCGCATGGTGCGGGAGACAGGCTGCCAGGGCGTGATGATCGGGCGCGCCGCCCTGACGAATCCTTGGATCTTCCGGCAGGTGCTGGAGCCGGGTTTCCAGGTCACGGAGGCGCAGCGCATCGACCTGTGCGCGCGCTTCTTCAGGCTCCTCCTGGAGACGCTGGAGGAGCGGGAGGCCGTCCACAAGATCAAGAAGATCGGAGGCTGGTTCACCAAGGGCATCCGCCACGGCGCCCACTTCCGCCAGCGGCTGAACGAGATCCACGCGGCGGACGAGCTGATCCGCGAGCTGGAAGCCCTGAAGACCCTGTAGCCGAGGAAGCCCATGCAGATCCCCGAACGTTTCCAGGCCGTGCTCTTCGACATGGACGGCACCCTCGTCGACAACATGGACTTCCACGCGCGGGCGCTGCTGGAAATGGCGAAACGGCACTTCGGCGTCGAGCTGGACTCCGACCAGGCCAACCGCGATTTCTCGGGCATGAAGAACGCGGAGATCTTCGAAATCCTCGCGAGGCGGCCGATCACGCCGGAGGAGGCCACGGCCTGGGAGACCGAGAAGGAGGAACTCTACCGCGAGATCTACCGGCCCCACCTGAAACCCGTGCGCGGGGTGCGGGAGCTCCTGGCCAGGCTTCGCGGGGCGGGCGTCGGGCTGGCCGTGGCCAGTGCGGCCCCCCGCGGGAACCTCGCCTTCGTGCTGGACGGCCTCGAACTGCGGCCGCTGTTCGACGCGGTCGTCGGGCAGGACGACGCGGCCAACGGCAAGCCCGCGCCGGACCTCTTCCTGGCGGCGGCGTCCCGGCTCGGCGTCGATCCTTCGGCGTGCCTCGTCTTCGAGGACGCGGTGAACGGCGTGCTCGGGGCCCGGGCGGCGGGGATGTCGGCCGCCGGCCTCGCCACGGCCTGCGGGCCCGAGGAACTGCTCGCGGCGGGCGCGGCGTGGGTCATGCCCGACTTGTCGTCGCTTCCGGTCGACCTGGAGCGCCGTCTTTTCGGCTGACTGGCCCAGGAGCCGGGTTTCCGCGTCAATCCTCGACGGCCGTCCGGGCCAGGCGGACCCTCTTGCGCGTCGGATCGCAGTGGAGAAGGATCCAGTCTCCGAGGCGCCCCGCGAACCTACCGCAGGCTCCTCCGGCGGAATCCCGCCGCGTTCGGACATCCAGGCAGACCTTTTCGCCGCGCCGCGTGACGAAATACTCCCGCTTGAACGCCTCGATCATCCCGTGGTGCTCGAAGCAGGCCCGGAGGTAGCTTCCGGAGGGGGGAGCGACCGTCTTCGCATAGTGCATCCGCCTGAGCATCTCGTTCCAGAGATGGAGGAACGTGGCGCCCTGGACGCTCGTCGCCACGGTATTCCGCGCCCTGGGATCCAGGACCTGTTTCGCCTGGCTGTAGTGGATGGGATAGAAGGAATCCTGCGGGGAGGCCAGGTGCTGCATCCCGTTTGCATGGATGCCCCGGGTCATGAGGTCCGGGCCGGTCTGGCCGAACAGCACGCCCCGGCCCATCGTCGTGGCGGTCGTGTAGAGCCAGTCCATCAAGGGGTGTCCGGCCGGGAACTTCATGATCGCCACGTTGTAGCGTCCGGGTTCCTCCGGGGCGAAGACGACTTCGGCCTCCGGGAGATCGGACGCCAGGCAGAGGACGTCCGTGTCGACCCACCACCCCCCCTTCTCGGCCAGCAGCTTGTACCTGAACAGGTTCGCGAACCCGGCCGGGCTGCCCTTGCCGTGCCCATCCCGGTAGCGGAAGACCTGTTCCCGGGGCTGGATGGCTCCGGCGTCCCTCAGGGTGCATCCCTCGGGCAGCCCGCGGAGTTCTTCGTAGGCGTAGAGCTCGAACTCGTGACCGTGCACCAGGAAGGAGCGGATGCAAAGGATCTCGAGCGGAGAGAGCGCCTTTCCGATCCACAGGCTCTGGAACTTGGCCATCAGGTTCCCTTCGGAAGGAAGGCCGTTCCTCCAGCGTGGAGGAGGCCCGGTTGGGGGACGGATTCCTCATTGAAGCACATCCCGACGGGCTCGGACCTCGAAAAGGGCATTCCGGGATCAGTCGGATGGATCGGGGATCCTGGGCAGGGGCTGCGGGATTTCGGCCGTGAATTCCGCCCATCGTCCGTGTTCGGCCTGGGCGTCGATGTGCCCGCCGTGGAGGTGGACGATGCGCCAGGAGGTGTAGAGTCCGAGGCCGGTCCCCTTGCGGGTCCGAAGCTCGGGGGTCTGCAGGCGGCCGAACTTCCGGAAGAGCTTCACCCGCTCCCCGGGCGGCCAGCCGGGACCCTCGTTGTAGACGCTCACCCGGAAGCCGGCCGCTTCCCGCTCGGCGCGCACCCGGATCAGGCCCCCCTCGTTCCCGTACTTCGAGGCGTTGCCCACGAAGTTGACCAGGACGATCTTCAGCAGGGCGGGATCCACTTCCACTTCGAAGGGCGTGGGCGGGTACATCCGCTCCAGGACCTGCTTCTTCTCCTGGACCTGGGGCAGGACGAGATCGATGGCCGGCTCCAGGATCCCGGAGACCAGGTCCACCTTCGCGGGGGCCACCCGGAGGGTTCCGCCCTCCATCCGGGCCAGGTCGAGGTAGTTGCGCACGAGGTCCAGGAGGTATTCGCCCTTCCTGATGAGCTTCTCCAGCTTGGCGGTCTGCCTCGGCTCCATGGGGCCCAGGTAGCCCTGGCTGAGCACCCGCGCATCGGTGATCATGCTGGCCACCGGGTTCTTCAGTTCGTGGCTCACGAACCCGAGCACTTCCGTGTAGGCCTGGTTCGCGGCGGTCAGCTGTTCGATCCGCCACGCCTTCTCGACGGCCTGGGAGAGGCGCTCCGCGATCAGCCGCCAGAGCCGCACGTGGTAGGGCGTGTAGCTGCGGGGTTCCCGGGAACTCAGGAAGAGCAGGCCCACCGGGCGGTCTTCCACCGAGAGGGCGCAGGTCAGGCTGGAACGAACCCCTTCCCGGACGAGGATGCCTGAGGAGACGCTCCGGGGATGCTCCTCCAGGTAGGCCGCCAGGTCGTAGATGATGCGGGGCGATCCGCTCTCGAGGACGGTCCGGAGGCTGGAGCGGCTGATGTCCTCCGAATAGCCCTTCTTCAGGTGGACAGGTTCGTAGAGTGCCCGGGTCCAGTGGGCGGTGACCCGGCGCCCCTCGTCCTCGAGGAAGGACAGGCCGATCCGGTCGCAGGGGTAGAGCGCCCGGATCGTGTCGAAGAGGAAGTCCATCAGGTCGTCCAGGGAAGCCGCCGCGGCGACCTTCTGGTTGATGAGGTCGAGGACGGCCTGCTCCTCGCGGGGGAAGCGCTCGTGATCCCCCGGCAGCGCGTGGAGGAAGTGGAGGACGGGGTTGGAATCCGGCATGGCGCCCCCGGGGATGCTGTGGCGAGCATGCGAAGGCCGGACGAATGCCCGGCCTTCGCGGGTTTCCGGCTCTAGCCTACTCGATGTACTTGCCGCGCAGGGTGTAGTGGGTGTGCAGGAGCTTGTGGCTCCGGTGGCCGCAGGGGCCGTCCGTCAGGAACTCCTTGTAGATGGTGAGCACGTCGGGGTTCTCGTGGGACTTGCGCACCACGTAGGCGGCGTCCTCCGCGTAGATCGCCTTGGCGCGGGCCATGCGGATCTCCGGGGAGGTGGGGATGGGCTGGCCACCGCCGCCGATGCATCCGCCGGGGCAGCCCATGAACTCGATGAAGTGGCACTGGCTGAACTTGCCGCCGGCCTTGATGTCCTCCATGACCTTCTTGGCGTTGGCGGTGCCGTGGGCCACGGCGACCTTCAGGGTGGCGCCCTTGAGCCAGTTCCAGTCGGGGACCAGGTGCTTGAGGATGTCCGGCACCGGGCCCACCTGCGGGATGGTCAGCTCCATGTACTTCACGCCGTCGAAGCCGCGGACGGGGATGATGTCCGCGTGGTCGAAGAGGTTCTCGACCTTCAGGCCGGTCACCAGCTCGATGACCGTGCGCAGGGCCGCCTCCATCACGCCGCCGGTGGCGCCGAAGATCACGCCCGAGCCGGTGGCCGTGCCGAAGGGCGCGTCGAAATCGGACTTCGGGAGCTTGGGCAGCTCGAGGCCCGCCTCGCTGATCATCTTGGCCAGCTCGCGGGTGGTGAGGCCGTAGTCCACGTCCTTGAAGCCGCTGTCGTCCATCTCGGGGCGGTTGCACTCGAACTTCTTGGCCGAGCAGGGCATGAGGGCGACCGTCACGATGTCCTTGGGATCGATGCCGTGCTTCTGGGCGTAGTAGGTCTTGATGACCGCGCCGAACATCTGCTGGGGGCTCTTGGCGGAGGACAGGTTGGGGATGTATTCGGGGTAGAAGTGCTCCAGGTACTTCACCCAGCCCGGGGAACAGCTGGTGAACTGCGGCAGGGCGATCCCCGGCTCCTTGCCCACGAGGGCCTTGTAGAGGCGGAGGATCAGTTCCGTGCCTTCCTCGATGATCGTGAGGTCGGCGGTGAAGTTGGTGTCGAAGACCCGGTCGAAGCCGCACATCTTCAGGGCGGTGTTCAGCTCGAAGGTGAGCGGGGCGCCCGGGGCCAGGCCGAAGCACTCGCCGATGGCGGCCCGGGGGCTGGGGGCGGTCTGGATGACCACGTGCTTCCTGGGGTCGTCGATGGCGGCCCAGACCTCGTCCGTGGGGTCGTTGGCGCGCAGCGCGCCGGTGGGGCAGCGGTTGATGCACTGCCCGCAGTTGATGCAGACCACGTCGCCCAGGGGCTTGTCCTGGAAGGTCGTGATGTAGCTCCTGGAACTGCGCCCCGCCACCTCGATGGTGCCCACTTCCTGCAGGTCGATGCAGGTCCGGACGCAGCGGCGGCAGAGGATGCACTTGTTGTTGTCGCGGATCACGGAATAGCTGGAATGGTCGATCCCGTACTTCGGCTTCTCGGGATGTCCGAACCGGAAGAAGTCGACGCCGTATTCCTTCGCGAGGCTCTGCAGCTCGCAGTTGTTGTTGCGGCCGCAGGCGTAGCATTCGCCGTAGTGCTCGGAGAGCAGGAGGTCGATGATGTGGCGCCGCGCCTGGCGCACCTTCTGGGTGTGGGTGAGGACCTTGATGGGGGCCGTGACGGGATAGGCGCAGGCCGATTGGAGGGTGCGCTGGCCCTCCACTTCCACGACGCAGATCCGGCAGACGCCGGCCACGCACAGGTCGGGGTGGTGGCAGAGGGTGGGGATGCGCACGCCGATCTGCTGGGCGGCCTCGAGGATCGTGGTGCCCAGGGGCACCTTCACGTCCCGGCCGTTGATGTTGACGGTGACGGTTCCGCCGATGGCGTCGGGGCTGGACGGTCTTGGTACGGACATGGACTGCTGGCTCACCGGAGCCCGGCTGCCCGCTTCATCGCTAGGTGTCTGTGACATGCTCGACTCCTCGCTCGGTCACACGTGGGAAGGGGTTCGGCCCATGATCTCTTCGCGGAAGTGCTTCACCACGGAGAGGAAGGCGCTGGGGCTGCTCTGGCCGAGGCCGCACTTGGAGGCGATCTGCATGGTCTCCCCCAGGGCGCACAGTTCCTGCAGGTAGGCCATGGAACACCTGCCTGCCTTCAGGAGCTCGATGCCTTCCAGCAGCTTGGTGTTGCCGATCCGGCAGGGCGTGCACTGGCCGCAGGACTCGTCGACGAAGAAGTCCATGAAGTTGTGGAGCATGTCCAGCATGTCGCGCTGGGGTCCGAGGACGATGATGGAGCCGCCGGTGGGGATGTCCTCGAAGGCGATGGCGCGCTCGAACTGGGAGGCCGGGACGCACTGCCCGGAGGCGCCGCCCACCTGGACGGCCTTCGCGCCCTCGCCGCCGACCTCCTCGAGGAGCTGCGCGACGGTGATGCCCATGGGGAACTCGTAGACGCCCGGCTTCCCGCAGTCGCCGGAGACGCTGAAGAGCTTGAAGCCCGTGGACTTCTCGGTGCCCCGGGCCTTCCACCAGGCCGCGCCCTTCTGGAGGATGCAGGCGGCGGAGGCGAGGGTCTCCACGTTGTTGACGATGGAAGGACGCCCCAGGAAGCCCGTGTTGACGGGGAAGGGGGGCCGGTTGCGGGGTTCGCCCCGGAAGCCTTCCAGGGCCTCGATGAGGGCGGTCTCCTCGCCGCAGATGTAGGCGCCCGCGCCCATGAAGATGCGGATCTCGAACTCCAGGTCGGTGCCCAGGATGTTCCTGCCGAGCAGCCTCTGCTCGCGCCGCCTGGCGAGGACGGCGTCCAGGTGGGGGCGCAGGTAGGTGTACTCGCCCCGGAGGAAGAGGATGCCTTCCTTGGCGCCGATGGCCTTCCCCGCGAGGGTCATGCCCTCGAAGACCAGGTCGGCGTGCTCCTGCAGGATCACGCGATCCTTGAAGGTTCCGGGCTCGCCCTCGTCCGCGTTGCAGATGACGAACTTCTCGTCCGCCCTGGCGGCCGCGGCGAAGTTCCATTTCATGCCGGTGGGGAAGCCGGCGCCGCCCCGGCCCTTGAGGCCGGAACTGCGGATCTCTTCGATGATGTCGGGGCGCCCCATGGAGAGGGCCTTCTTCAGGCCGGCCTCCGGGGTCATGGTGCTGAAGGTCGGGAGAGGGCTCATACGAGATGCACCTCCTTCTGCTCGGTGGCGTGGACGCCAAAGGAACGGCGGCATTCCTCCAGGATTTCGTGGACCTTCTCGGGGGTCACGCGGGTGAAGAGCTTGTCGTTGACCAGCAGCGCCGGGCCCTGGTCGCACATGCCCATGCAGTTGGCCCATTCCAGGCTGAACTTGCCGTCCGGGGTGGTCTGGCCGAAGCTGATGCCCAGGTCGTTCTCGAGCTGGCGCTTGACGCGGTCCTTCCCTTGCATGTCGCAGGAGATGGTGCGGCAGAGGCGGATGATGAACTTGCCCTGGGCCTGGCTGCCCAGGAAGGCGTAGAAGGAAACCACGCTGTAGACCTCCACGGGGTGGATGCCGAGCTGGTCGGCGATGACCTGCATCGCGTAGCCGTCGAGCCTGCGGTACCTGCGCTTGATCTCCTGGACCATGGGGATCAGCGCGGTGCGGCTCTTCCCATGTTTCTCGGCGAGGGCCTGGATCTCTCCGGCGAGGCGCTCGCGTTCCGTCATGAGCATCGCGTCCTCCTATCGCTTCAAGAGATGGTTGACCTTCTCGACCAGCTTGGCTGGCTCGATAGGCTTGGTCTGGAAGTCGTCCACGGGCACCATCTCGGCGTCCCTCCCGAAGGTGAGACCCGAGACGGACTCCACGGAGGTGAGCATGAGGATGGGGATCTGGTTTCCCGCCCGGCGCAGCTCCTGGGCCATGGTGAACCCGTCGTCGGGCTGCTCCATGATCACGTCGAGGATCAGCAGGTCAGGGTGGAAGGAGTCGACCTTCCTGAGTCCGTCCTCGCGGCTGTAGGCCCCTTCGACTTGGTGACCCTCCTTGGTCAGGAAGAGCTGAGTCGCTTCGACGATGTCAGGATCGTCGTCCACCACTAGGATTCTGGCCATGTACTAGCTCCTTTCTCGAATAAGGGCCGTGAGGCCGCGGTTCTTGATCAAGAGGCCACCTGCAGGTTCGCGCGCGGAGTAGACGTGCGGGCTGACATGCGGGATCGGAGTGCCGGACGGGGATGGAGGGGGGATCTGGTTCGCATATCCTATGCGAATCGTTACAACGAGACCAAAAGAATGGTGAAAATATTACTCGAAATGCGAGAATTGAATAAAAATTAACGAAATTTGCAGCATTGAATATTTAATAATAATTTGATGCAGAAAATCAATGTTTAGCTTGGTTGTTCTACGTGGTTGCAATGTGAAATTGATAACGTCTGGTTGAACCATTTAGCATTCAAGTAACGTTTCATCGGGGAGAAACCCGCGGTGGCCTGGGCCGGTCTCGCTTTGCTGGAGTGCCCTGCTGTCGATGGCGATGCGATCAGGGTTGTCGAGGGAATGTAACGCGGACCGTTGCGTGCTTATCTGAATATTACAAAGACTTCCTGTGCGTTATCGGATTCCGCGAGGAGTTCCATGAGCCCTGTCCTCCGGTCCGCGCCGGGGTCCAGGAGGCCGCCTCGTTCCCGGGGTGCGGTAGACTTGAAAAGAGCCGGATTCGTGACCGGAATCCCACGGTCTCCGGCATCGAACTTCACGACGGAGGGGCGAACCATGTGCACCACTTGTGGATGCGGCGGCGACGGCACCAGGATCGAGGGCGCCCACGTGCATGACCATGATCATGCCCACGACCATGATCACGGACCCGCGACCTTCAAGGGGGTCCGAAGGCACGCCCACGTCCACCCCGAGGCCGGCGACGGCCGGATGATCCGGCTGGAGCAGGACCTGCTGGCCAAGAACGACGCCTTCGCGGCCGAGAACCGCGCTCTCTGGAAGGAGCGCGGGATCTTCGCGCTGAACCTCGTCTCCAGCCCGGGCTCCGGCAAGACCACCTTGCTCACGGCGACCATCGAGCGGCTGAAGGCGCGCGTGAAGATCGCCGTGGTGGAAGGGGACCAGCAGACCTCCTTCGACGCCGACCGCATCCGCGCCACGGGCGTTCCGGCCATCCAGGTCAATACCGGCAAGGGATGCCACCTGGATGCCCACATGGTGGGCCATGCCGCCGAGCAGCTCGGGCTGTCCGGGAATTCGGTGCTCATGGTCGAGAACGTCGGCAACCTGGTGTGCCCGGCGGGCTTCGATCTCGGCGAGGCCCACAAGGTGGTGATCCTGTCCGTCACGGAAGGGGAGGACAAGCCCATCAAGTACCCGGACATGTTCGCCGCGGCGGACCTGATGATCCTCAACAAGATCGACCTGCTGCCCTACGTGGCGTTCGACGTCCAGAAATGCATCGACTACGCCCTCAGGATCAACCCGAAGCTGCGGGTCCTGCAGCTCTCCGCGACCACCGGCCAGAACCTCCAGGCCTGGACCGACTGGATCGAGGAAGGGCTCCGCGGGCTGCGCCTGGCCCAGGAGGAGACCCTCGCTTCCCTGAAGCGGCGCATCGCCGAGTTGGAAGCGCAGCTGGGCAAGGCCTGACGCGTGTCCCGCCTAGGCGTCCAGGTCAGGGGAGTCGTCCAGGGCGTCGGGTTCAGGCCCTTCGTCTTCCGCATCGCGCATGTCCACGGGCTGACGGGCTGGGTCCGGAACCGGCCGGACGGCGTGGAGATCGAGGTCCAGGGAGCGCCGGGGGACCTGGACGGATTCCTGGTCGCCCTGGAAAGGGAACGGCCCGCGCCCGCCCGCATCGAGGAGGTGGCGAGCCGGGAGATCCCGGAACTGGACGGGGAGTCCAGCTTCGAGATCGTCGCCAGCGGCGCCAGCGCCGACACCCGCCCTTCCGTCCCCGCGGACCTGGCGATCTGCCCGGAGTGCGCGCGGGAGATGGACACCCCCGGGGAACGACGCTACCGCTATCCCTTCACCAACTGCACCTACTGCGGGCCGCGCTACTCCATCATCGAGGGCCTCCCCTACGACCGGCCCAGGACCTCCATGAAGGGTTTCCCGCTCTGCCCTGAATGCCTGGAGGAATACCGGGATCCCCTCGACCGCCGCTTCCACGCCCAGCCCGTGGCGTGTCCCGCCTGCGGGCCCCAGCTCAGGCTCACGGACGCGCTCGGCGCGGAGAAGGGGGTCCGGGAGGCCGCGTTGACCGGAGCCGTCGAGGTGCTGTCCGGGGGCGGGATCCTGGCGCTGAAGGGACTCGGCGGGTTCCAGCTCCTGGCGGACGCGACCTCCGAGGCCGCCGTGGCGGGCCTTCGGCGCAGGAAGCGGCGCGAGGAGAAGCCCTTCGCGGTGATGTTCCCGGACCTGGACGCGCTGCGGCTGGACTGCGAGGTGGACGAGGCGGAAGCGGACCTGCTGGGCTCTCCCGCGGCGCCGATCCTCCTGCTCAGGCGCCGCCCAGGGGCGGTGGCGGCCTCCGTGGCCCCCGGGAACCCCAGGCTGGGGGCCTTCCTGCCCTACACGCCGCTCCACCGCCTCCTCCTGGGGGAGGCCGGGAGGCCCCTGGTCTGCACCAGCGGGAACCTCTCCGAGGAGCCCATGGCCATCGATGATGCCGACGCCTTCGAGCGCCTGGGGGCGATCGCCGACGCCTTCCTGGTCCACGACCGGCCGATCCTCAGGCCCGTCGACGACTCGGTGGTGCGGCTGGACGCCCACGGACCCACCCTGCTGCGCCGGGCCAGGGGGTATGCCCCCCTGGCGCACGGCGTCCCGCTGGACGCCCCGCCGGTCCTGGCCCTGGGGGCGCACCAGAAGAACACCATCGCCCTGCTGAGCCGGGGACAGGCCGTCGTGAGCCAGCACCTGGGCGACCTCCTCAGCCTCCAGGGGGCGCAGCTCCTGGAGAGGACGGTGGAGGACCTGCTGCAGTTCCTCGACATCACGCCGGAGATCCTCGCCTGCGACCTGCATCCGGACTACGCCTCCACGAGGCTGGCGGAGCGCCTGTCGGCCCGGTGGGGGAGGCCTCTCGCCCGGATCCAGCACCATCACGCGCACGTGGCGGCGGTGATGGCGGAGCTGCACCTCGAAGGCCCGGTGCTCGGATTGGCCTGGGACGGCTCGGGCTTCGGGCCCGACCACACCATCTGGGGGGGCGAGGCCCTGCGCGTGGATGCCGGGGGCTTCGAGCGTCTCGGCCATCTGCGGAGCTTCCCGCTGCCCGGCGGCGAGAAGGCCGTGAAGGAATCCCGCCGCAGCGCCGGGGGGCTCCTCTGGGAGCTGACCGGGACCACCGGGCCCGTGGATGCCCTCTACACGCCTTCCGAGCTGCCGCTCCTCCAGGCGATGCTGGCCAGGGGGCTCAACACGCCGCGCACCTCCAGCATCGGCCGTCTCTTCGACGCCGTGTCCGCGCTGACCGGCATCCACACGAAGCGCGGCTTCGAGGGCCAGGCCGCCATGGCACTCGAATATGCCGCGGAGCGGACGGAGGATGCCGAGGCCTATCCCTGGGCCTTCCAGGGCGACGGCTGCCTGGTGGCGGATCCGGCGCCCATGGTCGAGGTGCTCCAGCGGGACCTGTCGCAGGCGGCCCCCGTCGAACGGGTCGCCCACCGCTTCCACCGCGCCCTGGCAGACCTGGCCCTGGCCTGGGCCCGGCATGCCGCCTTGCCGGACGTGGTCCTCTGCGGAGGCTGCTTCCAGAACGCCCTGCTGACCCGGCTCGTGCGGGAGCGGCTGGCGCGCGAGGGGTTCCGCGTGCACCTCCCTGCCGCGTTCCCCGCCAACGACGGCGCGATCTCCCTCGGCCAGGCCTGGGTCGCCGCAAAGGAATCGGCCCGGGGCAAGTGAGGCGGACGGCCCGGGTTCAGGCCACCAGTCTCCTCCGGGCCTCGTCGCGGAAGTCCCTGGCCATGTCCAGGGCCTGCAGGGCGGCCTTCCGGTTGGTCCGGGATTCCGGTTCCAGGCTCTGGTCCGCGAAGATGGTCAGGACGCGCAGGTTCTCCCGGTAGGTGTCCCAGGAGGGTTCCAGGTCGAGGCAGAGTTCCAGGAGCACCACCAGGTGGGAGGTGACGGGGAAGGCGACCTCCCCCTCCTCGAGCCGGGCCCTCAGGTAGTGCAGGGCGCATTCCTTGGCGTGATGGCAGACGGCCTCGAAGTTCGGATCGTCCTTGACCGTGGCCTCGCGTGCGGCGGTGGCGAGGTTCGCTTCAGCCTTGACGGCCCAGGCCCTGGTCATCGGTTTCATGTCGGCTGCGCTCCAGAGTATGGATACAGGCTAGCACTTCTCCGGAGCCCACGCGGCCTAGCTGATGAACTCAGGGGGAAGGCCCAGGAGGCGCTTATCCAGCAGGTGGCTGGTCTTCACGTTCTTCATGGCCCTGAGCAGGCAGAACTTGATCTCCGGGATGCTTTCCCGCAGGCCGGCCACCAGCGCCTTGATCTGCGCACGGCGCGATTCCAGCACGGAGGCGCCGCACAAGGGGCAGCCGCAGGGCACGATGGGATGGCCCTTGAGCCATGCGAAGCGGCGCAGGTCCTCCTCCTCGCAGGTGCCCAGGGGACGGATCACCGTGTTGGTTCCATCGTCGCTCACGAGCTTCAGGGGCATGGTGGACAGGCGCCCCTCGAAGAACTGGTTGATGAGCAGCGTCTCGATGAGATCGTCCAGGTGATGCCCCAGGGCGATCTTGGTGTAGCCGTTCTGCCGGGCGAAGGAGTAGATGACGCCGCGCCGCAGGCGGGAGCACATGGCGCACGGGGTGATATCCGGCTTCCGGCGCACCAGGGCGTCGACGGGAGCCCCCAGGATCCGGTGGGGGATGCCCATCCGCTCGCAGGCCTCGGCGATGCGGTCGGGATCGTAGCCCGGGAAACCGGGATCGACCGTGATGCCGTGCACTTCGAAGTGGACGGGCGCGCGCCTGCGCAGGGATTCGAGGAGGTCGAGGAGACACCAGGAGTCCTTGCCGCCGCTCAGTCCCACCAGGATGCGGTCCCCCTCCTGGATCAGCTCGTAGTCGGTGACGCAGACGCCCACCTTCCTCCGGAGGCGTTCTTCCAGCTTGGGGAGGCCCGCCAGGTCCGCCTCGGTGGGCGGTAGGGCCAGGCTGGGCAGGGCGCAGGGATTGCTCAAGTCCGGGGTCCTAGCCGAGAGGAGCGCAGGGCTTTCCCTGGCCGCGCTTCAGCTCGGCCTCCAGCTCGTGGGTGTAGCCGGCGCAGGTGCAGTTCGGGCAGCGGTTGCTTTCGCTCTCCACGCAGAGGTCCGCGAGGGTGATCGTGTCCATGAAGTTGGTGATGTGGTCGGAGAGCTGCTTCCACAGGAGGCTGTTCATGGCCGCATCGGCCTTGATGGCGGTCTTGGCGCCCTTCGGGTCCTCGCGGGCCACGGCGTAGAAGTTGCCGTCCGTGAGGCGCAGCACGTCGCCCACGGTGACCTGGTTGCAGGGCCGGGTGAGGACGTAGCCGCCCTTGGGCCCCCGCACGCTCGCGACGACTCCCGCGCGCTTCAGCTTGTTGAAGATCTGCTCCAGGAAGGGCAGGCTCAGGTCCTGGCGCTGGGCGATGAGGTGGAGCGGGACCGGCTGCCCGTGACTGTTGTGCGCCAGGTCGAACAGGGCTTGCATCGAATATCTACCGCGGGCTGAAATCTTCAAGGCCGGCACCCCACCAGTGTGTCAAGTCCCAGTGTATGGTTCCTGAGCAGATTGGTCAAGAATATGATGACTCCATCATGGAGCCGGGAACCCTCCGCATCCTGGCGGGCCTGGGCTAGAGCCGGTCGAAGCGGATCTCGATCTTCGCGGGCTTGGCCTTCGGAGCCTCGGCTTCCTTGGGCTCGCGATGCTCTCGGTGCTCGTGGCGCGGGTGTTCGCTCTTCTGGGGCTCGGGCTTCGGCTGCGGTTTCGGCTGGGGCTCGGGCTTCGGCTGCGATTTCGGCTGGGGCTGGGGTTGGGGCTGGGCGGGCTTGCCGGCCCAGGCGACCCCCACCTGCTTGATGCGGTCGATGAGCCGCTGGGGCTCGAGCACCTGGATGCCGTCGCCGAACTGCATGCACCATCGCGCAATGGCGCGGAGGTCGGTTCCCACGAAGGAGACCTGGGCCTTACCCTCCTCGAGATCCTCGATGCGGAAATCGGGGAATACGGCGGGGGCCTGCTTCACGGCGTAGATCCACTGCTTGAGGAGGACGGCCTTCACGGGGATGGGTTCGCCTCCGAGCCAGCCGCCGACCTGATTGGCGGGCGTGCCTTCCTTGTAGGGTCCCTGGGCGGCGCGTCCCATGCCCTCCACGGGATTCACCTCGGCCAGCAGGTCCACGCGGTGGTGGCGCTCGGCGTTGTAGCGCCGGTCCCAGCCCCAGGCGAACCAGGCCTTGGTGAAGACGTCGAAGATGAGCTGGCGGGGTTCGAAGGTGCGCGGCGGATTGGCGTCCGTGTCCGCGAAGATGAACTCGACGGCCCGGCCCTCCTGGATGGCGCCCAGGATGGCCTGCACCTGCGGGGACAGGGAGATGGGCTCGGCCGCGGGGACGGGGGCTTCAGCCGCCAGGGGAGCCGGCTCGGATGCCGGCGTCTCGGGAGCGGCCGCCAGGGGGGCCTCGACGGCCTTGGGCTTCCGGCCGCGCTTGGCGCGCGGCGCAGGCTCGGGCGCGACTTCGACGGCGGCCGCGGCCTGGAGGGGTTCCGGGAGCTTCTCGGGCGGAGCGGCCTTCCTGGTGCGGGGCTTGGCGGCCTTCTTCACGGGGGGCTTTTCCTCGGTTGATTCAGGACTCTTGATGCTCTTGCGAGGGGCCATATCCACTTTTCTCCAGGCTCCATCATGACTCCGGCCCGCCTCCGGCGTCTACAGGCCCGTTCGAGCCCGGTCCTGTCAACCTGGGAGGATGCGAGCCGATCTCCGCTTCTGGTCCACCGTGGGAACCCACACGCTCCTGGCGGCGGGCATCTATCTGTTCGGGAGGCCGGCCACCCTGGAAATCCCGATCCTGGCCCTGGGGATGCTGCGCTTCACGGTGGCCGCGCTCGGCTTCCTGGTCCTCGCGAAGGTGCGCGGATACGACCTCGCGACCCCGTTCCGGCAGGACCGGGCCTCCTTCCTGCTGGGCGGGCTGCTGGGCGTCATCATGAACCAGGTGGTCTTCCTCTGGGGGCTGGAACTGACCTTGCCCGCCCACGCGGCCCTCCTCTACGCCCTCACGCCCACGATCGTGCTGCTGATCGGATGGCTGCGCGGGGTCGAGCGCCCCACCGCCAGGAAGGTCCTCGGGATCACCCTGGCGTTCTCCGGGGTGCTGGTCCTGTTCACGGGGCGCCATGGAGCCACCTTGCCGCCCCGGTGGGTGCTCGGGGATGCCCTGCTGCTCCTGTCGGTGCTCTCCTGGGCCGGCTACACCGTCATCAGCAGCGCCCTCGTGAGGAACTACGGCTCCGAGCGGACGACGGCGCTCACGATCCTCGTGGGGTTCGCGCTCTTCCTTCCCCTGGGCTGCTTCGGCTTCGTGGGTTTCCATCCCGCGGCGCTGTCCGGGGCGGCCTGGTTCGGGGCCGGCTATCTCGGGGTGGTCGGCAGCGTGGTGATGTACCTCCTGTGGTTCAGCGCCCTCGGGTTGAGGGCGCCGAGCCGCGTGGCCATCGCAGCCAACGGCCAGCCCATCCTCACGGCCCTGGCGGGCTGGATCTTCTTCGGGCAGGCCGTGACGCCCTCCTTCGGGATCGGCGCCGCGCTGGTGATCGCCGGCGTGATCACCAGCCAGCTCTGAGCCTATTCCGCCGAGCGGGGATGCATGCGGTCGTAGAGGGCCCGGAGGCGGGCCTGGTGGACGTGGGTGTAGATCTGCGTGGTGGAGATGTCCTTGTGGCCGAGCATGGCCTGGACGGCGCGCAGGTCGGCGCCGTGGTCCAGCAGGTGGGTCGCGAAGGCGTGGCGCAGGACGTGGGGACTCACGGCCGCCCGCGGGAGGCCGGCCTTCACGGCGTAGTCCTTGATCAGCCGCCAGAGGTGCTGCCGGGTGAGCGGCTCCCCGAGGCGCCCGACGAAGAGGGCGCCGGTCCTCGGCTTGAAGCCCGGCCTGAGCCTGAGCCAGGCGCGGATCCAGTGCTCCGCGCTCTCGCCGAAGGGGACCAGGCGCTCCTTCCGGCCCTTGCCCATCACCTTCAGGAAGCCTTCGTCCAGGAAGACCGAGAGGGCCGGGATTTCCGCGAGTTCCGAGACCCGCAGGCCGGACGCGTAGAGCAGCTCCATCCAGGCCCGGTCCCTGGTGCCGAGGGGCGTGTCGAGGTCCGGGGCGGCCAGCAGGGCCTCCACCTGCGATTCGGACAAGGTCCGGGGCAGGATCCTGGGCGGCCGCGGCGGGCGCACGACGGCCTCCGGGCCGGCGGAGCCCTCCCCCTCCATCCGGAGGAAGGCCAGGAACTGGCGCAGCGCGGAAGAGAGCCTGGCGATGCTCCGGGAAGCCTTGCCTTCGCCGTGCTGGCCGACGAGGAACCGCGTCACGCCGTCCCGGTCCAGGTCGGCCGGCGCGGTCCCGCGTTCCGCGGCCCAGGCGGCCAGGTGGCGGAGGTCCGAGAGGTAGCCCGACACGGTATGTGAGGATAATCCGCGCTCCACGGCGAGGTATGTCTGGAATTCCGCCAGGGAACTGCTCCATCCCAGCGGCCAGCCGGTATCGGGTTCGGGGCTATCGGTTCGGCGAATCATGAGGATCTGAACGGTGACTTGGCATCGCGATTTCGCTGTGATAGCCTCGCATGGTTTCGAGGAGAACAAGAATGGCTGAAATTCGTAAGAAGGTGATCGCAATCATCGCCGAACAGCTTGCCAAACCCGAGGATTCCATTTCCGAGAGCAGCCACTTCGTTGACGACCTGGGCGCCGACAGTCTGGACACGGTGGAGATCATCATGGCCATCGAAGAAGCTTTCGGCCTCGAGATTCCGGAGAGCGAGCAGGAGAAGATCCGTACGGTCGGCGATGCCATTTCCTACATCGAGAAGAATTCCAAGGCCTGATGCCTTCGAGTCTTCGAGTCACGCGCCGCGGAGCCTCGTGCTCCCGCGGCGTATACCTGTTGATGTGCGAGGCTGTCTTCCGCCGGGGCACATCCCAGTCGGGGCTGTCGTCCTGCCCCCGTGGCATCCTGGTGCCGCATTCGAGGTGACGCTATGACATCCATCCAACGACGCCGCGTCGTGATCACGGGCATGGGGACGATCAACCCTTGTGGCCTGAATGTTCCTGAGACATGGGAAGCCCTGCTCGCCGGCAAGAGCGGGATCGGGATGATCACGAAGTTCGATACCACGGACTTCGCCTGCAAGATCGCGGGAGAGGTCAAGGGCTTCGACCCCGATCCGTTCATCGAGAAGAAGGAACAGAAGAAGATGGACATCTTCATCCAGTTCGCCATGGCGGCCGCCACCGAGGCCATGGAGGATTCCGGACTGGGGGCGATCGAGCTGTCCAAGGCCGAGCGCGAGCGCTTCGGCGTCAACATCGGCTCCGGCATCGGCGGCCTGGGCACGATCTGGGCCGAGGCCCACGGCTATCGTGGTCCGCGCCGCACCAGCCCCTTCTTCATCCCCAGCCTGATCGTCAACCTGGCGTCGGGCTACGTGAGCATCAAGTACGGCCTCCAGGGTCCCAACAGCGCCTGCGCCACCGCCTGCGCCACGGGCACCCACTGCATCGGGGACGCGACCCGGCAGATCATGTTCGGCTATGCGGACCGCATGCTGGCAGGCGGCAGCGACTCGGTCATCAACGAGCTGGGCGTCGGCGGGTTCGCCGCCATGCGGGCCCTGTCCACCCGCAACGACGATCCCCAGAAGGCCAGCCGTCCCTTCGACAAGGACCGCGACGGGTTCGTCATGAGCGAAGGCTCGGGCATCGTGCTCCTGGAGGAGTACGAGATGGCCAAGGCCCGGGGAGCCAAGATCTACGCCGAGATCGTCGGCTTCGGCATGACGGGCGACGCCAACCACATCACGGCGCCCAACGAGGACGGTCCGTCCCGCGCCATGCGCCTCGCCATCGAGGATGCCGGCATCACGCCCGGGCAGATCGGCTACATCAATGCCCACGGGACTTCCACCCCGCCGGGAGACAAGAACGAGTGCAGCGCCATCAAGCAGGTGCTCGGCGACCACGCGGCCGGAGTGAAGGTGAGTTCCACCAAGTCCATGACCGGCCACCTCCTGGGGGCCGCGGGCGGACTGGAGACCATCGTGGTGGCCATGGCCCTGAGGACGGGCAAGATCCCGCCCACCATCAACGTGGAGAACCAGGATCCCGACTGCGACCTGGATGTCTGCGCCAACGCCCCGTCCAGTTTCGACGGCGAGTATGCCCTCAACAACAACTTCGGGTTCGGCGGCACGAACGCCTGCGTGGTCCTGAAGAAGGTCTAGGGCCCGGCCGGAAGGCGGGAAAGCGAGGCCGGGAGCCGCAGCTCCCGGCCTCGCTTCTTCTCTACACCTGGAAGACGGCGACCTGCCTGGCCAGGGTCTCGGCCACGGTCGCCAGCTCCCTCGCGGTCCGCGCGACTTCCTCGGTGGTGGCCGAGAGCTGCGTGGTGGCGGAGGCCGTCTGGATGGATTCGTTGACGCCGCGCTCCACCTGCCGCGCGGCCTCCTCGCCGGTCCGGCTCTGTTCCGCCGTGGCCTGGGCGATGTGGGTGGCGAGGCGGCCGAAGGCCGTGAGGTTCTTGCGAATGGTCTCGAGGGCGTGCACGGTGGACTCGACGGTGCTGCCGCCGCGGTCCACGGCCTCCTTGGCCTCCTGGATGAGGAGGTTCACTTCCTTGGCGGCGCTGCCGGAACGCTCCGCCAGCTTGCGGACTTCCTCGGCCACCACGGCGAAGCCCTTGCCCATCTCCCCGGCCTTGGCGGCTTCGATCGCGGCGTTCAGGCTGAGGAGGTTGGTCTGACGGGCGATCTCCTGGATGACCACGACGGCCTGGGAGATGGCAGCCGCCGTCCGGGTGATGCCGGCCATCGCCTCGGTGGTGTCGCCCCCCGCCGCGGTGCCCTGTTCGGCGGCCTTCTGGGCGTCCACCAGCCGGGTCTGGGTCTCCTGGGCGCCGGAAGCGACCTCGGAGATGCTGGCGGAAAGCTCGTTGATGGCGGCCGCCATCTGCTCGGCTCCCTCCTTCTGGACGTTCGTGCTCTTGGCGATGGTGTCCGTGGTGGCGGACATCTGGTCCGCCGCCGCAGAAAGCTCCTGGGAACCGCTGGCCACCCGGTCCACGGCGGACTTGATGGTGTCCATGGTCTGCTGGAGCTTGTCCCCCATCTGGTTGAGGGTCTTGGCCATGGAGCCGAACTCGTCCTGCGTGCGCAGCTGGCTCCTGGCCCGGAGATCCCCGTTGGCCGTGGCCTGGAGCACCGTCGAGAACTCCTGGAGAGGCTTGCTGATGCTGCGGTACAGGGTGACGGCCAGGGCGAAGCTCAGCAGGACGGCGAGCCCGCTCACGGCCAGCGTCGTGATCATGGTTCGCCGGTAGGCGCCGGCGATGGTGCCGATGGCGCCCTTGGCCTGGGCCAGGTGGCCGTCCACCAGCTTGGTCACCGTCTGGCTCATGGTGGCCTCGACGGGCATGAACTCGCTGTGGATGAGCGAGGAGGCCTCGTCCTTCTGGCCCGCCTTGGAGGCGGGAAGGACCTCCTGGTCCCGGATCATCTTCATGGACGCGTAGGTGGAGAGCAGCTCCGCGCTGCCCCGCTTGTCCGCGTCGGTCATGGGCCCGTGGGAGGTGTCCACGGTCTTGAGGAACTGGATCATCTGCCGCTCGAACTCCCCGTCGTAGTACTTGCAGAGGGCGTCGTTCCTGGCCATGTCGTTCTCGTCCTTCGTGATGAGATGGGCGAGTGTGGTGTACTGCATGCGGAGCCGGGCCGTGTTGCCCTGGCTCAGCTGGATGATGGGCGTGAGCTGCTCGTCGAACATGCCCTTGGCCTTCTGGAAGGAGGCCCGCAGGCTCCAGAGGCTGAACACCATGAGCCCCATCAGGCACGCCAGGATCAGCCCGAAGGAGATCATCAGGCGAAATCTCACCGACAAGTTCCTGAACCACCCCATGCCCATCCGAGTGCCCTCCTCAACTGGTATTAAACATGTCAGAATCGCGTAAAAGCATAGTCGATGCCGTCTTCGGGCGCTAATCATTTCGAGCGCCCCCGGCGGATTTTCGGAAGGGCCTGCCGGAGTAGGCGATAAAATCACGGAATGGCCAGATTCCGCCCCTTCGATCTGCGAGCTCCCTACGAACCGGCAGGGGACCAGCCCGAGGCCATCGAGCAGCTGGTGAAGGGCATCGAGGCCGGGGAACGTTTCCAGACGCTGCTGGGCGTCACCGGATCCGGCAAGACCTACACCATCGCCTCGACCATCGCCCGGCTGAACCGTCCGGCGCTGATCTTCGCCCCGAACAAGACCCTGGCCGCACAGCTCTTCAGCGAGTTCAAGCAGTATTTCCCCGAGAACGCCGTCGAGTACTTCGTCAGTTACTACGACTACTACCAGCCGGAGGCCTACGTCCCCGAGCGGGACCTCTTCATCGAGAAGGATTCCCAGATCAACGACGAGCTGGAGAAGCTGCGCCTCAACGCCACGCGCAACCTGCTGGAACGGCGGGACACCATCGTGGTCGCCTCGGTGAGCTGCATCTACGGGCTGGGGGATCCCAGCAGCTACCTGAACCTGTCGGTGGCGCTCGAGGTCGGGGATGTCAAGGACCGCGCGGTGCTCCTGCGGGACCTGGTGGCGATCCAGTACGCCCGGAACCAGATGAGTTTCGAGCCGGGCGTCTTCCGGGTGAGAGGGGACGTGGTGGAGGTCTTCCCGGCCTACGAGGACGTGGCCTACCGCATCGAACTCTTCGGCGACGAGATCGAGCGCCTCTCCCGGATCGATCCCTTGCGGGGCGTGGTCATCGAACGGCTCGACCAGCTCACGATCTGGCCCAAGTCGCACTATGTCACGCCCGAGGACAAGCTCCAGAAGGCGATCCGGGGGATCAAGGAGGAACTGGAGACGCGGGAGGAGGAACTGCGCGGCCAGGGCCGGATCGTGGAGCTGCAGCGCCTGCACCAGCGCACGATCTACGATCTGGAAATGCTCAAGGAGATGGGGTTCTGCTCCGGCATCGAGAACTACAGCCGCTTCCTGGACGGCCGCGAGCCCGGGGAGCCCCCCCATACCCTGCTGGACTACTTCCCCGAGGATTTCGTCCTCTTCATGGACGAGAGCCATGTCGCCACGGGCCAGCTGCACGGCATGTACAACGGCGACCACAACCGGAAGACCACCCTCGTGGACTACGGGTTCCGGCTGCCCTCGGCCCTGGACAACCGTCCCCTCCGCTTCGAGGAATTCGAGACCCGGGTGAACCAGCTGGTCTTCATCAGCGCCACGCCGGGCGACTACGAGCTGCGGCAGAGCGGCGGCGTGGTGGTGGAGCAGGTGGTGCGCCCCACCGGGCTCGTGGACCCCCTCGTGGAGGTGAGGCCGGTGGGGAACCAGGTGGACGATCTCCTGGAGGAGATCCGCAAGGTCACGGCCAAGGGGGAGCGGGTGCTGGTGACCGTCCTCACCAAGAAGCTGGCGGAGCAGTTGACGGCCTACTACCAGGAACTGGGCGTCAAGGCCGAGTACCTGCACAGCGAGATCGACACCCTGGAGCGCGTGGAGCTGCTGAAGGATCTCCGCAGGGGCACCTTCGACGTCCTCGTCGGCATCAACCTCCTGCGCGAGGGCCTGGACCTGCCGGAGGTCTCCCTGGTCGCCATCCTGGACGCGGACAAGGAAGGCTTCCTGCGCAACACGCGAAGCCTCATCCAGACGATCGGCCGGGCCGCCCGCAACGTGAACGGCAAGGCCATCCTCTACGCGGACGTGGTGACGGGCTCCATGACCCAGGCCATCGGGGAGACCGAACGGCGCAGGGCGAAGCAGGTCGCGCACAACGAGCTGCACGGCATCACGCCCGAGACGATCCGGAAGAACATCGACGACGTGCTGGGCGAGGCCCTGGCCCGGGAGTTCGTCCCCGTCCCCAGGGACGAAGCCGCGGAGGAACCCATCCTCTACCTGTGCGACCCCGAGTTCGAGAAGGAGATCGCGAAGCTCGAGCGGCAGATGCGGGACCATGCGAGCCGCATGGAGTTCGAGGAGGCCGCCGCGCTCCGGGACCGCGTATCGAGGCTGAGGAAGGAACGGTTGACCGAGGTGGGCGTGCCGACCGGCCAGCCGGGCGGGGGCGTCGCGGACTGAGCGGCGGCCCGCCGCGCGCGGAACTTCAGCCGCGGCCCTGCCTGGCAAGCTCGGTCCAGATGAGGGCGCCGGCGCCCAGGACGCCGGCCCGCCCCTCGGGGATGCCCGAGGGGAGCAGTTTCACGGTCCCGCGGTAGATGTTCAGCAGGTTCTCCTCCAGGGCGCGCCGCACCGGCTTGAAGAGGAGGTCCCCCGCGGAGGTCAGGCCGCCGAAGAGGAAGATCGCTTCCGGGCTCGTGTAGGCCACGGCGTCCGCCAGCTTCCTGCCGAGGATCCCGCCGGTGATCTCGAACCCTTCCAGGGCGATGGGGTCCCCGTGCCGCGCCGCCTCGAAGATCATCCTCGCGCTGAGGTCCTCGAGCGCCTTGCCGCGAAGCGGACTGGGATCGCTCCTGCGGGTCAGCAGCTCGGTCACGGTGAGCCGGAGGCCCGTCGCGGACGCGTACACCTCCAGGCATCCGCGGCGGCCGCATCCGCACGGCCGGCCGGCGGGATCCACGATGGTGTGGCCGATCTCCCCGGCGAAGCCGCTGGCGCCGTAGACCATCTCCCCGTTCACGACGATGCCGCTGCCGAGGCCGGTGCCCAGGGTGATGACGATGAAGTCCCGCATGCCCTGGGCGGCGCCGAAGAGCATCTCCCCGAGCGCCGCGGCGTTGGCGTCGTTGGTGGCGGCGATGGGCACCGGGTAGTAGGGCTGCAGTTCGGCCCGGATGTCGACCCAGTCCCAGCTCAGGTTGGGAGGCTGCTCGATGGTCCCCTTGTGGTAGTTGGCGTTGGGGGCTCCGATCCCCACGCCCAGCAGGCGGTGGGGGCCGGCCAGGGTGCTCCGGAGCTGCTCCGCGTGCGCGTTCAGCCGCCCGAAGAAGGTCGCCGGCGACTCGTCGGAGCGGGTGGGCATGACGGTCTCCGCCAGGCAGCCGCCCCGGCGGTCGACATATCCCATCTTGGTGTTCGTGCCGCCGATGTCGATGCCGAGCACGATGTCTGTGTGGACCATGGTCGCCTTCCGGAGCGCAGGATGCGTGGGTGCAGATCCGCATTCTACGCAGGTTCGGAAGAAACGGGGCAGGGCGCTCAGCCGCCTGGGGGCCTGTCCGACAAGGCCGCGAGTGCGGCTATACTGGACTCCTGAGGCACGGTGGCCCGCGAGTGGCTCGCAGGGCGTCCCTGCAGGACTCAACGTGCGCGTCCGTGCCGCGCCGCCGCGCTGGACGCAGTGTTCCACCGCGCTCCAACCGTGAGGGCTCCATGAATTCCCGAATGGCGACATTGAAAGCGGATGGCCTGCTGCTGCTGACGGCGGTCATCTGGGGCTTCGCCTTCGTGGCGCAGCGCAAGGGCATGGACGACATCGGCCCGCTCGCCTTCAGCGCCGCGAGGTTCGCGCTGGGCGCGCTGTCGCTGCTGCCCGTCCTGATCCTCGACAAGCGCAGGCAGGGGCGCGCCGGCGAAGCGGCTCCCTCCCCCGGGAAGCTGAGCCCCTGGACCCGCCTGTCCTGGTCCGTGGTCGCCGGAACGGTGCTGTTCGTGGCGGCCTCCCTCCAGCAGATCGGACTGGTGAGCACCACGGCGGGCAACGCCGGCTTCATCACCTGCCTCTACGTGGTCATCGTGCCCATGATCGGGGCCTTCATGGGACGGTCCACGAGCACCCGGATCTGGATCGGGGCCGTGCTGGCCTTGATCGGACTCTACATCCTGAGCATCGGCGCCGGCTTCACGCTCGCCCCGGGCGATTCCCTGGAGCTCCTCGGCGCCTTCTTCTGGGCCGGCCACATCCTCATCATCGGCCACGCCTGCTCCCGGATGAACGCCCTCGAGCTTTCCGTGGGGCAGTTCGTCACCTGCTCGCTCCTCAGCCTGGTCGTGGCCCTGATCCACGAGCCCGCCCCCTTCGCCGGGCTCCTTCCCGCCGCGATCCCCATCCTCTACGGCGGCATCCTGTCGACCTGCGTGGCCTACACCTTCCAGATCATCGGCCAGCGCACGGCCCACCCGGCCCATGCCTCCATCATCTTCTCGATGGAAGGTTTCTTCGCGGCCGTCGGCGGGGTCCTGATCCTTCACGAACCCCTCACCACCCGCCTGGTGATCGGCGGCCTGCTCATGCTCGCGGGCATGATCTGCTCCCAGCTGGAGCCGAGGAAGTCCGCCGGGTGACAAGAGGCTGTATCTCCCCCGCGGGATCAGGACCATAATGCTGGGAATCCTCCCCGAGGCGCCCATGCCGCTCGTACTCCAGATCGTCCTGTGCCTGGCCGTGATCGTCCTCACCGTCTTCCTGGTCCTGCTGCTGGTCCAGGCGCGCCGGACCGCCAAGGCGGTCGAGCGCCTGGCGGAAAGCGCCGCCCAGGACCTGCGCCAGGTCTCCGGCGACCTCCACGAGATCCGGACGCGGGTGGACGGGATCGCGGGATCCGTCATGAACGTCATCGAACCTCCCTCGGTGCTGTCCCAGGTGGTGACGGGCGTAGTCAGGGCCGTTCCCGCTTTATTCCATCGCCGGGCGGATTCCCTGGATATTTTCGAATCGCTCGTGACAGGCGTCGAGACCGCCCTACATTTGTTTCGAAGCCACAAGGCCGATTTGCCCAAGGAGGAAACCGATGAGTGAAGAACACGGATCGATCGGAACATCCCTGCTCGTTTTCCTTGCCGGAGCCGCGGTGGGCGCCGCCATCGTGGCCCTCACGACCCCCAAGACCGGACCGGAACTGCGGGGGGACCTCAAAGGGCTTGGGGACAAGATGAAGGACCGCCTCGCCAAGCTGCGCTGCCACGAGGGCGAGGAAGCCAAGGCCTGACGGGATCCAGCTTCCTGAGACCGCCCGTCGTGCGCCCCGCCTTCCCACCGATGGGGAGGCGGGGCGCCGTCGCTGGACGGGGCGGCTTCCCGGGTCCCCGCGCTATGTGTCGAGTTCCAGCAGGTCCGCGATCACGCCGTAGGCGGTCGTGGAAAGGTCCGGCCCGTCCTCCGCGACGAGGAGGCGCCCCAGGAGATCCGTGTGGAGCCTGAGGACGGAATCCGCGCCGTCCACGCGGGCGAAGGGGTGGGACAGCGGGAGTTCCTTCATGGAGACGGCCGCCTGGACCTGGTCTCCCACCCTGGAGGCCTCGCAGACCATCTTGATCCGGCAGCCCCGGTCCCGGGCGGCCTCCAGGGCGGTCCGGTCCAGGTCCCCCAGGCCCCGGCGCGCGATCCGTTCGGGGGGCAGATCCGCGTCCATCAGCACGTTGGCCAGGGCGGAGAGCTTGACGGCCGCGTCCCAGCCGTCCAGGTCCGCGCCGGGGTCCGCCTCGGCGATGCCCATGGCCTGGGCCTTGGCCACGGCCTCCGCAAGGCTGGCGCCCCGTTCCATCTCGCCCAGCACCACGTTGGAGGTCGAGTTGAGGACGCCGTCGAGGGCGAGGATCGTGTTGCCCCGGAGACAGTGCCGTCCCAGGTTGAAGATGGGCGCGCCGTCCATGACCGTCGCCTCGTGCAGGAAGCGGACGCCCTTCTCCCGGGCGAGATCCCGCAGCTCCCGGCAGGCCCAGGCGACGGGGCCCTTGTTGGCGCTGACCACGTGCCGACCCCTGGCCAGGGCCTCCCGCACGTGGGAGACGGCCGGCTCTCCCCTGCCCGCGATGCTGAGGGGCGAGAGCTCCACGAGCACGTCGAAATCGACCGTGCGGACGGCCTCCAGGGTGCCGAAGCTGTCCGGGAACCCGCCCTGGGCCCGATGCCGTTCCAGGAGGACCTCGGGCGCGAGGCCCGCCGGGTCCGCCCAGGATCCGTGGCGTCCCGTGGTGACGGCCACGATGGAGACGTCGAGGGCGGCGAGGCCCGGATGCGCTTCCTGTGCGGCGAGGATCTCGACGAGACGGCGGCCGACGTTCCCGAACCCGGCGAGGAGCAGGCGACGCCGAGTCATCGCGTCGGCCTTGCGCGGGGGAAGTCGCGGGCGGGAAGGATCACGGCGCACTCCAGGGATCACGAAAAGTATTGCAGGATTGGGGCATGGCTGTAGGATATTGTTGATATACCAATATCGGGAGCCCCCTCCCACGGACCAGGAGGTCATCCATGAGCATCCATCCACATCTTGCCGGACTCCTTTCCCTGGAAGGGAAGGTGGCCGTGATCACCGGCGCCTCCTCCGGCATCGGACGGGGCACCGCCAGGCGACTGGCCGAGGCCGGCGCCGCCGTGGTGGTCCTCGACATCAACGAAGCCGGCGGGCAGGGCACCGTCCAGGAGATCCTGGAAGCCGGCGGCCAGGCCGCCTTCCTGCGCTGCGACGTGCGCGTGGAGGCGGACTGCCGGCGCGCGGCCGACGAGGCCGCCGAACGCTTCGGGCGCGTCGACATCCTCTTCAACAACGCGGGCGTGGCCATCCGCAAGACCGCGCTGGACCTGGAGGAGGCCGAGTGGGACCTCGCCCTGGACGTCATGCTCAAGGGTGCCTACCTGCTCACGCGCCACGTGGTGCCCCACATGATCCAGGCGGGCGGCGGCAGCATCATCAACACCGGCTCTGGCTGGTCCCTCAAGGGAGGGCCCCGGGCCGTGTCCTACTGCGCGGCCAAGGGCGGCATCTGGAACATGACCCGCGCGATGGCCATCGACTTCGGCCCCCACAACATCCGCGTCAACGCGGTCTGCCCCGGCGACATCGACACGCCGATGCTGCGCAGCGAGTGCGCGCAGCTCGGCGAGAACGAGCGGGCCTTCATGGAGGAGGCCGCGGCCCGGCCCCTCCACCGCGTGGGCACCCCCGAGGACGTGGCCAATGTCGTGCTGTTCCTGGCATCCGGACTGTCCGCCTGGGTCACCGGCACCCACATCGTGGTGGACGGCGGCGGCATCGCCTGAATCGAGGAGAACCCATGAGCGAACGAACTGCCCATCCGTACATCCCCAACTCCGCCCCGGGCGTGAAGGCGGAAATGCTCGCCGAGATCGGCGCCGGGAGCATCGACGAGCTCTATGCCGACATCCCTGAATCCCTCCGCTTCCGGGGCAGGATGAACCTGCCCGGGGCCATCGAGTCCGAATCCCTGCTCAAGCGGCACGTGGAGCGGATCCTGGCCAGGAACACCTCCTGCGAGGAGGCCACCAGCTTCCTGGGGGCCGGGTGCTACAACCACTACGTGCCCGCGCTCTGCGACGAGATCAACCGCCGCAGCGAGTTCCTCACGGCCTACGCGGGCGAGCCCTACGAGGACTTCGGGCGCTTCCAGGCCCTGTGGGAGTACGAAAGCCTGATGGCGGAACTCCTGGACATGGACATCTGCAACGTGCCCACCTACGACGGATTCCAGGCCGCCTGCACCTCCCTGCGGATGGCCGGGCGCTACACCGGAAGGACCAGGGTGCTGGTGGCCGCGAGCATCAGCCCGGACCGACTGCTGGCCATCCGCAACTACTGCCAGCCGGTGCTCCGGATCGAATCCCTGGTTTTCGACGCGAAGACGGGGCTCATGGACCTGGTGGACCTGGAAGCGCGGCTGGGCGCCGACGTGGCGGCGGTCTACTTCGAGAATCCAGGCTACCTGGGGGTCCTGGAGACCCAGGCCCAGGCCATCGCCGACCTGGCGCACGCCCACGGCGCGCTCCTGGTGGTGGGCACGGACCCGAACTCGCTGGGCGTGCTGGCGCCGCCGAGCCACTTCGGCGCCGACATCGCCTGCGGCGACATCCAGACCCTGGGCAACCACATGAACTTCGGGGGCGGCCTCGGAGGCTTCATCGCCAGCCGGGACGAGGAGAAGCTCGTCATGGAATACCCCAGCCGGCTCTTCGGGATTTCCACGACGGAGAAGCCCGGCGAGCGGGGCTTCGGCGACGTTGCCTACGACCGCACCTCCTTCGCCCACCGGGAGAAGGGCCGGGAGTTCGTCGGGACCGCCGCGGCCCTCCACGGCATCACGGCCGCCGTCTACCTCTCGCTGATGGGCCCGGAGGGCATGAAGGCGCTCGGCGTCCATCTCCTCCAGAAGGCCCAGTACTTGTCCCGGAAGCTGTCCGCGATCGAGGGCGTCAAGGCTCCGGGGCTGGACGCCCCCTTCTACAAGGAGTTCGTGGTGGACTTCAACGCCACGGGCAGGACGGTGGCGGAGATCAACGACGCCCTGCTGGAGGCGGGCATCTTCGGGGGGAAGGATCTTTCCGGGGAGTTCCCGCAGCTCGGCCAGTCGGCGCTCTACTGCGTGACCGAGCTCGTGGACCAGGAGGAGATCGACCGCTTCATCACCACGCTCGCCGCGCTGCTGGGAGGGAATTGACATGGCTACCAAGCGTCCCGTCAAGGTTCGGGAGAACTTCCACCAGGCGAAGTGGGACGAGGAACTGATCTTCGAGCTCCACAAGCCGGGCGAGCGCGGGATCGTCGTCGCGCCCGTGGAGAAGGGCATCGCCGCCGAAGTGGGGGACGGTCTTTCCGCCCTTCCCGCGCACATGGTCCGGCGGACGCCCCCGGCGCTGCCCGAGGTGGGGCAGATGCGCGTCGCGAAGCACTTCATGCGCCTCTCCCAGGAGACCCTGGGGGGCGACTTCAACATCGACATCGGCCAGGGCACCTGCACGATGAAGTACAACCCCAAGATCAACGACGTGCTGGCCGCCAACCCCCGGATGTCCCGGCTGCATCCCCTCCAGGATGCGCGGACCGTCCAGGGCGCGCTGCAGGTTCTCCACGAGCTGGACCTCACCATGCGGGAGATCTCCGGCATGGACCGCTTCAGCTTCCAGCCCGCGTCGGGTTCCGCCGCCATCCTCAACATGGTGTCGATCATCCAGGCCTACCACCGGGACCGGGGAGAGGCGGAGACGCGGGACGAGATCATCACCACCATCTTCAGCCACCCGTCGGACGCCGCGGCGGCCGCCGTGAAGGGCTACAAGGTCGTCACGCTCTTCCAGGACGAGGACGGCCTTCCCACCGTCGAGGACCTGAAGAAGGTCGTGGGACCCCGCACCGCGGGCCTGCTCATCACCAACCCCGAGGACACGGGCATCTTCAATCCCCAGATCGCCGAGTTCGTGCGGATCGTGCACGAGGCGGGCGGCCTGTGCGGCTACGACCAGGCCAACGTCAACGGCATCATGGGCATCACCCGAGCCAAGGACGCGGGCTTCGACATGTGCTTCTTCAACCTGCACAAGACCTTCGGAACCCCCCACGGCTGCGGCGGTCCGGCCGGCGGCGCCCTGGGCGTGACGGCGGCCCTGCGGGACTTCCTGCCCGTTCCCCTCGTGGCGTGCACCGACGGCCGCTATTCGCTGGACTACGACGTCCCGAAGAGCATCGGGAAGACCCGCGCCTTCTACGGGACGGTGCAGGTGGCCCTGAAGGCCTACGCCTGGACCCGCGCGCTCGGCGCCGACGGGCTCCGGGAGGTCTCGGAGGTCGCGGTGCTCAACAACAACTACCTGCTGGAGAAGATCCGCAGGATCCGCGGGGCCTCGGCTCCCTATGCCAAGGGGCGCCGGCGCATCGAGCAGGTCCGCTACAGCTGGGAACAGCTGTACAAGGACACGGGCGTGACGACCGAGGACATCGCCTACCGCATGGCCGACTACGGCATGCACCTCTGGAGCAGCCACCACCCCTTCATCGTGCCCCAGCCCTTCACCGTCGAGCCGACCGAGAGCTATTCGAAGGAGGAACTCGACGAATACATCGCGGTGCTCGCCCGGATCTCCGAGGAGGCCTACACCGAGCCCGAGACCGTGAAGACCGCGCCCCACCGCAGCGTCTGCCACCGGGTCCGCCCCCAGGACTTCGACGATCCCGCGAGGTGGGCCATCACCTGGCGCCTGTACAAGCGCAAGCACCTGGGCTGACCCTGGACCCGCGGGCCGGAGCGATCCGGCCCGCGGTCTTCAGGCCTGGCGCATCAGCTGGAGGATCTCCGTGCTCTTCTCGGAGAGCAGGGACATCCGCTGCGCGAGGTCGTCCAGGAACTGGAGGATGTCGGCCGTGATCGCCTCCGTCTCGCTGGAGGTCCTGATGCTCTCGGCGCTGGCCTGGGTCGAGGCGGCCGCGCTCTGGGTGATGCCCGTCAGGGCCTCGGCGATCTCCTGGGCCTGTCCTTCCGTCGAATCCGAGAGCTTGCGGATCTCCCCGGCGATGACGGCGAAGCCGCGGCCGAGATGGCCGGCGTGGGCCGCCTCGATGGTGGCGTTCAGGGCCAGCAGGTTCACGACGACGGAGATCTCGCCGATGATGCCGACCATCTTCATCATGTCCTCGACGCTCGCGGCCATCCGCGTGATGTTCTCGTCGCTGGCGACGAGCTTCTCGTGGCTCTCCTGCGTCATCCGGGCGAGCAGGGCCAGCGTCTGCTTCTTCTCGCCCGTCAGGCTCGTGATCCGCTCGACGGCCTCGAGCATGGGGCTGACCAGCTGGTTGATCCGGTCGTTCCGCTCCTTCAGGTCCTCCTCGGACCGCTTCTGGCTCTCGAAGGAAAGGGCGTTCTGGATCGCGATGGCGGTCGAACTGGCGATGGCGGTCAGCAGCTCCAGGGAATGCTCGTCGTAGATTCCCGAGAACTTGTAGCTCTGGACCGCGATGACCCCGAGCACCCGGTCCCCGATCAGCATCGGGACCCCGAGCCAGGAGCGGGCGGGCTCGCCCAGGGACTCGATCCCGTGGGCCTGCGCCCAGGCCTGGTAGTCCTCCTTGATGAGGACCGGCGTGCGGTTCGCGATGATGTATCCCGAGACGCCCCTGCCCGCCGGGACGATGGTCAGTTCGTCCTTGTCCTGGGCGGAATCGGTGACGTCGTAGACGAAGTGGATCTCCTCCTTCTCGGGATGGTAGAGGGCGATGAAGAAGTTGCTGGTGTCCACGAGGCGGGACGCCTGCCGGTAGGTCTCCTCGAGCACGTCGCGCAGGCTGAGCCGTGTGGTGAGGGCCCGGCTCAGCTCGTTCAGCACCGCCATCTCGGAGGCGAGCCTTTCCGCGTCCTTCAGGAGCCGTTCCCGCTCGAGTTCCTCCTCCTTCCGCCCCTGGACGTCGTCCACGAAGAGGACCATCTCGGAAGCCTCGCCGGGGGTTCCGGCCGCGAGGAAGCCCAGGCGGGGGAACGGGGCGGGCTTCCGGAAGGCCTTGCCCCGCAGGGAGAACCAGCGGAACTGCCCGTCCGCTGCCCGCAGCCGGGCCTCGGTGTCGAACCGGGCGCCCTGTTCGAGGTGGTCCTTCATCCGCGCCGTCACCTGGGGATGGTCGTCCGGATGCAGGTAGGCCGTGGGGTCGTCCGGCGCACCCGCCGCGCAGAGCCTCGTCCGGAGCCCGGGGGAAAGACGGCACTTGCCGGTCTTGAGGTTCCAGAACCACAGGCCGGAATCCGTGAATGACTCCAGGCGCCGCACGTCCAGGCTGGAGATAACCGGGGCCTCCTCCCGGGGGTCCGTCGTGGAGAGGTCGCTTGCGGGCATGCCGTCGCTCCGTGCACGAAAGCACCGGGATCAGCCTCGGCGCGGCCCCATTCTCTCAATGATGAATTGTGAGAATGGTCAAGTGATGGGGGAGCCGACGGCGATGTCCTTCTGGACGGTGAGGAGCACGCACTCGCTGCCGTCCTCCTTCTCGGCGCACAGCAGCATGGCCTCCGAAAGGTGTCCCGCGAAGGTCGTGGGCTGCAGGTTCGTGAGCACCACGATCTTCCGGTCCTGCAACTCCTCCTCGGTGTAGTAGGGCACGAGGCTGGTGACGATCTGGACGGGACGCTCGCCGCCCAGGTCGACCTGCAGCCTGTAGAGCTTCTTGGTCTTGGGGATCCGCTCCACCTCGCGGATCTGCCCCACTTTCATCTGCAGCTTCTTCCAGTCGTCGAAGGAGACCTCGGCCATGGCAGGATCCTTTCAGGAAAGTCCCACCGCGGCCCTGGTGAAGGCTTCCAGGTGGTCGATGAGCGCGTCCGAGGCCCCGGACGCCTTCGTCTCGCTGCCTTCCGCCACGGCCGACATGACGTCGGCGTGGAGCTCGGCCATCCGCGTCAGGTCGTCGGGCTGGCCGAAGGAGCAGTAGAAGCGGCGCGAATGGGAATAGAGGGGGGTCACGATGTCGATGGCGAAGGGATTGCGGGCCGCTTCGTAGATGATGCGGTCGCAGTCCTGGTCGCACTGCAGGAAGGCGTGGAGATTCCCGTCGGCGGCGGCCCGGACCATGGCGTCGGCCACCCCGCGCAGGGCCTCGCGCTGGGAAGCGTTGGCCCACCGGGCGGCCTTGGAGGCGATGAGGCGGTCCAGGGGCCTCAGCACCTCCAGCAGGGCCAGCTGGTCCTCGACCTTCATGTCGCGGACGATGAGCCCCTTCCGGGGCATGCTGGTGACCAGGCCTTGGTGCTCCAGGCGCTTGAGCGCTTCGCGGATGGGGGTGCGCCCGATGCCCGTCCGGGCGCTCAGGATGGCCTCGGACAGGGAGGCGCCCGGAGGGAGCACCAGCGTCACGATCATCTCCTCGAGCTGGCGGTAGGCCTGGTCGGCGAGGCTTCCGGTTTCCCGGGGGCTGCTGGAATGGGTATCCATAGGCGAAATCCTGGGCTCATCCCGTCGCACGGTCCTGCGGGCCTTGCTGCAGCGGGGTTCGTGTCCGGTCATTATACGCATGCTGTTGCAAGGGGGAATCTTGGCTTCGCCGTGGACATGGGCTGGGCGCGGTTCGGAGAGGTGCATGGACATGGCGCATCCATCGGCATAGCTGTAGGATATCATCAGGATACATACGGTTTCCGCTGGACCCAATCTTCTGCTGGAAGACACTTCCGGACGGATGCCCCGGCGGCGGGAACGGAGAGAGAATCGGCCATGCGCATCGGAATTCCACGCGAGATCAAGGATGGCGAAGGCAGGGCCGGGATGACGCCGGAGGCCACGGGCGTCCTGGCGCGGAAGGGGCACGACCTGTGGGTGGAAGCGGGCGCGGGCCGCGGCGCAGGCTTCGGGGACGACCTCTATGCGGAGGCGGGAGCCCGGATCACGGACGATCCCGGGGAGGTGTACCGCTGCGGCCTGGTCGTGAAGGTCAAGGAACTCCAGCCGGCGGAATTCCCGAGGCTCCAGCCGGGGACGATCGTGGCCGGCTACCAGCAGCTCGCCCGGGATCCCGCCCTCCTGGACGCCGTCCTCGCCCGCAGGATCACCTGCCTGGCCTTCGAAGGGGTGAGGAGGCCCGACGGGAGCCGGCCCATGCTCGCGCCGATGAGCACCCTCGCGGGGCTGGTGTCGAGCCAGATCGCCGCCTGGGCCCTGCAGCGGCGGGAGGGGCCCCTGTCCGGGAGCGGCGTCCTGCTGCACGGGCTGCCCGGAGTGGAGCCCGCCGCGGCGGTCGTAGTGGGGGACGGCGTCGTGGGCCAGGCCGCGGCCCGGGCCTTCCTGGCCTTCGGATGCCGGGTGACCGTGCTGGGGACCAGTCCAGACCTGCTCCAGGCCATCGAGGCCAGGGCCCGCGAGGACGGCAGGGGGAACCTGCTGCGCACCGCCCTCTCCTCGCCCGGGGAGCTCGCGGCCTGTACGGCCGGCGCGGACGTGGTTGTCGGGGCCGTCTCCATCCCCGGCCGGCTGTCCCCCAAGCTCCTCACGCGGGACATGCTGCGGGCCATGCGGCCAGGCTCGGTGCTCGTGGACGTCGGGATCGACATGGGCGGCATCGCGGAGACATCCAGGCAGACCAGGCTCTCGGACCCGCTCTACCTCGAGGAGGGCGTGCTCCACTACTGCGTTCCCAACATCCCGGCGCTGGTGCCCCGGGCGGCCACCCTGGCGCTCTCGGCGGCGATGCTGCCCTTCATGGCGCTCGTCGCGGACCTCGGGCTGGAGGCGGCCCTCGGCGCGGCCCCGGCCCTGGCCGAGGGGCTGCTCGTCCACGACGGCCGGGTCGTGAACCGGGCCCTTGCGGAAGACACCGGCCGGCCCTGCGCGGACTTCCCTTCCCACTGGATCCACCCAACGAAAAGGGGCTGACATGAACGCCGATTCCCCCATCCAGGTCCTCGACATGCACACCGGCGGAGAGCCGGTCCGCATCATCCAGAGGGGGTATCCCCCGGTCCCCGGCGCGACGATCCTGGCCAAGCGCCGGTACGTCCGCGAGCATCTCGACCACCTGCGCAGGCTGCTCATGTTCGAACCCAGGGGGCACGACGACATGTACGGCGTGCTGCTCGTGGAGCCCACCCTCCCCGGGGCGGACATCGCCGTGCTCTTCATGCACAACGAGGGTTACAGCACCATGTGCGGCCACGCCGTGATCGCCATGGGGCGCTACGCCGTGGATCATGGCCTGGTGCCGAAGGTCGAGCCCGTCTCGGAGGTGGGGATCGAGTGCCCCTGCGGCCTGGTGAGGGCGCACGTGGAGGTCCGCGGCGGCCGCAGCGGGCGGGTCACCTTCGACAGCGTCCCGGCCTTCCTGCTCGCGGAGCGGCTGACGGTCGCGGTCCCGGGGCGCGGGCAGGTGGTCACGGACGTCAGCTACGGCGGGGCCTTCTACGCCCTGGCCGACGCCGGGCAGTTCGGCCTGGATGTCCGCGCGAGCCGCGTGCGGGACCTGGTGGACGCGGCGACCGCGCTCACCGAGGCCGTGAACCGGACGATCGCCATCGAGCACCCGGTCGAGAAGGACCTGGGCTTCCTCTACGGCAGCATCCTCACGGACGGTCGCGAGCGGCCGGAGGAAGGGCCCTCCGCCAACATCTGCGTCTTCGCCGACGCGGAGGTGGACCGCAGTCCCACCGGCTCGGGCGTCACGGCGCGCATGGCCGCGCGCTTCCAGCGGGGCCTCGTGGGCATGAACCAGGTCTGCGAGATCGACAGCGTCACGAAGGCGCGGTTCACCGGCGAGGTGGTCGCCGTGACGTCCTGCGGCTCCAAGCCCGCCGTGACGATCCGTGTCGGCGGGCAGGCTCACTATTCCGGAGAGGCCCGCTACTGGCTCGAGGAAGGCGACGAGATCGGCAAGGGCTTCCTCCTGCGCTGAGTCTTGCTTCGCGTCCGTTCTCGAGGGGATTCCTCGTTGTGCCCGGCGGGCGGATATGCGAAAATTTGTCGTAAACGAGGTGTGCTGATGGATGGGATCAAGCCGGGGGCTTGCATGCTCTGGAGGCCGGCCACGAGCGGCGTGTCCGCCCTGGTGACGGTGGTCTCGCTGGACCTGGCGAACGACCGGGCGCTGGTCCACGTCACGCGGGCCTCCACCGGGACCTGCGCCGCCCACTGGGTCGACATGAACCAGCTCTCCGGAGCCCCCGCGGACGCCTGTCCGTGCCCCTGCGCCGCCAAGGCGGCCCGCGCGGACACGGGGCACGACGCCGCCTGAGCGCGGATCCCCATCACCCGGGCGGATCGGACGCCCGCGCGCGGAGCACCGGATGAGAATCCTGCACACGGCCGACTGGCACCTGGGGGCGACGCTGGAGGAGTGTCCGAGGGAGGCGGACCATCGCCACTTCCTGGGCTGGCTGAGGGATGCGCTGGTCGCGGAGGAGGTGGACCTCCTGATCGTGGCCGGGGATGTCTTCGACGCCCCGGCGCCCTCGGCCGAGGCCCAGTCCCTCTACTACCGCTTCCTGCACGGCCTGGCGGGCACCCCCTTGAGGCAGATGATCGTGGTGGGCGGCAACCATGATTCCGCCTCGCGCCTCGACGCCCCCCGGGACCTGCTGGCCGCCTTCGGCGTGCATGTGGTGGGCGGCGTGGAGGAACCGCCCGGGCGCCACCTTTTCCCGGTGACGGATGGAGCAGGGCAGGTGCGGGCCGTGGTCGCCGCGGTCCCCTTCGTCAACGAGTGGCGCCTGGGCTTCCGGGGCCGGGAAGGCAGCGACGAAGCGCAGCAGGAGGCGCTGGGCGCGCCGTTCCGGGCCTTCTACCGCGCGCTCGCGGACCAGGCCTGCCGGCGCTGGCCCGGCGTTCCGCTCCTGGCCACGGGGCATCTCGCCGCCGCGGGAAGCGACCGGACCGACGCCCCCCAGGAAATCCACCTCGTCGGCACCCTGGGGGGGCTCCCCGCGACCATCTTCGATGCCCGCTATGCCTACGTGGCCCTCGGGCACATCCATCGCGCCCACCAGGTGGACGGCACCCGGGCCTGGTACAGCGGCAGTCCCATCGCCCTCAACGTCAAGGAGGGGCGCTCGCCCCGCACCGTGAACCTGGTGGATCTGGCTCCGGACGGCTCCGTGGAGGTCCTCCGCCTGCCGATCCCGGGGACCCGGCAGGTGGTCGAATGCGCCGGATCCTTCGAGGAGGTGAAGCTCCGCCTGGCCCGCATGAGCTGGGACGAGGGGCTGCCTCCCTTGGTGAAGGTGGACCTGGAAGTCGAAGCCTATACCGTGGGACTCGAGGAGGAGTGCCGGCGGTTCGTGGAAGGCCTCGAGCCTGCCCCCGTCCTGGTCGGGATCGTCCAGACCCAGGCCCGCCGTCCCCAGGCCGAAGGCGCGCCGGCGCCCTCCAGGCTGGCGGACCTGGAGCCTAGGGAGGTCTTCCGGATGCTGTGCGGCGCGAGGGGGGAGGACTACGACGGCCTGAGGGACGCCTTCGAGGCCCTCCTGGCGGAGGAGGGACGGGCATGAGACTCCTCGAACTGCGCATGGAGAACCTCAACGCGCTCTATGGGAAGCACGCTATCGACTTCCGGAAGGATCTCCAGGAGGCGCCCCTCTTCCTCATCAGCGGGCCGACAGGAGCTGGGAAGAGCACCCTCCTGGACGCCATCTCCCTGGCCCTGTTCGGCGTCACGCCCCGCCTGCGCCCGGAGGGAAGCCTGGAGGCCAGGCTCGACCAGGCCCCGGCCCACATCCTGTCCCACGGGACGGCCCGGGGGAAGGCCGCGCTCACCTTCCGCAAGAGCAGCCCCGGGGAGAGCCCCGCCATCTACCGCGCCACCTGGGAAGTCTGGCGCGGCAACCGGCGGAACCCCAGGCCGGAGGGCGCGATCCAGGGCCCCTACCGGTGGCTGGAGCGCCTGGACGGCCAGGAATGGGTACGGCTGGCCACCGACTACCCCGGCGAGCAGGGCCGGGTGCGGGACCTGGAGGCGGCCCTGAAGGAGGCCCTGGAGGGGTTCTCCCTGCAGGACTTCACCCGCTGCATGCTGCTGGCCCAGGGGGACTTCGACGCCTTCCTGAAGGCGCCGGAAGCCGAGCGGAGCGCCATCCTGGAGCGCCTCACGGGGACCGGGCAGTACCAGCGGATCGGGGCCCGGGCCGCCCGCCGCCTGCGCGAAGCCAAGGAAGCCTGCGCCCAGGCCGAACGCGCGCTGGGCGGCCTGACGGTCCTGGACGAAGCGGGTCTGGAGGCCCTGCGCCGCACCCTGGCGGACCAGGAGGCCGCGGTCCTGGAGGCCCGGCGGACCTGCCGGGAGATCCAGGCCTGCCTGCACTGGCTGGACGAGGATGAGGCGCTGACGAATTCCGAGGAGGCCGCGCGCGCCGCGCTGGCCCGCGCCGAGGAGGCCCAGGCGGCCGCGGCGCCGGATCTGGCCCGGCTGGCCTCCTTCGAGGAAGCCCGGGAGGCCTTGGGCCACCTCGCCTCGACCCGCGCCCGCCGCGCCGCCGTCCAGGAGCTGGCCGCCCGCCTGGAGGCGCTGGCTGCCGAAGCGGCCAGGCGGGAGGCGCAGCTCGAACTCGACGAGCAGGAGGAGCGCCTGGCGGCGGAGGCCCATGCGGAGGCCCGGGAGTCCCTGGCCGGGCGCGAGCCGGAGCTGCAGCGCGCGCGGGAGTTGCGCGCTGCCCTCGCCGCCGCCCGGGAGGAAGCCCGGAAGGCCGGAGACAAGCACCGAGCGGCGGAGGACGAGCGGACGCGGCGGGAGAGCGTCCTGGCCGAAGCCGCGGAGACGCTGCGGGCGCGGGACCAGGCTGCCGCGCAGGCGGAGGCCGATCTGGCCGACGCGCCCTGGGAATCGCTGTCCGGCGCCCTCGGGGCCCTGGAAGCCCGGCATCGCGCCCTCCAGGCGCGCGTGGAGCAGCTGGTCCGGGACGAACGTGAGCGGCGGGACCTGGCCGCGAAACTGCCGGAACAGGCGCAGATCTGCCTGGACGCCCGCGAGGGATGGAGGCTCCAGTCGGGGCTGCTCGAAACTCGCCTGGCCGAAGAGACGGCCTGCCGGAAGGACCTCGAAGCCCTGCTCGAGGGGGCCCCGGAGCCCGCCGAGGTCCGCCGCAGGCTGGAGAGGGACCGCGACGCGCTGCTGCTGCGGCGGGCTTCCCTGGAAGCGCTGGCCGGGCAGATCCAGGAAGCCGCCCAGGCCGGAAGCCGCGCCTTCGAGGCGGAGTCCCTGGCGGCGCGCGAAGCCGGCCGGGCTTCCGCCGCGGAAGCTCTCGCGCGGGAAGCCGGGCGGACCCTCGACGGGACCCTGGAAACGGAGGCCAGTCTGGCGCGGAGCCTCGACCTCATGCGCTGGGCCCGCGACCTGGCCAAGGAGCGGGGCCGCCTCCAGGAGGGCCGGCCCTGCCCGCTCTGCGGCGCGGAGGCTCATCCGGCCCTGGTGGATCCGGACCAGGAAGGCAAGGACCGGCAGGTCAAGGCCGAGTGCGCGCGGCTGGAGGCCGCCTTCGCCCAGGCCCAGGCCCAGGTGCTTCTGGCCCGGGGGGCGCTGCGGGAGGCCGAGGCGGCCTTCCACGCGGCCGGGGGGGAGGCGCGGAATGTCCAGCGGCTGTCCGAGGAGGCCAAGGTGGCCCTGGCCCGCCTCCGGGATTCCCTCGGCGCGGCCGCCGCGGTCCTCGGCGTCGAACCATGCAGTGCCCAGGTCGCCCGCGCCCTGGAGGCCGTGGACGAGGACCATCGGCGGCTGGAAGCCCGCCGGCGGGAGCTGGACGCGGCGGACTCCGCCCTGAGGAAGGCCGCGGGCGATGCCGCCGAGGCCCGCGTGCGGACCGGCGAGCTGGAGATCCTGGCGCGGCAGGCCGAGGACCGTCTCTCGTCGCTCCGGGAGCGTCTCCTGGCCGAGGATGCGCGGCTGGCCCAGGCGGAAAGCTCGCTGGCGGCCGACCGGGCTGCCCTGGCCGGGGACTTCGCCGCGCACCAGCTGCCGGAGGACGATCCCCTGGCCGAGGCCCGCGGTCGGGTGGGACGCTTCCAGAGGGCCCGCACCGCCCGCGAGGAGGCGGCCCGGACCCGGGAGGCGGCCCTTCGCGCCCACGAGGCGGCCGGCCTGGCCCTGGAGGGCGCCCGCCGCGAGGCGGACGCCCGGCGCCAGGAGGACGGGGAACGCCGGGCGCGCCTGGCGGAAGCCGGGGACGCCGTCGCGGGGTGCCTCGGAGGCGAGGATCCCGAGCCGCTCCACCGGGCCTTGAAGGCGTCGGTGGACGCGCGCGGGAAGGAACTCCAGGACCGGCGGGATCGCCTCCAGGCCGCCCGCGACGCGCGGACCAAGGCCCTGGCGGACCGGGACGGCGCGGCCCAGGCGCTGGCTTCCGGGCGGAGGGAGCTGCTCGACCAGGAGGCCCGCCTGGCGGACCTGGCCGCGCCCCTGGGCGGGGAAGCGGCGCTGGACGCGCGGTTCCTTCCGGAGGCGGAAGCCAAGACCCTGGCGGACCGGCGCAACACCCTGGACGGGGCGCGCCGGGATGCCGCGACGGCCCTGCGGACCCTCCAGGAACATCTGGCCCTGCACCGGGCGCACCGTCCGGACGGGCTCGGGGCCTGTCCGGACCGCTCCGCCCTGGAACGGCGGGGGGAGGAGGCCCAGGCGGTCCAGGACCGCCAGAGCGAGGACGTGGGGCGGACCCGGGCCGCCCTGGACGAACAGGAGGGGGCCCGCCTCCGGCAGGCTGAGGCCCTGGAACAGCTCCGGGCCGCCCAGGCGGACCTGTCCCTCTGGACCCGCATGAACCGGCTGATCGGCGCCAACGAGGGCGAGGCCTTCCGGAGGTTCGCGCAGGTGCTCAACCTGCGGGACCTCCTCGCCAAGGCCAACGCCCGCCTCGCGCGCCTGCGCCCCCGCTACCGCCTCCAGCCGGCCCGGGACGACCAGGGCGTCGAGCGCCTGGCCTTCTTCATCGAGGATACCGCCCACGCCTGCGAATGCCGACCCGTGAGCACCCTCTCGGGGGGCGAGACCTTCCTCGTCTCCCTCTCCCTGGCCCTCGCCCTGGCCGACTACCGGACGGTGCGCATGCCCATCGAGACCCTGCTGCTGGACGAGGGCTTCGGCACCCTGGACCCCAAGACCTTGGCGGATGTCCTCGGAACCCTCGGGGCACTCACCAGCCAGGGCACCCAGGTGGGCCTGATCAGCCATGTGGAGGCCTTGCAGGAGAAGATCCCCGCCCGGATCCTCGTCGAGCCCACTGGACCCGGCCGCAGCCGGGTGCGAATCGGATGAATCCCGATCGAGAGCGCTGAGTGTGTCGCTCCGTGGGTGGGTGCCACGGGGGGCCTGGATGGGAGCACCTCGAGGATCCGGATGAGGAAGGGAACCAGCGGGTCTTCGGGTCCCGGACAGGCTCCCGCGGATGCGGTTCCTTCCCCTGGCTGAGATCGGCGCACGGGTCCCGTTCGGAAGCCGGATGGGGCCTGGCCCGGCCGGCGAGCGGACCCTTTGCCAGCCCAGGCGAGACCGTCAGCCGTTTCATCGGCATCCTTTTCGCGCCACGCATCCTGGTCGAGTGGGTTCTCCCTCTCGGCAGGGGCGGGCGTCACCGCTTGCGGCTGTAGGGAGTCCCGGGCAGGGGGAGCTGGGTGCGGAAGACACCGTCCCGGCGGAAGTAGGCCCCTGCCACGGCGGGGGCCGTGGGGATCGATACGATCTCGCCCACGCCCTTGGCGCCGAAGGCGACGCCGTTGGGCTGCGAGCGCACCAGGACGGTCTCGATCCGGGGCACCTGGGTGGAACGGAGCAGGCCCAGGGTCCCGAATCTGGCCGTCGGCTCGCCGTCCTTCAAGGGGTAGTCCTCCGTCAGGGCGAACCCCAGCCCCATGACCACGCCCCCCTCGATCTGGCCTTCCACGTTGATCGGGTTCACGACGCGCCCGAGGTCGTGGGCGGCCACCACCTTCTCGACCTTGCCGTCCCCGTCCAGGAGCACGACCTGGGTGGCGTAGGAGTAGGCGATGTGGCTCACCGGATTCGGCTTCCGGGACCCGAAGGGGTCGGTGACGTAGGAGAACTCCCGGTAGTATTCCCGGCCCTCCAGCGCGGCCAGGGGGGCGTGCGCCAGGTCCTTCGCCAGGTCCTGGGCCGCGAGCCGCGCCGCCTCGCCGTTGAAGACCGTCTGCCGGGAGGCCGTCGTGGTTCCGCCGTCGGGGGTCGTCGAAGTGTCCGGCCGGACCACGTCGATCGCGTCTGCGGGAATCCCCGCGGTCTCCCCCACGATCTGGATCAGCACCGAGGCCAGTCCCTGGCCGATGCAGGCGGCGCTCGTGTAGACCACGGCCTTGCCCTTCTCCACCTTGAGCCGCACGCGTCCGACGTCCGACAGCCCCACGCCGATCCCGGCGTTCTTCAGGCAGCAGGCGATGCCCGCATCGGGTCGGCTCTCGAACACGTCCTTCACGGCGAGCAGCGTCGCCTTGAGCGCCGTGTCGGGGCCGGCGACCTGGCCGTTGGGAAGCACGTCCCCGGTTTCCACGGCGTTTCGGAAGCGGATCTCCCAGGGGCTGATGCCCGCCTGGGCCGCCAGGTCGTCGAGGCAGCATTCCATGGCGAAGCAGGACTGGGTGACGCCGAAGCCGCGGAAGGCGCCGCCCGGAGGATTGTTGGTGTAGACCCCGAGGCCCAGGATGGAGACGTTGGCGATCCGATAGGGGCCGGCGGCGTGGGTACAGGCCCGTTCCAGCACCGGCCCGCCCAGGGAGGCGTAGGCGCCGGAATCGGCCAGCAGCACGGCCTTCATGGCAGTGAGGCGGCCCTCGCCGTCGCAGGCCACGGTGTAGTCCATCTCCATGGCATGGCGCTTGGGATGCACCCGGATGCTCTCCTGCCGGGAGAGCGTCAGCTTGACGGGGCGCCCGGAGATCCAGGCCAGCAGGGCTGCGTGGTGCTGGGCGCAGAGATCCTCCTTCCCGCCGAACCCGCCGCCGACCAGCTTGCTGACGACCTTCACCCGGCTCCCCGGGACGCCCAGGACGCCCACGATGCCGTGGTGGTCGTCATAGATGCTCTGGGTGCCGGTGTAGACCGTCAGGGTGCCGTCCGGCTCGGGCACCGCCAGGGCGCTCTCCGGCTCCAGATAGGCGTGCTCGGTGGGGGCGGTGCGGAAGACGTGGTGGGAGACATGGGTGGCTTCCGCGATCGCGGCCTCGACGTCCCCCCGGTGCAGTTCGGTACGGGTCTGCAGGTTGCCGCCGGGGTGCAGCCTGGGGGCGTCCTCGGCGAGGGCGGCCCGCGGCTCGACCAGGGGAGGAAGGATGTCGAAGTCCACCTTGATCCTGGCCAGGGCCGCCTTCGCCTGGTCCAGGGTCCCGGCGGCCACCAGGGCCAGGGCGTCCCCCACGTAGCGGGTCTCCTCCCCGACGGCGATCAGGGCCGGCCAGTCCGGGACGACATGGCCCTGGAACCGCTCGCCGGGCACGTCCCCGGCGGTGAGGACGAGGGCGACGCCCGGCGCCTTCCGGGCCTCGCCGACGTCGATGGCCTTGACCCGCACCCGGGGCTTGGGGGCCCGCAGGACGGCGCCGTGGAGCATCCCGGGCACGGCCATGTCGTTCACGTACTCCCCCGTGCCCAGCACCTTGGCCCTCGCATCCGGCCTCGGCATCCGGTCCCCGACTCCGAAGACGTCGGCCGCCCCGGAGGGCAGGGGACCGCCCTCCCGCAGCGCCTGCGCGGCGCGGAGGACGGCCTGCTCGATCTTCACGTAGCCCGTGCAGCGGCAGATGTTCCCGTGGATGGCCTTCTTCACGTCCGCCAGGGTCGGATCGGGGTTGGCGTCCAGCAGGCCCTTGGCGCTCATGACCATGCCGGGGGTGCAGAAGCCGCACTGGACGGCTCCTGCGCTGGCGAATGCCCAGGCGTAGATCTCCTGCTCGCGGGGAGAGAGCCCCTCCACGGTCGTCACCGTCCGGCCGTCCAGCCTGGCGGTGGTGAGCAGGCAAGCCCGGGCGGCCTTGCCGTCCACCAGGACCATGCAGGCGCCGCAGGCACCCTCCGAGCAGCCGTCCTTGGCCGAGGTCAGACGGAGTTCCTCCCGCAGGAAGGACAGCAGGTTCCGGTCCTGGTCGGTCGCGTGCGGATGGCCGTTGACGGTGAACGAGAACACTAGCGGCAGCCTCTCATGGATGGGGGAACACCTGTCGGATCGTCCCGGTCCTCTGGTCCATGGAACGGGCTCGAACTACGCGACGGAATGCCGGGACGCGAACGGAAGGAATCCCGCGTCTGCGCATCAACCAGGGTGCATGGGGGTTTCGTCGAACGACCTGAAAGACCCGATGCTACACGAGGAATCGTACCGAAACCTACCCGGATGGGCCAGTCATTTTTAGGATCCCCGGGCCCTCCGGGAGATCCAGAACGCGGCATGCAGGAGGCTGTTCCGCTCCGTCCCCATGTCACAGGCTCAGGGCTCGCCCCTCCAGGAGACAGCCGGCGATCTCCTGCATGTTGGTGACGCGTCCCGCGGACAGCTTCTCCCTGACCTTGTGGAACTCCAGGCAAGTGCCGCAGGCGAGGATCTCCACGCCGAGCCCGGCCAGCCGCTCGAGGTTGACGAGGTGCTCGGAACCCTCGATCGCGAGGAGCACGCCGCCGTTCATGAGGATCAGCCGCCGGGGCAGGTTCCCGGACTCCGTGAGGGTGTAGAGGAAGCCCCGCATGAGCAGGGCGCCCAGCTCGTCATCCCCCCGTCCGAGGGTGCGGCTGGTGAGGAGGAGGGTCCGGATGTCCGGATCGACCTTGGGCAGTCCGGGCGCGTCGCAGGGCGCCCCGGCGGGCGGCGGAAGCGCCTCGGAGCCGGACGGCCGGATGAGGATGCGGGCCTCGTCCCCGGATTCCTCGACACGCTCCACGGCGCAGCCGGCGTGGGTCGCGAAACGCACGACGTTCTCCCGGCTGGCGGGGGAGTCCACGATCACCAGGATCTGGCCGGGACCGCCCTCCGCCAGGGCCTTGCGGGTCAGGATCACGGGCTGGGGACAGGCGAGACCGCGGGCGTCGATGACCCTAGGGGCAAGGCTCATAGTGTTTCTCCTTTCGTCCGGATTCCGGGGACAGGGATTCGACGACGCGCCACAGGCCTTCCGCCCCCTGGGCCCTCAGGGCGGACATGGCGGTCCCGCAGGCCGGGGCGCCGGGCTCCAGGGGGCCCGCCAGCAGGCAGAACCCGCACTGGCCGTGGATCCTGCGGGGCACGGGAACCAGCTCCACCGGGACCTTCCCGGCCAGCTCCTTCTCCGCGCGGAGGGCCGCCTGGGTGGAGGGGAAGGTGGCGACGAGGTACATCAGAGGACGAACTCGACGGTGCCCGGTTCGCCGCCGGTCTCGCCGATGAGGGCGGCGGGCACGCCGCGGCCTGCCAGGGCGTCCAGCGCCGCGCTCGCCTGCTCGAGGGGCACGGCCGCCAGCAGGCCGCCGGAGGTCTGGGGATCGAACACCACGTCCAGGGCCACGGGGTCGAGGATTCCTTCGGCCTTCACGAAGCGCCCCCGCCCCTGCTTGTTGCGGTAGGCGCCCTCGGGCACGAGGCCTATGGCGGCGTAGTCCGCGGCGCCCGGGATCAGCGGCAGGGCGGCGTAGCGGATGCGGAGGCCGCAGGGCGCGCCGTCCGCCATCTCCGCGGCGTGGCCCGCCAGGCCGAAGCCGGTGACGTCCGTGCAGGCGAGCACGCTGAAGGCCGCGAGCGCCTCGGCCGCCGTCCCGTTGAGGGTGGCCATGGAGGCGTGGGCGATCCGGAGGGACTCGGGGTCCGCGCAGCCGGCGCGCAGGGCCATGTTCACGAGGCCGGTGCCCAGCGGCTTGGTGAGGATGAGGGCCGCGCCGGGGCGGAGCGTGTTGTTCCGCCAGGCCTTGGCGGGATCCACGAGGCCCGTCACGGCGTAGCCCAGCTTGGGCTCGGGGTCCTCCACGCTGTGGCCGCCCAGGAGGGCGCAGCCGGCCTCGACCAGGGCGTCCAGGCCGCCCGCCATCATCGCCTTCAGGGTGTCCATGCCCAGCGCCTTCAGGGGGAAGCACGCGAGACAGAGGGCGGTGAGGGGGCGCCCGCCCATGGCGTAGACGTCGGAGAGGGCGTTGGCGGCGGCGATGCGGCCGAAGAGGAAGGGATCGTCCACGATGGGCGGGAAGAAGTCCACGGTCTGGACGAGGGCCGAACCGTCGTCCAGGCGGAAGAGGCCCGCGTCCTCGCAGCCCGAGAAGTCCGCCAGGAGCTGGGGGTAGGCCGGCTGCCGCAGGCCGCACAAGGCCTGTTCCAGCACGCCGGGGCCGAGCTTGGCGCCGCAGCCGGAGAAGCGCGTGAAGGACGTGAGGGCCGGGGAATCGCTCATGCCAGGATCTCCTCCATGGCCTGGACGGCGGCGTCGATCTCGCATTCCGTGGTGAAGAAGCCGGGCGAGAAGCGCAGCGTCCCGCCGGCCTCGAGGGTGCCGAGGCTCCGGTGCGCGGCCGGCGCGCAGTGCAGGCCCATCCGGGTGGCGATGTCCCGGCGGTCGAGCTCCAGGGCGATCTCCCCGAGATCCCTCCCTTCGACGCGGATGGAGATCACGGGAACGCGCGGCTCCCCGGCGGCCGGTCCCGGAGATGCGACGCCGGGCAGCGCCAGCAGCCCGCGCAGCAGGCGGTCGCACAGGGCGCTCTCCCGGGCGCGCACGGCCGCCAGGCCCGTGTCCCGGAGGAAACCGACTGCGGCGAGCAGTCCCGCGAGTCCGGGGAGGTTCTGGGTCCCGGCCTCGTACCGGTCCGGCAGGAAGTCCGGCTGGCGTTCGCTGTCGGATGCGCTGCCCGTGCCGCCCCGCAGGAGGGGCTCCGGGCCGCGGCCCGGCGCGAAGTAGACCCCGCCCGTGCCCATGGGGCCCAACAGGCCCTTGTGCCCCGGGAAGCAGAGGAAATCGATGTCCTCCGCCGGGATGTCCACGTGTCCCACGGCCTGGCTCGCGTCCAGGCAGAGGGGGATGCCCGCTCCGCGGCAGAGGTCGGCGATCTCCCGGACCGGCGTGAGGCAGCCCGTGACGTTGCTGGCGGCCGTGAGCACGAAGAGGTCGGCGCTTCGGGCGACGGCCTGGCGGAGGAGGCCGGGGTCCGGGCGCCCGCAGGCGTCGAAGGGCACCACGACCAGGCGCGCGCCGCGCGCGGCCTCCAGGTGGCGCAGGGGCCGCATGACGGCGTTGTGCTCCAGGGAGCTGAGGATGACCGTCCCGCCGGGAGGGATCTGCCCCATCAGCACCAGGTTCAGGGCCTCCGTGGCGTTCTTGGTGAAGGCGAGGCGGTCCGGTTCCGCCAGCCCCAGGAGGCCGGCGCAGGCTTCCCGGACGGCGTAGAGCATCCGGCTGGCGTCCTGGGCCGGGTGATGGCTGCTCCGTCCTGCGTTCGCGCCCACGTCCGTCATGAAGCGCACGACGGCCTCGGATACTCCGGGGGCCTTGGGGAAACTGGTGGCGGCGTTGTCCAGGTAGATCACCGGCACCCTCCGTTCCCGAGCCGGAGGATGGCTTCCAGGACGCCCCCGGCGATGGCCCTGGCCTTGTCGGACACGGTGAAGCAGTGCTCCCGGACGCAGCGGGGATCGACGTCCGCCACCTTGAGCCCGGCGGGGGCCTCGTAGCCGGGCCGGATCAGGCCCCGCAGGATGCCGTCGATGCGGGGGGACACCAGGACGCGGCCATCCGGGCCGTGGAGGGCCAGCACCGGCTCCCCGGCCCGGACCTGATCGCCGATCGACTTCAGGTTCTCGACCTCGCCGGCGACGGGGGCATGCAGGACCCGCTCGCGTCCCATCCCGGCGATGAGTCCGGGCACGCCCGTGTCCGGCTCGGCGCCGCCCTCCAGGAGCACCCGCCCCAGGTCGTGGCCCCGGTTGGTCTCCACCACCGCGTCCGCGTCCACTCCCGCGACGAACCCCGGGCCCAGGGCCACCACGACCGGAGCCATGCCCCGGCGCGTGCCGAGGTTCCGCTTGGCGATGATGGCGTCCACCAGGGCCAGGGGATGGAGTTCGGCCAGGCAGGCGCACGCGGGATCCTCCAGGATCGGCACCGGCCCTTCCGGTCCGGCGGCGAGCAGGGCCTCCAGTTCCTCCAGCGACCCGGCGCGGACGGCCCGGACGCCCTCCACCTCCGCCCGGCCCTCGTAGATGGCCTCGGAAAGACAGACGGTCCGCCGGATGGCGCTGGGCCTGGCCGATTCGAGGGCCGCGACCTTGAATCCGGCCCGAACCAGGCGGAGGATGCAGCCCGTGGCCAGGTCGCCCGCGCCGCGTACGACCACGAGTTCTCCGTGGATCAGGGGCATGTCGGGGTTCCTCCCAGGGCAGGATGGGCGATGACGGCGCCTTCCGGAAGCTCCACCCGGGCCAGGACGCGCTTCGCCGGGTCAGGGTCGCCCAGGGCGCAGACCAGGATGAGGTCCGCGCCGCAGGGCCCGCAGGTCCGGAACCGGGCCCGCAGCTCTTCGAGGGCGAGGCCGCACCGGTCGGCCTTGTTGAGCAGGAGCACCCGGATGCATCCCGCGGGCGCGCCCTTGAACAGGCCTTGGGGCGACCGGGCGAGGGCCGCGAGGTGCTCCGGCTGGATGGAGTCTCCCGGCGCGCAGCCCGCGACGGGGCCGAAACGTTCCGGGCGGTGGACGGAGGCCCCGTCCATGGGCTGCCCGAGGCAATCGAGGCCCGCGAGGCCGAGCACCAGCCCGGCCGTGGCGGGAATGACCGGTTCGTGCGGGCCCGGGGCCTTGATGGAGCGGCCGCGGGCTCCGTCCGCCTCCACGAGGATGAACGTCTCCGGGCGGCTCAGTCCCTCAAGGCGTCCCGGTTCGACGCCACGGAGCTTGCCCGGCTCCCGCGCCTCGCGGGAGGCGAACACGATGCGCCGCCCGCGGTCCTTCCTGGGCGGCACCTGGTCCCAGGGGCTGGCTCCGGGGCAGGCTTCGTCCAGCACGACCTGGTCGAACGCGCGGCCCTGTTCCAGGCGGGGATCGAAGATGTGGGTGGTGGTGGTCAGGAGGACATCGCGCCCGGTCCAGGCCAGCTCCTCGCCCAGCCCGAACAGGGCGCTGGTCTTGCCGCCGGCGCCCACCAGGGCGATCACGCAGCCGAGCCCGGAGCCGGGAAGACAGGGCCGCAGGGCGTCGGTCAGGCGCATGGTGTCCCGCCACGAGGGGGCTGGGTGCCGGCCCGCCGCTCCCTGCAGTCGCGTTCCAGCCGGGGAAGGATCTTCGCCTGCCTCCGGACGGCGATGATCTCGCCCAGGATGGCGCTGGCCAGCTCGCCCGGAGTCTCGGCGCCGATGTCGAGGCCGATGGGGGCCCACAGGGCGTCCACCCTGGCGGGATCCCGGCCATCCTGGAGGAGCTGGTCCAGGAGGAACCTCACCTTGCGCGTGCTGCCCATGAATCCGGCGTAGCGGTATTCCCGGTCCAGGAGCGCGCGCAGGCACGCGAGATCGAGCCGGTGTTCCCGGGTCACGACCACGGCGTAGGTCGCCGGGTCGAACGGGAACTCCCGGACGGCCTGCTGGAAATCGGCCGTGACGGCCCGCACCCCTTCGGGCGGATCCCAGCCCGCGAAGGCCCCTGGCCGGTCGTCCACGATCGTGACCTTCAGGCCGACGGCGGGGGCGGCGGCCGCCAGGGCCATGCCCACATGGCCGCCGCCGAGGATCAGCAGCTTCTCCTCGGGCAGCACGGGTTCGAGGTAGACCCCGGAGGCCCCGTCGAAGTGCGGCTTGCCCTTTCCCAGGATCCCCTGGGCCTCGCCGGTGCTGACTCCGCCGGCACACCCATGGAGCGGCTTTCCGTTCCCGTCCAGCGCGGACACGGCCACGGCGAGGGTTCCATCCTCGGCGGCGGAGAGGCGCTTCCGGAGGAGGGTCCGCTCACCCCGGGCGCTGCGCTCCAGGGCGATCCGGTAGGGCTCCGCATCGTCCAGGCATTCCACGAGGACCGTGGAGACTCCCCCGCAGATCATCTCCGGCCCGGCGACATCCTCGCCCAGCATTTCCACGTCGATCAGCAAGGCGCGGTGCTCGTCCAGGCTGCGGCGACAGGCCTCCAGGGCGGCGAGTTCGCCCTTGCCGCCGCCGATCGTGCCGGTGCGCCCCGACACGGCGCCCAGGAGCATCGCGGTGCCCGGATGCCGCGGGGACGAGCCCTTCACCGCGATGATCGTGGCCAGGACCAGAGCCTCGCGGCTATCGGCGATCGTCTTGAAGATCGTGTGTTCCATCTCGTCTAGCCTGCCATGGGAATCGAGGACTCGTCGAAGAATGCACACCGTCCCGGAGAGGGAACAGCGAAACCGGCAACAGCCAGGAACAGAGGATCGAGGGACAGGGATCTGTCACAGGGCTTTTGCCCAGGTTGGATGACATCCAGGCCCAGGACTTCGGACCAGGGCACATGACCCGATCGTCTGCGGGCAGGCACATCGTTTCTGCGGTCTTTATCCCTTTCATTCCTTTTATCCCTGTCATTCAAATCTTTAAAAGATGAAAAAACAAGGATGAAAGGGATGAAAGGGATAAAAGAAATGATCCTTGAAAGTTCGTCCTCATGTGGGCGGTTGCAGGTCATGGAACTGTGACGGGGCTTGTGCTCCGGCCGCACGGCATCCAGATTCAGGAACTTGGACCAGGGCACATGACCCGATCGTCTGAGGGCAGGCACATCGTTTATGCGGTCTTTATCCCTTTCATCCCTTTTATCCCTGTCATTCAAATCTTTAAAAGATGAAAAAACAAGGATGAAAGGG
>DAOPZL010000011.1:60414-74380 GCA_035353395.1 Holophaga sp.
ATGAAAGGGATGAAGGAAAGCATCCTTGTTCCGTTCCGATGACTAGAGTCTGCCCATGGCCTTGAGGATCCGTTCGGGGGTGAACGGCCACTCCCGCACCCAGGCGCCGACGGCGTCGTGGATCGCGATGGCGACGGCGGGGGCCGCGCCGTTGACCGCGATCTCCGAGACGCTCTTGCCGCCGAAGGGACCGACTTCGTCTGCCACGGGCATCAGTTCGACGTGGAAGTCCTCGGGCACCTCGCGGATGGAGGGGACCTTGTAGTCGAGGAAGTCCGGGTTGAGGCACCGGCCCTCGGCGTCGTAGATCATCTCCTCGTAGAGGGAATGGCCCAGGGCCTTGAGGCAGGCGCCGAAGATCTGGCCTTTCGCCAGGGCGGGGTTGATGGGTGTTCCGCAGTCCTGGTAGGCGTGGAACCGGCGGACCTTGACGTCGCCGGTTCGAACGTTGACCGCGACCTCGGCGAAGTGGGCGCCGTAGGGGATGGCGGCGTGGTTGGTCTTGAAGCCGCCGATGCCGACGAGGTCGCCGTGGCCTTCGCCCTGGGTGGACATGTGGGCGAGCTGGGCGAGGGTGATCTCGCCCTTCCGGCCGACCACCCGGCCGCGGGGGACGATGGAGAGGTCGGCGGCGTCCTCGCCGAGGAGCTTCGAGGCCACTTCCAGGATCTTGTCCCGGAGGTTCTCGGCCGCCTTCACGGCCGCGCCGCCGGAGAAGAAGGTGCCGCTGGACGCGTAGGCGCCGCTGTCGAAGGGCGTCATGTCCGTGTCGCCGGAGACGACGGAGACATCCGCCATGTCCAGCCCCAGGATCTCCGCCGCCGCCTTGGCCGTGATCGTGTCCAGCCCGGTGCCGAGGTCCGCCCCCCCGGAGAGGACGAGAACGGTGCCGTCGGCCAGGAGCCGCATCTCCGCGTTGGCCGCGTCGAGGCCGGGCAGGCCCGATCCCTGCTGGATGATGACGCCGCCCCGGCCGATCTTCCAGTCGGGATCCGGGCTGGCGGGCCTGGGGGAACTCCAGTCGAAGGCCTTCCTGCCCCGGTCGAGCATCTCGCCGAGGCCGCACTCGCCCAGGGTCACGACGGCCCCCGGCCGGCCTTCGCCCAGGCTGCGGAGGATATCCAGCCGCGAGTGGGAGCGCACGCGGTTCTTCTCGATGAGTTCGAGCTGGTCCATGCCGAGCTCCGCGGCGAGCTCCGCCAGGGCCGTCTGGAGCGCGAAGGAGCCCTTCGGCGCGCCGTAGCCCTGGTAGGCGCCGGCGGGGGAGAGGTTCGTGTAGTAGCTCTTCACCTCGAAGCGGACGTTGTCGCAGAGGAGGAGCGGGAGGCTCTTCGAGATGGCGTTCATGGGCACCGTGAGGCAGTGCGTGCCGTAGGGGCCGGTGTCCGCGTCGAGCCGCATGAGGATGGCCGTGAGTTTCCCGTCGCGCCTGGCGCCGAGCTTGACGGTGATCTCCATGCCCTTGCGCGTCCGGCTCGCGATGAACTCCTGCTCCCGGGTGTACCTGAAGAAGACGGGCCGGCCCGTCGTCCAGGCAAGGTAGCCGGCGACGTCCTCGAGGACGATGTCCTGCTTGGAGCCGAAGCCGCCGCCCACCCGTTCCTTGATGACCCGCACCTTGACCTCGGGGATGCCGATGGCCCGGGCGACGATGCGCCGGACGTGCCATGGCACCTGGGTCGAGGCGTGGATCAGCAGCCGGCCGCCGTCCACCTTCGCATAGACCACATGGGGTTCCTGGGGCGTGCACTGGACGCGGTTGCCCTTGTAGGTCCGCTCGATGACCACGTCGGCCTCGGCGAAGCCCTTCTCCATGTCCCCGATGCCGTCCGCGACGCTCGCCGCGAGGTTGCGGTGCGGGTCCGCGTGCAGGGGGAACTGGTAGATGATGGGGTCGTCGCGGTCGTCGCCGGCCACGGAAGTGCCCTTCGGGGGTTCCCCCACGACGTAGCCGACCCGGCCCGAGTGGACGATGGGGGCGCCGGGCGCCTTGGCTGCGGCGATGGAGAGCACCGGCTCCAGGACCTCGTATTCGACCCGGATGGCCTCGAGGGCGGCCCTGGCCTCCTCGGGGGTTTCCGCGAGCACGGCGGCCACGCGGTCGCCGACGTGGCGGACCTTCCGGGGGAACATGCGCTGGTCGTGGGGAGACGGCTCGGGGAAGCCCTGGCCCGCCGTGGTGTAGACCTTGTCTGGGCAGTTCTCGTGGGTGAGCACGGCCACGACGCCGGGCATGGCCTCGGCGCGCGAGACGTCGATGGACTTGATCCAGGCATGGGCGTGGGGGCTGCCGAGCAGGAGGAGGTGGCAGGCGTCCTGGTCGACGCGGTCCTCCACGAAGGCCCGCTCACCGCGCGCCAGGCAGGCCGCGTCCACCTTCTCTCGGTCCTTGCCCACGTGCCGCAGGTCGGGCCGGAACTCGGGCGCGGCGGCCTCGGCGTAGGCCGGGTCGGAGAGGCGGCGGGCGGCGATGCGCACCGCGCTGAAGAACTGCTCGTAGCCCGTGCAGCGGCACATGGTCCCCGCCAGGGCGTCGGCGATGGCGGCGCGGCCGGGGTCGGGATCGCGGGCCAGGAGGTCCTCGATGGCCAGGACGACGGCGGGAATGCAGTAGCCGCACTGGACGCAGGCCGCGTCCACGAGGGCGCGCTGCACGATGGAGAGGGTCCGGTCCTTCGAGAAGTGCTCGACCGTGACCACTTCGCAGCCGTCCACCTGCGCGGCCAGGATCTGGCAGGAGTTGACGGGCTTGCGGTCCAGGATGACGGCGCAGAGGCCGCAGGAGCCCTCGCCGTCGCAGCCGTTGCGCACGGAGACGATCCCCTTGCGGCGGAGGGCGTCGCGCAGGGTCTCGCCAGGCTCGCAGTTCCAGGAGACGGGGCGCCCGTTGAGCTTGAATGCGACGTTCATTTCGAGGCCTCCTTGCGGGCGTCGTGGAGCGCGTCGGCCAGCAGGGCGGCCGCGCGCAGCCTCTTGAAGGCGGCGCTCCCCCTGAGGTCGTCGAGGGGCGAGAGGAGCGGCGCGGCCATGGATTCGATCGCCTCGCGCCCCGGGAGGTCCTTCCCTTCGAAGAGGGTTTCGAGCTCGGGGAAGCGCCGGACATGCGGGCCCAGGCCGCCCATCGCGATGCGGAGGCCCGCGACGGCGCCGTCCTTCATGGTCAGGGAGACGGCGGCGGAGAGGACGGCGATGTCGCAGGCGGTCCGGGACCAGCGCCGGTAGACGGTCGCGCGGCCCCGCTCGAGGGGCATGGACGCTCCCAGGACGAGGCCCGCGGGCCTGGCGAGCCATTCCGCGGCGCCCGCGCGGCCCTCGGAAGTCTCCAGCACGGCCTCGAGGACGAGGAGGAGCGGAATGAAGCTGGCGCAGGACTTGTTGGCGCCCAGGTTTCCCCCGAGGGTGGCGCGGTTGCGCGTGTTGCGGTGGTTCATGCCGAGGGCGGCGTCCCGGAAGGCCCCGGGGACGGCGGGCGAGTCGGCGATCTCCTGGAAGGTCGCGCCGGCGCCGATGGACAGGATCCCGTCGGAGGCGGCGATGCCCCGCGGCAGGATGCGCCCGACGTCGATGACGGACGCCGGCTTGTCCCGGAAGTCGCCCGCGAGCAGGAAGGTGCCGCCCGCGAGCCAGGCCGCCGCCGGGTTCTTCCGCCTGGCCGCCAGCGCCTCCTCGACGCCTGAAGGTCTCTCGTAGCTTGCGATGGGGGTCTTCATGCTGGGCCTGCCTTGGCTGAGGGGCTCCGGACGCGCGGCCCGGAGGACATCTGATGATCGCGTCCCGGAGGCGCTAGCGGTAGGACACGCCGAGCTTCTTCTCGGCGGAAGCGAGCATCCGTTCGGCCACGCGGTTCGCCCGGTGGAACAGGGCCTCCTCGTCGACGCCGGCCAGATGGCCGTGCTCCACGACCACCCGGCCCGCGACCACGGTGTATTCGGCCCTCGGGGCCGCGCCGCAGAACAGCGGCGCGGAGGCCGGGTCCGTCATGGCCCCGGCGAACTCGATGCGGTCGAGGCGGAACAAGGCCATGTCCGCGGCCATGCCCGCCTGGATCCGGCCGATCTCGGGCTGGCCGAGGATGCTGGCGCCGCCCGTGGTGGCGAGCTGCAGCACCCGCCGGGGCGGCATGGCCTCCACGCCGGTGCCCACGCGGTGGACCAGGAGGGCGATCTGCATCTCCCGCAGGAAGCTGGAGGAGTCGTTGCTGGCGCTGCCGTCCACCGCGAGCCCGACCCGGACGCCCGCCTCCATGAGCTGGGGCACCTTGCAGATGCCGGAACCGAGCCTCAGGTTCGAGGCGGGGCAGTGGGCGACGCCGGTCCTGGACTGGGCGAGGCGCTTGATCTCGTCGTCGTTGAAGTAGATCCCGTGGGCGAACCAGACATCGGGCCCCGTCCAGCCGACCTTCTCCATGTAGTCCAGGGGGCGCTGGCCCACGACCTGCATGCAGAAGTCCTCCTCGTCCCTGGTCTCGCACAGGTGGGTATGGAGGAAGACCTTCTTCTCCCGCGCGAAGACCGCGGTCTCGGCCAGCAGCTCGGTGGTGACGGAGAAGGGGGAGCAGGGCGCCAGCACGATGCGGCACATGGAGAAGGGCTCGGGGTCGTGGTACTTGGCGATGAGCCGCTCGCAGTCCTTGAGGATCTCCTCGGGCTTCTGCACGACGTCGTCCGGGGGCAGCCCGCCGTCGGAGCGGCCGCGGCTCATGCTGCCCCGGGTGGGGTGGAAGCGCACGCCCATCTCCCGCGCGGTGTCGATCTCCACGTCCAGGAACTCGGCGGGCGCGCCCTTGGGGAAGACGTAGAAGTGGTCCGTGGTGGTGGTGCAGCCGGACAGCAGCAGCTCGCCCAGGCCCACCCGGGTGCTCACCTCCACCGCCTCCGGATCCAGCTCCCGCCAGACTTCGTAGAGGCCGGTGAGCCAGTCGAAGAGCTTGGCGTCCTGGACCTTCGGGATGTTGCGGGTCAGGGTCTGGTACAGGTGGTGGTGGGTGTTGACGAAGCCCGGATAGGCGACGCAGCGGGAACCGTCGAGGATCCGGTCGGGGAGAGGCTCCGGCCGGAGCTGGCTCCCGACGGCGGCGATCCTCCCGTCCTCGACCAGGACATCGACATCGTGGAGAGGCTTCTCGCCATCGACCATGGTGACGAGGGTGTGGATGTTGCGGATCAACAGGCTTGCCATGCAAGGCTCCGGTCAAGGATCTGGAGGTGCAGAAAACGAAGAACGGAAAATCTCAGTTTTTTGCATTTATCCCTTTCATTCCTTTCATCCTTGTTTCATTGATTTTTTGCATTTCCCGCTTGCGTCTGGCGATTCAGGATCGCAGGTGTCGAGTCGCGGGTTGGCTGCTGATGAAAAGCAAATATCAACAAGGATAAAAGAGATGAAAGGGATCAAGAAAAAAGGGAATTAACTATATGTACAAGGCCTTTGTTCCATTCCGGATGAACATCCCTTTCAGAATCTGTCCCAGAGCTTGACGGCAAGCTCCCGGGACCGGGCGACCATCTCCTCCTCGTCGAGGTCGATGGCGAGCTTCCGGCCTTCCATGAGGACCCGGCCGCCGCAGATGGTGGTGTCCACCACGGCCTCGCTGATGCCGAAGATGAGGTGGCCCAGGACGGTGCCGTTGTCCAGGGGCGTGAAGGGCAGGTAGTCCACCAGGATCACGTCGGCGGCGGAGCCTTCCTTGAGCTCGCCGATGGGGAAGCCCCACACGCGGCTGGCGATCTCGGGGTTGTTGGCCGTGAGGGCGCCCGCCACTTCCATGAATCCGCAGCTCGGGTTGTTGGCCCGGAGGTGCTGGGCCCACAGGGCGACGCGGGTCTCCTCGAGCATGGAGACGGTCATGGCGTCCGTGCCGAGGCCCGCGAGGACGCCCGCGCTCCGCAGGCCGATCAGGTCGGCGATGCCCACGGCGTTGTTCATGTTGCTCTGGGGATTGTGGGCGACCATGGTGCCCGTGCGGGCCAGGATCTCGATCTCGTGCTGGTCGACGTGCACGCAGTGGGCGGCCATGGTCTTCGGGCCGAGCATACCGAAGGACTCCAGGCGCTCCACGACGCGCTTGCCGTAGTGCTTGACGTTGTAGCCCACATCGGAGGACGCCTCGGCCACATGGACGTGGAAGCCCGCGTCCAGGCTGCGGCCCAGCTCGGCGGCCTCCGCCATGGTCTTGTCGCTGAGGGTGAAGGCGGCGTGCAGGCCGAAGAGGGCGGTGAGCTGGGGATCCTTCTCCTTCTGGCAGCGGCGGATGAAGGCCGCGTTCTCCTCGAGGCCCTCCTGGGTGATCTTCTCCCCGTCGCGGTCGGACAGCTCGTAGCAGAGGCTGGCGCGCAGGCCCGTCTCCTTCACCGCCTGGGCGACGGCGTCCAGGGAGCCCAGCACGGCGCCGGGGCTGGCGTGGTGGTCGATGAGGGTCGTGGTGCCCTTCCTGATCGCCTCCACCAGCATGAGCTTGGCGCTGTAGTAGCTGTCGTCCAGGCTCAGCTTCTTGTCGAGGCGCCACCAGAGGTTCTCGAGCACTTCCTGGAAGCTGGCGCTGGGAGCGGCCTTGCCCAGGCCCCGGACGAAGGTGGAGTAGAAGTGCATGTGGGCGTTGATGAGCCCCGGCAGGACCACCTTGCCCTTGGCGTCCAGCACCCGGTCGAAGGGGCCCTGGATCTCGGCCTTGGGGGCGATCTTCGCGATGCGGTCGCCCTCGATGAGCAGGGCCTGGTCTTCGATGGCCTGGCAGGACTTGCCGAACGTGATGATCGTTCCGTTCTTGATGAGGATCCGGGAAGGCATGTCTCACTCCTATGACGATTCGATGTCTCTGGGGGGCAGGATGTCAGGGCCGTCCTGCCGTGATCCCTTTCATCCCTTTCATCCTTGTTTCAGAGTGTTATCCCGAACAAGGATGGAAGGGATGAAAGGGATGAAAAAAACGGCATACATGGGGTTGATGTGGAATGAAATCAGTGTTCCGAGAGGACGGCCTGTTCCTCTTCCGTCCGGGTCCGCAGGTAGAGGGCGCCGGCGAAGCACTTCTGGGCGCAGATGGAGCAGCCGATGCACTTGGAGGCGTCCGTGACGGGCACCTTGTCCTCGTTCAGGGTGATGGCCATGTAGGGGCAGCGCGTGCAGTTGCCGCAGTGCTCGCAGAGGTCGGCCGACACGGCGCTGATCTTCTTCACCGGGGAGAGTTCCATGAAACCCGTGATGGGGTTGGGCAGCGCCCGGCCGATGAGCTCGTCGACGGACTGGATCCCCCGGGCCTCCATGAGGTGGCTGAGGCCGGCTTCCAGGTCGTCGATGATCTCGTAGCCTTCCTTCATGACGATGGTGCAGAACTGCACCGTCTTCACGCCCAGGGCCAGGAAGTCCGCGGCGGCCTTGTAGTCCATGGGGCCGCCGTTGCCGCTGATGTGCATGCCCATCCGGGACGCGGTGGCGAGGGTCAGGTTGCTGATGGGGGTGACGCCCTCGCCGGAGAGGCCCAGGACGATCCCTTCCTCCCATTCCTGCTTCCCGCCCTTGCGGAAGGCCATGCTGGGGAAGGTGTTGGCCAGGGTGACGCCGGCCTTCTTGCCAGGGTACTTGGCGAACACGTCCTGGATGGCCTTCAGGATCGGGTAGATGGCCGTCACGGCGGCAGTGAGCTTGAAGAGCTTGGGGATCCCGGGGTCGGACACCTCCATGACCCAGTCGATGATCTTGGCGGTGAGTTCCGCGTCCTGGCTCACGATGTCGCCCTTGGTGCCGTCGCCCCCCTGGGGGCAGGAGAGGCTGTACTCGATGCCCATGACGCCGCAGGCCTCGAGCTTCTTCGTGTTGGCCTGCCAGCCGGCCTTGTCGTGGGCGTCGTCGCCCGTCACGGGGCCGCCGGTGCTCGCCATGGTGAGCCGGTCGGGGTATTCCGCCACGAGGCGGCGCACTTCCTCGCACACGCGGTCCATGGGGTGGCCGCTCACATTGTCGCAGTTGGCGTAGGTCTTCTCGGTGATCTGGAACATGTACTCGGCGGGGATGTGGATGGGCACGCCGTCGAAGCAGGTCTTCATGACGCCGCCCGCCCAGCCGGCCTCGTAGGCCTTCTTCATCTGGTCGTAGCCGTCGCTCGGGGGGGCGGCGCTGAGCAGGAAGGGGGAGCGGAGCTTGCGGCCGAAGAAGTCGGACTCGATGCAGACGGGCTTCAGGATCCCGCCGGGCAGGGGGACCGCGTTCCGGGTGGGCCTGTCGGCGGCCGGCGCCGGCCGGCCCAGCAGGAAGGCCTCCACGGCGAGGGCCGTGTTCTTCCCGGCGGCCGCGGCTTCCACCACCGTGGTGGGGCCGTTGGCCAGATCGCCGGTGTGGAAGATGCCCCTGGCGTCCTCCCTGGCCATGGCGCCCCTGGCGCCGATGGCGATGACCACGGCGTCGAAGGCCAGGGTGTAGGCGCCCGCGGCGGCGTCGTCCACCATGTTGCGGGGATGGAAGGCCTTGCCCTCGGGCAGGACCACGCGCATGGTCCGGAGGCCCTTGACCTGCCCGCCCTCGACCACGATTCCGGTGCACTTGGTGCGGCCGGTGACGGCGATGCCCTCGTCCAGGAGCTCGGCCCGCTCGGCGCCCGTCAGGGGCATCTCGGGCAGGGTCTCCAGGCAGAACATCTCCACCGCCGCGCCCTTCTTCCGGGCCACCGCGGCGCAGTCCACGGCCACGGCGCCGCCGCCCACGACGGCCACGCGCCGGCCCTGGAGGTCGCCGGGCTGGTTCAGGAAGGAAATCCAGTCCACGGCCTTGTCCTCGCCGGGGATGCCGAGCTGGTAGGGGGCGTCCTGGCCGGTGGAGACCACGACGGCCTCGAAGCCCTGCTCCAGGAGGCTGGAGGGCTTCGCGACGGGGCTGGAGAGATGGAGCTTCAGGCCGGTCCGGGCCTCGAGCCAGTCGAGGTCCGACTTCAGCACCTGCTTGTCCAGGCGGTGGTCGGGGATCAGGTTGCACATGCCCCCGGCCTTGCAGTCGCGCTCGAAGACCTCGGCGGCGAAGCCCTTCTGGGCGAGCATGGCGGCGGCGGCGAGGCCGGCCGGGCCGGCGCCGATCACGGCCACCTTCTTCCCGTTCGGCCGGGCGCGCTCCAGGGAGGGCATCACGCCCAGGTCCTTGGCCTTCTGGATGAGGGTGGCCTGGACGGCCGGGATGTTGACCGGGTGGTCGAAGCCGCGGTGGGAGCAGGCCTTCATGCAGTGGAAGTCGGGGCAGACGGCGCCGCAGACGCCGCCCAGGGGATTGTGGGTCATGATCAGGGCCGCCGCGCGCTTGTAGTCGGACGGCAGGCCGACCCGGGCGGCCATGATGAAGTCCGCGGGCGAGCAGCCGGCGGGACAGGCCTCGCGGCAAGGCTTCTCGGCGCAGTTCTCGCAGCGGTTGAACTCTTCCTTCAACTGGGCGTCGGTGAGGAAGGTGACGTTGGGTTTCTTCATGGGGTTGCTCCTGGCTTCAGGTGTTCGGTTCAAGTCCAGACAAAGCTGCCCCAAGATCGTCCCGTTCTCAGGGATGCGAAAGGGGGAGGTGCCGCCAGCTTCGGTGATTTTCTCGGCTCAAGTCGATGGGAATTGCCCTGCGTGTATCCGGGTACATTGTCGATGCGGGAATAAATGAGTCAAGAAAAATTTTCACACATGAGAAATAATTATTTGTCTGTCAACAAGGCTGATCCCCGCGTCGCGGACCGCCAACCCCATGAGAGCGGCCGGGGGAACCCTGGACTCGAGGGATCCCTCGAGTTGCCGGAGCGAGGATCCTGGCTCAGAAGAGGGGCTCGAACGCCCGCGCCGTCACGCTCGACCGCAGGTCCTTCATCTTCAGGCCCGCCTCCTTCATGTGGGGAGACGCCAGGTGCGCCTTCAGGGCCTCCACGGTCTTCCACCGCTCGACCAGGGTGATCCGGTCCGCCTCGACGGGCTCCTGGATGCCGAGGGGCGAGGCGGTCTCGCGCAGGTACTCGTACCCGAGGCAGCCCTCCTCCCGGAGCACCTGGGGGCGCAGCGCCTCGCACACCGCGAGGAACTCCTTCATCCGCCCTTCCTTGACTTTCATGGTGACGATGATGTTCAGCATGGGCGCCTCCTCCGGGCTATCTTCCACCCGAACCGGCTCCTGGACCAACCTCCGTCCGGACTGCGCGAAGCCTCCGGATTGTTCTATCCTCGAAGGCAATCCCTGATCCGAGGACCGCATGGACGCCATGGACTGCCTCTTCACCCGGCGAAGCATCCGGAGCTTCAAGCCGGAGCCTCTGTCTCCGGACGCGGTCCGGGAGCCGATCCGCGCCGCGATGTACGCCCCTTCCGCAGGGAACCAGCGACCCTGGCATTTCCTGGTCGTCTCCCGGCGGGAGGACCTGGCGTTCATCGCCCGGATCCACCCCTACGCCGGGATGTGCCTGCAGGCCGCCGGCGCGGTGCTCGTCTGCGGCGAGCCCGGCCTCGCGAAGTACCCCGACATGTGGGTCCAGGACTGCGCCGCCGCGACCCAGAACCTGCTGCTGGCCCTCCATGCGGAAGGGCTGGGCGGAGTCTACGTGGGCGTCCATCCCCGGGAGGAGCGCATGAAACCCCTGGCCGCGCATTTCGGCCTGCCGGCGTCCATCGTGCCCTTCTCCCTCGTCCCCTATGGAAGGCCCGCGACCGTGCCCGAGCAGCCGGACCGTTTCATGGCGGAGCGCATCCGCACGGACCGCTGGTAGGCCTCAGAAGATCCTCGACGTCCCCTGGCTGGAGGAAACCTGATCGTGAACCGGAGCCTCTTCTTCTTGTCCTGCAGGCCCTTCGACCTGCAGGAGCTCCAGCGTCATTTCGAGCCCATCACGTGCAGTTAATGGTTTATTCCAAGTCCCGGTCTGCGGTATGTTGGGGTCCTGGCTGGAGGTTGCATGCGGGTGAAAAGACTGGCTTTCCTCCTGACCTTCATGGCCGCGGGAACGCTGTTCGCCCAGGACCTCACGCTCTACTGCGAAGAGGAGCCCCCCAACCAGTACCTAGGAGCCGACGGCGAACTCACCGGGATGACGGTGGAGGTCGTGAGGGAGATCATGCGCAGGGTGGGAACCCGGGCCCCCATCCAGATGGTGCCCTGGGCCCGGGCCTACGACGCGGCGCTGGGGCAGCCGGACATCGTCCTGTTCACGGTCTCCCGCAACGCCGAACGCAACCAGATGTTCAACTGGGTGGGGCCGGTGCACGAGCTGGACTTCACCTTCTACGCCCGGGCCGATTCGAGGCTCCAGGTCAAGAGCCTGGAGGACGCGAAGAAGCTCACGCGCGTGGGGGTCTACATCGACGATGTCCGGGAAGAGATGCTGAAGCGGGACGGGTTCACGAACCTGGACCGAGCCGCCAACAACATCCAGAACTTCAGGAAGCTGATCGCGGGGCGGATCGATGTCTACGCCACCTCGCAGGAATCCGTCGAGGCCGAAGCCGCGAGCGCGGGATTCTCCGCCGCGGCCGTGAAGCCCGTCTACACCTTCGCGCGGGTGCAGGACTACATCGTGCTGTCGAAGGGGACGCCGGCGCCCGTCGTGAAGGCCTGGACCAAGGCTTTCGCGGGCATGAAGAAGGACGGCACGTTCGCGGAGATCCATCGCAAGTACTACCCCGGCAGGCCGCTCCCGGGAAAGACCGTGACGGAATTCTGATCCCCGGCTCCGGCCAGGGAATGCCGCACCCCGCGGGCTCCCCCCCTCGGGTGGGGAGGATGGCATACTGATGCGATGCACGAGCCGCGCCTTCCCCTGGAAGCGATCCTCGACGGGACGGTGTCCCTGGCGGAACGCTCGGCGGCGGCCCGTGAATGGCTGGACGAGAACCTTCGGACGGATCCCAGGGCCAGTCGGGACCTGATCGACGGCCTCCTGCCCGAGGTGCGGGAGGCGGGAGACGCGATCGGGGCCGCCTGGCTCCAGTTCCACCTGGGCTGGCTCACCCTTGATGCGGACGCCTACGACGAAGGCCAGGCCCTCCTCGAGTCCGTCCGGTCGCGCTTCGAGGAACTGGGAGACCAGGTGGGCGTGGTCCGAACGCTCAACGCGCTGGGAGCGGCCAACCTCGCGCTGGGGATCTACGATCTCGCCCTGGACTGTTTCCGGGAATCCGCCGAGGGCGCCGAGCGGCTGGGACGCCACGACCTGGCCGACGCGGCGAGCATGAACATCGCGGAATGCCTCTACGAGCTGGACGAGCCAGCCGAGGCCCTCCAGGTCATCGAGCACTGCCGGAAGGCCTATACCATCGCCCCCCACAACATCCCCGCCAACCACCACGACGTCGGGTTGATCTATCGCTCCCTGGGGAGGCTGGGGGAGGCGGAGTGGGAGCTCCTGGAGGCCGTCCGGACCGCGGGCGAGGCGCGCCGCGAGTCCCTGGAAGCCAGGCAGTCCCTCGCCGAGGTCTACATCGACGCCGGTCGGAAGCACGAGGCCTGGGCCCTCGTGAATCGGGGCATGGAGGAATGCGCCCAGGCCGGGGAACGGACGATCGGGACCCGGTTCCGGCTCAGCCGCGCGCGCCTCCTGGCTCTGGAGAACGAGCACGGGGAGGCGATCCGGGACCTCGAGTCCGTCGTCGAGGCCGCGAAGGAGATCGGCAGCCGCAAGATTGAGGCGGACGCGGAAAAATCGCTTTTCCAGGCGTGGCAGGCCCGGGGCGACTGCCGGAAGGCGCTCGACGCCTACATTCGGCATGCCAGGATCAAGGACACCATGCGGAACGAACAGACCTCGCGCCGCATCATCGGCCTGCACGACGAGAGGATCCGGCGCGAGACCCGCCATTTCGAGAACCTCTACAAGCAGATCGCCACCATCAGCGAGATCGGGCAGCGCATCACCTCGAACCTGGACCTCGATGCGACCCTCGAGAGCCTGTACGGCGCGATCAACAGCCTCATGGACGCGCCCACCCTCCTGATCGGGCTGGTCAACGAGGAACAGGCGTGCCTCGACTACCGCCTCGTGATGATCCAGGGCCAGCGCAAGCCCTCCTTCAGCCGCCCCCTCAGCCGGGAGAACTTCGGCTGCTGGTGCGTCAACCACCGCAGCGACATCCTCATCGGGGACGTCGAGGCGGAGTACCGCCACTACACCCGTTCCTATGGCGATCTCGTCTTCGACGGGACGCCCGAGAAGTCTCTCGTGTTCGTTCCGCTGTTCGCCGGGGAGAAGGTCACGGGCATGCTCAGCGTCCAGAGCCACATCCCCCATGCCTACGACCGGCAGAAGCTCGAGACGATCCGGGCCATCGGCAGCTACATCGCCATCGCCGTGGAGAATGCCAAGCTCTTCCAGCAGGTCCACAAGCTCGCCATGACGGATGCCCTCACGGGCCTCCTCAACCGCCGCCAGCTCATGGAGACGATCGAGGAGGCCTACCGCAAGAACCAGCGCTACATGAGCCACACCGGCATCCTCATGATCGACGTGGACCACTTCAAGAACGTCAACGACACCCATGGGCACGAGGTCGGCGACAAGGTCCTGCGCGCCGTCGCCGGGATCTTCGCGGCCAAGGTCAGGGACTGCGATTCCGTGGGGCGATTCGGCGGGGAGGAGTTCCTCGTCGTGCTGCCCGAGACGGGTCTCGAGGGCGCGAGGAAGCTGGCCGAGCGCCTCCGGAAGGCCGTCGCGGGGTTCCGGCATCCCCTGCCCGCGGGCGGAGGCTTCGGCGTGACGGCCAGTTTCGGCGTCTCCGTGATCCACCCGGAGGATCCCACCCACGAAGCGGTCCTGAAGCGCGCCGACGAAGCCCTGTACCACGCCAAGCAGGCCGGCCGGAACCGGGTCGTCGCCAAGGAGGCATGAGCGGGCGGCGTCCCCGTCACGGCCCTTCCGGGCCGGGAATCCGGGTGGCCGCAGGCAATCCCCCCTCGTTGACGAAGGAAAATCGCGAATATAATATGGGCAGGTCGTGTAGCAGAAATGCGTAAATCCAGTCGCTCGGATTTACGC
>DAOPZL010000012.1:0-71830 GCA_035353395.1 Holophaga sp.
CAAGATCCAGAAGGTGGTGGAGCTCTTCAGCGCCTTCCACAAGAAGTACACCGCCAGCTGCGCCAAGTAGCCGGGAACGGGGTTCGGCGGACAGGGGCCGGCGGATGCCGGCCCCTTCCTTACTGGAGGGACGCGAGGACGAGGTCCTCCCCGTCCTCGCGCCGCCGCTCGACGGTCCGGAAGCCCGCGGCCTCCAGCCAGGCCCGGTATTCCGCCTCGGTGTAGACGTTGCCGTGCGCCGTGCCGGTCAGCATGTTCAGGGCGAAGAGGGCGGCCTCCTTCGGGGCGGTCCGGTCGGGTTCCAGGATGAAGTCCCGGACGACGAGGCGTCCCCCCGGCGCCAGGGCCGCGGCACAGCGGCGGAAGAGATCCTGGTTCTCCGCCTCGCCCAGGATGTGGCAGACGGCCGAGGCCAGGATCAGGTCGTGGCCACGGCCCAGGTCGCTGGCGCGGAGGTCCCCCGCGCGGGCCTTCACGCGGGACGAGAGCCCCGCCTCGCGGATGTGCCGCTCGGCGATGGGAACCACCGCCGGGAGGTCCAGCACCTCGGCGCACAGTCCGGGCCTGGCCTGGGCGAAGGCGATGGCGAAGGTGGCGGGGCCGCCGCCCAGGTCCAGCATGCGCCCGACACCCTCGGTCCCGACGGCCTCCACCAGCCGGGAGGCGGCCCGCACGGCGCGCGCGTGCATCGCCCCCATGAAGTGCTCCGTGCCCTCCTCGTCCCGCTCCGAGCCGGGCCGCTTCGCGGGGGTGCCCGTGCGGACGCAGGCGGTGAGGGTGGACCAGGTGTCCCACTTCCGGACGGTGTGCATGAGCCCCTGCCGGGCCGACGCGAGGGCCCTGGATTCCGGGGTGCAGCGGTAGACGTCTTCGGCCTTTTCCAGCGCGCCCAGGGCCGTCAGGGCGTCGAGGAGCATGGCCGTCGCCCGGGGGTCCGTGCCGAGGGCGGCGGCGGTGTCCGGGGCCGCGGCGCCGTCTCCCAGGGCGCGGAAGATGTCCAGCTCGAGGGCGGTGAGGAACACCCGGCTCTCCTGGAAGGCCCTGACGGCCTGCATCATGTCCTCCAGACTGCGAACCACGGCCATCGTCGAGCCTCCGCCCTGAAGCATGCCCGGTCCGGGGCCCGGACGCCAGGACGCTAGAATCGAGGCCGGAGGAGTCCGTGGCGGAACGCAGCATCATCATCCGGGGGGCGCGGGAGCACAACCTGAAGGGGATCGACCTGGAGATCCCGAGGGGCAGGCTCACGGTGATCACGGGCGTCTCCGGCTCCGGGAAGTCTTCCCTGGCCTTCGACACGCTCTTCCGGGAGGGCCAGCGGCGCTTCCTGGAGACGCTCCCCTCCTTCAGCCGCCAGTTCGCGGGGGGCTTCGCGCGCCCGGCCGTGACCGCCATCGAGGGGCTCGGCCCCGCCGTGGCGGTGAGCCAGCGGACCTCCCTCGCCAATCCCCGCTCCACCGTGGGGACGCTCACCGAGGTCTGGGACCTCCTGCGCCTGCTCTACGCGCGCCTGGGCACGGCGCCCGAGGGGGTCCGGCCGACCCGGGGGTTCTTCTCCTTCAACGGCGGCGAGGGCGCCTGTCCGCGCTGCCAGGGGCTGGGCGTGGAGGACCGCCTCGCCCTGGACCTGCTGGTGGCCGACGGCGCCAAGTCCCTGCGGGAGGGGGCCCTCCGCGTGAGCACGCCCAACGGCTACCTCATGTATTCGCAGGTGACCCTGGCGGTGCTGGACGAGGTCCTCCGCGCCCACGGCGGGTCCGTGGACATCCCCTGGGACGACCTGACCGACGAGGTCCGTCATGTGGTCCTCTACGGCTCCGAGCGCCTGCGCATCCCCTACGGGAAGCACCCCCTGGAGTCGCGGCTGAAGTGGACGGGGATCACGGCGAGGCCCCGCCAGGAAGGGTTCTACCGGGGGCTGGTGCCGGTCATGGAGGAGATCCTCCGGGGCAAGCGCAACGACTCCATCCTGCGCTTCGTGCGCTCCTCCCCCTGCGGGGCCTGCGGGGGCGCCCGCCTGAAGCCGGAGGCCCTCGCAGTGACCTGGCGCGGCCGCGCGATCACGGAGCTGGCCGCCATGACCGCCGCCGGGCTGGGCGCGTTCCTGGCCGGGGTCGAGGCGGCGGAACGGGAGGCCTCGGTGCTGGAGCCCATCCGGAAGGATCTCGCGGCCCGCTGCGGGCTCATGGAGGAGCTGGGCCTGGGCTACCTCGCCTTCGACCGGCCCGCGCCGAGCCTGTCCGTGGGGGAGGTCCAGCGCCTCCGCCTGATCTCCCTGGCCCTGGGGGAGCTGCGGGGGCTGGTGGTGGTGCTGGACGAGCCCACCGCGGGACTCCATCCCGGGGACGTGAGGCGCCTGCTGGGCGTGCTCCGCCGGATGCGGGACCAGGGGCAGACCGTGGTGGTGGTGGAGCACGACGCCACCCTCGCCCGCGAGGCCGACTGGCTCGTGGATCTTGGGCCCGGGCCGGGGCAGGACGGCGGCAGGCTGCTCTGGAGCGGGCCTCCGGCGGACCTGGCGGCCTCCGGGATGGATACGCCGACCGGGCGCTGGCTCGCGGGGCGGGAGGCCGGGCCGGTCCGGGCACCCAGGGCCGGCGCGGGGACGCTCCGGCTCGAGGGGCTCGCGCGCCACAACCTCGACCACGTCTCCGTCCGCATCGTTCGGAAGGCCCTCAACGTCGTCACCGGCGTCTCGGGCGCGGGCAAGACCTCCCTCCTGGAGGAGGCCGTGGCGCGGATCCGCGCCGAAGAGGGCTTCCGGCGCATCGTGACCGTGGACGCGGCCCCCATCGGCCGGACGCCCCGCTCCAACGCGGCCACCTACAGCGGCGCCTTCGACGTGATCCGGGACCTGTTCGCGGGGACGCCCGAGGCCAAGGCCCGGGGGCTGGGGAAGGGGCACTTCACCTTCAACACCGCCGGCGGCCGGTGCGAAGCCTGCGAGGGGGCCGGGGTGATCGAGGTGGGCATGCGCCACCTCGGCAGCGTGGACCTGGTGTGCGATGTCTGCGGGGGCCGGCGCTTCCACGCCGACGTGCTGGACGTGCCCTACCGGGGCAGGAGCGTCGCCGACGTGCTGGAGGGGAGCGTCCGCGAGGCGGCGGAACTCTTCGCCGGGCACCCGAAGCTGGACAGGATCCTGGGCGCGCTGCTGGACTGCGGGCTCGGCTACCTGCCCCTCGGGCAGCCCGCCACCTCCCTCTCCGGGGGCGAGGCGCAGCGGGTGAAGCTGGCCACGGAGCTGGCGCGGGCCGGGGGCGGGAGCCGGGCGGCCTCCCTCGTCGCCCTCGACGAGCCCACCACGGGCCTGCACTCCGCGGACGTGAAGGTGCTGCTGGAGGCCTGGGACCGCCTGCTGGACGCGGGCCACACCCTCCTGGTGGTGGACAACGACCCGGAGGTGGTGGAGGCCGCGGACCATCTGATCGTGCTCGGGCCGGGGAGCGGTCCCGAGGGCGGGCGGGTAGTGGCCCAGGGACCGCCCGCGTCCATGGCCTCCGGACTCTGGCCTGCCTGCGGGGCGCAGGCACCGGTCCCGCCGCCCCCGGACCCGGACGAGGCCCCCATGGAGCTGCGGGGGGCGTCCACCCACAACCTGCGCGGCGTGGACGTCTCGATCCCGGCGCGGGGACTGACGGTGGTGACGGGGCCGTCCGGGAGCGGCAAGTCCTCGCTGGTGTTCGACACCCTGCTGGCCGAGTCCCAGAACCGCTTCAGCGACCTCGTGTCCCCCTGGGCGCGCCGCCTCATGCCCAGGCAGGGGGGCGCGGAGTTCGAGTCGGCGCGCGGCCTGCAGGCGGCGGTGGCCGTCCCCCAGGCGACCGGAAGGCGGAATCCCAGGTCGCGCGTGGGCACGGTCTCGGAGCTGGACGAGCTGCTGCGCATGCTCTTCTCCAGGTTCGGGGAGCGCCCTTGCCCCGCCTGCGGGGGGGCCTTCCAGGGTGACCGCTGCGGCTGCGGGGAGCGCCACGCCCTCCTGCTGGCCTCGGCCTTCTCGCCCAACTCGGAGTCGGGCGCCTGCCCCCACTGCAAGGGACTGGGATTCGTCCAGGCCTGCGATCCCGGGCTGCTGGTGAACCACCCCGAGCGGAGCCTGGCCGGGGGCGCCATGGACGGGACGCGGTTCGGCGCCTACCTGGGGGAGCCCGACGGCCAGTTCGCGGCCACCCTGGCCTGCGTCGGCGAAGCCCTCGGGATGGATTTCCGGAAGCCCTGGGCGGCGCTGACTCCCGCCGAGCGCGAGATCGCCATGCACGGCGCGGGCGACCGGGTCTTCGAGGTCGCGTGGCACTACCATCGCGGTCGGAACGAGGGCGTCCACCGGCTGTCCACGGCCTGGGCCGGGTTCGCGGCCCTGGTGGACCGCGAGTACGAGCGGGTGCACCTGAAGTCGGGCCCCGCGAGCGAAGGCGAGGCCCTCGAGGCCCTGCTCACCGACAGGACCTGTCCCGCCTGTTCGGGGGAGCGTCTCCGGGCGGAGTCCCGCGCCGTGACGGTCGGGGGGCTCCGTCTTCCCGAGCTGGCGGCCATGACCCTCGACGAGCTGTACGGCTGGTTCTCGGAGCGCGATGTCCGGCCCGCCTCGAACCTGCGGGCGGACATCCTGCGCCGCTGCGCCGCGCTCCGGGACGCGGGCCTCGGCTACCTCTGCCCGGGACGGGAGGTCGCCACCCTCTCGGGGGGGGAGGCCCAGCGGCTGCGCCTGGCTTCCGCCCTGGGCGGAGGCCTGACGGGCGTCACCTACGTGCTGGACGAGCCCACCCAGGGGCTGCACCCCCGGGACACCCAGCGGCTGGCGGGCGTGCTCCGCGGCCTGGCCGACGCCGGGAACGCCGTCGTGGTGGTGGAGCACGATGCGGAACTGGTGGCCCGGGCGGATCGGGTGATCGAGCTGGGCCCCGGGGCGGGCCCGGAGGGGGGCCGCCTCCTCGCCGAAGGCTCGCCCGCGGAACTGGCGGGCGGGAACTCCCGCACGGGCCGGATGCTGCGGCGGAGAACGGAGCGGCAGGCGCGGACGTCGGCGTCCGTCCCGCCGCCGGGCGTGACCCTCCGCGGCGCTTCCCTGCACAACCTCCAGGACCTGGAGGTCACCTTTCCCCTGGGCGCCCTCGTGGCCGTCACGGGCGTCTCCGGGAGCGGGAAGTCCACGCTCGTGCGGGGCGTCCTGGGCCCCTCCCTCCTCGCGCGGCTCCAGGGCCGCGAGCCGGTGGGCTGCCGGGAGGCGCGGACGCACGTGGCCTTCGAGGACGTCCTGATGCTGGGGCAGGTCCAGGGCGGCGGCGGCGGCGCCAGCACCGTCCTCACCCTCGCGGGCCTGGCCGACGCCCTGCGGAAGCGCTTCGCGGCCACGCCCGAGGCCAGGTCGCGCGGCCTCGCCGCGAAGCACTTCTCCACCACCGCGCCGGGGGGACGCTGCGAGGCCTGCGAGGGGAAAGGCTACGTCACGGTGGCCATGGACCTCCTGCCCGACGTGAAGGTCGGCTGCGAGGCCTGCCAGGGCCGGCGCTTCATGCCGGAAGTGCTGGCGTGCCGGGTGGAGGGGATGACCCTGGCGGAGGCGCTGGACGCTCCCCTGGACCGGGTTTCCGGCCTCTTCGCCGGGCGCGGGCCCCTGGAGGCCCTCCGCCGGATCGGCCTCGGCTACCTGAGGCTGGGCCAGGAGGCGGGCACCCTCTCGGCGGGGGAACTGCAGCGCCTCCGCCTGGCGGCCGTGCTGGCGGGGGACCCCTCCAGGCGCTCGGCGGTCCTGCTGGACGAGCCGACCCGGGGCCTGGGCTTCGAGGACGTGGACCGGCTGGTCGAGGTCCTGCGGACCCTGGCGCGGTCAGGGCACCTGGTGGTCGCGGTGGAGCACGACCTGGACCTCGTCGCCGCCGCCGACTGGGTCATCGATCTGGGACCCGAGGCCGGGCCCGGCGGAGGGCGCATCGTGGCACAAGGACCCCCTGCGGCGCTCGCCCAGGCACCCGGATCCCATACGGGCCGGGCCCTCGCCGCCCGAACATGAAGGCGCCTGGCGATTCCGTAATCCAAGTGCGATAATGCTAATTAATTCAATATTTTAATCTTTATCCCTTTCATTCCTTTCATCCTTGTTTGATTTTCTTTTAAAGATGTTTTTAACAGGGATGAAAAGGATGAAAGGGATGAAAAGATGAAAAACAGATCCCGATTCATCCCTTGTCCAGGCTTGGTGCATCCGGGTGGGATGGGCTACCAGGGCAGGTCGACGGCCTTCGACAGGAAGGCCATGAGGGGCAGGTAGCGCCTGCAGGTGTCGGTGAAGCGCTCCAGGAAGTCCGGGGCGCAGACCTCGCGCTCCGTGAGCGCCACGTCGGCGAAGAAGTCCTTGAGCTTGAGGTCCTCGGCGAAGGGGTGGTCCGGATCGAAGCCCTGGGGCACCCGCTTCAGGGACTCGCCCTCCACGCCGAGGCGCTTGAGGGCCTTCCACTCTTGCTCGTGCGTCACGATGCGCTGGCGGACCTTGTGCAGGGAGTCCGCATCGGGGTGCCAGAGTCCTCCCCCCGCGAAGCATCCGCCCGGCTCCAGGTGGAGGTAGAAGCCCGGGGAGTGGACGTCCTTGGGGCATTCCCGGTGCCGGAACTGGGCCCCCGCGTTGGTCTTGTAGGGGGTCTTGTCCTTGGCGAAGCGCGTGTCCCGGAAGATCCGGAACATGGACCCGCCCACGGGCCTGGGGTCGGCCACGAAGTGCTCGTTGAGGTCCCGCAGCGGGTCGGAGAAGGCCATGATGAAGGCCAGCATCGGCTCCCGGACCTCCGCCTCGTAGCGCGCCTTGTTCGCCTGGAACCAGGCCCGGTCGTTGTGGGTCTTCAGGTCCACGAGGAAGCGGAAGAGCTCCTCGCGGAAGAACGGATGTTGTCCGGGCTCATGCTTGACGCCTCTGGCCATGGTGCGACCTCCGGTGCGGCAGTTCCACCATAGCTCAAGCCGGCGGCGCGCGGCGCGGAAGGCTACTGCAGGGCGGCGAGGCGCTTCTGGGCGACGGCGGCGGCCTCGTCGGCGGCGCCGGTGTCGAGGTAGCGCTGGTAGAGGACGGCGGCCTCCTTGCGCCGGCCGAGCTGGTCCAGGGAGTAGCCGTCCAGGAAGTACATGCCCGGGTTGCCGGGCAGGAGCTTCTGGTAGGCCTCGAAGGCGGCGTGGGAAGAGGCGAAGTCCTTCATCTGGAAGGAGGCGAGCCCCATGGCGGCCAGGGCCTGGGCCTCGCCCGGCTTCACGGCCTTGGCCCGTTCCGCATAGACCTTGGCCTCCTTGGTCTGCTTCTGGAGCAGCAGGCACCGGGACATCTTCACGAGAGCCTCGTAGTCGTCCGGAACCGCCTTCAGCGCCGCCTGGTAGTGGGGCGCCGCGGCCTCGGGCTTGCCGTCCGCCAGGGCCTTGTCCCCTTTCTGGATGGCCTCCACGACGGGCTTGAACCGGCGCATGGGCGCCGTCTCGTCCATGAACCGCTCCCGGTTCCGGGGATAGCCGCCGCAGGCCGCGTAGTGCTCCCGGATGGCCCGCTGGGCGTTCTCGAGGCGTTCGCGCCCCATGGGATGGGTCGCGAACATGAGCTGGAGCTTGCTGGGCTCCTCTTCGTGGAGACTCGTGAGCATCCCCATCAGTCCCGTCATCCCGTCGGGGTTGTAGCCGCAGCGCACCATGTATTCGAGTCCCAGGGCATCCGCCTGGCGCTCGTCGTCCCGGCTGTACTTCGCCAGGAGCAGGCCGGACCCCAGGGCGCCCACCGCGCCCGCGATGGGCGCATAGCGCTTGTCCTTCACCGCCACGGCGACCGCCGTTCCCGCGACGGCCGCCTGGATGAGCAGGCTCTGGCTCATCCGCGCGGCGGAATGCCGGGCGCTCACGTGGCCCACCTCGTGGCCGAAGAGGGCCGCGAGCTGGGCCTCGTCGTCCAGGCTGAGGAGGATGCCGCGGGTGCAGGCGATGGACCCTGCCGGGAAGGCGTAGGCGTTCACGTGGGAGGCCTCCACCACGCGGAAGGAGTAGGGCACGTTGGGACGGTGGGACTTGGCGCCGAGGGCGCGGCCCACGGTCTGCACGTACTGGTTCACGCGCGGCTCCTGGACCGTCCCGAAGTCCTCGGAGAACTGGTGGGGCGACTGCTCCTTGTCGATGGCGCGCTCGTCCCCTTCGTCCACGAGCATGAGCTGCGACTTGCCCGTGACGGGGTTCCTGGCGCAGCCCGCGAGCACGAGTCCCCCGGCGGCGGCGGAGGCCGTCGCCAGGAAGTCCCTCCGGGACAGGGGCCTGGGCTGCCCTGGACCAGTCCGGCTCGGCATGGAGACACCTCCGTCGAATGCCCCCATTCTAGGCCCAAGCGTCCAGGACCCCAACCCGCGCCTTGGGAAAAGTCCCCGTGACGGAAGCCTCGGCAGGACATCCAAGAAAGTGTCCGGGGAACCCGGGCTTGCATCCTGCAGCCACAGGTGGGAACATGAACCCACCCCAGGTGGGGTGGGATAGAAGGGAGCCGGCGATGCTCAAGCTGAAGATCCAGGGAATGACGTGCGGCCACTGCGTGATGCACGTGAAGCAGGCCATCTCGAAGGTGCCCGGAGTCCAGGGGCCGGTGGAGGTGAGCCTGGAGAAGGGGGAGACCCTGGTGGGCGGGACCCCCGCTCCGGAGGCCGTGATCGCGGCCGTCCAGGAGGAGGGCTACACCGCCTCCCTGCCCGCGTGAGGGGCGCCATGGGCTCCTGCTGTGACAACGGGCTGCGCCTGGACCCCGCCGTGCGCGAGAACGCGCGCCGCCGGCTCCTGAGCGTGAAGGGGCACGTGGAGGGCATCCTCCGCATGCTGGAGGACGAGCGGGTCTACTGCGGGGACGTGCTCAAGCAGATCAAGGCCGTGGACGGCGCGCTGGACAAGATCGGCAACCTGGTGCTCCAGAGCCATCTCTGGCACCACGTGGTCACCGCCCACGAGCGGGGCGACGAGGAGCGGATCCTGGCCGAGCTGACGGAGATCCTCAAGTACCGCTGAAGGGCCGGAGGAGAGCATGGCCACGAAGACCTACCGCGTGGAGGGCATGACCTGCGCCAGCTGCGTCAGGCGCGTCGAGAAGGCCCTGGCCGCCGTGCCGGGCGTCTCGGACGTCGCGGTGAACCTGGCGACGGAAGAGGCTACTTTGGCCTGCGATTCGGTGCCCGTGGAGACCCTCGCCGAGGCTCTGGAATCCAGGGGCTACCACCTAGTCGTGGAGGCCGGGGCGGCCGCGCCGGAGCTGGGCCACGCCCTGGCGCGCGTGATCGCGGCCTGGGGCCTGACCCTCCCGCTCATGGCGGGCATGATCCCGGGCCTGGGGTGGCACATGCCCTGGCAGGTCCAGGCGGTCCTGAGCGCCCTGGCCGCCTTCGGGGCCGGGTATCCCTTCTTCCTGCACGCGGGGCGCCAGGCCCTGCACGGCGAGACGAGCATGGACACCCTCATCGCCCTCGGCGCCCTGGTGAGCTGGGGCTTCGGGCTCCACGAGGGGTTCCGCGGGAGCATGCACCCGCCCTTCGAGACGGCGGCGGCCCTGGTGGCCTTCCTGCTGGTGGGCAAGTACCTGGAGGCGAAGGCCAGGCACCGGGCCACGGACGCCCTGGAGGCCCTGCTGAGGCTCGCGCCCGCCAAGGCTTTCCGGATCACGGCGGAGGGCGGCGAGGAGGAGGTCCCCTCGAGCCTGCTGTTGCCCGGGGACCTCGTGCGCGTGAAGCCGGGGGGCGCCGTGCCCGTGGACGGCCTCGTGGAGGCGGGCCGGGCCGACGTGGAGGAGGCCCTCCTGACGGGCGAGCCCCTGCCCGTGCCGAAGGCGGCCGGGGACGCGGTGATCGCCGGGGCCGTGGTCCACGGCGGGGCGCTGGAGGTGCGCGTGGCCTCCGTGGGCAGGCAGACCTGGCTGGCGAAACTGGCGCGCCAGGTGGCCGACGCCCAGGGTTCGCGGGCGCCGGTCCAGGACCTGGCCGACAGGATCTCCGCGGTCTTCGTGCCGGGCGTCCTGGGCCTGGCGGCGGTCACCCTCGCGGCCTGGTGGCTGCGGACCGGCGACCTGTCCGTGGCCTGGCGGCCCGCGGTCACCCTCCTCGTCATCGCCTGCCCGTGTGCCCTGGGGCTGGCGACGCCCGTCGCCATGGCGGCCTCCCTGGGCACCGCGGCTCGCCGGGGGCTGCTGGTCCGGGACGCCTCGGCCATGGAGCGCCTCTCCCGGGTCACGGACCTGGCCTTCGACAAGACGGGCACCCTGACCGAGGGGAAACCGTCCCTGCGCGAGGTGCGGGCCCTGGCGGACCTGGACCGGGACGCGCTGCTCCGGCTGGCCGCCGCCCTGGAACAGGGCTCGGAGCATCCCCTTGCCAAGGGGATCCTGGAGGCCGCGCGGGGGCTGGCCTGGCCCGAGGTCGCGGACTTCCGCGCCCATCCCGGCGGCGGCGTCACAGGCTCGGTGGAAGGCCGAAGCCTGCGGCTGGGCAGCGCCGCCTTCCTGGGGCTGGCCCTCCCGGGCCTGCCCGCCGCGGCGACGGCGGTGGGCCTGGCGGAGGAAGACCGGCTCCTGGGCATGTTCATCCTGGCCGACACCCTGCGGCCCGAGACGGGGGCCACCGTGGCCGCCTTGCGGGACCTCGGCCTGGAGCTGCACCTCTTCAGCGGCGACCGGCCCGAAGCCGTCGGAGTGGTCGCCGGGGAACTGGGCATCCAGGAGGCTCTGGGCGGGTGCGATCCCGGGTCCAAGCAGGCACGCATCCGGGCGCTGCAGGCCAAGGGAGCCGTGGTGGCCTTCGTCGGGGACGGGGTGAACGACGCGCCGGCCCTGGCCCAGGCCGATGCGGGAATCTCCATGCCGGGCCTCGAGGCCGCCCAGGCGGCCGCGCCCATGAACCTCCTCAGGGGCGGCCTCGAGCCGCTGCTGGCGGTCCTCCGGCTGGCCCGCCGCACCCGGACCGTCGTGCGCCAGAACCTCGGCTGGGCCTTCGGCTACAACCTGGTGCTGATGCCCCTGGCCGCCTTCAACCTGCTGGACCGCTTCGGGGGTCCCATGCTGGCGGGCGCGGCCATGGGGATGAGCTCGCTCACGGTGGTGCTCAACGCCCTGAGGCTGAAGCGGGCCTGACCGCAAGCTAGTATGGAAGGCTCCCCGCGCCCTCCAGGCCGGGGCTTCCAGGGGGACGGTCGAGTGCTGCTCAAGCTGTCGTGGCCCGTGATGGCGGGGATGGTGCTGCAGTGCCTGCTCGCCACGGTGGACATCTACTTCGTCTCCCGGCTGGGCACGACGGCCGCCGCGGCGGCGTCCCTGGGCAACAGCGTCTCCGGCGTCATCTTCTTCTTCTCCACCCTGGTGTCGGCGGGCACCATCGCGCTGGTGGCCCGGAGCAGCGGACGGGGGGACGAGCGGGCCGTCCGGGAGATCTGCGGGATGTCGTTCACCCTCTCGGCGGCCATCGGTTCCGTCGTCGGCTTCGCCTGCATCCTGGCGACGGCGCCCATCGTCCGCGTCATGTTCAACCCGGACCCGGAGGTGCTGGAACTCACGCGCCAGTTCCTGGTGATCCTCTTCGCGGGGACGGGGCTGGTCTTCGCCAGCTCGTCGCTCCGGACCTCGATCCAGGCCGTGGGCGACACCCTGTCGCCCCTCTACGTCTTCGGGCTGGCCAATCTCCTCAACGCGCTCCTGAACCCTCTCTTCATCTTCAGGCTCGGCCTGGGGATCCGGGGCTCCGCCCTGGCGACGGTGGCCGCCACGGCCCTGGCCTTCCTGGCCATCAACGCCGTCCTCGTCCGCCGGCTCTACGGGGGCCGGCTGTCCCTCTTCCTGGCGTCACTGAGGCCCCGCCTGGACATGGGCCGGAGGATCCTCCGGATCGGGGGCTGGGCCTGCCTGCAGCAGGTGGCCCGGCCCCTCACCGGCATGCTGATGTTCCGCCTGGTCACCGAGACCGGCGGCCGGGCGGGCACGGCGGCCTTCGGGATCGGGGGCCAGCTCTTCAACTACATCTTCATCTTCCTGGTGGGCCTCTCCACGGGGCTCTCCATCCTGGTGGGGCAGAGCCTGGGCCGGGGCGACCCCACGGCCTGCGATGCCCTGATCCGGAAGGGCATGCGGCTGGCCTGGATCAACGTGGCCCTCTTCGCCCTGCCGTTCCTCCTGTTCCCCCGCACCGTCATGGGCTTCTTCATCGCGGATCCCGCGGTCGTCGCCGCCGGGGTGTCCTACCTGCGCATCGTCTACGCCGGCCTCGTCTTCATCGTCTACATCTCGATCTACGGGGGCGTGTTCCAGGGCGCGGGGGACACCTTCCCGCCCATGATCGCCTCGCTCGTCGCCAACGCGCCCCTCAAGCTGGCGCTGGCCTACCTGCTGGCCAAGACGCTCCACATGGGCATCCGGGGCGTGTGGGCGGCCATCGCCGTGTCCGTCATGGCGGAGGCCGCCCTCATCGCGTTCTACTTCTGGAAGGATGAATGGAGACACAGGGCCGTCTGATGAAACGCACCCCGCTCACCCCGGCCATCCTGGCGTTCTTCGAGAAGGACCGGATCGCCACCCTGAACCTCGTCGGAGTCCTGCGGAACGAGCCGGGGCGGGAACTCCTCGTGGACGACGACCAGAATCCCAAGGGTGTCCTGGTCAAGGGACCCGGGTTCTGGTACCTGCACACCCGGGACGAGGGCTTCCTGGAGGCGGTCTGCCTGGAACTGGAGAAGCAGGCTGGGTTCTACCGTTTCTCCGGAGTGTGGAAGCCCCTCGCCGACAAGCTCAAGGCCCGTTTCCCCGTGGTCTGGGACGCGCCCTGCGCCGTCTACTATTACCCGCCGGACGCCCCGCCTCCGGAACCCGGACGGGGGCCGGCGCAGAGCCTGGAGGTCCAGGACGCCGAGCTCATCGACACGCACCACGCCTACCGCCATCCCGGCAGCCTGGAGGAGATCCGGGCCTGCATCCGGGACCGCGCCTCCTCGGCGGTCCATGGGGACGGCGGGCCCGTCTGCTGGCTGCTGGTCCACGAGGATGATTCCCTGGGGATCATGTACACCCTGGAGGAGCACCGCAGGAAAGGCTATGCGGAGGTGGTCACCCGCGACCTGGTGCGGAAGCAGCTCGCCGCCGGGAGGACGCCCTTCCTCCAGATCCGGGACGACAACGGCATGTCGCCGGGCCTGGCCCTGAAGTGCGGCTTCGTGAAGGAGGGGAACTGCGACTGGTTCGGCCTCATGGTGGGCGTACCCGAGGAACTGGGGGTGCTGGCCAGGACCTTGCGGAACCTGGCCGTGGAAGACCCGCGGGCGCCGGTGTCCGCGTGCCTCTTCCGCTTCCTGTCCAACCTGCCCCCGGGCTCCGGGGAAGGCGTGGAGGTGGCCGGGGACGAACGGGCATGGCTGGCCTTCGCCTCCCGGCAGTTCGGGCAGGTCCTTTCCGAGCCGCTCGTCCGCGAACTGAAGGCGAACGGATGGCTGCTGTGGGAGCGCCACGAGGGCGCCGTGACGGGCGTGGCGGCGCTGCTGTCGAAGGAGCCGCACGAGGATGCGGAGCTGCGCTGGTGGGCGGGCCGGGAGGAGGGGTTCCTCCTGCGGGCGCTGCAGAAGGGGAGATCCCTGGGCCTCGAGGTGGTCTACGTCCACGTGCCCGGCAGGGAGCGGGACGTCTTCGAACAGCTCGGCTTCCGCCTGGCCTACGCCGTGAAGGAGCCGTGACCGGCCCGCCTCAGGCCTCGATCCGCCCCTGGAACCCGCGAAGGGCATGCCTTGGCCGAAAAACGCGGATCTCCGTTCCCCTTCGCGCCCATTCGGGAAAATTCGCGGTTCCCATGCTTCCCCTGAATGCTTGCAGCCCCGAACGGGGGCTCAGGCCAGGAGCGGCTCCAGCCAGGCGAAGGCCCCGCCGGGGTCGAAGCTCTCCATGCCGTCCGGGTAGAGGAGGTCGGCCAGCTCGAAGGCGGGCGGAAGGGGCTTGTCGGCGAGGAAGGGCACGGCGATGCAGCGCATGAAGGCGCGGTGGGCCGCCTCCACGCCGGGGCGGGAATCCTCCACGACCACGCAGCACTCCGGGGGGAGGCCCAGGCGGCGGGCGGCCTCCAGGAACACGTCCGGAGCGGGCTTGCCCCGGGGGACTTCCTCCGCGGAGACCACGTGCTCGAAGGTGTCCGCGAGCCCCACGGAGGCCAGCAGGCGGCGGATGACCTCCGGGCCGGAGCCGGAGGCCACGGCGACGGGCACTCCCCGGGCCACCAGCAGGTCGAGGAAGCGCTTCATCTCCGGGAAGACGCGGGTGGCGTGCTCCGCGATCTCCAGGTAGATCGCATTCTTCTCCTCGGCCAGATCCCCGGGGGTGGCCTGGAGCCCGTAGCGGCGCACCAGGTCGTGCATCATGTCCAGGTTGCTCCCCCCGACGTAGCGGCGCTTGTCCTCCTCCGAGAAGGAGATGCCGTAGCGGGCGAGGAGTTCCTGGTCGGCGAGGAGGTAGTTGGGTTCGCTGTCGATGAGCGTTCCGTCCAGGTCGAAGACGACGGCCCTCACGGGGGGGCGAGGCTCGGGAGCGATGCGGGCGGACAGCTCCAGGAGGTTTCCCTCCGGGTCGCTCAGCTCCGCCTCGCGGAAGCCGTCGCCGGTGTTGCGGGGCGGCCTGAGGGACAGGCCCGGGAAACCTGTCCCGGCGATGCGCGCGCACTCGGCATCCACGTCCGGCACCGACAGGGCGAGGTGCCCGCCGGAAGGCCGGAACGTCGCGTCGCGCGGGCGTTCCAGGAGCTCCAGGGAGAGCCCCTCCCGCTCCAGGAACACCGTGCGCAGGCCCGGCGTGCGGGTGCTGACGTACCGGTACCTGGGCCGGAAGCCCAGCACGGAGCGGTAGAACAGCTCCATGGTGAAGAGATCCCGAACTTCGATGCCGATGTGATCCAGGTTCATTGCGTCCTCGCCAGGAACCATTCTCGCGGGAGCCCGGCGGATCCGGAAGCAAAGGAAGGGGGCCTTCCGGCCCCCTTTCCTCCTAGATCGTCTCCTCCGCGCCCTCGTCGTGGACCACGTCCGGTTCCTCGTTGGACCAGCCGAGCTGCTCGAAGAGGTAGAAGACGAGGCTGAGGACGATGGCCACCAGGGTTGCCAGGACCATGCCCTTGAGCTGGGTGCCGCCGATGTTGATGGGGACGCCGGAGATGCCCACCACGAACACCACGGCGGACAGCAGGAGGTTGCGGGACTTGGAGTAGTCCACCTTGGCCTCGATGAGCATGCGCAGGCCCGAGGCGGCGATCACGCCGAAGAGCATCATGCTGACGCCGCCGATGACGGGGGTGGGCAGGGTGCGGATGGCGCCGCTCACGTGGCCGAAGAAGGCGATGAAGATCGAGATGACGGCGGCGCCGCCGATGACCCAGACGGAGTAGACCCGGGTGATCGCCATGACGCCCATGTTCTCGCCGTAGGTGGTGGTGGGGCAGGAGCCCGTGAGGCCGGAGATCATGGTGGAGAGGCCGTCGCCGAGCAGGGAGTTGTGGAGGCCGGGCTCCTTGAGGAGGTTGCGGCCGACGATGTTGCTGGTCACGAAGAGGTGGCCGATGTGTTCCGAGATGACCACGAGGGCCGCGGGGAGCACGATGAGGATCGAGGCCCAGTCGAAGATGGGAAGGACGGGCCGCGGGATCGTCAGGAACTGGGCGCCGGTGACGGCGCTGAAGTCCACGACGCCGAGGATCACCGACAGGATGTAGCCGGCGATGACGCCGATCAGGATGGGGATGGCGGCCAGGAAGCCGCGGAAGACCACGGAGCCCACGATCACGACGGCCAGGGTGAACAGGGAGATGAGGACGCAGGAGCCCACGATCTCCCCGGAGGCCATGGAGCCGCCCTTGAAGAAGGACATCCCGACGGCGACGGGGGCCAGTTCCAGGCCGATGAGGGCGACGATGGGCCCCATGGCCGCGGGCGGCAGCACGATGGAGATCCAGCGCCTGCCCGCGAAGCGGATGACGAGGGAGACCAGCGCGAAGGCCAGGCCCGCGATGAAGAATCCGCCCACCGCGCGCTGGAAGCCGATCTGCGGATCCAGGCCGGCCTTGGTGGCGGTGGCGATGCAGACCGCCGTGGGAGACAGGAACGCGAAGCTGGAGCCCAGGAAGGCCGGGGCCTTGCCCTTGCAGATGAAGAGGTAGATCAGGGTTCCGATGCCGTTCATCATGAGCACGAGGGCCGGATCGATGACCATCTTGCCCGCCCAGGTGTTGAAGAGGATCGGCACCAGGATGGAGGCCCCGAACATCGCGAACAAATGCTGGAGACTCAAGGGGATGCCCTTCAGGATCGGCACCTTCTGCTCGACCTGGATGATTTCCCTCTGCGCGGTAGCGGCCATTCCGTCCCCCTGGTATCACGGGCCGAGGCTCGGCCCGTCCGAATGAACGGTCCCGGCCTCGGCACAAACGTGCCTATCCTACGTTGGTTCGGGCACGCGCGGAAGCGTTGGTTTCAGTTTCCGCGCAGGAACCCAGGGAATCATTGACCCGCTGGCCAGGCTTTCAAAATAGAGGCGGCGAGGAACCCGTGACGCAAGGCGCAGACAGGACGGCGGCCCTGCAGGTAGCCTTCCGGAAGGGGTCCCCCCTCATCAGGAGATGATCATGCCTGAAGCAGAATCAAGGATCGATTCAGGCTCCGGCTTCCGGGAAGAGGCTTTGGCGGTTGAACGGGCCTTCGCGATACGGGTGGCCTACGACGGCATCCGTTCGGCCTTCCTCTCTGCGCTGGCGGCGGATTCCGTCATCTGCGAGGAGGGTCCCGTCCCCGGCCGGGCCGCCTACGAGGCCCTGCCCGTGGACCACCAGGGCACCGTGATCTGGGAGATCTCCATGGACGCCGTCGCCGGCGACGGTACGCTGGCCTGCATGGCCGGACCCTACCGGCAGCTGGACGGGGCCGGCGCGGAGATCGCCACCGGCGCCTACTTTTCCGCCTGGAAGAGGGGATCCAGCCGAGGCCGTTTCGAGCTTGCACTGGATTTCTGGTCCCGCGGGGCGGCGTCCCCGGCCGGAGACCTGCCCTGGATCCGCCAGGAGGACGCGGGTTCGGCCGGGCGGGCCATGAAGCCCTTCCTCCAGGCCTGCCTCAAGGAGGGGCGGACTCCCCCGGTCGCCGGCGCGCTCCGCATCGGTCCGGCCGTCCCGGAGGACGGGCTGGCGCCGGGAGGCTTCTTCCAATCGGGCAGCGGCGAGCTCGGAGTGCTCTGGGGATCGAGACTCCGGAACGACGGCAGCCGGGGCGCCTTCGCGCTGCTCCTGGCCTCCGGCGAGCCGCAGCCGAGGCCGCTGCTGTTCATCGGCGCCTAGGTTTCGCGGGTAGAATCCTCGGGATACCGCCCATGACTGGCGGGGGGAGTCGGACCATGAGGCCAGCCACCGAACCATCGATCAACGCCCGCCGCCTCCTGGACCGACTGGAAAGCCTGGGTTGCGTGGGGCGCCGGGAGGACGGCTCCATCTGCAGGCTGGCGCTCACGGACGAGGACCGCCAGGGGCGCGACCTGGTGGCCGCCTGGATGCGGGAGCTGGGACTGGAAGTCCGGGTGGACCGCGTGGGCAATCTCTTCGGACTGAGGAAGGGCCTGGAGGACCTCCCGCCGGTCATGACCGGATCCCACATCGACACCGTGGCCACCGCGGGGAAATTCGACGGATGCCTGGGCGTGCTCGCGGGGCTGGAAGTGGCCCAGACCCTGGACGAGGCGGGGATCCGGACGCGAAGGCCGCTGGTGGTGGCCGCGTTCACGGACGAGGAGGGGGTGCGGTTCCAGCCCGACATGCTCGGGTCCCTCGTCTACGCGGGCGGGATGGACGTCCGGGAGGCCCTGGAGAGGCCGGGCATCGACGGGACCACCTTCGGCGGGGAGCTGGCACGCATCGGCTACGCGGGGGAGATGGAGCCCGGGGCCCTGGCCCCGAGCGCCTTCGTGGAACTCCACATCGAGCAGGGGCCCATCCTCGATCATGTCGGCGAATCGCTGGGCGTCGTGGCGGATCTCCAGGGCATCTCCTGGCAGGAAGTCACCCTGAGCGGCGTGTCGAACCATGCCGGCACGACGCCCATGCGCCTCCGTCACGACGCCGGCTACGGGGCGGCCCGCCTCGCCTGCTTCGTGCGCGACCTGGCGCTCAGCATCGGCGATTCGCAGGTGGGCACCGTCGGCTCCCTGCGGCTGGAACCCAACCTGATCAACGTGGTCCCGCGGGAAGCCGTGCTCACCGTGGACCTGCGCAACACGGACGAAGGGCGCCTCTGCGAGGCGGAGGAGCAGCTCGCGGCCTTCCTCCACGAGCTGGGCCAGCAGGAGGGCCTGGGAATCAGCACCCGGCGCCTGGCCCGCTTCGAGCCTGTCACCTTCGACGCCGGCATCGTGGCGGTCATCAAGCGCACTGCGGCTAGGCTCGGCCATCCCATCCGCACCATGACCTCCGGCGCGGGCCAGGACGCCCAGATGCTGGCGCGCGTCTGTCCTACCGCCATGATCTTCGTTCCGAGCATCGGGGGCATCAGCCACAACCCCATGGAACGGACGGAATCGTCCCACGTGGAACTGGGGGCCAACGTCCTCCTGCACACCCTGCTCGAACTGGCCGGGAACTGAGACGGCGTGGCGGGGGCTGGACCCGGAGGAGCGGACCGGGAGCCAAGGCTGTCGCGGGAACCCCGTGCCGGACCCGCAGGCCGGTTTTTCGCTGGATATTCCAAACATGACCCTGCCGGCACAAGTCTGGCGATGCGCTTATTCAGGGCCGTATGACCGGAAAGCCGGGGCGGAGGGCGGCGTCCGCCGGAGCGCGGAAGGCCGGTGCGGCCGGAAGGGCGGGGAACCGACCCGGGACCCGATGCCCACACGAAGGCGGACGACGGGGGGACCCGGACCAGGGAATCGTCGACTTCGGAAGCGCGGCGGGGCGTCCGGATTGTTACAGGGCTCAATATTCGTTAATCTGTAGGGAATTTCCAAGTAGTGTCATTATTACGCAAATATTTTTTATGATATATACGATTATGAATGGAGTTTAAAATGAATCTAATTCATTTGATACATGAATTTTTTGCATGATGGGGAACGTACGGGGTCCGTCTAGATTAGTCGTGCATCAGGTTTGTCTCTCGACGGACGTACGGATGTTTCGGCGCAGGGACATTCACACAACCACATAGAGGTGAAATATGACTGTTCGCACCGCGTGCAAGTACGGTTCTCACCGTGTACTCAAGCCGAAAGGAGTCCTGCCTCAGCCGGCGCTCCAGATCGACAACGACTTCTCGACTGTCTACGACAACGAGATCCTGGTTGATGTGATCGCCCTCAACATCGACTCCGCGAGCTTCACCCAGCTCGAGGAAGCCGCCGGCAAGGACGAGCAGAAGATCGCCGCCAAGATCCTCGAGATCGTCGAGCAGCGCGGCAAGATGCAGAACCCGATCACCGGTTCCGGCGGCATGTTCATCGGCCGCGTGGCCAAGATCGGCAAGGCCCTCAAGGACCGCAACCTCAAGGTGGGCGACAAGATCGCCTCCCTGGTCTCCCTCAGCCTCACGCCCCTCAAGATCAACAAGATCAAGAAGATCTACATGGACATCGACCGCGTCGAGATCGATGGGCAGGCCATCCTGTTCGAATCCGGCATCTACGCGAAGCTCCCCGAGGACATGACCGAGAGCCTGGCTCTCGCGGCCCTGGACGTGGCCGGTGCCCCGGCCCAGACGGCCAAGCTCGTGAAGCCCGGCGACCGCGTCCTCGTCATCGGCGCGGGCGGGAAGTCCGGCCTGCTCTGCTGCTACGAAGCCATGAAGCGGGTCGGCCCCACCGGCCGCGTCGTGGCCAACGTCCACCACGCCAAGGACATCCCGACCCTGATGGACCTCAAGCTCTGCCACGAGGCCGTGACGGGCGACGCCACCAAGCCGGTGGAGTTCCTCGACGTCGTGACGAAGGCCAACGAAGGGAAGGAATTCGACGTCATCATCACCTGCGTGAACGTGGCCAACTGCGAGATGGGCAGCATCCTCCCCTGCAGGGACGGCGGCATCGTCTACTTCTTCAGCATGGCCACCAACTTCACCAAGGCCGCCCTGGGCGCCGAGGGCGTCGGCAAGGACGTCAACATGATCGTCGGCAACGGCTACACCAAGGACCACGCCGAGATCACCCTCTGGGAACTGCGGGAGAACGAGAAGCTCCGCAAGCTGTTCGCTGAACGCTACATGTAACGGATTTTTTCCCGGCCGGTGGCCGGCGGCGGAAGACGCCGTGGACCACCGGCCGATCCACTTCTTTGACAGCGGCCAGTCATAATCGCAAGCAACAGGAGGTCCGACATGAACAACAAGCTCATCATCACGTGCGCGGTTACCGGCGCCGAGACCACCAAGGCCCAGAATCCCGCGCTGCCGGTCACCCCGGAGGAGATCGCCGATTCCGCCTACGATGCCTGGAAGGCCGGCGCGTCCGTCCTGCACCTCCACGTGCGGGACGCGAATGCCCAGCCCACGCAGGACCTGGCCGTCTTCAAGAAGACCATCGAGCTGGTGCGCCGGAAGTGCGACATCGTCATCGAGACGACCACGGGGGGCGCGGTGGGCATGACCGCCGAGGAGCGCCTGCAGCCCGTCACCCTCGATCCCGAGATGGCGAGCCTCGACTGCGGCACGGTCAATTTCGGCGACGACTACATCGTCAACACCCTGCCGATCATGCGGGAGTTCGCGCGCGAGATGGCCGCCCACAAGGTCCAGCCGACCCTGGAGTGCTTCGACCTCGGCCACGTCTACGCCAGCCACATCCTGATCAAGGAAGGCCTCATCCAGGCGCCCTTCCACTACGGCCTCGTGCTGAACGTGCCCGCCGCCGTCAAGTACGAGCCGGACGTCCTGGAATTCCTCGTCCGCAAGCTCCCGCAGGGCGCCTTCTGGACCGCCATGGGCATCGGCGGGAAGGCGAACCTGGACTGCATCTACGGCGCGATCGCCATGGGCGGCAACATCCGGGTCGGCTTCGAGGACAACGTCTACTACAGCAGGGGACGCCTCGCCACTTCGAACGCGGAGATGGTCGAGAGGGCCGCCCGTATCGCCAAGGACTGCGGCCGCGAGCTCGCTCGCCCCGACGACGTCCGGGAAATGTTGAAGCTCAGGAAGAACGGCTGAAGGTAGCGCCGACCATCAACCCACCACCACGTTCATTGGCATGAATGGCATGAGGGGCCGCGCGGGATGTTCCCCGGCGTGAAGGCCGTCCCGCGACGACCCCCAAGGAGAAGTCAGGTGAAATATCCATCCGTCAATTGGCATTCCATCGACCTGTTCAAGGACGTAACTCCCGAGCAATGGAATGACTGGCGCTGGCAGATGCGGAACGGGATCCGCGACGTCGAGACCCTCGAGAAGGTGGTCAAGCTCACCGTCCAGGAACGCGAGAACCTCCAGAAGTGCCTCGCGAAGTTCAAGATGGAGATCACCCCGTACTACGCGGCCCTCATGGACCGGGAGGATCCGGACTGCCCGGTGCGCATGCAGTCCGTGCCGCGCATCGCGGAGCTCTACAACGATCCTTCGGATCTCAACGATCCTCTCCACGAGGACGTGGACTCCCCCGTCCCGGGCCTGACCCACCGCTACCCCGACCGGGTGCTGCTCCTCGTCACCAACATCTGCTCCATGAACTGCCGGCACTGCACCCGCCGACGCTTCGTGGGCGAGACGGACGTGGACATGCCCGAGGACTACATCCAGAAGGCCATCGACTACATCGCCCGGACCAAGACGGTCCGTGACGTCCTCATCTCCGGCGGCGATCCCTTCGTGCTGTCCGACGAGCGGCTGGAATCCATCATCAAGCGGGTCCGGGCGATCGAGCACGTGGAGATCATCCGCATCGGCACCAGGACGCCGGTGGTCATGCCCCAGCGCATCACCGACGACCTCGTCAACATGCTCAAGAAGTACCACCCGATCTACGTCAACACGCACTTCAACCACGCCAAGGAGATCACGGCGGAGGCCAGGGAGGCGTGCGCCAGGCTCGCCAACGCCGGCATCCAGGTGGGGAACCAGAGCGTGCTCCTGCGCGGCGTCAACGACAGCCCGGAGGTCATGAAGCAGCTCGTCCACAAGCTGCTCACGGTCCGGGTCCGCCCATACTACATCTACCAGTGCGACCTCTCCCTGGGCATCTCGCACTTCCGGACCTCCGTGGCCAAGGGCATCGACATCATCGAGAACCTGCGCGGGCACACGACCGGCTTCGCCGTTCCCACCTTCGTGGTGGACGCGCCCGGGGGCGGCGGGAAGATCCCGGTCATGCCGAACTACCTCATCACCCGGAGCGAAGGGAAGGTCGTCCTCCGCAACTACGAAGGGGTCATCACGACCTACTCGGAACCGGCCCACGTCACGCCGGCGCCGAAGGCCAAGCCCGAGCCCACGGAGATCGACTACCGGGCCAAGGACGGCGTGGCCATGCTGCTCTCCGGCGCGAAGCTCTGCATCGAACCCGCCGAGCTCTCCCGGAACAAGCGCCACGTCAAGTGAATGAAAGCGGAATCGCATGGCGGAACTGAAGGGCATCGACGGGGCGGTCACCGCAGTGACCGGCTTCGAGAAAGGTTCGGGCAAGACCACCTTCCTGAACTATGCCCTTCCGTACGCCAGGGAATCCGGCCCCGTGGCCGTCTTCACCATCGGCGTGGACGGTTCCCTCAAGGCTCGTAACCCCGGGGTCGCCGTTCCCGAGATCCGGGTCGAGCCGGGCGACGTCGTGCTGACGACCGAGACCTTCGCGAGAGCCTCCGGGGCCCGGTTCGAGGTCCTCGACGTCCTGCCCGGGCGCATGGCCCTGGGCCGGCTCATGCTGGGCCGGGCGGTCCGGGGGGGGGCGATCACCCTCGTCGGCCCGGAGCACTTCAGCCTGCTGGCCGAGCTCATCGGCAAGGTGCGGCGCGAGGGCTGGGCCCGGACCGTCCTGGTGGACGGCGCCGTGAACCGGATCACCCAGGTGAGCGCCCTGGGGGACGTGAAGTTCGTCTTCGCGGTGAGGACCGACCGCTCGAACCTCGCCAGGACCGCCGCCAAGGTCCGCGCCGTCGTGGAGCTGGCCTCCCTCCCGAGGGAGGACCCGGGGGGGGACGGCTTCCGCCTCGACGGTCCAGTCACCTCCGAGGGGCTGAAGCTGCTTCCGCCGGACATCGAGCGGGTTTCCGTGGAGGACTTCACCAAGTTCTTCCTCGAGCCGGCGGAGCTCCTCCGCGCCCTGGAGAGGTACCGCTTCTCCGTCCGCAGGGCCTTCGAGCTCCTGTGCCTCTCCGTCACCCTCAGGGACGTCAGCCGGGAGGAATTCCTCCAGGCGGTGGGGCCGGGGGCGGGCCCGAAGATCCTCTTCAATCCGTACGAGGTCCTCAGGTGATTCGCGATTTCCTGGCATATGCCGAATTCGAGGGGTTCTGGGCTCGTTTCCAGCCGGAGACGCCCTTCGGGAAGGACGAGAAGGAGAAGCTGGCGGTCCATGCGGACGCCGCGACGCTGGAAGGCATCTGGGATCGCACGGACACCCTGCTCGCGCTGCTCGGGGAACTGGACCGCGAGGAGGTCCGGCTGACCCGGATCATGCACCACCTGAAGCGCATCCCGCGCTTCACCGAGGAGGCCCATCCCGTCTACGACGAGGTGGAGTTCCTCCAGTTCAAGAAGTTCCTCTACAACTACAAGCGCGTCATGGACCTGCTGGACCGGCGGGTCCAGGCGGCCTTCGGATTCACCTACGTCTCCGAGCCCTTCGAGCGGATGCTCGACGTCGGCCGGCAGAGCGCGGAGTCCTTCTACGTGGCCGACGACTACTCCGAGGACCTCGCCAAGGTCCGGGCCGAGATCCGGAAGATCGACGACGCCATCCGGAAGGCGCGGGGCGCCCGCGCCGCGGAGATCGCGTCGCGCTGGGGCCTGGAATTCGGCTTCAAGGACTTCGTGCTCGTGGACCGGGAGGCCGTCGGCGACGTGGACAAGGCCGCCGGGCTGCTCCTGGTGGAACCCTACGACGAGACGAAGTACGCCGTGCGGCCGGTCCGCAGCGCCGAGGAACTCGTCCTCTCCGAGCGCCGCGTCGGGCTCCTCTCCAGGGAGCGCGCCTGCGAGGAGGAGATCCTGGAGAATCTCTCCCGGGCCGCCCGGCAGGAGCTGCCCCGCTTCCTCGAGTACCGGGAGGTGGTGAGGCGGTTCGACCTGTCCCTCGCCCGGGCCCGCATGGCCCGCGCCTTCGGGCTCCGGAGGCCGGTCCTCACGGAAGGCCCCATCCGAATCGCGGAGGGACGCTTCGTCCCCTGCGAGGAGGCCTGCCGGTCCCTCGGCACCGCCTACACCCCCCTGGACGTCGTGCTGGACGCCAACGTCACCGTGCTCTTCGGCTCGAACATGGGCGGGAAGACCATCGCGCTCAAGTCCTTCGCCTTCCTCCAGGCCTGCGCCCAGACCGGCCTGTTCGTGCCGGCGGGCCGCTTCGAGACCCGGCTGTTCCGGCACTTCCACTACCTGGGAGAGGGTGCGGCGAAGGAGGAGGCCCAGGGGCTTTCGGGCTTCGGGTTCGAGATCCGGCAGCTCACCCAGGCCTGGCGGACCTTCCAGGAGCCCACCCTCGTCCTGTTCGACGAGTTCGCCCGCACCACCAATTCCTACGAGGCGGAAGCCATCATCTCCGCCGTGATCGAGGCCATGGCGGGGAACCGCGCCGTCATCGCCCTCTTCTCGACGCACTTCCGGGGCGTCCGCCGGTTCCCGGAGGCCAAGTACCTGCGGATGAAGGGACTGGACCGGGCGAGCCTGGATTTCCACGAGGCCGAGGGCATATCCTTGGATGAGCGCATCCGGCTCATCAACAGGCACATGGAACACCGCCTCGTCCCCGACGAAGGCAACCAGGATGTCTCCGACGCCATCGCCGTGGCCAGGCTGCTGGGCATGGATCTGGGCGTCTCGCAGCGGGCCGACCACTATTTCAAGGAAAGCAACCGAGTACAGGAGTGACCATGGAAAGCAAGCTGGCTCTTTCACAAGAGCGGATCGACCGGGCGAGGGAACTCGCCAGGCACATCGTGAGTCCGGTCCAGGACTTCATCGACGAGCACACGACCCTCACCGTGGAACGCGCCACGCTGAGGCTGGCGGGGGCCGACGGCGCCGACCAGGATGGAGTGCCCGTCCCCAACCTGGTGGTGGACCAGCTCAAGGGCAAGCTGGAGGACGGCGCGGTCGTCTACTACCTCAACGCCCTGGTGAAGACCGGGGAGACCGTGGACGGCCTCAACCGCAAGATCGCCCAGGGGCTCAAGATCGTGGACCTCCCCCTCGGGGACCGGTCCGCCATCGACCGGAAGGCCCAGGAGCTCGTCCGGACCTTCGGGGAACGCGTGAAGCGCAACCGCGGTCACCGCGAGGCCAAGCTCAAGCAGTTCGAGGGGCGCAATTCCTCGCCCCTGCTCTACGTCATCGTCGCCACCGGCAACATCCACGAGGACGTGAAGCAGGCCCAGGCCGCGGCCGGCCAGGGCGCGGACGTCATCGCCGTCATCCGGACCACGGCCCAGAGCCTCCTGGACTACGTCCCCTACGGCGCCACCACCGAGGGCTTCGGGGGCACCTACGCCACCCAGGAGAACTTCCGGATCATGCGCGCAGCCCTGGACGAGGTCGTCGAGCGCGAACAGCGCTACATCTACCTGACGAACTACGCCTCCGGGCTCTGCATGCCCGAGATCGCCGCCATGGGCGCCATGGAACGGCTGGACATGATGCTGAACGACTCGATGTACGGGATCCTCTTCCGCGACATCAACATGTACCGCACCTTCGTGGACCAGAAGTTCAGCCGCATGATCAACGCCTTCGCGGGCGTCATCATCAACACCGGCGAGGACAACTACCTCACCACCAGCGACGCGGTGGAGAAGGCCTACACGGTGCTGGCCAGCCAGTTCCTCAACGAGCGCTTCGCCTACGAAGCGGGCCTCCCCGCCAGGCTGATGGGGCTGGGCCACGCCTTCGAGATGAACCCCACCATCAAGAACGGCTTCCTGTTCGAGTTGGCCCAGGCCCAGATGGCCCGGGAGATCTTCCCCGAGGCGCCCCTGAAGTACATGCCCCCCACCAAGTTCATGACCGGGGACATCTTCAAGGGCCAGGTGCAGGACGCGATGTTCAACTTCGTGTCGAAGGCCACGAACCAGGGCATCCATCTCCTGGGCATGCTGACGGAAGCCATCCACACGCCCTTCATGATGGACCGCTCGATCTCCCTGGAGAACGCGAAGTACGTCTTCAACAACATCGAGGACCTGTCCAGCGAGATCGAGTTCAAGAAGGACGGCCTCATCGTCGAGCGGGCCCACCAGGTGCTCGAGGAGACGGTGGCGTTCATGGAGACCATCGACAAGGTCGGCCTCATGCCCGCCATCGAGCAGGGCCAGTTCGCCGACATCAAGCGGCCCCGCGACATGGGCAAGGGACTGGACGGACTGGTCAAGAAGGGACCGGAGTACTACAACCCCTTCGAAGCCTACCTGAAGAACGAACTCGGACTGAAAGCGTAAGGAGGAGCAGGCCATGATTGTCAGACCCTACGGCGATACCCTGGACGACGGTGCCGTCCAGCTCTCCTTCACGCTGCCCGTTCCAGACGGCCCCCGCGGGCGCGAGGCGGCCAGGCTCTTCGTGGAGAAGCTCGGCTTCAAGCACGCGGAGATCGTGCATTCCCAGCCCCTGTCCGAAGGCTTCTCCTTCTACGTGGCCTACGGCAAGACCGAGCTCGGCATCGATTTCGACGCCGTCCAGGTCGAGGAGGCCACCGGCGAGCAGGTCTACTCGATGTACGAGGCCTGCGACGTCATCAAGGAGAAGCTCGGCCGCAAGGTGGTGGTGGTGGGCGCCTGCACGGGCTTCGACGCCCACACCGTCGGCATCGACGCCATCATGAACATGAAGGGCTACAACCACCACTACGGCCTCGAGCGGTACAGCGAGATCGAGGCCCACAACCTCGGCGCCCAGGTGCCCAACGAGAAGCTGATCGACTACGCGCTCAAGGTGAACGCCGACGCGATCCTCATCTCCCAGATCGTCACCCAGAAGGACGTCCACATCCAGAACATGACGGAGTTCATCGAACTGCTCCAGGCCAGGGGCCTGCGCGAGAAGTTCATCGTCTGCGTCGGAGGCTCGCGCATCGGCAACAAGCTGGCCGTGGAGCTCGGCTACGACGCGGGTTTCGGCAAGGGAACCTACGCGGACCACGTCGCGACCTACATCATCGACCGTCTCATCGAGCGGAAGTCCGCCCGCTGATTCCATCCAGGACCCAACGTCAACAAAGGAGGCTATGGTGATTGCCAAACCGATCATCTCCGCGGCCGAAGCCGCCGGGAAAATCAAGGAGGGGGATACCCTCATGGTGGGCGGCTTTCTGGCCTGTGGATCGCCCCACACCATCATCCATGCGCTCAAGGACCTGGGCACGAAGAACCTGACCCTCGTCTGCAACGACACCGCCGGCCACGACTTCAAGAGCGGCAGGGTGACGGGCGTCGGCTATCTGGTCCAGACCAAGCAGTTCAAGAAGATGATCGTCAGCCACATCGGCCTGAACCAGGAGACCCAGCGCCAGATGAATTCCGGCGAGACGGTGGTCGACCTGGTGCCCCAGGGCACCCTCGCCGAGCGCATCCGGGCCGCCGGGACCGGGCTGGGCGGCTTCCTCACGCCCACGGGCATCGGCACCGAGGTGGAAGCTGGGAAGCAGGTCATCGTGGTGGAGGACCGCCCCTTCCTGCTCGAGTTGCCCCTGCACGGCGACGTCGCGATCATCAAGGCCAAGAAGGCCGACAAGGCGGGGAACCTCGTCTACAACGGAACCGCCCAGAACTTCAATCCGCTGATGGCCACCGCCGCCTCGCTCGTCATCGCCGAGGTGGAGGAGATCGTCGAGATCGGGGAGATCGACCCCAACACCGTGCACACGCCGTCGATCTTCGTGGACTTCCTGGTCAAATCCGAACGGCTCGAGTGGTAGGAGGAAACCATGGACTACGTTGCCAACAAGGAAATCATCGTCAAGCGCATCGCCAAGGTCTTCAAGACCGGCGAAGTCGTCAACCTCGGCATCGGCCTGCCCACCCAGGTGGCGAACTACCTTCCCAAGGACGTCACCATCATCCTCCAGTCCGAGAACGGCATGATGGGCCTCGGCCCCGCGCCTGCGAAGGGCAGCGAGGACAGGGACCTGACCAACGCCGGCAGTGCCCCCGTGACCGTCCAGACCGGCGGCTGCTTCTTCGATTCGGCCACCAGCTTCGGCATCATCCGGGGCGGCCACGTGGACTACACGGTCCTGGGCGTCCTTGAAGTGGACCAGGACGGGAACCTGGCCAACTACAAGATCCCCGGCAAGATGGTGCCCGGCATGGGCGGCGCCATGGACCTCACCACCGGCGCGCGGGTCGTCATCGCCGCCACCCTGCACTTCGAGCCCACCGGCGGTTCCCGCATGAAGCGGCGCTGCACGCTGCCGCTCACCGCCGCGCGCGAGGTCGACATGGTCGTCACCGACCTGGGCGTGTTCGAGGTCCGGGGCGGAAGGTTCCACCTCGTGGAATGCTTCGAGCCCTACACCCCCGAATGGATCCTGGAGCGCACCGACGCCGACATCACCGTCAGCAACGACTGCCGCATCGTGAAGATCGATTGAAAAATGGAACCGCGAAGGACGCGGATGGACGGGGATGGAGAAGACCCCATCCCGCCGCGGGCTTCCATACGGGGCAGCGCGAAGCGCCGGTCCGCGTCCCTCGAGGATCCCATCCTGTTTCTTGAACGATATGGAGGAATGAAATGAGCAATGTCAGTATCGTCGGCGCCTACAACTCCAAGTTCGGCTCCCTCGTCAAGCGGAACAAGGAGACGGGCGAGATCACGGACCTGAACTCCATCTACGACCTCATGCTCGAAGCAGGCAGGGGCGCCCTCGCGGACGCCGGCCTAACCGGCAAGGACGTGGACGGCGTCTGGGTCGGGAGCTGCGCCCCCGGCCAGTTCGCCAACCAGGAGCACCTGGCGGCCTTCGCCGCCGAGATCGATCCCGAGGGCCTCCGCTTCAAGCCCATGACCCGCTGCGAGGACGCCTGCGCCTCCGGCTCCGTGGCCCTCTACGACGCCCTCTACGCCGTGGAGGCCGGGCGCGTGAAGGTGGCGCTGGTGCTGGGCGTGGAGAAGATGAACCTGCTGGACACCAAGGGCGTGACCCACGCCCTGGCCACCTGCTCCTACTGGGCCGGCGAAGGCTCCAAGGGCTACACGTTCCCGGGCCTCTTCGCGGAATACGCCAAGGGCTACAAGGGCCACTACAAGCTGGACGACGCCGAGTTCGCGCGCATGCTCGCCACCGTCTCCGCCCTGGGCTACAAGAACGGCGTGGACAACCCCCTGGCCCACTTCGGGAAGGGCGGCCCCTCCGACAAGCTGGGCCTCTTCACGGCGGACGCGATCCTGGGCCTCGCCCCGGAGAAGAATCCTGTGATCGCAGACCCCCTGCACCTGCACGACTGCTCCCTGGTCACCGACGGCTCCGCGGCGCTGGTCATCATGAAGACCGACGAGGCGAAGAAGGCGGGCAAGCGGGTCGTCGAGATCGCCGGCATCGGGCACGCGAACGAGCGCTTCGGCATCACCGTCCGCCCGAACATGTACGAGCTGATGGCCGGCAAGGAGGCCGTGAGGCGCGCCTTCGCCGAGGCGAAGATCACCATCGCCGACGTGGACCTGGCCGAAGTGCACGACTGCTTCACCATCAACCAGCTCCTCACCACCGAGGCCCTGGGGCTCTCCAGGGACGGCCGCGCCGGCTACGACTACATGGAAGGCCGGTTCACCCGCGACGACGCGAAGTGCGCCGTGAACCTCTCCGGCGGCCTGAAGGCCAAGGGGCATCCCGTGGGCGCCACCGGCGTCTCCATGCACGCCCTCCTCTACAAGCAGCTCGTGGGCGAGCCCATCGGCGCCGCGATGTCCAAGAAGACGCCTTCCGTGGGCGTGACCTTCAACGTCGGCGGCTCCTCCGTCACGAACTGCGTATCCGTCCTGCGGCGCCTGAAGTAGCCCCGCAGCCTTCCCGCCGGTGGCCCTTTCCTTTCACGGGGGAGGGCCACAGGCTTGTCCGGCGGCACTTCCCCCACGAGGCCCATCGACCATGCACATCCTGGACACCGAACGCCTGAGCCTCCGCGAGATGGTTCCCGGCGACGCCCCCTTCATCCTGGAGCTCCTCAACGAGCCCGCCTTCCTCGAGAACATCGCGGACAAGGGCGTCCGAACCCTCGAGGACGCCCTCGGCTACATCGAGAAGGGACCCAGGGCCAGCTACGCGCAGCACGGCTACGGGCTCTTCGTCGTGGAGCTGAAGGAGACCGGTGAGCCCGTCGGCATCTGCGGGCTGGTGAAGCGTCCCGAGCTGGCGGACGCGGACGTGGGCTACGCCTTCCTCCAGCGCCACTGGTCCAGGGGCTACGCCGTGGAGGCGGCGGCGGCCACGGTGGAGTACGGGCTGGGGAAGCTCGGGATGAAGCGGGTGCTGGGCATCACGGCGCCGGGCAACCAGCGCTCGATCCGGGTGCTGGAGCTCTCCGGCCTGCGCTTCGAAGGGATGGTCCAGATGGCCCAGTACGGGGGCGAGAACCGCCTGTTCTCCACGCCCCCCGCCGGGGACTGAACCTTGCTCCGTGCTGGCGATAGAATGACGGCCGGAGTGGGTGCCGCCGTGCTGAACGCCGCCAGGGTCATGGACGCCGCCGCCGGGCCCGGATCCCGGCCATGAAGCGGCCGGACTGGGCGCGGTGCCTCGGGATGCTTGCCCGGATGGGGCCTCTGCCCTCCCGGAAGGCGAGGCTCCGCATCCTGTCCCATACCCGGCGCCTCGTCTTCCTGATGCTGCCCCTGGGCGCGCTCATGGGACTCATCGCCGCCCTGGCCCTCGGGGGGCTCGAGCGCCTGGAGCGGCGCATCTTCCATGTGGCGGAGGGCGGGCACTGGACCCTCCTCCTGCCGGGCCTCGGGCTCGCCTTGACCGCCGTCTGGCTGAACCGCCTGCGGCTGGGCTCGGTCTCGCTGGCGGCGGACGTCCGGGAGGCCCACGGCGATCCCTACCGGATCTTCCCCTTCCGGGCCTCCCTCGCGAAGGTGGCGGCCTGCGCGCTCACCATCGGTTTCGGCGGCAGCGCGGGCGTGGAGGGGCCGGGGAAGTGGCTGGGGGCGGCCGTCGGGGTCCAGGTCCACCGGGGCGTGAAGCTGCTGGCCTCGCGCGCCGGCTTCTTCCGGAGGTTCCTGGTGCAGCCCCGGACCATCATGACCGGGGGGGCCGCCGGCGCCCTGGCCGCGGTCTTCCGGGCCCCCCTGGCGGGCGCGCTGCTGGCGGCCGAGCGGGACGGGGTCCTGGGCTCGGACCGCCTGGTCTCGGCCCTGGTGGCGGCCGCGGCCGGCTACCTGAGCTTTGCCCTGTGGTCGGGCCGGGGGCCTCTGCTGCCGATGGTCGCTTCCGCGGGGCTGTCCTGGCGGGAGATCGCCTGGGCCGTGCCCCTCGGGTTCCTGTGCGGGGTCGGCGCCGCGCTCTTCCGGGGGTGCCGGAACCTCTTCCGGACCCTGCTGCGGCCCCTGGGCCTCCCCGCCCGCGGCGCGGCCGCCGGCGCGGGGCTCGTCCTCCTGGCGGTTCCCGCCTTCCTGTTCTGGGACCGGCTGCCGGTGACGCAGGGGAGCGGCCTCGAGATGGTCGGGCGCCTGCTGGCTGCCACGCCGCCCCTGGGCATGGCCCTGGGTTTCTTCGCCCTGAAGACCTTGGCGACGGCCCTCACCTTCGAGGGCGGCGGCGTCGGCGGCACCTGGCTGCCCAGCGTGGCCATGGGGAGCGCGCTGGGAGCCTCCTTCGAGGCCCTGGTCCGCACGGGCCACCCGGGCCTCATGGCGATGCTGGGGGCCACCGCCTTCACCGGCGCGGTCCACGGGACCCTCCTCGTGCCCGTGGTCTTCCTCGCGGAGACCACCGCCCAGGCTCCCCTGGTCGTCCCGGGCCTCGTCGCCACCACCGTGGCGTTCCTGGTGGCCAGGGAGGTCCAGGAAGACTGGACGGAAGGCCCTCATTCGGATACCAGCCGCTGACCACTTCGAGATAGTCTGAAGGTCATGGATAGCGCACTTACGATCACGAGCCGGGCGAATCCCCGATTCAAATCCATACGAACTCTCGTGACCCCGTCCGGCGTGAAGCGGACCCATACGCTGATGCTGGGGGAGAAACTCATCGAGGCCTGGGCGGAGGCAGCCAAGACGATGGCCGCCCAGCGCTTCCGGCCCGTCACGTGGCTGCGCCTGGAGGGGGTGCGTCCCCATCCGCTGGAGAAGCTGCGGGCCCCGGAAACCCTGGTGCTCTCGGAGGCCCTGATGCGGGACTTGGCCTACGCGGGGAGTCCGCCGGAGCACGCCCTGCTCATGGAGCTGGGACCCGAGCCCTCGGGCCCCCTCGCTTCCCGCGTGATCGTCCCCTGGGGGATCCAGGACCCGGGGAACCTCGGAGCCATCCTGAGGAGCGCGGCCTCCTTCGGCTTCCAGGAGGCCCTGCTGGGCCCCGGATGCACGGACCCCTTCAGTCCCAAGGCCCTGCGCGGCACCATGGGCGCTGCGTTCCTCCTGGCCGTCCGGCGCTGCAAGGAGCTGGCGCCCGACCGGGGACGGTGGTACGCCCTCCACGGCGCGAAGGACGCCGCGCTCCTGGACAAGGCGGATCTCAAGGAACCCGTGCGGATCCTGGTCGGCAACGAGGGGCATGGTTGGAAGGACGTGGTTCTGCCAAAGAACGTGAAGTTCCTGGCGATCCCCATCCAGGGGATGGAGAGCCTGAACGCGGCCGTGGCCGCAGGCATCGCCTGCTACGAGGTGGATCGGAGATTCCGTTGACCGATCGGGGCCGGGGACTCCAGATCCTTGGAACGATCGTGCTGGCGGGACTCTTTGTTCTGGTCTTCCGCTTCCCGGCCCCCTCCGGACGAGGGCTCCACGAGCCTCTCCTGGCCTTCCTGTTCCCGGCCCTGCTGTTCGAGGGCGTCTTCCGGGGCCGCTCCCTGGGGTGGGCCTACGCGGCGTTCGTGCTCGGACTGGTCGGCATCTTCCACTGGGTGCCCGGGGTCATCGCGAGCAAGGGCGGACTCCCCTTCTGGCTGGCCCTCCTGGGCGGCGCGCTCTTCTATGCCTGGGAGGCCTTCGGCTTCCTGTGCGTGGTGGCCCTGGCGCGGTGGATGCACGGAAGGGCCGGGGCATGGGGGGCGGCACTCGGCGCGGCGCTCGGCATCCTGCTGTGGGAAGTCCACGGCTTCCATGTCTACACCTGGAGCTGGGGCGCCCCCCTGGGCGCGCTGCCCTGGCTGGCCCGCGCCTCGGCCTTCCTCACCACGGGGGGCGGCTCGGCCGCCTTCTGGGGCTGCGGGGCCCTGGCCGGCGCATGGCTGGCCGAGGACCGCTACGGCCGGGCGGCGCTGGCCTTCTCCGGCCTGTTCGCCGGTCTTCTCGCGCTGGGAGGTGCCTGGTACTTCCTGCCCCGTGGGCCGGAACGCACCCTGGACGTCGTGATGATCCAGCCGAACTTCGAGGCCGGGATCCGTCGTCCGGGCATGGAAGAGGAAATGTGGGCCCGTTCCGACGCGGAGCTGAAGGCGAGGCGCCTGCCCCGGCCCGGCGTCGCCGCGCTGCTGCTGTGGCCCGAGAGCTCGGTGATGGGGCGGGACGACCGGGGGCCCAGCCTTCGCCTGAGGGAGGAGGCTCGCCGGCGGGGCATCGCCTGGCTCTTCGGCACGGAGGGCGGTCCGCTGAACCTGGTGCGGGGCGAGGCGGACGGCCGGCCCAGCTTCCTCCAGGCCAAGCGCGACCCCATGCCCTTCGGCGAGCGAATGCCGGGCCCCGCCCCCGTGCGGAAGTGGCTCGACACGCGGATGGGATTCATCTCCCAGGAGGGGGGAAGGCTCGACGCCCACAGCAGCTTCGCCTTCCGGACGCCCGGAGGGGAGATGAAGGCCCATCCCGTCATCTGCAGCGAGGCCCTGGACAGCGGCCGCGTGCGGGAGGGGCTGGCCCTCGCGGGCGGCGACCTGATCACGAACCACACCAACGACGGATGGTTCGACCGGAGCGTCGCCACGGACCTCCACGCCGCCCAGATCCGCCTCCGGGCCGTGGAGACCGGCCTGCCCCTGCTGCGCGCCACCCTGACGGGCAAGTCGGGCCTGTTCCGGGCGGACGGCACCTGGGCCTTGTGGGGCGAGCCCCTCACCGAGGGGACGTACGCCTTCTCCCTGCGGTGGCGCCCCGTGAGGACCCCCGCCCGAGCCCCCTGGCTCACCCCCGCGCTGCTGGGCCTCCTGGCGGCGGGAACCCTGTTGAGGGCCGTACGGCCGCACTCCAAGACGAAGGCTCCATGACCACCGAAGACACCACGCTCCCGTTCCTCCCCCCGATCCTGGCTTCCGGCTCCCCCCGGCGCCGCCAGTGGCTGGAGGCCCTCCAGATCCCCCACGAGATCCGGAAGCCCGAGGTGGACGAGACCCCGCTGCCCGGGGAGGATCCGGAGCTCATGGTGGAGCGCCTCGCCCGGGCCAAGGCCGAGGTCGTGTCCCTGGCGAATCCCGGACGCTGGGTCATCGCCGCGGACACCATCGTGGCCGTGGACCATCACGTGCTGGGCAAGCCTTCCGGCGGCGAGGACGCCGTGCGCATGCTGGGCCTCATCCAGGGCAGGAACCACGAGGTCCACACGGGGCTGTGCCTGCGCAGGGACGATGTGGTCCACAGCTTCGTGGACACCGCGGAGGTCTTCCTGCGCCCCATGAGCGAGGCCCAGGTCCGCTGGTACGTGTCCACGGGCGAACCCATGGACAAGGCGGGAGCCTACGCCGCCCAGGGCATCGCGGCCCTCTTCGTCGCGCGCATCGACGGGAGCTTCGCCACGGTCATGGGCTTTCCCGTGGAGCGCTTCGGGCGGCTGACCCAGGAGCTGGGACTCCTCGGGGAATGGCTGCGGATGCCGTAGCGGCTTGAAACGGGCCCGTCCTTCGGGGACCATCTCCGGATGTCCCTCTCCTTGTGCTCGAGCCGCCTGGAACTCCGAGGCCTGCTTCCGGACGATGCGGAAGCGGTGTTCCGCTACCGCTCCGACCCCGAGGTCGCGCGCTACCAGGCCTGGGAGCCTGCGGACGCGGCGGAGGTCCGGGCCTTCATCGCGTCCCTGTCCGGGAACCCCCCGCCCGCCTGGTCCCAGGTGGGGATCGTGCTCCGGGCCCCCGGGCAGCTGATCGGGGACGCCGGCTTCCGGATCGCCCCCGAGGAGCCTCGCCAGGCCGAGATCGGGATCACCCTCGACCCCGCCTTCCAGCATCGCGGCTATGCCTCCGAGGCTCTGCGGACGCTCCTTCGCCACCTCTTCTCGACCCTGGGCGTGCACCGGGTCCACGGCTCAGTGGATCCCCGCAACACCGCGTCCATGATCCTGCTGGGGCGGGTGGGCATGAGACAGGAAGCCCACTTCGTGGAAAGCTATTGGGCCAAGGGGGTGTGGACGGACGATGCGGTCTTCGGGATGCTGGAACGGGAGTGGCGGGAGGCCCATCCATGAGACGGGCGCCCGGACCTTCCCGCCGGCCCGCCCGGGGATGAGCGCGCCGTGAGCCGCACCTGGCACCTGGGGGGGCGGTGGTACGCCCCCGGTCCGGAACTGGGCATCGCCGGGGGGGGATGCACCTGGCGGGTCCTGGAGGACGAGGACGACGGCTCGCGCTGGATCCTGCAGAGCTGGTCCCCGCGCCCCCCGGACCGGGACCTCGACATGGTGCGGGAGACCTACCTGCAGTGGGTCGTGGGCGCCGAGGGCGGCGATCCTCCGGCCAGTCGCTTCGGTTTCGACGAGGGCCAGGTCTGGTTCCTCCAGAAGCTCCTGGATCCCGTCCTCCGCGACTGCTGGCCCCGGTGGCGCGGTGTCCTGCAGGAAGCCTTCCTGGCCCGGCTGCGTTCGATCCTGGCGAAGGATCCGCACCCCAGGCTGGTCCACCCTGCGGCGATCTCCGTCCAGGCCGGAAGGATCCTCCTTCCCAGGGTGATCGGGGCGGCGCCGCTCGGCTGGAAGGCGTTCGAGGCGTCGCTGGGGAAGGAGATCGGCGCCCAGCCGGGTCCCGGAGCCTGGGAGCTGCCGCCCGACCTGTCGGACAAGCTCGCCGTACCCGTGCGGGGCCGGGGGCGGGAGCTCACCTACCTCAAGTCCCTGGTCCTGGGGCTTGCCTCGTCCGCGCGGATGGAGCGGATCCTCGTGCTGGAGGGCGAGGAGGGCATGGGCCTGAGTGTCCTGGGGAAGTGGGCCACGGCCGTCGCGGAAACGGAATCCATCTGGGTGAAGGGATTCGAGATCCAGCACGGCGAGAAGGCCGGGGTCTTCCTCGGGCGCATGCTCCAGGGCCTGCTGAAGGGCTTCGAGGCGGAGCTCTACGCCAGCAGCCCGGAAACGGCCCGGACGCTCGCCCGCAGGCTCCCGACCTACGCGTTCCTGAACGGCGGGCGGCGCCTCGCGGAGGACGCCCCGGTGGAGCCCCAGGAACTCCCCGCCGCCCTCAGGATCCTGGAGTTCCTGGCCGGACGACATCCCCGGTTGATCCGGGTGGAATGCGCCGAACGGGCCGATGCGGAGCTCCAGGCGGTGCTCCGGGAACTGGCCATGCACTCCGGCGTGGCCTGGCTCCTGTGCGTGACGCTCCAGGGCGCGGGCAGCCCCGTCAAGGGACTGCTGTCCCCGCTGAGGGTCCACCCCGCGGCCGCCTTCCTGCACCTGAACCGGCTCGAGGACCACGACCTCCTCGACCTGATGGACGACCTGCTGCAGCCGAACGACCTGGATCCCGGCTTCCGGGCCGAGGCGTGCCAGGCCAGCCTCGGGAGTCCCGGCATGCTCCGCCGCATCCTGGAGAACGCCCAGATGGAGGGGATCCTGGTCTGGCGGCCGGACCGGGGCTGGTCCCTGGCGCCCGACCGGCCTCCCCGCATCCGGGTGCACGAAGACCTGGAAGGCAGGGTGCTCGCCGGCCGCATGCACCGCCTGGAGGCCGCCCCCACCGCCGTGCTCCGGCTGCTCGCCCTGGCCGACCGGCCCCTGGCGCTCCCGGCGCTGGGCCGGGCGCTGGGCCTCGCCGGCGACCCCCTGGATGAGACCCTGCGCTCGGCGACCAGCTCGAAGCTCGCCCTGGTGAAGGAGGGCACGGCGAGGCTCGCCGGCCCCAGGGTCAGGGCCCTGGTCCTCGAGGCCGCCCCGGAGAGCGAGGCCCGGAGGCTGGCGAAGGCCCTCCTCAAGGCGCTCGGAGACGAGATCGATCCCGTGCTCTCGCTGCACCTCGAGGCCAGGGCCTCCGACGAGCGGACCGTCCTGGAGCGGGTGCTGCGCATGGCAGGGCAGGAGGTCGTGCCCCGGCCCGCGGACGCGGAGGAGATCGTGAGCCAGGCGCTCGGGCTGCACCCTTCTCCCGCCCAGACGGCCCGGCTCTGGGAATTCCTTTCCGATGCCTGGTCCCAGGCCACGGTCCGCGGGAGGGTCCCGTCGGAACGCCTGGGGCAGCGTTCCCCCTGGGAGATGGCCCTGGAGGCCCTCGGGAAGGCCCAGGCCTGCCTCGGGGCCGGCGGAGGACCGGCGCCCGGCGAGGACCGCGGCCTCCTGGCGCGGCTGTTCCGCAAGCAGGCCCTCCTGGAGGTCCGGATCCGGCGGCTGGACAGGGCCCTGGGCGCGCTCCAGTCCGCGGCCGGGTGCCTGGCGGACCAGCCCGGGCATGCCGAGCAGGTCTCCCTCCGGCTCGCCCTGGGCAGGGTCCGTCTCCTGCAGGGCTGCATGGGGAAGGGGTTGAAGGCCCTGGAGGAGGGCCTGCGCCTGGCGACGGCCTCCGGCGCGCCCGGGGCCGGCCGCTGGCAGATGGAGCTGCTGCTGGAGATGGCGAAGACCCAGGCCCACCGGTGCCAGTTCCAGAGGTCCCTGGCCACGCTCCACGCCGCCCAGCGCACCATGGAGCACGACCAGGACTTCCGGCGGCTGGCCAGCGTCCTCGATGCCCTGGCGCAGACCTGCCTGGCCCTCGGCCAGCCGGAGGCCGTCCACGGGCACCTGCAGGGAGCCCTCCGGGCCTCGCGCATCCAGGACGACCTGGAGCTCCAGGGGACATGCCACCTGGACATCGGCATCTTCGAGAGCTGCCGGCAGGCCCTGGGATCCGCCCTTTCCCACCTCGACAAGGCCCTGGACCGCTTCGCCGCGCTCCGGGACCGCGTCGGCATCGCGCGGGCCCAGGCCTGGAAGGCCAGGACCCTGGCCGCCCTGGGGGAGGCCGCCCAGGGCGAGATGCTGCTCCTGCGGGCCCTGGAGGGAGTCGAGGCCCGCTCCTCGGTCTCCGAGAGGGGCGAACTGCTCTTCCTGCAGGCGGAACTCGCCGCCTTCCAGGGAAGCTGGCGGGATGCGGCGCGGACGTACCTGGAAGCCGCCCGCGGCTTCGAGGGCGCGGGCCTGGCCTGGCGGGAGCTGTTGTCCCGGCTGCGCCACGTCCAGTCGCTGGCGCGCGGGGGTCTGTCCGAGGGGTTCGACCAGGCCTGGGACCTGCTCGAGCGATGCAAGGTCCAGGTGGAAGGCGCCGGATCGCGCTGGCTGGAGATGGAGTGGCACCGCGCCCACGCCCTCCTGCTGTCGACGGTCCCGGACGGGGACGACGGGGTGGCCATGGAATCCCTCACCGCCCTCGGGGACATGCTCGCCGCCGCGCGGGAGATCCAGTTCCCGGCCGAGGTGCTGGAGGCCAGCGCCCTGGAGGCCACGCTGCTCCTCCGGCGCGGCGAGAGCCTGGGCGCGCGGTCGAGGCTCCAGGACGCGTGCGCCAGCTTCCAGCAGCTGTGGTCCGGCGTGCCGGAGACGATGGGCGCCTCCTTCCTGGGCCGTCCCGACATCCGCCGGTTCCGGACGGCGGTGGAGACGGCGGGCCTGGGCTTCTCGATCCCGGAGCGGGAGGACCCCATGCTGGACTGGGCTCCCACCCAGGTCCTGGACGCGCCGCAGTAGCCTCGCCGGAACGGGACCCGGCGGGAAAAGGATGGACGAACGCCCTCCGGAGATCCATGCTTGGGGGGCACGGCCGGGACCCCAGAAGGGCCTGGACCAGGAGGTGAGTCATGAGCCACACGACGGAAACACGTCCTCGCGTCGCCATTCCTGAGCTCTACAGGAAGGTGGCCCAGGGGGAGAAGCTCGTCATGATCACGGCCTACGACGCGGCCACGGCGACGATCGTCGACGCCGCCGGGGTCGACATGATCCTGGTGGGGGACAGCGTCGGGAACGTCTGCCTGGGCTTCGAGAACACCCTTCCCGTGACGATGGCCATGATGAACCACCACCTGGAGGCCGTGGCCAGGACCCGGCCGAGGGCCTTCCTGATGGCGGACATGCCCTATTTGAGCTACCACCTGAGCGTCGAGGACACCCTGCGGAACGCCGGGGGGTTCCTGCAGCGGGGCGCGCAGGCCGTGAAGCTGGAGGGAGGGCACAAGCGGCTCCCGCTGATCAAGGCCCTGGTGGAGGCGGAGATCCCGGTCATGGGGCACCTCGGCCTCACGCCCCAGTCCGTGAACGTCATGGGCGGCTACCGGATCCAGGGCAGGGAGGGGGGAGACGCCGTGCGGATCCTGGAGGACGCCTTGTCCCTCCAGGATGCCGGCTGTTTCGCGGTGCTGCTCGAGGGGGTTCCGGCCGACCTGGCCGCCCTCGTCACGGAAGAGCTGACCGTGCCGACCATCGGCATCGGGGCCGGTCCCCACTGCTCTGGCCAGGTGCTGGTCTTCCACGACCTCCTGGGCATGCTCCCCGGGCCCGCGCCGAAGTTCGTGCGCAGCTACCTGGACGGATTCGGCCTGATGACCGACGCGATCTCCAGGTGGGCCAAGGATATCCAGGAAGAAACCTTCCCTGCCCCCGCCGAGTCGTATATCCTTCCCGACGCCGCTCGTGTCATCCTAGGTCGATGGCGATCCTCCTCCCGGTCCGGTATCCAGGGAGGGGAGAACCAAGCAAGTTGAGGAGTCGACTCTTGCCAATGCGCACCGTCAGGACCATTTCAGAAATCCGGATGGCCCTCAAGACCCTCCGCGAGGGGGGACACAGGATCGGTTTCGTGCCCACCATGGGCTTCCTCCACGAGGGGCATGCCTCCCTGATCAAGCAGAGCACGGCGAGGTGCAACAGCACGGTGGTCTCGGTCTTCGTGAACCCGACGCAGTTCGGCCCCAGCGAGGATCTGTCGCGCTATCCCAGGGACCTGGACCGGGACCAGAACCTCTGCCTGAAGCTGGGGGTCGACGTCCTGTTCCTGCCCGAGGCCTCGGAGCTCTATCCCACCGGCTTCAGCACCTTCGTGGAGCCGGGTCCCCTGTCGGAGAACCTCTGCGGGAAGTTCCGGCCGGGACACTTCCGGGGCGTGGCGACGGTGGTGGCCAAGCTCTTCAACATCGTGCAGCCGGACCTCGCCTTCTTCGGGCAGAAGGACCTCCAGCAGATCGCCGTCATCCGCCGCATGATCAAGGACCTGAACATGCCCGTGGACATCATCGCCGTGCCCACGGTCCGGGAGGCGGACGGGCTGGCCATGAGCTCCCGGAACAGCTACCTGAGTCCCGAGGACCGCCAGCGGGCCCTGTGCCTGCACCGGGGCCTCACGGCGGCCAGCGAGGCCTTCCAGGGCGGGGAGCGCCGCGTGTCCCGCCTGGCGGAGATCGCCCGGAACCATTTCGAAGGCGTCGACGAGATCCAGTACAGCCAGCTGGTGGATGCCGGCACCATGGAGCCCCTGGCCGGGGAAGTCACCCGGGCCGCGGCCCTCTGCGTGGCGGCAGTGGTGGGCAAGACGCGGCTCATCGACAACGTCCTTCTCTCTCCCACGGACGAGGGGGTCCAGTTCATCAACCACCTGGATCCCAGCTGATCTCCAGGAGGTTCTCCATGTGGCTTCCCCTGCTGCTTTCCAGCCTTCTGATCCTCGGCGCGCAGGCTCCCGCCGCTGCCGCCGTGCCGCCCGGCCACGCCAAGGCCAAGGCGGTTCCGCCGGGCCTGGCCAAGAAGGGCGGGCTGCCACCGGGCCTGGCCAAGAAGTTCGGACGCAGGCTTCCGGAACGTCCGTACATCGCCTTCGACCCGGCCCGCCCCGACCGCGCCTGGTTCCTGATCGAGGGCCAGTGGCGGCTGAAGACGGGCTTCACGGGCACCCTGAGGGTGGAGGTCCAGGACTGCCTCCGGCTGCCTGTGGCGCCGCCGCCCGTCCCCCTGCCCAAGGTCGGCGTGGACCTGCACGTCGTCCTGTTCGAATAGGCACTCCGTCGGCATTCGATTCGTTCATTCGGCCGGGACCCCAGGCGGGCCTGGACCAGGAGGTGTTCCAATGCTTCGCCACTTCATGCTCGGGAAGATCCATCGCGCCACAGTCACCCGGGCCGATCTCCACTATGTCGGGTCCATCACCCTCGACCCGCTGCTGATCGAGGCCGCCGGGTTCCTCGAGAACGAGAAGATCGACATCTACGACGTCACCAACGGTTCCCGCCTTTCCACCTACGTGATCCCGGGGACGCCCGGCTCCGGCGAGGTGGGGATCAACGGGGCGGCGGCCCATCTCGTCAAGGCGGGAGACCTGGTCATCCTGGCCTCGTACGGCTGGCTGGACGAGGCCGAGGCCACCCGCCACGCTCCCAGCGTGGTCTTCGTGGACGGGCACAACCGCATCACCTCCAGGGCGGCCCAGGAGAGGACCCCCGCGGAATAAACCTTCCCAGGACCCTCGCGATCTTGGTAAAAGAAGGATATCCCCGCGGGCTGGCACGCCCCCGGGGGGACAGGGAGGGCGCAAGGGGCTTCCTCGCCGAGTTCTTGAGAGGGTTAAGTCATGGAAGTCCGAAGGTCTCTGGTCGTGAACGCGACCCCGATGGAGATGCGCATCGCGCTGCTCGAGAACGGGCAGGTCTGCGAGCTGTTCATCGAGCGCACCACCCATGTCAGCCAGGTGGGCGATGTCTACAAGGGCCGGGTGGCCAAGCTCCTGCAGGGCATGCAGAGCGCCTTCGTCATGATCGGGGGAGCCAAGGACGGCTTCCTCTACCTGGACGAGCCCGAGGCGCACCGGCTGGGGTCGGAGGACCTGGCCGAGGAGGACGATCCGGAGGCCGCCCTGGAGTTCCCGGCGTTTCCCGTGAACCTGCCTCCCGTGAAGGAAGGGGACGAGGTGCTGGTCCAGGTGGTGAAGGATCCCATCGGCAGCAAGGGGCCGCGCCTCACCCGGCACATCAGCTTTCCCGGCCGGTTCCTGGTGTTCATGCCGGGCATCGACCACGTGGGCATCTCCCGCAAGATCACGAATCCCGAAGAACGCGAGCGCCTCCGGACCCTCATCAAGGGGCATACCCAGCCCGGCGAGGGATTCATCGTGAGGACCGCCGCCATCGGCGAGAAGGACGAGGACCTGGTCTCCGACGTGGCCTTCCTGCGGGAACTGTGGGCCGAGGTCCAGCAGCGCACCCAGGAGGCCCGGCCCCCGGCGCTTGTGTGGCAGGATTCCCGGCTCCTCCAGAAGGTGCTCAGGGACCTCTTCCGGGAGGAGGTCGCCAGCTTCTGGGTGGACCAGGAGGAGACCTACCGGGAGGTGGTGGACTTCGTCGGCAGGCTGCACCCGGAATGGGTGGAGCGGGTGAAGCACTTCACCTCCGACCTGCCCATCTTCGAGGCCTTCGCCATCGAGAAGGAGATCGAGGCCGCCCGGCATCCGAAGGTGTTCCTCAGGCACGGCGGCTCGATCGTCATCAACCAGACCGAGGCCCTGGTGAGCGTGGACGTGAACACGGGGAAGTTCGTGGGCAAGAAGGACCTGGAGGAGACCGTCTACCTCACGAACCGGGAGGCCATTCCCGAGGTCATCCGCCAGCTGCGGCTCCGGAACCTGGGGGGGATCATCGTCATCGACTTCATCGACATGATGGACGCCGGGCACCGCGAGGCCGTCATGAAGCTGCTCCAGGAGGAGCTCCAGCGGGACCGCAACCATGCCCGGGCCGTGGAGCTGAGCGACTTCGGCCTCGTCGAGATGACCCGGAAGCGCACCGGCCCGAGCCTGGACCGGCTCCTGACCACGCCCTGTCCCCACTGCGAAGGCTCGGGACGGCGGATCAGCGCCGAGACGGCCGTGCTCACGGTCTACCGCGAGATGGCCCGCCTGGGGCCGAGGCTGAAGGGTGCCACGGTCCAGCTGACCCTGCATCCCGAACTGCGGGCCGCCATGCAGCCGGAGACGCGGGAGGGCCTCCTGAACCTGGCCCGGGCCTTCGGGATCAGGCTCCACTGGATCGAGCGCGCCGAGGCGCCCCTGCACTCCATCGGGATGGACATCCAGAAGAAGAAAGAAGAGGAGAAGGCATGAGCGAGCGCGCGGCCCTCAAGGACCAGGTCTTCCTGGCGATGGCGCAGGCGATCAGCCGTCTGGGGACCTGCTGCCGCCTCAAGGTGGGCTGCATCCTCCTGCGCCAGGATGGGTCCCTGGCCTCGGGAGGGTTCAACGGCGCCCTGCCCGGGATGCCCCACTGCACCCCCGAGACCTGCGGCCCCGACAAGCGCTGCATGCACACCAGCCATGCCGAGGAGAACGCCCTGGGTTTCTGCGACGGACCCGTGAGCGTCTGCTACGTGACCGACGAGCCCTGCCTGGTCTGCACCCGCTCCCTGGTGCGGCGCGGCATCCGGCGCGTCGTGTTCCTGCGCCCCTACACCAGCATGGGCGAGCAGGAGCGCGGCGAGCGGCAGGCCATCCTGGACCACTTCGGGGTGAAGTGGGAGCAGCTGGACCTGGAGAACTGAACCGCAGGGGCGCGGCGGTAGAATGGTCCTTCCCTCCGCCCTTCCTTCTTCCCTTCCGCGTCTCTGCGGTGATCCTGTCCAGGTGTCGCCATGTCCCACGAGTTCGTCCTTCCTCTCTTCCTGGGCTCCGGCGATCCGGAAGGGGCCGAGATCGCGCTCTTCGGCGTGTGCTGGGACGGGACCAGCTCCTTCAAGGCGGGCAGCCGCTTCGCCGGGTTCGCCGTGCGGGAAGCCTCCTTCGGCATGGAGGAGTTCAGCTTCCACCAGCAGCGGAGCCTCGCGGACGTGAAGTTCTGCGACTATGGCGACCTGTTCCTGCCGCCGGGACAGAAGGAGAGGGTCATGGCCGACATCGGGTCGGCCGTGCACGAGATCCGGGCCCGGAAGCAGTTCCCCATCGCCTTCGGGGGTGAGCACCTCGTGGCCCTTCCGCTGATCCTGGCCGCCTACGAGGAGCATCCGGACCTGGCCCTCCTCCACTTCGATGCCCACGCGGACCTGCGTCCGGAGATGTGGGGCGACACCCTGAGTCACGCCACGATCATCGGCCGCGCGGCGGAACGGATCGGCTTCGAGCACCTCTTCCAGTTCGGGATCCGCAGCGGTTCAGTGGAGGAGTGGACCCTGGCCCAGCGGCACAAGACCCTTCATCCCTTCGCCGTGGAGGCCGTCCGCGGCGTCCTGGACAGGCTGGGCGACCGGCCCGTCTATCTCACCCTCGACATGGACGTGCTGGATCCGAGCCTGTATCCGGGCACTGGAACCCCCGAGCCCGGCGGCATCACCTGGGACCTGCTGATCTCGTGCCTGATGCTCCTGAAGGGCAGGCGCCTCGTCGGCATGGACTGCCTGGAGCTGGCGCCCCACTACGATCCGACGGGCGTCTCCGCCATCACCATGGCCAAGACCCTCCGCGAGATGATCCTGCTGGCCGACCAGCGCAGACGATAGGCCGGCGGCGCGGCTATTCGATGACGATGTCCCGGAGGTCCTTCCCGGGCTTGAAGCGGATGCTCTTTCCCTTCGGGATCTCGACGCTCTGGCCGGTCTTGATGTTGCGGCCCATGCCCCGCTTGCGGGGGCGCGGCTCGAACACGCCGAATCCCCGGATCTCGATGCGGTCTCCATCCAGCAGGGCCTTCTTCATCCGTTCCGTGAGCAGGTCCACCACCTGCAGCGCGGTCGCCTTGGAGACGGGCAGCGTCTGCATGAGGGTATTGGCGATATCGATCTTGATCATAAGAGGCCTCGGCCTTGGGCTTGGGTTCCAAAGTATAGTCAGGGAATCACCGGTGGGGGAAGAGACTTATCTTCCCATAAATCACCATCTCGGATTTTTCATCAGGAGATCTTCGGCCGTCTGCGCCGGCAGCGGCCTGGACAGGAAATAGCCCTGGCCCTGATCGCAGCCCAGGCTCCGGAGCAGTTCCATCTGCTCCCGGGTCTCGATGCCCTCCGCCGTGACGCGCATGCCCAGGGACTGGGCCATGGATATGACCGCCTTGACGATCTCGGTGCTCTCGGGGTCCTTCCCCAGGCCGTCCACGAAGGACTTGTCCACCTTCAGGGTGTCGACGGGGAACCGCTTCAGGTAGCTGAGGGACGAGTAGCCGGTCCCGAAATCGTCGATCACCAGGTGGATCCGGTGGCCTCGGAAGACCGTCATCGCCTCCAGCGAGGCCTTGGGGTCCCGCATCATGACGCTCTCCGTGATCTCGAGCTTGAGGCAGCGGGGCTCGAGGTCCCCCTTCTCCAGCGCGGACAGGACGGTGCTGATCAGGTCCCGCTGCTGGAACTGGCGCCCGGAGATGTTGACGCTGATGAGCCGGGGAGGATCCGAAGGATAGCGTTCCTCCCAGAGGCTGGCCTGCCGGACGGCCTCCTCGAGCACCCACTTGCCGAGGGGCACGATGAGCCCCGTTTCCTCGGCCAGGGGGATGAACTCCAGGGGCGGGACCAGGCCCCGCTCCGGGTGCTGCCACCGGACCAGGGCCTCCCAGCCCTCGATGAGGCCGGTCCGGAGGGAGACCAGGGGCTGGTAGTGGAGCAGGAACTCGTGCTGTTCCAGGGCGCGCCTCAGCTCGCCCTCCATCTGGAAGCGCGCCATGGCCATGGCGTTCATGCTGGGGTCGAAGAGCTCGATGGAACCCTCCCGCTTGGCCTTCGCGCGATACATCGCCACCTCGGAGTCCCGGACCAGTTCCGAGGGGAGGGTCGCGGAGGAGTCGCTGAGGGCGAGCCCCATGCTGCAGGTGGTGTAGACGTCCCGCCCCTGGAGCCGGAAGGGTTCCTTGAAGGACTGCTGGATGCGCTCGGCCACCCTCATGGCGTCGTTCACGAGGGCCAGGTCCTCGAAGAGCACGGCGAACTCGTCGCCCCCCAGCCGCGCCACCGTGTCTTCTGGACGGAGGGCGGCGCGGATCCGCTTGGACACCTGCACCAGGAGCTGGTCTCCCGCCTCGTGGCTGAGGCTGTCGTTGATCACCTTGAACTGGTCCAGGTCCAGAAAGAGGAGGCCCGTGCTCGACTGCCTGCGGTCCGAGCGGAGGATCGCCTGGGTGAGGCGCTCCATGAACAGCGCCTTGTTGGGCAGGGACGTGAGCCGGTCGCGGAAGGTCTGGATCGTGAGTTCCGCCTCCGTCGTCTTCCGCTGGGTCACGTCCTCGAAGGTGCAGACCAGGTCCAGGATCTCGCCCCGCGCGTCCAGCCGCGGGTCCACGGTGACGGAGAGCCAGGCCCACTCGCCGTTCTCCTGGCGCTCGATCCCCAGGGTGCCCGAGACCTTCTCCCGGGTCGCCAGGGCCTGCTTCAGGGGCATCTGCTCCCGGTCCATCGGGGTGCCGTCGACGTGGAGCACGGCGACGCCCGGGTTCATCCAGTCCACGGCCTTGAGGTGGCCCAGCGTGCTGCCGAGGAGTTCCAGGCCCAGCTTGTTGCACCGCTGGAGGCGCCCTTCGGGGTCGAAGATGATCAGCCCCAGGGGCAGGAAGTCGAAGAATTCGTCCAGGTCGTGGCCGGGGGGAGGCGGGGGGTCCGTGCGGACGGGGCGGCGGCCCTGCCAGAGGCCCGCGCCCATGGACAGGAGGGCCGCTCCGGTCCAGAAGGACATCCATGCCTGTCCGGACAGGCCAGCGTCCAGGAACGCGACAAGCGCCGCACCGGATCCCAGCAGGAGCGGGATCCTGGATGGGGTCAGGAACGGCGGTGCTGACGGGTCTCGTTCAGGCATGAAACGTAGTCTCGGGAGAAGGGTTCTTCCGGGGGCTGTCTCTCTTTATCCCTTACGGAAGTGATGGCGTCCAGGGTAATTTGGAGAACTGTTCATATTCAGGGGGGGCGCTTGGAAATCCTGGAAGCTTTTCTGGCCGACGTTTCTGTTTCCATCAAGCCCGCCCAGGCCAGGACGCGGGCGGGCGCCGTCGTCACGCGCTGGGGCACCGCCTGGCAGGGGCCCGCGAGGTCCCTCGAATACACCCGGTCGATCCACGGGGCTTGCCTGCACTTCAACCAGCTCATCGGTACCGTGTGGTGCCACGCCTTCACGTTCCACCTGGTTCCCCGGAACGGGCTGTTCCTGAGGGGGCCCGACACGGACCGGTCCCGGAAGTCGCACAAGCTGCGGAGCAACCGCCTGGACGCCAGCGGCCTGGATGCCCTCTACGCCGCCTGGTCGGGCCGGCCGGAGGCCCACTCCGCCGGAAACGCCGTGGAGTTCCGGCTGGAGGAGACCCCGGACGAGGTCTGGGAGGCCTGCCTGCAGGACGCCCTGGCCTGCCTCAAGGCCTGAAGGCCCCGGTCAGTCCTCCACGAACTTGGGGCGGGCCACCCGTTCGGCCTCCCGGAGGCGCTTGAGGGCCATCTCCCGGTCCCGGCTGGCGATGGAGGTGGCGATCGCCTGGGCCAGGACCGTGAACGCCGCGAGGCTGTGGGAATGCAGCAGGTTCGCGCCGTGGACGGTGAGGGTGAAGTCCGCGTACCTGGCCAGGGGCGACTTCAGGCGGTCCGTGAAGGCGATGATCTTGAGGTTGCGGCGGCGGGCGAAGGAGGTGGCTTCCACCGTCTCCCTGGAATAGGGCGAGAAGCTGATGGCCACCAGGAGGTCCTCCGGGCCCAGGTTGGCCACCTGGGTCGGGAAGTCGGCCTCGATGCCCTGGATGGCCGGCCGGCCTGCCTGGGTGAGCAGGTAGGCGATGTGGGCGGACATCAGGGCGGACACGCCGTCCCCGATCACCACGCGGTAGCGGGCCTGCTCCATCAGTTCCACGACGCCCTGCAGGAACTGCTCGTTGACTCCGCCGATGGTCTGCTCGATGTTCCGGAGGTCCCGCCTGGCCACCTCCACCAGGGTGGCGGCGGCCTCGGTGGGAGCCGTGAGCAGCTGCTCGCCGGTCCGGGACTGCTTCTTCACCAGGGACACCAGGGCCTGCCGCATCTCCAGGAACCCGGAGTAGCCGAGCTTCTGGGCGAAGCGCACCACGGTCGCGACGCTGGACTGGGACCGGCTGGCCAGTTCCTCCACCCCCCAGAAGGCGGCCTCGTTGAGGCGGCCCAGGAGGCAGTCCGCGATGCGCCGCTGGCTCGTCGAGAGGCCGACGACGTTGTGTATCCGGGCCACGAGGGAGAGTTTTGAGCCGATCATGGGGAAAGGATAGCCGAGCCGGATCGTTTGATGAAGAAATATTTACATGCAAATTTTCATCGATTTTACGTTTTTCCGTCCACGGCATCGAACCCGGGCCTTCATTCGTGCATCCGGACGTGGAGCCAACGCCCTCGTTTTCGGGGTTCCAGGAAAATTCCGGACGATTGCAGGCCGTGAACCGGCCAAGATGCGGCAGAATGGAAGACTCTGAGTAGGAACGCCATGTCCTTTCTGTCCCGCCTGTTTTCCCGCGCCGAAAGCGTCCCCTTGCCGTCCCTGGAGGAACTGCTCCAGGAAAGAGGCATCCCCAGGGATCTCCCGGGCCTGGACGACCTCGTCCCGGATTTCGAGCACCAGCAGGCGGAGGAACGGGTCCAGTGGGTGGACGCCCTGGCGGCCCTCCGGGAGGCCGGCCAGCCGCTTCCGCCGATGTGGCCGGACGTCCAGGAGATCCTGGTGCCGGAGCTGGTCCCCTCCTGGCAGGGCGAGCGCGACGGCTTCTACTACAAGCCTTTCGTGGACGGGCTTTGCCAGCAGGTGCTCGTCGGGACCCAGCGGATGCCCGGCGCCTGGCTCACCCTCTGGGGCGTGACGGCCGAGGACGTCCTGGAGAGGGCCCTGGACCAGCTCCGGGACCGGTCCAGGAAGACCCCCTTCCAGCGCCTTCCTTCCGGCATCTACCAGAGCGCCTATGGGGACGGCCTGGACGCCTCCCGCCTGCTCCTGCCCGAACTCTGGCTGGATCTCTTCCCCGGCCAGAACACCTTCGTGGCGGTGCCCAACCCCGACCGGCTGCTGGTCGCGCCGCAGGTGCTGCTGCCGAAGCTTCTGGAGGCCCTGGACGGCGCCCTTGCGGATTCCGACCACCGGCTCTTCGCCACCATCTTCCAGGTGCTGGGGGACGACATCCTCCCCGCCAACCTCCAAGAGCCCCACCCCATCGCCCAGCCCCAGCGGGAGCTGAGGCAGTCCGATTTGCTGCACGCCTACCGGGCCCAGGAGTCGGCGCTGGACCCCTCCCAGGGCGCCATCGCCCCCGTGGGCATGATGCGGACCCAGCAGGGCCGGGCGATCAGCTACACGATCTGGTCCGAGGGCGGACCCGTGCAGCTCCCCGAGACGGACATGATCGTGTTCTGCAATACGAAGGGAAGGCCCCTGGGGATGTACATCCGCAAGACCCTCCCCCGCATCCACGAGCTGAAGGGGGTTCCCGTGGAGGTCTGGGGGCCGATGCGGCTCCGCTACGAGGGCTTCCCCACCGCCGAGCAGCTCTCCCGCCTGGAATGCGTCGCCAACGCGGACCAGGTGCTCGAGATCCTCAACACCGCTCCCGGGCAGAAGCGGCCCCAGGCCCAGGCCGTGCCGCCCGCCGTGTCCCAGGCCGCCAGCCCGGTCCCGCCCCATCTCCGGGGATTGAACCTGGGCATGCAGTCCAGGGACGATTAGGCTCCCGCCGGATATCCTGTTCGCGGAGGGGGCGTCCCGGCACATCATGGATCCAGTCCTGTATTCCTTCCATGCGCCCCGCCACGACCTGGACCTGGTCGCGCGCTACGTGCTCCGGGACCGGCTCGCCGACCACCTGCGCCTCTGGCAGCGGATGACGGGGGCCCGCGAACTGGTCTATCTCGCCACCTGCCAGCGCGCCCTGTGGGTGTTGTGGGGCGGGGACGGCGACGCCCTGGGCCTCCCGCCAGAAGTCGTCCGCTTCGAGGGCGAGGAGGCCTGGGGCCATCTCCTGGAAATCGCGACGGGGCTGCTGAGCTCGAGCCTCGGAGACCGGGAGATCGTGGACCAGGTTCAGGGCGCCCTGGCGAGCGCCCGGGAAACGGGCGTCGCCGGCCCGGAGGCCCAGGCCGCCCTGGAGGACATCCTGCGGGAGGCCCGGCGGCTGAGGGTTCGGACGGGACTGGCGGACGGCAGCGCCAGCGTGGCCACCGCCGCGCTGCGGCACCTGGAGGGGACGCTGCCCGAAGGGGCGAGGATCGCCCTGGTCGGTGTGGGCCCCATGAGCCGCTACCTGGCCCAGCGTCTTCCGGAACGAGGCTTCCAGGTGGTCCTCTCCAACCGGACGGCGGCCAAGGCGGACGCGATGGGGCATCCCACGGTCCCCCTGGAACAGCTCCAGCGCGATCCGGCGGGGTTCGACGCCCTGGTCACGGCCACGGCCAGCTCCCGGCCCCTCTTCACCTTGGCGGCCTGGGAGCGCCTGCGGCGGCCGCCGCTCCGGCTCCTCGACCTCGCCCTGCCCCGGGATGCGGAACCGGACCTGGACCGGCTGTCCTGGGTGCGGCGGACGGACCTGGCCAGCCTCCAGGCCGAGACCGAGCAGGCCATGGCCAGGCGGCGGGAGACGGCGGGGAAGGCGGGCCCCTTCCTGGCCGGCGCCGTCGGGCGCCTCCGGAAGCGGGCCGGGGCCCGGGCCGCGAGGTCCGGCGCGCGCACGGCCGAGGACGGCCTGGCGGCGGCCTGGGCAGCCCTCGAGGCGGACTCAGGGGAGGGACCCCTGGAGAGCCTGGACCCGGCCCAGCGGGAGGCCCTGGCGGCGCTCCTCAAGCGCGGCCGGACCCTCGCCTTCCGGGCCCTCGGCCAGGCCAGGCGCCAGGAGCAGCCATGAAGGTCGTGGTCGGCGCGCGGGGGTCCGAATTGAGCCGGCGGCAGGCCGAGCCCCTGGTGGCCTGCCTCCGCGCCGCGGGGCACCAGGTCGAATGGAGGCCCTTCACGACCCGCGGGGACCGCTGGCAGGACGGCCCCCTGGACAAGTCCGTGGGCACCGGGTTCTTCACGCGGGAGCTGGAGGATGCGCTTGCCTCCGGGGCCGTGGACCTGCTCGTGCATTCCTTCAAGGACGTGGCCCTGGAGCGTCCCGGAGGCTTCGTCACCGCCTGCGTGCCCGCCCGGGAGGACCCCTCGGACTGGCTGCTGCTCAGGAAGGACGCGCCCGGCCGCCCCAGGATCGCCACCAGTTCGGAGCGGCGGCTGCGGTTCCTCCGGCACGCCTTCCCGGAGAGCGGGTTCACCTGGATCCGGGGGAACGTGCCCACGCGCCTCCTGCGCCTGAGGGAAGGGGTGTTGAGAGGGGACCCCTTCCATGCCACCGTCATGGCCGCCGCCGGCCTCCGGCGCCTCGGGCTGGACCTTTCGGACCTGGACGTGCGTCCCATCCCCTTCGAGATCCTCCTCCCCGCCCCGGCCCAGGGGGCCGTCCTCGCGGAAACCCGGGCGGACCGTCCGGACATCGTCGAGGCCCTGGGCCCCCTGCACCACGCGCCCACCGCCAGCTGCGTCCTGCTGGAGCGGGCGGTGCTGGCCGGCATCGGGGGAGGCTGCCAGCAGCCTCTGGGGGCCTTCGCGGAACTCCTGCCCGACGGCTCCTTCCGGCTCCGGGCCGCCTACGCGGACGAAGGGGGCATCCGGCGCGGCGCCGCGGTGGGGCCCGGCGGCGCCGATCTGGTGGCCCGTGTCGTGGAGGACCTGGGATGGTGAAGCGCCTCGGGCTCGCCCGGGGACCGGAGGCCCCTCTGAGCCGGGTGGCGCGGGAAGCCGGCTGGGACCCCGTGCCCGTGTTCCTGACCGAGATGGCGCCTACGGCCCGGCCGAGGCCCCTGGCCCGCCCGGACGGGATCATCCTGCTCAGTCCGGCCGGCGCCAGGTGCGCGGACCTCCCGGGTGGAATCCCGGTCCTGGCCACGGAAGGCGCCGCGGCGGCCCTGGCGGGAGGCGGCTGGCAGGCCAGCGCCGGCCCCGGGGCCGAGGCGCTCTGGATCCTGCTCCGGGAGCGCTTCCCCTCCGGAGGGGAGTTCCTGCTGGTTCGCGGGGAACGGAGCCGGGGCTACCTGGAGGAGGTTTCCGAGGGGACCCCCTGGCGACTTGTGCCGTGGATCACACACTCGGAAAAAGCCAAGGATCCTCCGCCGGCGATGCCGTTCCTGGACGCCGTGCTCGCGCTGAGTCCCCTGCAGGCGGAGCTGCTGGGGCCCAGGTCCCGGGGCATCCTGCGCTTCGCCTGGGGGGAACGCGCGGCCGAGGCCTTCCGCCGCTGCGGAACCCCGGCGCACGATTCCTGTCTTGCCAGACCGGAGGATCTTGGGCGTATGCTTGCTCCTTATGTCTGACATCCAGCGAGCCTGATTCCATGTTCATCCGTCCCCGTCGCCTGCGCCGCACCTCCGTCCTCCGGGACCTGGTGGCCGAAACGGATCTCCGGCCCCGGCACCTCATCCAGCCCTATTTCGTCCAGGACGCCGCCGGCTCCTCCCCGATCGAGTCCATGCCCGGGATCGCCCGCACGGGCGTCGAGGAGACCTGCCGGCAGGTCGAGGCCGACCTCAAGCTCGGACTGAAGGCCGTCCTCCTCTTCGGGGTCCCCGCGACCAAGAGTCCCTTGGCCGAGCACAGCCACGACCCCGAGGGCGTGGTCCCTCGGGCCGTGAAGGAACTGAAGAAGCGCTTCCGCCAGGATCTCGTGGTGACGACGGACGTCTGCCTCTGTGCCTACACGGACCACGGCCACTGCGGGGTGGTCTCGGACGGGGAGATCCTGAACGACGAGAGCGTCGCGATCCTGGCCGAGATGGCCCTGGTCCACGCCCAGGCCGGCGCCGACATGGTGGCCCCCTCGGACATGATGGACGGGCGCATCGCGGCCATCCGGGCGCGCCTGGACGAGGAGGGTTTCGAGAACACCTCGATCCTCTCGTATGCCATCAAGCACGCCGGCGCCTACTACGGGCCCTTCCGGGACGCGGCGGACAGCAGCCCCAAGCACGGGGACCGCCGGAGCTACCAGATGGATCCCCGCAACGCCCGGGAGGGCCTGAAGGACGCCCTGCTCGACCTGGAGGAGGGGGCGGACATCCTCATGGTGAAGCCTGGCCTCCACGGGCTCGACTTGATCTGGCGCCTCCGGGAGCAGTGCCTGGTCCCGATCGCCGCCTACCACGTCTCCAGCGAGTACAGTTCCATCAAGGCCGCCGACCGGCTCGGCTGGGTGAACGGCGACCAGCTGATGCTCGAGCAGCTCCTGAGCCTGCGGCGGGCCGGGAGCGACGTGATCGTGACCTATGCGGGCCGGGAAGCCTTGCAGAAAAGGTGGATTTCCTAGAGGAGCCCACGAGCCGCAGGTCCCGGAGGTAGAATGGCGCATCCCAGCTGCGAACTCCAGAATCTGATGAACACCGCGATGTGAGGACCGGGAGCCGCGGACCCTGCGGGGTCCGCTCCCGGTCCGTGTCCGGATCTTCGACAACGACATCCATTCCCAGCGAGCAGACAGCATGAGCAATGAATCCTTGTTCCAGGAAGCCCTCTCACACTTTCCCGGGGGCGTGTCCTCTCCCGTGCGGGCCTTCAAGGCCGTGGGCGGCACCCCCAAGTTCTTCGCCAGGGCCTTCGGCGCATGGTTCGTGGACGAGGAGGAGAAGCAGTTCCTCGATCTCTGCATGTCCTGGGGGCCGCTGATCCTGGGCCACGCCCATCCGGACGTGCTGGCGGCGGTGCAGGAGGCCGTCCAGGAAGGGCTCACCTTCGGGGCGCCTTCCCGCCGGGAGCTGGCCCTGGCCCGCCGTATCAAGCTGATGGCCCCCTTCGTCGAGAAGCTGCGCTTCGTCTCCAGCGGCACCGAGGCGGTGATGTCGGCCCTGCGGGTGGCCCGCGGCTTCACCAAGCGGGACCGGGTCCTGAAGTTCGCGGGCTGCTACCACGGCCACGCGGACGCCATGCTGGTGAAGGCCGGCAGCGGCCTGGCCACCTTCGGGGTGCCCACCAGCGCCGGCGTGCCCAAGGCCTACGCGGATCTCACCCTCGTGGTGAACCTCGACGACTTCGACGGCCTCGAGGCGGCCTTCGCGAAGCACGGCTCCGAGCTGGCGGCGGCCATCATCGAGCCGGTCCCGGCCAACAACGGCCTGCTCCTGCAGGAGCCCGCCTTCCTCCAGCGCCTGCGGGACCTGTGCACCCAGCACGGGACCGTGCTCATCTTCGACGAGGTCATCAGCGGCTTCCGGGTGGCGCCGGGCGGCGCCGCGGAGCTGTACAACCTCGCCCCGGACCTGGTCGCCTTCGGCAAGATCATCGGCGGCGGCATGCCCGTGGGCGCGTTCGGGGGCCGGGCGGACATCATGCGGGTCGTCTCCCCGGACGGCCCCGTCTACCAGGCGGGGACCCTCAGCGGCAACCCCGTGGCCATGGCCGCGGGCCTGGCCACCCTGGAGCGCCTGACTCCGGAGGTCTACAAGCGCCTGGAGCAGTGTTCCAGGCGATGGGCCCAGGCCTTCGAGGCGATCCCGGGCCTCCGGGCCCCGCACCTCGGGTCCCTGATCTGGCCCCTCTTCCAGTCCGGCGTCCGGCGCGCGGACCGCGTGAAGCCGGGGGCCATCACCCAGTTCAACCACCTGCACAAGCTCCTGCTGGACGAGGGGGTCTACCTGCCCCCCAGCGGCTACGAGGTGGCCTTCATCTCCATCGCCCACGGGGAAGAGGAGCTGTGGCACTTCGAGCGGGCCGTGGAAAAGGTTTCGGCGGGACTCGCGGCCATGGTCTGATGGTTGGACCTGGAGGTGATCCATGACACGCATCTACACCATCGGCCTTGAGGACCGCACGGCCCCGCGCTTCGCCTACCTGGTGGTCCTCGTGGCCCACCGGGACAGCAGCCGCGCGACCCGGGCCGCCCTCGCGGAAGCCGGGCAGCACGGCGGGAAGTGGCGCGTGACCCACGTGGCGGAGCGGCGGACGGGCCTGGCCATCCCCCGGGGCGAGATCCTCGGCGCCGCCGGACCCTTCACCTACGACGTGGAAGAGGCATGAACCAGCTCCTTCCCCGTGTCCTGCGGCGGGAGGTGGTCACGCCCCCCCCGCTGTGGTTCATGAGGCAGGCGGGGCGGTTCCTCCCCGAATACCGGGCCCTCCGGGAGAAGGCCAGCTTCGAGCAGCTGCTCGCGGACCCGGACCTCGCGGCGGAGGTCAGCCTGCAGCCCGTGCGGCGCTTCCCCAGGCTCGACGGCGCCATCATCTTCAGCGACATCCTGGTGGTCCTGGACGCCCTGGGCTGCGGCGTCACCTACCCGGAGGGCGGGCCGCTCCTGGCCCGCACCCTGGACCAGATCGACCCCGACCGGCCCCTGGACGAGCGGTGCTTCGAACCCGTGCTGGCGGCCCTCCGCAGGGTCCGCTCCCGGCTGCCCGGGCACGTGACCCTCCTCGGCTTCGCCGGGGCCCCCTGGACCCTGCTCGCCTACGGGATCGAGGGCGGGAGCTCCCGGGACTGGACCCGGGCCAAGACCTTCCTCCACGCGGAACCCCAGAAATCCCTTCCCTGGCTCGTGCGCCTGGCGGAGGCCGCCTCGCGCCTCCTCACCCTGCAGATCGAGGCGGGCGCCCAGGTCGTCCAGCTCTTCGACAGCTGCGCGGGGGACCTGGACCTGGACGACTACCGCACCCTGGCCATTCCTCCGGCGGCCCTGGCGCTCCAGCAGGTGAAGGGCGCCCCGAGGATCTACTTCCCGCGCGCGGGCTACCTCCCCCAGCGGCTGGCCACCCTGCCGTGCGAAGGACTCTCCATTTCCTGGCAAGTCCCCATCCAGGACGCCGTCCGCCGCTTCGGCCTCACCAAGGTCCTCCAGGGCAACCTGGACCCGGCGGCCCTCCTGGCCGGGAAGACGGTCGCCTGCCGGAAGGCCCGTGCGATCATGGAGGAGATGCGGGACTACCCCCACATCTTCAACCTCGGTCACGGGATCCTGCCCGGAACCGACCCTGACGTGCTGGCGGCGGTCATCGAGGAAGTGAAGCGCTGACCGTTCCCGCCTGAGTGGACGCGGAGAATGACGGACATGGCCATGAGTGCACCCTTGCCCACCCTGATCGGATTGCCCTACGACGCCAGCTCGTCGTACCGGCGGGGGCCCGCCCGGGGGCCCGCGGCGATCCGCGAGGCCCTGCGCTGCGAGTCCACCAACACCTGGAGCGAGTCCCTGCGCGACATGGCCGGGCTTCGGGACTTCGGGGACGTCCTGCTGCCCGAGGGGGACGGCGTGGTGGCGCGGATCGAGGCTGGCGTCCGGGAGCTGCTGGAGAGCGGGGGCGCCCCCATCGCCCTCGGCGGGGACCATTCCGTGACCTATCCGATCCTGCGCGCGGTGGGACCGCGCCATCCGGGGCTGACCCTCCTGCACCTGGACGCTCATCCGGACCTCTACGAGGACTTCATGGGGGACCGCTTCTCCCACGCGTGCCCCTTCGCGCGGATCATGGAGGAGGGTCTCGCGGCACGGCTCGTGCAGGTGGGCATCCGGACCATGAACGGGCATCTGCGGCAGCAGGCCGACCGGTTCGGCGTGGAGGTCATCGACATGCGGGCCTGGGCCGCGGGCGAACGCCCCGAGCTCCAGGGACCCCTCTATGTCTCCATCGACATGGACGCCTTCGACCCCGCCTTCGCGCCCGGGGTCTCGCACGTGGAACCCGGAGGCCTCACGTCCCGGGAGGTGATCGGCCTCCTGCAGGGCCTGCCGGGTCCCCTGGTGGGCGCGGACGTGGTCGAGTGCAATCCGGGCCAGGATCCCCTCGGCATCACCGCTCCCCTCGGCGCGAAGCTGGTGAAGGAGCTGGCCAGCCGCATGATCGAAGCCGGGACGCTGCCTTGACGCCCACCCTCGCCGAACTGGTGAAGCACTACGACCGGCCCGGGCCGCGCTACACGGCCTATCCCATGCCCCCGGCCTGGCCGGAGGACTTCCCGGAATCGGAGCTGAAGGAGGCCCTGGGCCGGGCGGACGAGGCCGGAGGCCCCCTTTCCATCTACGCCCACCTGCCGTTCTGCCTCCGCCGCTGCGCCTACTGCGCGTGCAGCGCAGTGGCGAGCCCCACCTACAAGCCCGCGGCGGACTTCCTCGACGCCCTCGAGGCGGAAGTGGACCTGTGGGCGCGGGAGCTGCCCCGACGGCGGGAGGTCCTGCTGCTCCACTGGGGCGGGGGAACGCCGACCTACTTCGAGGCGGCCGACCTGCGGCGGATCTTCAAGGCCATCACGGACCGCTTCCCCCTGCGGGAGGCCGCGGAGGTTTCCGTCGAGGTGGACCCCGCCTCCCTGGCGCCGGACCGGCTCCCGGTGCTCCGCGAACTGGGCTTCAACCGGGTGTCCTTCGGGGTCCAGGACCTGGACGCCCGCGTCCAGGAACTCATCGGCCGGAACCAGACCCCGGAGCAGACCCGGGCGGCCGTCGGGCAGGCCCGCGGCCTGGGCTTCGGCGGCGTGAACCTGGACCTGGTCTACGGCCTGCCCGGGCAGACCCCGGCGACCTTCCGCAGGACCCTGGAAGGGATCCTGGACATGGCGCCGGATCGGCTGGCCATCTATGCCTTCGCCTACCTCCCCCGGCTGATGGCCCACCAGAGGAGGCTGCCCGCGGAGGCCCTCCCCGGCGCGGAGCAGCGGCTGGAACTCCTGATCCTGGCCTCGGAGTTCCTGGAGAAGCACGGCTACGTGCCCATCGGCATGGACCACTTCGCGCGCCCCGGGGACGAGCTGGCCAGGGCCGCGGCTTCAGGCCGCCTCGTCCGCAGCTTCATGGGCTACACGGTCGCCGCCGGCAGCGACCTCCTGGGGTTCGGGCCGACCGCCATCTCCGACGTGGCGGGCCTCTACAGCCAGAACGAGAAGAACCTCGCACGGTGGGAGCGCCGGGTCCGCGGGGGGCGGCTCGCCGTCCACAGGGGCTGCCGCCTCTCCGGGGAGGACCTCCTGCGCCGCTGGGTGATCCACGCCCTCATGGGCACCTTCGAGCTCCGCTGGGGGGCGCTCCGCGACCGCTTCGGGGTGGATGGCCCGGCGCACTTCGCGGAAGCCCTCCGGGAACTCCGGGCCGAGGAGCCCTGGGGCGCCGTGGAGGTGCGCGCCGAGGGGGTCTTCGTCACGCCGCTGGGGCGCCGCTTCGTGCGCAACCTCGTGCGGCCCTTCGACGCCTACCTGCCCCGGCTCTCGCCCGACACCGCCTTCAGCAGGACGGTCTGAGCCGAGCCCGGGGGGACTGGTGATAGGCTGCTTCCAGCATGAGCACGCATGATTTCCTGATCGTGGGCGCCGGATTCGCCGGTTCCGTGTGCGCCCGGGTCCTCGCCGACGCCGGGAGGAAGGTCCACCTCGTCGACCGCCGCGACCATGTGGGCGGCAATGCCCACGACCGGCTGGATGCGCACGGCGTACGGATCCATCCCTACGGCCCGCACATCTTCCACACCAACAGCAAGCCGGTGTTCGAGTTCCTCTCCCGCTTCACGGACTGGCGCTTCCACGAACTCCGGGTGGTGGCGGCCGTGGACGGGCTCCTGGTGCCCATCCCCGTCAACCGGACTTCCCTCAACCGGCTCTATGGCCTCGATCTCGACGAGGAGGGGGCGAGACGCTTCCTGGACAAGGTGCGGGACCCCCGGGTCTCCCTGCGCACCAGCGAGGACGTGGTGGTCCATTCCGTGGGCCAGGACCTCTGCGACAAGCTCTTCCGGGGCTACACCCGCAAGCAGTGGGGACTCGATCTCTCCGAGCTCTCGGCCAGCGTGGCGGCCCGGATTCCCGTGCGCTGCAACGACGACGACCGCTACTTCACGGACGCCTTCCAGTTCATGCCGGCCAGGGGGTATGCCGCCCTGTTCGACCGCATGCTGGACCATCCCGGGATCACGGTGAGCACGGGATGCGATTTCCTGGACGCGCGGCGGGATCATGCCGGGGCCCACGTGATCTACACGGGCCCCATCGACGCGTACTTCGACCACCGCTACGGGCCCTTGCCCTACCGCAGCCTCCGCTTCGAGCACGAGCACCTGCCGTCGGTCCGGAGCTTCCAGCCGACGGGGATCGTGACCTATCCCAACGATCACGCCTTCACGCGCATCACGGAGGCCAAGCACCTCACCGGGGAGCCGCATCGGGGCACCTCGATCATGCGCGAGTACCCTCGGGCGGAGGGCGATCCCTACTACCCCATCCCGCGCCCCGGGAACGAAGCCCTCTACAAGCGGTACGAGGCCCTCGCGAAACGGCAGCGCGGCGTCACCTTCGTCGGCCGGCTGGCCCAGTACCGCTACCTCAACATGGACCAGGTCGTGGAGGCGGCCCTCGGCGCGGCGCGGGCCCTCGCGGGGGACCGGCCGTGACCCCGCGCCGCGACGCGCTCCGCCTCCGGACCGCCGTCGTCCTGCTGAACCTCGGGGGCCCCCTCCGCGGCCGGGACGTGGAGCCGTTCCTGCTGGAACTCTTCCGCGACCGGGACATCATCCGCCTGGGACCCGCCTCCCTGCAGCCGCTCCTCGCACGGCTCGTCACGACCCTCCGCCTCGGGGAGGTCCGGGCACGCTACGCCCGGATCGGCGGCAGCCCGATCCTGCGGGAGACGGCGGCCCAGGCGGCGGCCCTGCGCCAGGCGCTGCGCGAGGCGGGCAGGGAGGAGCCCGTGAAGCTCCTGTTCCGCTATTCGCCGCCGAGGGCCGGGGGCCTGCTCCGGGCCCTGGCCCTGCAGGGCGTGGCGCGCATCCTGCCGGTCTCCCTCTACCCCCACGCATGCGGCGCCACCACGGGCTCGAGCCTGGCCGAGCTGGAGCGGGCCGCGCGGGTCGAGGGCCTGGACGTGCTGCCCGGCGTGCGGCACTACCCCACGGATCCTGACTACCTGGCCTGCCTGGAGGACAACCTGAGGCGGACCCTGGCGCTCGCGCCCGGCGCCACGGTGGTCTTCAGCGCCCACGGCCTGCCCCTGAGGCTGGTCCAGTCCGGGGATCCCTACGCCCGGGAGATCGAGGCCACGGTGGAGGCGCTGAAGGCGAGGCTGGGGGACGTCCCCGGAGGCTTCCGCCTGGCCTACCAGAGCCGGGTGGGCTTCGTCCGTTGGCTGGAGCCGTCCCTCGGCACCGTGCTGGGCGGACTGGGGGGCCGCGACGTGGTCGTCGTGCCGCTGAGTTTCGTGGGCGAGCACATCGAGACGCGCTACGAACTGGACATCCAGTACCGCGAGGTGGCGCGGCGGGCCGGCGTCCGCGGGTATCATCGAACTGCGGCGCCCGGCACGCATCCCTCCTTCATCAAGTGCCTGGCCCGCCTGGCGATGGAAGCTCTGGAGCAGTCATGACCACACTCATCCTCGGCGGCGGGGTCACCGGCCTTCTGGCGGGCTGGCACCTGCATCGGCGCGGGGAGGCCGTGGAGGTCTGGGAGGCGGCGGCGGTGCCGGGGGGCTGGGTGCAGACCTTGCCCTGGCCCGCGGCGGACGGACGGCCCGGCCGGTACGAACGGGGACCCCAGGGGATCCTGGTCAGCCCGGGCTCGGCGGCGGACAGGCTCTTCAAGTCCCTCGACCTGGAACTGCGGAGCCCCGGGCGAGGGGCGCGCTGGGTGGGGAAGGGGGGCCGCCTGGTGCCGGTCCCGGCCCATCCGGCCGGCTTGATGTTCTCTCCCCTCATGACCTGGCGCACCAAGCTCCGCATGGCCCTGGAGCCCTTCCAGGCGGTGGGACCGGAGGAGCCCGAGGAGGGCCTGGAGGAATTCATCGCGCGCCGGGCCGGCAAGGGGATGGCGCGGGAACTCCTGCCGCCGATGGTGGCCGGGATCCTGGCGGCCCCGCCCGGCCTCCTGAGCGTGGACGCCATCCCGAGGATGCGGCAGTGGGAGGCCTACGGTAGCCTGTTCAGCGGGATGCGCAAGGGGGGGATCAGCCACCTCATGGTGCCCGAGGGCGGGATGGGGGGACTGACGGGACGGCTGGCGGAACGGGGACCTCGGCTCCGCCTCGGGCTGCGGGCGACCTGCCTGGAAGCTCTCCCGGGCGGCCGCTGGCGGATCCGCGCGGAAGGGCACGAGGCCGAGGCGGAACGGGTGATCCTCGCCCTGCCGGCCTTCGAGGCGGCGGCGCTGCTGGGCCCCGTGGCCGAGGCGAGCGCCGAGGCGCTGAGGTCCATGCCCTACACCTCCGTGAAGCTGTGGCACAGCCGCCACGACCTCCTGCCGCCCTACTCGGACGGGTTCGGGTTCCTGATCCATCCCTCGGAGGGCGTGCCCTACCTGGGGACGCTGGTGCCTTCCTGGATCGACAAGGCCTGCGCCCCGCCCGGCGTCATGCAGCTCCGCAGCTTCATCGGCGACTCCGGGCTCTGGGGGGATCCGCGGCCCGGGGAACCCAAGGACTGGGCCTGGACCGAGCGGACCCTCCGGCACTGGCTGCCGGCCCTGGCCGTTCCGAGCCAGGTGCGGGAAGAGCTGAGCCCGAACGCCATCCCTCGGGCCGAGAAGGGACACCGCGGCAGGGTGCGCCAGGCCTTGGGAGGGCTGCCCGAGGGCCTGGACTGGATCAGCAACGCCCGCTTCGGCCCGGGGGTCCGGGACGTCATCGAAGGGGTCGAGGCCTGGCTGGGCTGAGGCCGGGGCCCTGCCCGCGGGACGTAGTCTTTGGATTTGCAGCAGTTCCTCGGGAAACACCCCGCGCCGGAGCCGTCCCCCTCGCGCAGGCTCCCGGGGGCGGCGATGGGCTGGAGACTTGACTGGAGCAGGGGGCACTCCCGAACCCGCGGCATACAGCTCTCACCCCGATCCGTACGGCTCGAGGAATCCCCCCTGCGCCAGCAAGCCTTTTCGCCGGGACTCCTCCAGGTCCCTGATCCCAAGTGTCCCGAAAGGGGAACGGGTTCCCGACTAGGCCCCCATGGGCTTCAATCCCAGCTTCTCGCGGATCTGGATCTCGATCTCGTCCGCCAGCTCCGGATTGTCCTTCAGGAGCGTCTTCACGTTCTCGGCACCCTGGCCCAGGCGGCTGTCCTTGTAGGAGAACCAGGAGCCGCTCTTCTGGATGATCTCCAGCTGCGTGCCCAGCTCCACCAGCTCGCTGGTGCGGCTGATGCCCTCGCCGTACATGATGTCGAAGGTGGCGACCTTGAGGGGCGGGGCGACCTTGTTCTTGACGACCTTGACCTTGGTCTTCTTGCCCGTGACGGAGGAATCCTCGTCCTTGGCCGCCACCAGGGGATCGCCCGTGTTGCCCTTGATGCTCTGGATGCTGCGCACGTCCAGGCGGACGGTGGCGTAGAACTTGAGGGCGTTCCCGCCGGTGGTGGTCTCGGGGTTCCCGAACATCACCCCGATCTTCATGCGGATCTGGTTGATGAAGACCACGCAGGTGTTGGTCTTGCTGATGGTGGCCGTCATCTTGCGCAGGGCCTGGCTCATGAGCCGGGCCTGGAGGCCCACGTGGCTGTCCCCCATCTCCCCGTCGATCTCGGCCTTGGGCACCAGGGCGGCGACGGAGTCGATGACGATGATGTCCAGGGCCCCGCTGCGGACCAGCTGGTCGCAGATCTCCAGGGCCTGCTCCCCGCTGTCCGGCTGGCTGATGAACAGGTTGTCGATGTCCACGCCGAGCTTCTTGGCGTACTCGGGGTCCAGGGCATGCTCCGCGTCGATGTAGGCGGCCAGGCCCCCCTTCTTCTGGGCCTGGGCGACCATGTGCAAGGCGAGCGTGGTCTTGCCGCTGGATTCGGGGCCGTAGACTTCAACGACGCGGCCCTTGGGGACTCCGCCGACGCCGAGGGCCGCGTCGAGGGCGATGGACCCCGTGGAGATGACGTCGATCCCCTCGGCGTTCATGTGGTCGCCCAGCTTCATGATGGCGCCTTTGCCGAAGGCCCGCTCGATATCCGCCAGGGTGCGGTTGAGGACTTTCAGGCGATCATCTTGGTCTACGGCGGGCATGGGAGACTCCTCGTTCAGCTGGACAGCTCTCAGGATGGAACGGAAAGCGAAAAAAACAAGAAAAATCTTCAGGAACCTGGAACCCTTTTCCTGAAAGCCAGGATCACATGATTCGTGCAGCCTGAACGATATGATGAAAGTGCATCGACTCGCCAGGATGGATCCACCCATGCGCCACCCGCAGCTTGCAGCCTTCCTTGCCCGCCTCGAGGACGCGGGGCAGATCCTGCCGTCGGGAGCGGAATGGGAGGCCTTCCTGGAGGGGGTCGGAACGGCCATGGACCTGGCCGAGCGGCCCCAGGCCCAGGAACTGGCGCGCTACCAGTCCCTGGTGGCCCACCTGAGGGAGGTCGTGTTCCAGATCGACCTCGAGGGCCGCTGGTCCCTCCTGAACGACGCCTGGACCGTGGTGACGGGTTTCACGGAGGCCGAGAGCCTGGGGCAGCCCTTCCTGGGCTACATGCACCCCGAGGACAAGGGGCGCTACCTCAACGCGCTCACCTACGCCATGGAGACCGGCCAGGACGCCGTCCGAGGGGAGTTCCGGTTCGCCACCAAGGACGGGGCCTACCGCTGGGTGGAGCTCTACAACCGCATCACCGCGGACCAGAACGGGGTCGTGGTGGGCGTCTCCGGCACCCTCAACGACATCACCGAGCGGAAGCGCTCCGAGCGGGTGCTGTACACCATCACGTCCCGCCTCCGCTCCCTCATCGAGAACATGCAGGCCGGCATCCTCGTGGAGACCCAGGACCGCGAGATCGCCCTGATCAACGAGACCTTCTGCGCCATGTTCCAGATCCCGGTGCCCGCCCACATGCTCGCGGACAGCCGGGCCACGGAACTCCTCGAGATGTGCCTGGAGCAGGTGCGGGATCCCGGGCTCGAGGAAAGGCGGCTGCGGGAGGTCCTCCAGGCTGGGGTGATCCGCAACGGGATCGAGTTCGCCATGAAGGACGGCCGGGTGCTCGCCATGGACTTCGTGCCCATCACGCGCGAGAAGGACTTCTTCGGGCACTTCTGGCAGTTCCACGACATCACGGAACGCAAGCGGGCGGAGGAAGAGCTCACCCGGGCGGCCGAGAAGCTGGAGTGGAAGAACTGGGAGCTGGCCCAGGCCCGGGACAAGGCCCTGGAACTCTCGAACCTGAAATCGGACTTCCTGGCGAACATGAGCCACGAGATCCGGACGCCCATGAACGGCATCATCGGCATGACCGGCCTCCTGCTCGAGACGTCGCTGACCGAGGAGCAGCGGGAGTACGCGGAGACCGTGCGGAGCAGCGCGGACAGCCTCCTCAGGCTCATCAACGACATCCTGGACTTCTCCAAGATCGAGGCCGGCAAGCTCACCCTCGAGCACATCGAATTCGACTTCCAGGAAGTGCTGGAGGACCTCCTGGTGGTGGTGGGCGTCAAGGCGCACGCCAAGGGGATCGAGCTGCTCACCTTCCTGGGGCCCGAGGTTCCGCTGAAGGTCAAGGGCGATCCCGTGCGCTTCCGGCAGGTGCTCACCAACCTGCTGGACAACGCCATCAAGTTCACCTCCCAGGGGGCCGTGGAGGTGCGCATCCACGTCGCGGGGAAGGAGGGCGCGAACCTCCTCCTGAAGGTGGAGGTGAAGGACGTGGGCGTCGGCATGCGCCCCGAGGTCGTGGAGAAGCTCTTCCAGTCCTTCTTCCAGGGCGACAGCTCCACGACGCGGCAGTACGGCGGGACCGGTCTCGGGCTGGCCATCTGCAGGCGCCTCTGCGAGCTCATGGGCGGCAGCATCGGCGTGGAGAGCCGGCTGGGCGTGGGGAGCACCTTCTGGTTCACCCTGCGCATGGAGCCCCTCGCCGCGCCCCCCCCGGCGATGACCTCCTCCCCCCTCGTCTTCCTCTGCGGGCTCCCGGCGGACACCTACCGCGTGGCGAAGGCGCAGCTCGCGGCGTGGGGGGTGGAGAGCCGCTTCCTTCAGCCCGCGCTCGAGTCGCTGGAGACCCTGACGAAGTGCCCCCGGGCCGTCCTCCTGTGCGGCTCCCTGGGCGGCGCGCCGAACCGGGAGTTCTGCCAGGCGCTGTTCCGGGAGGACCATTCCCGGACGCTCCGCTGCGTGCAGCTCGTGCCCCTCTACGGGACCTCGGAGCGGACGGAAGGGAGCCGGATCGGTTTCCGGGAATTCCTGACCACGCCGCTGCGGCCCTCCCAGCTGCGGAGCCTCGTGGAGGGCGCGCCTCCCTCCAGGGCCCAGAGCGAGGAGCGCGCGGTCGTGGCCCAGGTCCCCGGGACTCGGCCCCAGAAGTGGCGGCTGCTGCTGGTGGAGGACAATGCGGTGAACCAGAAGGTCGCGCTGGCGGTGCTGGGCAGGCTCGGCTACCGCGCGGACCTCGCCGGGAACGGCGCGGAGGCCGTGACTTCGGCCGCCGCGCGCCCCTACGACCTCATCCTGATGGACTGCCAGATGCCGGTCATGGACGGCTTCGAGGCCACGCGCCGCATCCGCGAGGCCCAGGTCGGCTCGAGGCGGGTCCCCATCCTGGCCATGACCGCCAACGCCATGCAGGGGGACCGCGAGCGTTGCCTGCAGGCGGGCATGGACGACTACATCCCGAAGCCCGTGACCCTGGATACACTTCGGGTCGCACTCCAGCGCTGGCTGCCGCCGGCCGGCGCGCTTGCCTGAATCGAGCAGACCATGGCCAATGAACGCATCGTGGAAGACCGGTTCGCCATCCAGATGGTCCTTCAGCGCCTCTACCTGGCGAACGAGAAGATCACCCTCGCCTATCGGGAGAACCGGGGCGAGTTCCAGATCCTGGGCAGCGAGGAGGACAAGTTCTGCGTGATCATGCCCTCCAGGCAGTTCCTTGACTGGGGGCTGGCCAAGGGGGAGAAGCTGGCCCTGAACCTCGAGGACCGGGGCTTCAAGTACGAGTCCGTGGTCCTCTGCGAAGGCAGCGGGGAGATGGAGGGCTTCAAGTGCTGCCTCCTCGGGACGCCGAGGCTCCTGAGGCGCTCGGACGGCTATCGCCTCGCGGAGTTCGTCCCCGAGACGGCCCCGCTCTGCACCTTCAGCAACAGCCGCAGCTCGCTCATGGAAGCGCAGGTGAAGGGGTTCGGCCTGGAGGGCCTGGAGCTGACCTTCAAGGACAACCGCCAGGACATCCACGAGGCCCTGCGCATGGGGGAGGAGTCGACGCTGGACGTGCCCCTGGAGGGGAATTTCCGCCTGATCACGCCGGCCAAGGTCGCCTACTTCGGCGACACCTTCGTGGGCCTGAAGTTCACGGATCAGGGCGACAGCGCCCTCCTTGGGCAGTACCGGAACTGGGTCGGGAACCAGCAGCTGCTGCAGATCCAGAAGGACCGGGAGAGCTTCGCGGCCGGGGAAACCCGGGGCGCGGCCCGCATGTCCAAGGGGCTGGAACTCCCGGCCCTGCGCACCTGGGTGGAGCGGGACCCGTCCATCCTCTTCCTCACGGAGAAGGAGGAGCTCGTCAGGCGGCTGGCGGAGGGCCTCGGGCGCAAGTTCGGGATCATGAGCCTGGACTACATCAAGGGGAAGGTCCGCCCCTTCCTGAAGGCCCAGGGCGGAGACGAGCCCGGCTGGGGCAAGGTCCGGCTGATCGTCATCCACAACCAGCTCCGGCTGGCCAGTCCCCTGGAACTCTGCCGCCAGGTCGTCGAGCAGGAAGGCTGTCCGCTGCCCGTGATGCTGGCGGGGACGGAGGAGGATGTGGACCTGAAGCGCAACCGCGCCCTGGCGGCCGGGGCCGTGGACTACATCCCCCTGGAGCCGTTCCGGATCCTCGCGGTGCTCCGGAAACTGGACGAGACCCTCAGGATGTTCGAAGGCTAGATCCGCACCTTTCGACCCTTCCAGCGGAAGGACCTCCGGGCGCGGTCCACGAAGGCCCCGGCCAGGCCGGCGGCGGCGGCCAGCCCGGCCAGGGGCCACAGGATCCAGATCCAGTCCATGGGCCTGGCCGAGAGGCGATAGTGGGTCTCGCCCACGAGGGCCGGCCAGACGACCCAGAGCGTGACACCGGCCAGGGACCAGTGCCCGACCGACAGCCAGACCGGGCTCAGCGAAAGCACGACCAGGACCAGGAGCACGGCCGGGGCCAGGGGCCAAAGGCGGGCGGCGCCGAGGGCGTCCTTCCGGGCCCCGCGCAGGATCTCGGACAGCCCGTGGTACTTGCGGAGGTGAAGATCCGGTCCTCCCCTGGCCACGCGGTTCGCGAAACCGGCCTGCTTGACGCGCCGCGCCAGTCCCATGGCGTCGAGGATCTCCCGGGGAGCCGCCGCATGCCCGCCGACGGCCTCGTAGACCTTCCGCCGCACGAGCGTGAACCCTCCGGTCCCGCAGAAGAACCTGCCGTGGGGATCGGAAATGCTCCGGGGGGGGAGGAACCACAGGAAGTGGGTCATGGCGGGGGGAACGCAGACGCGCTCCGCGGGGGTGACGGCGTCCACGGCGGGGACCAGGGCCAGGAGATCGGCGCCGTCCGCCGAGGCGTGGACGACGGCCCGGCGCAGGAGGGTCGGATGGGCCTGCACGTCCGCGTCGGCGAAGAGCAGCCATTCGGACGCCGCGGCCTCGGGCTGCAGGGAGGCCAGGTGGAGGGCGCGGTTCTTGCCGAGCCAGCCGGCGGGCAGGGCGTCCTGGCGGAGGACGCGGAGGCGGGGGTCGCGCGCCGCGCGTACCGCCAGGAGGGCCGGCGTGGGATCCGTGGAACCGTCGTCCACCACCAGGATCGACAGGCCCGGATAGTCCTGCGCCAGCCACGAGTCCAGCGCAGGCCCCACCTCCAGGGCCTCGTCGCGGGCCGGGATGCAGATGCAGACGCCCGGGAGCGCCACGCGCTCGTCGGCGTCGGGAAGGTCGGGCAGTTCCCGCAGCCTTCTCTGGGTGACCCACCACTCCAGGACGAGGACGCCCAGGAGGCTCGCGGGAATCCAGCTCGGGAACGGGGGACAGTACATCGCTTCTCTCGGATGAGCCCATCCTACCGCGGCTGCCCCCGGACCTGACCCCTTGCGCGGATCCCCTTCGGATCCCACCCTGGGGGCGCGCGAGGAGGGCATCATGGCTTCCCGCAGGGGATCCTGGATGGTCGGAGCGCTGGGGCTCGCGGCGCTCTCTCCTCCGGGGTGCGGAAGGCAGGGCGCCAGGCCGGCCGTCGTGCAGGTCAAGTTCGACCTCTACGGGGGAGACAACAGCTTCGCGGCCACGATCTATGCCCAGGAGGTCGCCACCGGCGAGACCTTCTCGTTCCCCTACGGCCCGCACATGCCCTATCTCAGGATCGAGCTGAAGAAGCCCGGGAGGTATGTGTTCTACGCCCGCCTGGTCGAAGTCCCCGACGACTACCACTACGGCTACACGAACGACAGGCCGGTCGCCTACGGGCACATGACCAACGGGGGGACCCAGGATCCCGCGGAAGCGAGCCTCATCGCCGTGGCCGTCGAGCCTGGCGGAAGCTACAAGGCCTACGTGAACGACCACTGGGCGGCGATCCCCACCCCCGGAAGGCCCGTGACCGTGCCCTGGCGTCCGGCTCCCTGACGGACCCTACCGCGGAGGCTTGAGCCTCACGGGGCATCCCGCCACGCACAGCCAGGCCTCGTCGGCGGCCTGGGCGGTGGCCTGGGCGAGCCACCCGGCGAGGTCCCGGAACCGGCGCAGCTCAGGTTCGCCGGGGACGAGGCTCCATCCCACCTCGTTGCCGACGACCACCGTGGGCCAGGGCGCGTTGCGGAAATAGGCCAGCAGGCGGTTCCAGGCCCCCTGGATCGCGTCGTCCGAGGCCTCCATGCGCCCTCCCAGCCAGACGGTGAGGCAGTCCAGCAGGACGCCCGACGGGGGCGGATCCAGGTGGGAAAGGGCCTCCACCAGGTCTCCGGGCGCCTCGAGGGTCCGCCAGGTGGATGGGCGTTCCAGGCGATGGCGGCGGACCCGCTCCCGCATCTCCTCGTCCTCGGGGTCGATGCGGTAGGTGGCCGCATAGATCACCTGGTCGCCCCAGTCCCTGGCCATCTCGAGGGCGAAGCGGCTCTTGCCGCTGCGCACGGGTCCGGTGACGAAGATGAGCTTCCCCATGCCGACAGGCTAGCAGGCCCCGGTCAGATCTTCAGGATCTCCGCGTCCTTGTGCTTGACGATCTCCTCCACTTCCTTGATGGAGTCGTCGGTGAGCTTCTGGATCTGGTCGAGGGACTTCTTGGCCGCGTCCTCGCTGAGGGGAGCCTTCTTGTCCTTCTCCAGCTTCTTGACTTCCTCGTTGGCGTCCCGCCGGACGTTGCGGATGGCGGTCTTGATCTCCTCCCCGAGCTTGTTCACGAGCTTGGTGAGCTCCTTGCGGCGGTCCTGGGTGAGGGCGGGGATCGGCAGGCGCACCACGTTGCCGTCGTTGGCGGGGTTCAGCCCCAGGTCCGACTTCAGGATGGCGGTCTCGATGGCCTTGATGGCGGTCTTGTCGAAGGGGGCGATCATGAGCATGGACGGCTCGGGCACGCTCACCGACGCGATCTGGGCCAGGGGCATGGCGGCCCCGTAGTACTCCACCTGGATGGTGTCCAGGATGCTGGTGTTGGCCCGTCCGGTCCGGATGGCGGCCATCTCCTTCTTCAGCGTCTCGAGGGACGTCCGCATGCGCTTCTTGGCCTCGGCGTGGATCGTGTCGGCGGTGGCTGGGGTCATGTAGGCTCCTTCTGCGTGGCTAGGAGGTTCGTTCCGGTGAGGGAATGATATCAGCCCAGGCAGGTGCTGCACCGTGCCCCGGCCTGCAGGTTCTCGATGACCTCGGGCACCTGGGCCAGGCTGGAGACCTCCACCAGGTCGGCCTCCGGGTCGTGCTCGGGGCGAGGACGCCCCTCCCGGTTCACCCAGATGGCCGTCCAGCCCGCCGCCAGGGCCCCGAGGACGTCGTCCTTCCAGCTGTCGCCGACCATGGCGATCTGGCCGGGGAAGAGGCACAGCCGCTTCTGGGCCGTCTCGAAGGCTCCCGGCTCAGGCTTCAGGAAGCCCGTCTCCGCGCTCAGGAACCGGTTGGGGATCAGGGCGGCCAGGCCGAGGCGCTCCAGGAAATCCATGTCGAAGCTCTGGGTGTTGGACAACAGGCCCAAGCGGGCCAGCTGGCGGGTGCGGTCCAGGGCGTCCAGCGCCTCCGGGAAGCACTCGGCGTCCCGCGCGGCCTCGCTGAAGACGCCCGCCATGGCTTCCCGCTGGGCGGCGTCCAGCTCCAGGCGCGCCTCCCACCGGGCCAGGAAGGCCTCCCTGCCGGCGTGGGCCTGGACCATGGCGTCCCGCTTCAGGGCCGGGAAGTGTGCGCGCTGCGCTTCGGTCATCATTCCGTGCAGGTGCTGGTAGGGGTCCTTTCCCCGGCTGTGGACCAGGGTGTTCCACAGGTCGAAGACCGCGGCGCGGATCATGGGGCACCCGCCGGCTTCTTGACCTTCAGCGGCACCGTGACGGGGATTCCCAGGACATCCAGACCCATCTCCCCGTCCAGGTGCCAGACGCCTGGGCGGTTGCCCGAGACCACGCTCTTCAGGATCGCGCTGGCCTTGCGGAGATCGCGATAGCTGAAGGACAGGTCCACCACGACCGGTGTGCTGGTCCCCGGCGCCAGGTCCACCCCCTTGTCGACGCCCATCTGGCCGAGGAAGTGGTTGGTGCCCTCCGTGTCCAGCGAGATGTCGCCCCGGATGTTGCGGGCCTTGAAGCGCACGTTCGTGGGATTGTCCGCCTTCACGGTCAGCTTGAGGTCGAGCCGGGACTGTTCGATGGGGTAGGCGAGCTGGACGTTCGGTTCCACCTGCTCCAGCGTGAAGGTCAGCTGCTTGGCGGCATTCCGGTAGCTCGCCGCAGGATCCTTGCATCCCGCGAGGACCATCAAGGCAGGAAGCGCCAGCCAGCGGGGGTTCATGCCTCGCCCCGGTGGATGACGCAGTTGTCGGCGGTCTCGAAGAGTTCGAGCTGGCACAGGCCCGGGAGCTCAGGCTTCAGCTGCCCCCAGATCCACGCGGAGATGTTCTCGGAGGTGGGGAGCGGGATCAGGTCGTTGAGGAAGTGGTGGTCGAGCTTCTGGAGGACCTGCTCCCGTACGATCCGGGAGAGGCCCTCGAAGTCGAGGACCATTCCGGTCTCGGCGTCCACCGGACCCTCCACGCTGACGAACAGCCGGTAGCTGTGCCCATGCAGGTTCCGGCACCTCCCTGGGTGGTTGTGGATGAAGTGGGCCGCCTCGAAGCGGTATTCCTTGCGCACGATCATGGGAACACCTTGGGGAAAACCTTCCGGGTGATCCATTCTAGCCCCCTCGAACCCCGGAAGGTTTTCCAAGACACCCGCGCCCCGTCGCGGACCCTCCCTCCCTTGAGGTAAGCTGAATCCCGCGCGCCCATAGCTCAGCCGGATAGAGCAACGGCCTTCTAAGCCGTAGGTCGCAGGTTCGAGTCCTGCTGGGCGCACCAGAAGGAAG
>DAOPZL010000013.1:0-1592 GCA_035353395.1 Holophaga sp.
CTGGACGGGAAGATGATCGACAAGCCCATCGTCGAGCGCGCCCGCAGGGTGCTCGAGCTGGCAGGGGAGGCGTGATGATGCGGAAGAATCTTCTCCGTCGGGAGATCCCGGAGGGGATGCGCCCCTTCGAAGGCGCCTGGAGCCGGGACCCCGGCGCCTCGCGCAAGCTGCTCTCCGCGGGCAGGCCGTCCAAGCTGCTCGGGTCCATCGAGGAGGCCATCCGGAAGTCGGGCCTCGAGAGCGGGATGACGGTCTCCTTCCACCATCATTTCCGCGAGGGCGACATCGTGGTCAACCTGGTGATGGAGGCCGTCGCCAGGCTGGGCCTCCGGGACCTCACCCTCGCCTCCAGCTCCCTGACGAACGTCCATGCGCCCCTGAAGGATCTCTGCGCGCGGGGCGTCATCCGGCGCATCTACACCTCCGGGCTGCGCGGCGATCTGGCGGAGGCCGTCTCCCGCGGCCTGATGGACGTCCCCGTGGTCATCCATTCCCACGGCGGCAGGGCGCGCGCCCTGCTGGAGGGAAGCCTCAAGCCCGACGTGGCCTTCCTGGGCGTGCCCTCCTGCGACCGCGCGGGGAACGCCCGGGGCTGGACGGGGAAATCCGCCTGCGGCTCCCTGGGCTACGCCATGGTGGACGCCCGGGTGGCCCGCTCCGTCGTGCTCCTCACCGACGGCCTGGAGGAGCTCCCGGCCGTTCCCGCCAGCATCGGCCAGGATCTCGTGGACTGGATCGTCCCGGTGGAGGCCGTGGGGGACCCGAAGCGCATCTCGGCGGGGGCGACCCGCATGACGCGCGACCCCCGGGAACTCCTCATCGCGCGGCGCGTCGTGGACGCCATGGAGGCCGCCGGGGTCATCCGGGAGGGCTTCTCCTTCCAGACCGGGTCCGGGGGCTCGTCCCTCGCCGCCGTCAGGTTCCTGCGGGACCGGATGCTCGACCTCGGGGTCCGGGCCTCCTTCGCCCTGGGCGGCATCACCAGCCAGACCGTGAAGATGCACGAGGAGGGGCTGGTGGGCGCGCTCTTCGACGTCCAGAGCTTCGACATGGAGGCCGGCAGGTCCCTGGGCGTGAACGCGAACCACTTCGAGGTGGACGCCTCCTTCTACGCGAACCCGGGCGTCCGCGGGTCCGCGGTCAACCTCCTCGACGCCGTCGTCCTCTCCGCCCTGGAGGTGGACACGGACTTCAACGTCAACGTCATCACCGGCTCGGACGGCGTGATCCGGGGAGCTTCCGGAGGCCACTGCGACACGGCCGCCGGATCGGCCCTCACCATCGTGGTCGCGCCGCTGACGCGAGGGCGGACCGCCAGCATCGTCCCCTCGGTGGACACCATCGTCACGCCGGGGGAGACCGTCGACCTCGTCGTGACGGACCGGGGGACGGCGGTCAATCCCCGGCGTCCGGATCTCCGGGAGGCACTGACCAAGGGCGGCCTCGCCCCCGTCGACATCGAGGAACTCGCCGCCCTGGCCGAACGGATCACCGGACGCCCCGATCCCGTCGCGCACACGGACCGGATCGTGGGCATCGTGGAATACCGGGACGGAACGGTGATCGACGTCATCCGCCAGATCCGGGAATGA
>DAOPZL010000013.1:1692-64524 GCA_035353395.1 Holophaga sp.
TCACCGTCCTCGCGAGCAGCTTCTCCTTCGCTGCCGAGGCCTATCCCTCGAAGCCCCTCGAGATCGTGGCTCCCGCCAATCCTGGCGGCGGCTTCGACGCGCTGGCCCGCGCCATCAGCCGGTCCCTCGACACCGAGAAGCTCTACCCCGCGCCCAACTCCGTCCTCAACAAGCCGGGCGCGGGCGGCGCCATCGGCTTCGCCTACATGCAGATGAAGGCGAAGGACAACTACGAGCTGACGGTCTTCTCGCCGCCCCTCATCATCGGCTCCCTGAACGGCACCTTCCCGGCCAAGTACACCGAGCTCACGCCCATCGCCAAGCTCATCACCGACTACCAGGTGTTCCTGGTCCGCGCGGATTCCCCCTACAAGACCTTCAAGGAGCTGATGGCCGCCGTGAAGGCCAATCCCGGAGCGGTCAAGTTCGCAGGCGGTTCCGGCGTGGGCAACATGGATCATCTGGCCTTCTGCAAGGTCGCCAAGGGCGCGGGCATCGATCCCTCCAAGCTCGTCTACGTCGCGTTCAACGGCGGCGGCGAGGCGATGACGACCCTGCTGGGCGGCAACGTGGCCTTTGTCTCCACGGGCGTCGGCGAAGCGATTCCCCAGATCCAGGCCGGCACGGTCCGCGCCCTGGCGATCAGCTCCCCCACGCGCAGGAGCGGCCCGCTGGCTTCCATCCCCACCGTCAAGGAGACCGGCATCAACGTGACCTACGAGGTCTGGCGCGGCGTCTTCGGAACCCCCGGGATGTCCAAGGAAGCCCAGGCCTACTGGGTCAAGACCCTGAAGACCATGACGAAGACCAAGTCCTGGGCCGACTCCGTGCAGAAGATGCAGTGGGTGGACGCCTATGCCGATTCCGCCGCGTTCACGAAGTTCCTGGCCGAAGAGAACAAGACGTACGAAGGCCTGATGAAGAACCTCGGGCTCATCAAGTAGCCGGCTGGCCAACACCTGGAGCCGGGCCTCGCCCGGCTCCGCTTCCACGGAGGCCATTCAATGGCAGCGACGAAAAGCATCGAGCGCACCGCGAGCGTGATCATGACGGTAGTCTCCGCCGCCTATCTCGCGGGGGCATACCTCTTGATCCCCATTCCCGTGATCAAGCAGCAGGTCGGGCCCGCCGTCTTTCCCAAGGCCGTCGGGATCCTGCTCCTGGTCATCTCCCTGTGCAACATGTACGTCCAGTTCAAGGGGATGGCCAAGGAGGATGAGGCGCGGGCCGTCATCATCGGGGCCGAGGACAAGGTGGAGACCAAGGCGGACCTCAAGCTGATGGGCATCATCATCGCGCTGATGACGGCCTACGCCATCATGTTCGAGAGGCTGGGCTACCCGATCACGACCTTCGTGGTCTTCATCGCCGGCGCCCTGGTCCTCGACCGGAAGCACATGGTGCGCGACGTCTTCATCTCCATCGTCTCCAGCTTCGGGATGTTCTACGTCTTCACGAAACTCCTCCGGGTCACGCTTCCCGCAGGCCCCCTGAACATCTTCGGCTGGTAGGGAGACATCATGGACCTGTTCCACAACCTGGCCCTGGGCTTCGGCGTCGCCGGCACGCCCTTCAACATCCTCCTCTGCTTCGTCGGCGTCTTCCTGGGCACCGTCATCGGCGTGCTGCCCGGCATCGGCCCCATGACCGGCGTCGCGCTGCTCATCCCCATCTGCTTCGGTTTCCCGCCGACCTCCGCCGTCATCCTCATGGCGGGCATCTACTACGGCGCGATGTATGGCGGATCGACGACTTCCATTCTCGTGAACGTGCCCGGGGAATCCTCCAGCGTCGTCACCTGCCTCGATGGCCACGAGATGGCCAAGCAGGGCAGGGCGGGTCCGGCCCTGGCCGCCGCGGCCATCGGTTCCTTCATCGCCGGGACCTTCGCGACCATCATGCTCATGGCCTTCGGACCCTTGTGCGCCAAGATCGCCCTGCGCTTCGGCCCTCCGGAATTCTTCGCCCTCATGGTCATGGCCTTGACCGTCGTGACGAGCCTGGCGGGGCGTTCGCTGCTCAAGGCGCTCTACGCCACCCTGATCGGACTGGCCATCGCCATGGTCGGCATCGACCTGCAGAGCGGCGCCCAGCGCTTCACCTTCGGCAATCCCCAGCTCATGGACGGCATCGAGTTCCTGGTGGTGGCCATCGGCCTGTTCGCCCTCACGGAAGTCTTCATCAACATCTCCGAGATGAAGAACGCCAAGGACGTGAGCACCGAGAAGATCCAGGGCGGGCTCTGGCTCACGAAGGCCGACTGGAAGCGTTTCTGGCCCTCATGCACGCGCGGGACCCTGTCCGGGTTCTTCGTGGGCGGCGTCGCCGGCGCGGGCGCGGCCGTGGCCAGCTTCGTGTCCTACGGCATCGAGAAGCGCTTCAGCAAGCACAAGAAGGAGCTGGGAACCGGCGCCATCGAGGGTGTCACGGGCCCCGAATCCGCCAACAACGCCGCGGCGGGCGGATCCCTGATCTACCTGCTCTGCCTGGGCATCCCCGGCTCCGGCACCACGGCGATCATGCTGGGCGCCCTCATCATGTTCGGGCTGCAGCCGGGCCCGCTCCTCTTCAGCACGCAGCCGGAGTTCGTCTGGGGCCTCATCGCCAGCATGTACATCGGCAACATCCTGCTGCTGGTGCTGAACCTCCCCCTGGTGGGCATGTGGGTGAAGCTCCTCAAGGTGCCCGAATACCTGCTCACGCTCTTCATCATCGTCTTCTCGTTCCTGGGCGTGTACACCATGAACTCGAGCGTCCAGGACCTGGTCCTCATGATCGTGTTCGGCGTCATCGGCTACGGCATGAAGCGGGCGGACATCCCCGCCTCGCCCATCATCCTGGGCATGGTGCTGGGCAAGCAGATGGAGGAGAAGTTCCGGCAGGCCATGGTCATCTCGGACGGAAGCCTGTCGATCTTCTTCACGCGGCCCATCGCCGTGGCCCTGCTGCTGATCGCGGTCATCTCGATCACCAACCCGTACTGGAAGCACATCGGTGGCTTCGCGAAGAGCCTCTTCATGAAGCCGAAGACCGGGACCGCCTAGGGCCGCGCCGTGCTCGCACCGGCTGCCACGACACCCGTCGGGGAAGCGGCTCCCGCCGCTTCCCTGGCCCAGGTCCTGGAGGCCCGCGACCACCGGGCCCGGTGCCACGTCCGCCTGCTGGCCGCGGGATACGGCCCGGTGCTCTCGCTGACGCTCGTCTCGCCGGGGGCCGTGAAGGACTCGCCAGGCCGGCGCCTCCTGATGGACGCCATGGAGGAGGCCTTCGCGGCCGCCTTCCGGTCCGCCCGCATCCATGTCCCGACCCGGCTGCGCTTGGACGGCCCCGCAGGGCCGGAATCCTTCTGGGTCGCGGAGGCGTCTCCCAGGCAGGTGAAGCGGATCGCCGTCGAAATCGAACACGGCATGCCCTGGGGGCGACTCCTCGATGCCGACGTCCTCATCGCCGGCCCCCGGGGCGAGCCGCTCCCCCTGGCGCGGACTGCGTTCGGGTGGAAGACGCGCCCATGCCTGGTATGCGGAAAGGAGGCGAAGGAATGCATCGGCCTGCGCAGGCACCTGCCGCACGAAGCCGAGACACGGACCGCGGCCATGATCCTCGGCCTGGCGGGGCGGCCGTGAACGACCGGGTTCCGCGCTGGATCGGAAGGCTCGCGGTCGAGGCGCTCGTGGCGGAGGCCACCCTGGCCCCCAAGCCGGGCCTCGTGACCCCCTTCTCCCAAGGGGCGCACGCCGACATGGACTACCGGATGCTCGTGGCATCCGCCCGGGCGCTGGGGCCTTGCTTCGAGGGCTGCGCCAGGGCCGGCCTCGAGGCCGCCGCTGCGCACAGGGATCCCGGCACCCTGCTGGACATCCTGCGCCCCATCGGGCTGGCCGGCGAGGACGCGATGAACCGGGCCACCGGAGGCGTCAACGCGCACAAGGGCGGGATCTTCTGCGTGGGGCTGCTGGGCGCCGCGGTGGGATTCCTGCACGGGCAAGGGCGCGCCGACGTGGAGGGTGGTTTCGAACTGGTCTCGGGCCTCTGCGCCGGGCTCGTCGCGCGGGAACTGGACCGGCCGCGTCCGGGCGGATCCACGACCGCGGGCGAGCGCCTGTACCGGGAACAGGGGACCCGGGGCGCCCGGGGACAGGCCGAGGACGGCTATCCGCTGCTGCGGGACCGGCTGCTGCCGATCCTGCGGGATGCCGGCCGGGAGGGCGGCCGCCGGAGCCCTTCCGCCTGCCTGGACGCCCTGCTGGTCTCGATGAGGGACCTGGAGGACAGCTGCCTGCTTGCCCGGGGAGGGCCCCGGGGGCTCGCGCTCGCCCAGAGCGGCGCGGACGAGGTCCTTCGCCTCGGCGGGGCGGGCAGCGCGCGGGGACTGCTCGCGCTCAGGGACCTGGACCGGACGCTGTGCCGGGCGGGGCTGAGTCCCGGCGGATCCGCGGACATGCTGGCCGCGGGAATGTTCCTGGTCGATGCGGAAAACCTTCTTGAAACCTTGCTGGGGGACCGCAGGCGGATCGCCTGATCCGGCCCGGATCCCCTGCAACACGTGAGCGAGCGATCGATGAACGGACTCATCAAGTATTTCGGCGGCAGCATGATCTTCGCGGTCATCGCCCTGACCTGCGCCTACTTCGTGGGAGCCTCCGGCGGCGCGGGCCTCGCGGCGGTCATGACGGCCGCCATGCTGGGGCTCCTCGAGACCTCCCTCTCCTTCGACAACGCCGTGGTCAACGCCAAGGTCCTGGCCACCATGACCCCCTTCTGGCGGCGGATGTTCATGACCGTGGGCATCCTCGTCGCCGTCTTCGGCATGAGGGTGCTGTTCCCCCTGGTGATCGTCTGGGCCGTGGGCAGTTCCGGACTGGGGTCGGTGATCGCCATGACCTGGCGGGATCCCGGCCAGTTCCAGCGGATCCTCTCGGACCAGCACATCGTGGTCTCGGGCTTCGGAGGGGCCTTCCTCTGGATGGTCTTCACCAACTTCTTCTTCGACCACGAGAAGGACGAGCACTGGCTCCAGTGGCTCGAGCGGCCCATGCGCCGGCTGGGGAGGATGGATTCCGTGAACGTCCTGGTGACCGTGACCGTCAGCTATCTCTTCTCGAGACACATCCCCGAAGGGAAGGGGGCCGAGTTCCTCACGGCCGCCGTCCTGGGCATGGCCACCTACCTTCTGGTGGGAGGACTGACGGGCTTCATCCAGTCGGACCGGGAAGGGACGGCGTCGCCCCGGAAGAAGGCGACGTTTACCCTCTCGGCCGGCTTCACCTCCTTCCTCTACCTGGAAGTTCTGGACGCCTCCTTCTCCTTCGACGGGGTCATCGGCGCCTTCGCCCTGACGAACAACCTGTTCATCATCGCCCTGGGCCTGGGCATCGGCGCCATGTTCGTGCGGTCCCTCACCATCAAGCTGGTGGAGGCGGGCACCCTGGCCACCTACAAGTTCCTGGAGCACGGGGCCTTCTGGGCCATCGGCATCCTCTCCTCGATCATGTACCTGAAGGCGGCGGGCGTGGAGACGCCGGAAGTCGTCTCGGGAACCCTCGGCGCCGGTCTCATCGGGATCAGCTTCCTCTCCAGTCTGCGGCACAATCGGAATGCCCAGGCCGGCACCTGCGGCTAGGGACGGGAGGGCAGGCAAGGCCATGACTTCAAGGAAGATCGCGCACTGGGGGGGCCTGGCGGCCGTGTCCCTGCCGCTGGTATGGCTGGCCAGGGCGGCCGGCCTGCCCGCCGCCTTCCTGCTGGGCGCACTGATCGGCGCGATCGTCTTCGGCCTGGCCAGGCCTTCCGGCCTCAAGGTGGCCAGGCCGGCGTTCGTGGCCGTCCAGGCGTTGCTGGGCTGCGCCATCGCCCGGACCTTCACGCCGTCCTTCCTCGACTCCATGAAGGACGACGGAGGGGTGATGCTCCTGGTGGCCCTGACGACGATCCTGGCGGGAGCCCTGGTCGGATGGCTGCTGGTGCGCCACGGGGTCCTGCCCGGCACCACGGCCGCCTGGGGCTCCTCCCCTGGGGGAGCCTCGGCCATGGTGGCGATGGCCGAGGAATACGGTGCCGACGAGCGCGGCGTCGCCTTCATGCAGTACCTCCGGGTGGTCCTGGTGATCCTCACGGCCACCGTGGTCTCCCGCGTGCTGATGCCACAGGCGGGATCGGGCGCTCCCGTCCCCCTCTGGGAGGCCACGCCCCTGCGTCCCACGGCCACGATGCTGGCGCTGACCGTCGTCGGCGGCCTGGTCGGCGTCTGGTCCAGGATTCCCGCGGGCGCCCTGATCTTCTCCATGGTCCTGGGGGGCGCGCTCCACGTGATGGGTCTGGAGATGGCCTTCCCCTCGTGGCTCCTGGCCCTGGCGAACATCGTCCTGGGCTGGAAGGTGGGCCTGGGGTTCGACCGGGACATCCTGCGCTACGCGCTGCGCGCCCTTCCCCAGCTGCTGGGCTCCACCCTGCTCCTGATCGCCCTCTGCGCGGGCTCGAGCTGGGTCCTCACCCGGGTGCTCCACCTGGATCCCCTGACCGCCTACCTGGCCACGAGCCCGGGGGGGATCGATTCGGTCGCCATGATCGCCCTGGGAAGCGGCACGGACGTCTCCTTCGTGATGACCACCCAGGCCCTCCGCCTCTTCATGGTGATCCTGCTGGGGCCGCGCATCGCCAAGTGGCTGTGCCGCTTCGCCTGACCGGGCGGAATGATCCCGGGGGCCGCGGCATCGAACCCTTGACGTGCAGGGCCCATGTCCGTCCATCATGGACGGCGAACGATCGAGGTGGCGCATGGATCATCCAGTGCTGATGGAGGAACCCGGCTTCTGGCGCATCATCAAGCTCAGGCAGTTCCGAAGGACCGAGGGGGTGTCCTTCGACATCATGCCCATGGAGGTCCTGCCGAGGATCGACGGCATCGACCGGGTGATCCACAAGCGGCACGCCATCTCGCCGGGCGCCGTGGGCGACGTGGCGCGGCCCTGGTACATCCACTCCCACCAGGAGGACAACCTGCTCGTGCTCCAGGGGAAGCGGACCGCCGAGATCTACAACCTCAAGCACCGGCGGGTCGAGGTGTTCACCGTCACGCCGGACTACGTGGAACGCAACGGCGTCCTGGTCCACGATGGGCCCGCCATGGTGGTCTGGTCCGTCAACGTCTTCCACCGGATCACCACCGGGGACGAGGGCTCGGCGTCCATCAACTTCGCGGTCCGGCACCCGGGGTTCGACATCGACACGGCCTTCGACATCTTCGAGCTGGACACGGCGACCGGCGAGCACCGCCGCATCCGGGAAGGCAGGCTGGACCAGTTCCGGGACGCGTGAGGCGCTAGCGCTGCGCCGCTACCGGGAGATCGCGTGCTTCCTGCTCCACCGGTAGAGGGTCATCCGGGAGATCCCCAGGCTGCGCGCGGCCTTGGCGAAGTTCCAGGCGTTGGCCTCGATCGCCGAGAGGATCGCCGCGCGGTCCAGGGTCCGGCCGGGATCCGGCGGAGCGGCCTGGGCAGGGGCAGGCCTCGACTCGGGCAGCATGAGGTCCTGCGCCTCGATCACGGGCCGCGAGGAGGTCGCCGCCGCCCGCATGACCACGTTCTTGAGCTCCCGGATGTTGCCCGGCCAGGGGTAGGCATCCAGCGACTCCAGGGCCTCCGGGGAGAACCGCAGGCCGCTCCGGTGCAGGGCCGACTCCGCCTCGGCGAGGAAGAGGCCCGCCAGGAGGATGGCATCGCCCTTGCGCTCACGGAGGGGAGGGACGGCGATGGAGAGGACGTTCAGGCGGTAGTAGAGATCCTCCCGGAACCGGCCCATGCGGATCTCCTCCTCCAGGGGCTTGTTGGTCGCGGCCACGATCCGCACGTCCACCGGCCGGGGCGTGAATCCGCCCAGGCGCACCACCTCGCGCTCCTGCAGGACCCTGAGAAGCGCCGTCTGGGCCGACAGGGGCAGCTCGCTGATCTCGTCCAGGAAAAGGGTCCCGCCGTCGGCCAGTTCGCACCGGCCCGTGTTGCCTTCCCGCTTCGCCCCCGTGAACGCCCCGGCCTCGTAGCCGAAGAGTTCCGCCTCGATCAGCTGCTGGGGGAGCCCGCCGCAGTTGACCGCGACGAAGGGTCCCGCCTGCCTGCGGCTCGAGGCGTGGATGGAGTGGGCGAACAGTTCCTTGCCGGTCCCGGACTCCCCGCAGAGGATGACGGGCAGCTCGTTCCCCGCGGCCACGCGGGCGAGCCGGACGGCCTCCCCGAGCGCCCCCGACTGTCCGTGGATGTCGCTGAAGTCATAGCGTGCGGAAGGCGCGGCGGGCCTCCGGACCCGCACGGACCGGCCGGCCTCCCGCAGGCGCAGGATGGCGCCGACCGCCGTGTTCTCGTGGCGCACGATCGAGGCGGTGATGGGCTGGCCGTCGGGCGAGACGAGTGCGACTTCGCCCTGGCCGGCGTGGCGGAAGGCCTGGCTGACGGCTTCCCGCAGGCCGGGGGGGAGGCTGGCTGATTCCAGGAGCCGGCGCCGGTTCGCGGCATCGTTCATGGCGATGACCCGGCCGCGGGTGTCCACCGCGAGGAGGGCGTCCCCGGCCTCGTGGGCGGCCCGGAAGGCGTAGCGCACGACCTCGGTCCGCACGCTGAGGGCCGCCTGGATCCGTTCCTGGATGGCCCTCGCGATCGCCTGGACGACCATCAGGGCCTGGCGCCGCCTCACGTCCCAGGGCCCCGTGAGGTCCACGATCCCGATGGGCTCGGGGCTGCCCGCGATCCGGATCGGGGCCGCCGCGCAGCTCCATTGCTGCCACAGCTCGACGTAGTGTTCGGAGGCGAACACTTCCACGGGCCGTCCCTCGGCCAGGGACGTTCCGGGGCCGTTCGTGCCCGCGGACCCCTCGGCCCAGTTCGTGCCCGGCCTGAAGCTCGTGGCCTCGAGCCCGTCGATGATGCGCGGGTCGCCCTCGATGGAGAGCATCCAGCCGTCCTTGTCGAAGTAGGCCAGGGCGTGGTCGGCCAGGTCCAGGCGGCCGGCGAAGTCCCTCAGCACCGGCTGGACGATCCCGAAGACTTCGTCGCAGCGGCACCGGTCGAGGAGCGCCTCCCCGGACTCGACGTAGGCCGGCTGAAGGGCCCCCGGATCGAGCCGGTGCGCCTCCTTCGTGCGCAGCCACGAGTTCGAGATCACCTCGCCCACGCCCGCCGGCACGATCCCCTTGGCCAGGAATTCCTGCCAGGCCCGCTCGACGGACAGGCGCCGCTCCAGGCGCTCCGATTTCGAGTGCAGCGAGCCGATGGGAGCGGGAGGACGGACCAGGCTCATACGAAACTCCATGATAGCAAAAAATTGGTTCTTCCATCGGTTTTTCCGAGGAACCTCCTGGGGGGACTGTGACAGTGCGGGCGATGCATGTGACATGTCACATGTGTCACGCGCGGAGCCCGAGGCTTTCTGGAAAGTGCAGTAAACAATGCCGCTACGATCCGGGAGCTCCCCGGGCGGCCGTTGGCGCGAGCGTTGCTGGATGAACCGCGGATCCGGGCCTCGGATCCCGAGTTCCTCCTTCCCTCGCCGATTTTCCACCGCGGGTCTCGATGTCCGCGGATGCCTGTCCGTTTCCCGCTTCTTCTCCAATCCCAGTCAAGGAGAACGTCCATGACGAAAGTCCTGATGATCCATCCCGACAAGTGCACGGGATGCCACAACTGCACCCTCGCCTGCTCCTTCGGGCACGAGAGCCAGTTCCGCCCGGCGGCGACGCGCATCCACGTCTACACCTGGGAGCGCGAAGGCTTCTCCGTGCCCATGATGTGCCAGCAGTGCGACGAGGCCTCCTGCATGAAGGTCTGTCCCACCGGGGCCCTGTCCCGGCAGAAGGGGACGGCGATGGTCGAGTACGACCGGGCCAAGTGCATCGGCTGCCGGATGTGCACGCTGGCCTGTCCCTTCGGCAACGCGGTCTACGACGGCGCCACGGGCGCGATCCTCAAGTGCGACCAGTGCGGTGGCGCCCCGGAATGCGTGAAGGCCTGCCCCAGCATGGCCCTCGAGTTCGTGGACGACTCCATCTCGACCCGGTCCCGCAAGAAGTCCTTCGCCGCCAAGTTCAAGGCGGCCTTCCAGGAGGTGTAGCGATGTACGGATGGTGCGGAACGGTCCTCCGCGTGAACCTCACGGAGGGGACGATCAGGAAGGAAGCGACGAACATGGAGGACGCACGGCGCTTCATCGGCGCCCGGGGCCTGGGCTCCAAGGTCTTCTCGGACGAGGTGGATCCCGGCATGGATCCGCTCTCCCCCGGGAACAAGATGATCTTCGCGCCGGGCCCCTTCTCGGGCACCTTCGCCCCCTCGGGCGGACGCTACGAAGTCGTGACCAAGGCTCCCCTGACCGGCACGATCGCCGCTTCCAATTCCGGCGGCTCCTTCGGTCCCGAGCTGAAGTACGCCGGCTATGACCTGGTGATCATCGAGGGGAAGGCCCCGAAGCCCGTCTATCTCTGGATCAAGGACGGCCAGGTGGAGCTTCGGGACGCGTCCCACGTCTGGGGCAAGCAGGTCCCGGAGACCACGGACCTGCTGCGGGCGGAGACCGACGAGGAGGCGAAGGTGGCCTGCATCGGACCCGCCGGGGAGAACCAGGTCCTCTTCGCGTCCATCATGAACGAGATGCACCGGGCCGCCGGGCGCTCCGGCGTGGGCGCCGTCATGGGCTCCAAGAATCTCAAGGCCGTGGTCGTCGTCGGCACGGGCGCCGTCAAGGTGGCCGACCCGAAGGCCTTCAAGCAGGCCGTCCAGAAGGCCCGCGAGGGCGTGCGCGCCCACCCCGTGGGCGGGGCCGGGCTCAAGGCCTACGGCACCGACGTCCTGGTCAACATCCTGAACGAGACCGGGGCGCTCCCCACGCGCAACTTCCAGGACGGCTACTTCCCCACGGCCAACAAGGTGGGCGGGGAGACCCTCGCCGAGGGCCAGCTCGTGCGCGCGAAGGGATGCTACGCCTGCGTGATCAGCTGCGGGCGCGTGACCAAGGTCGCCAATCCCATGTGCGCGGGCGAGGGGGAGGGCCCGGAGTACGAAGCCGCGTGGAGCATGGGGCCGGACTGCGACGTGGACGACCTCGACGCCGTCGTCAAGGCCAACTTCCTGTGCAACGAGTACGGCATGGACAGCATCACCCTGGGCTCCACCATCGCCTGCGCCATGGACCTCTTCGAGGCCGGGCACATCACCCTCGAGGACACCGAGGGCCTCGACCTGCGCTTCGGCAACGCCAAGGCCATCCTGGAGGCGACGAAGCTCACCGCCCTGGGCCAGGGCTTCGGCAGGAAGCTGGGGCTGGGCTCCTACCGGCTGGCGGAGTCCTTCGGCCATCCGGAGTTCTCCATGACCGTGAAGAAGCAGGAGATGCCCGCCTACGACCCTCGGGCCATCCAGGGGATCGGCCTCAACTACGCGACCAGCAACCGCGGCGGCTGCCACGTGCGCGGCTACACCATCTCCGTGGAAGTGCTCGGCTGCGGCGCCAAGCTGGATCCCCACGTGGTCGCGGAGAAGCCATACTGGGTCAAGCTCTTCCAGGACCTCACGGCCGCCATCGACTCCTCCGGGGCCTGCCTCTTCGGGACCTTCGGCATGACCGGAGAGGATTTCGCGGCCATGCTGACGGCGCTGACGGGCGTCACCTACACCCTCGAGGACTACCTCAAGGCGGGGGAGCGGGTCTGGAACCTGGAGCGCAGCTTCAACCTCAAGGCCGGCTTCTCGCACGTGGACGACAACCTGCCCGAGCGCCTGCTCAAGTGCCCGATCAAGACCGGCCCCTCGAAGGGCGAGGTGAACCATCTGGCCGAGATGCTGCCCGAGTACTACAAGCTCCGGGGCTGGGACGAGCAGGGGGTCCCCACCCAGGCGAAGCTCGCGGAACTGGCCCTCGCCTGAAGGTGGAAGGATGCGCGTCAAGTATTTCGCCGACGTCCGGGCCCTCACCGGAAGGCTCGAGCAGGAATGGTCCCGGCCGGCCGCGACGCTCCGCGAGCTCCTCATGGGGCTCGCGGAGCAGCACGGCGAGGCGTTCCGGAAGCGCGTCCTGCCGGACGGCCACCTCAGCGACACGATCATCGTGCTCGTCAACGGCCAGCACGAGACCCACCTGGACGGGCTCGACACCCGGCTCACGCCGGAGGACACCATCAGTCTTTTCCCGATGGTCGCGGGCGGGTGAGTCGTGCAACTCCTGATCTCCGCGCCGATCCGGGGCGGGCTTCCTTGTCGAGGTTTCCGTGAGTAGTCAGGTCCTGGTCCTCCTTCCGCTCGGCGCGCTCCTCGCCGGAGTCGTCCTGCAGCTGCTCCTGGGAAGACTGCTCACGCCCCACCAGCAGGGCTGGCTCGCCTTCCTGGCCGCCCTGGCGGCCCTGGGCGGCGTCGCGGCGGCCTGGCCCGCGGTCTCCGCGGGACGGCTGGTCGAGTCCTCCTTCGGCCGCTGGGACGGCCCCATCCAGCTCGCCTACCGGATCGACGGACTCTCCTTCCTGTTCGCCCTCATGGGCTCGGGCATCGGCACCGCCGTGCTGCTCTATGCCACGACCTACATGGAGCACGAACGCGGAACGACGCGCTTCTACGCCCTGATGCTCACGTTCGTCGGGGGGCTCATCCACCTCGTCTACACCGCCGACCTCTTCCTGCTCTACCTGAGCTGGGAGGCGGTGGGCGTCTGCTCCTTCCTGCTGGTGGGCTTCTGGTACCGCAAGACCGAAGCCGCCTACGGCGCCCGCAAGGTGCTGACCATGACCCACCTCACGGGCTACGGCCTGCTGGCCGCGGTGGTGCTGATCTACGCGCGCACCGGCTCCACGCTCTGGACGGACCCCAAGGTGCAGGCCTCCCTCACCACCGGCCTGTTCCTGTTCATCCTGGTGGCAGCCCTGGCGAAGTCGGTCCAGTTCCCTGTGCACACCTGGATTCCCGACGCCATGGCCGCCCCCACCCCCGTCAGCGCGCTGCTGCACGCGGCCTGCTATGTCAAGGCCGGGGTCTACCTGGTGGCCAGGCTGCACACCTTCGGCCCCTGGCCCGCCGCCTGGAGCCTGACGCTCGCCTGGGCGGGGGCGGCCACGCTGCTGATCGGGGCCCTCCTGGCCCTGGCCCAGCAGGATCTCAAGCGGCTCCTGGCTTTCTCGACCGTCAGCCAGATCGGCTACATGATGCTCGGCCTGGGCATCGGCACGCCCCTGGGCATCGCCGCGGGCCTGCTCCACTGCCTCAACCACGGCCTCTTCAAGGGAGGCCTCTTCCTGTGCGCCGGCGCGGTCCAGCACGCCACCGGGACCCGCGACATGGACCGCCTGGGCGGTCTCGCGCGGGCCATGCCGCGCACCGCCGCGCTGTGGTTCGTCGTGACCGGCAGCATCATGGGCGTGCCCCTCCTGAACGGCTTCGTCAGCAAGTGGCTGCTCTACAACGCCGCCCTGGCCGCGGGGCAGCCCCTCCTGGCCCTGGTCCCCTGGGTGGGCAGCATCATCACCGTCTTCATGCTCCTCAAGGCCACCAGCGGCGTCTTCCTGGGCTCCGAGGGACCGGCGTCCGGCCAGGCCCACGAAGCCTCCTGGCCGATGCTCGCCGGCATCGGGATCCTTGCCGGCGGCTGCATCCTGCTCGGCGTCGCGCCCCAGCTCGGGATCGCCCACCTCGTCAATCCCGCGCTGTCGGCCGTGGGCTGCGCCCCGCTCACGGGCATCGGCTGGTTCGGGATCATGACCGGCCAGGGCACCTGGCTCGCCACCGGCGGGCTGCTGCTCGGGCTCGCGGCCATGGCCGCGGGAACGCTGGTCTACCGGCTGTCCCAGCCCGCCCGGGGCCTTGCCGCCGCAGGCGCCGCGGCGGTCTTCACCGGGGGAGAACCCCTGGGGCCGGGCGGAAGGCTGGGCGCCAGCGACTTCTCGCGCATCGTCAGCGGCGGGATCGCCCCCTTCTACCGGGGCGTGGATTCCGACCGGCTCTACCTCTTCCTGTGGCGCGCCCTGGGGCGCCTGGCCGCGGCTTGCCATGATCTGGCCCGCTGGGCCGAGGCCAGGGCCGTCCTCCTCCTCGTGGCCCTGTCCCTGGTCCTCGGCGCGGCCGCATGGCTCGTTCCGGCTGCCGCGCCCGCCGTGCTCCCGGCCGAGCCGGTCCTGCCCGCCGTCTTTCCCGGGGGCGTGGCCCTGGCCTTCGCCGGTCTGCTGCTGGCGTGCCTCCAGGCTCCCCGCACCCGGCCCCTGGCGCTGCCCTTCGCCGTCTCGGGCGCGCTGGCCCTCGCGGGCCTGGCGTTCGCCCACGGCCTGCCCCGCGCCGTCCTGCTCGAGGCCTCGGCCGTCGCCGCGCTGCTCATGATGCGGAAGCACGCGGCCGCGAAGGCCTACCTGGCGGCCGTCGCGCTTTCCGCCCTGGGGACCGTCGGCGGGGCCTGGGCGGTGGAGGAGGGACATCGTGGTCTCGCCCTCGCGCTCCTGCTGCCCGGGATCGGCATCAAGCTCGGGCTGGTGCCGCTGTCCCTCTGGCTGCCGGCCGTGGCCGAGGAGGTCCCCGCGGTCCTGGCGGGCCTCGTCATCGGCGTGGTCGACGTGGCCGCCTTCGCCGAGGTCCTGGTCCTGCGCGGATCCGCCCCCTGGCTGTTCGCGCCGGCCTGGCCGTGGCTCGTCCTGGGGCTCGCCTCCACGCTCGCCGGCGCCCTGCTCGCGCTGGGCACCCGGCACTTGAAGCGTCTCCTGGCCTTCTCCACCATCGCCGACATGGGCATGATGCTGACCGCGCTCGTCGCGGGATTCTCCCTCGGCTGGGAAGGAGCCATGCTCGGCGCCGTGGTGCACGCCCTGGCCAAGGCCCTGCTCTTCGCGAGTCTCTCCGCGCCCGAAGCCGAAGGAATCTCCCTGGACGATGCCCGGGGGTTGGCGGCGCGCCACCCGCTCCCCGCCGCGGCCTTCCTGGTGGGGGCCTTCGCGGTGGTGGGAGTCCCGCCCACCTTCGGCTTCCTCGCCCACTGGCGGATCTTCGGCGCCCTGGCTTCCGCGCCCGGCCTCCTGTTCCCGACCCTGGGCGCGGCCATGCTCATGGTGGCCGTCTACGCACGCGCCATCGGCGTCTTCTGGTGGGGAGGCGATTCCACGGAGCCCCCGGCCCGGATCTCCCCGGTCCTCTCGGCGGCGCTCCTGCTGCTGATGGTCGTGCTCCTGGCCGCGGGCATCCTGCCCCCGTGGAGCGGGAGGATCGCATGAGCCCCGTCCTGCAAAAGCCCCTGCTGCGGATCGTCGATCGCGCCCGGCGCAAGTCGGCCTGGCTCTTCCACTTCAACGCTGGTTCCTGCAACGGCTGCGACATCGAGCTCGTGGCCTGTCTTTCGCCCCGCTACGACGCCGAGCAGCTGGGCATCCGCCTGGAGGGCAGTCCCCGGCACGCGGACATCCTCTGCGTCACCGGCCCGGTCACCCGGTCGACCCGCCAGGCGCTGGAGACCGTCTACGCGCAGATCCCGGATCCCAAGGTGGTGGTCGCCATCGGATCGTGTCCCGCCTCCAACAACGTCTTCGACGGGAGCCCCGTGGTGGACGGTCCCCTCGGCCGGATCATCCCGGTGGACGTCTACGTCCCGGGGTGCGCCGCCCGGCCGCACGCGATCATCCGCGGGATCGCCGAGGCCATCGAGATCCTGGCCGCTCGAAAGGAGGGGCGACCGTGAACCTCTTCCGTGCCCTGCTGTCCCTGCTGGTGTTCCCGGGCCTCCTTTTCGCCGTTCCCATGGGCTGGCTGATGCTCGGGACCGAACGCAAGCTCACCGCCCGCCTCCAGGGACGCATCGGGCCGCCCCTTTCCCAGGCCTTCTACGACTTCGTGAAGCTGCTCGCGAAGGCGCCGGTGCCCCGTCCCGCTTCCGACCGGCTCCTGCTCACCGTCCTGCCCCTCCTTTCGGTGGGGGCCATGCTCGGCGCCCTCGCGCTCCTGCCGGTGGCGAGCCAGGCGGGTGGCTTCGCCGGGGACCTGATCCTGTTCGTGGGCCTCCTCGAACTGGCGCCCCTCTGCTCCGTGCTCGCGGGTTTCGCGTCGCGCTCCATCTACGGCGAGGTGGGCGCCACCCGGGAGGCCATCCTGAGCATCAGCGGGAACGTGCCGTTCCTCGTCGCGCTCCTGGCCATGGCGGCCTCCGCCGGCAGCTTCCAGCTCGCGCAGATCGCCGCCGGGACCCCCTGGGCCGTGCGGATTCCCGGCCTGCTCGCCGTGCTGCTGTGCCTGCCGGTGAAGCTGCGGTTGAACCCCTTCTCCATCGCGAACGCGGAGCAGGAGGTCCTGGCGGGGCCCCTCACCGAGTACGACGGCGCGCGGCTGGCCCTGTGGGAGCTGGCCCACGCCCTGGAGTGGGTGGTCCTCGCGGGCCTCGCGGCGGTCCTCGTCCTGCCCTTCCGGAACCTGCCCCTGGCCGCGGGCGTGCCGCTCTTCGCCGCGGCGTCCTGGGCCCTGGTCCCGCTGCTGGCCACCGTGGCCTCGGCCACGGCCCGGCTCAAGCTCCCGCAGGCCAGCCGATTCCTCTGGCGCTGGGCCCTGCTGGCCTCGGCGGTCACGCTCTGTTCAACCTTCTTCCTGCGCGACTGGAGGCCGTGATGCTTCGCGTCCTGCGCCTGATGGCCTGCAACCTCTCCAAGGGCCCCGCCACCGTCCCCTTCCCCGGGCAAGTGCCGGCTCCGGACCAGTTCCGGGGCGCGGTCCGGCTCGAACCTTCCCGGTGCCTGGCCTGCGGCATGTGCGCCTATGTCTGCGTCAGCCGGGCCATCACCGGGGAGGACCGGACCGGCGAGTACCACTGGAGCTACGACCCGGGGCGCTGCACGTTCTGCGCCCGGTGCGCGGACCGCTGCCCCGGAGAAGCCCTGTCCATGGAGCCTGTCCCGCCGGAGCCCTACCGCCAGCAGGGCGGTCTCGCGAGGGAAGCCGCGGTCCCGCTGCCGGTCTGTCCGGACTGCGGGCAGCCTGTCCGCAACACCCCCGAGGCCTGGCTCCACGCCGCTTTCGGGCAGGTGGACGAGAGGACCCGGGAACTGGCGCGACTCTGCGTCCGCTGCCGGCGCAGGCGCCTGCAGCGCGGGATGAAGGCATCGAGAGGGGAGGAGGCATGACGGCGCAGGCGGTTCGGGAACGCGTGGGCGGAGCCTGGGTGGAAAGGTCCGACGGATGGTGGTGCAGCGTCCGGAGCGGGGAGATCCTGGCCATTGCCCGGGCGGTGCGGGTGGATGGCGTGCGTTTCGCGGCCCTCACCCTCTTCCCCGAGGGCGACCGCATGCGCTTCGCCTGGCACTGGGACTGCGAGGGGGTCCTGCTCACCGCGGAGGCCCTCGCGGACCCGGGACAGGCGATCCCGAGCATCGCCGGGACCTGGCCGGGGGCCGACTGGGCGGAACGGGAGGCGCGCGACTACTACGCCGTCTCCTTCGAGGGCCGGGACAGCACGCCGCCCTTGATGCTGCGCGAGGCGGAGGCGCCGGGCGTCCTGCTCCGGCCCGGCGGGAAGGAGCAGGCATGAGCTACACGATCCCCATCGGTCCCTACCATCTGGCCCTGGAGGAGCCCTACAAGATCGAGGTCCACTGCGAGGGTGAGACGGTCACCGGGGCCGACCTCAAGGTCGGCTTCAACTTCCGCGGCATCGAGTGGCTCGCCGAGCGGAAGAACCTGACCCAGAGCATCGCCCTCATGGAGCGGGTCTGCGGCATCTGTTCCAACGTGCACTCCATGACCTTCTGCCTCGCCCTGGAGCGGATCGGCCGGATCGAGGTCCCGGCGCGCGCCCAGTACATCCGCGTCGTCATGGCCGAGCTGGAGCGCATCCATTCGCACCTGCTCTGGGCGGGCGTCGCCGCCGAGCTGACGGGGTTCCACACCCTGTTCATGACCTGCTTCAACCTGCGGGAGGACGTCATGGACCTCCTGGAGGCCATCAGCGGCAATCGCGTGAACTACTCGATGAACCGCATCGGGGGCGTGAACCGCGACATCCTGTGCCCGGACGACATCCGGGCCGGGATCCGGACGATCCGGGGGGAACTGGAGCGCTCGCTGATTCCCATCTTCACCCAGGACCGCATCCTGGCCGCCCGCTGCGCCGGCGTGGGAGTCCTGGCGCGGGAGGACGCGCTGGCCTGGGGCGCCGTCGGCCCCCTGGCCCGCGCCTCCGGCGTCGACCAGGATCTGCGCAGGGACGCGCCCTACCTGGTCTACGGGGAGCTGGACTTCCAGGTGCCCGTCCGCGCCGAAGGGGATGTCTTCGCCAGGGTCGTCGTGCGGGCCCTGGAGCTCCTGGAGAGCTGCCGCCTCGTCGAACAGGCGCTGGACCGCATGCCCGCGGGTCCCCTCCACGGGCCGGACCACTACTTCGTCACGCCCGGCGAGACGACGATGCGCATCGAGGCTCCCCGGGGCGAAGTGTTCTACTTCGTCGCCACGGACGGCACGGACCGGCCCCGGCGGGTGAAGGTCCGCACCCCCACCTTCGCCAACATCCCCACCGTCCTTCCCATGGTCCGGCATGCGGCCCTGGCCGACGTGCCCTTGATCCAGGCCTCCATCGATCCCTGCTACTCCTGCACGGACCGCTGACGCGAACCCTCGCGGAGGATCTCGGCCACGGTGGCGGCCAGCTCGGCGCGGCGGAAGGGCTTGTGCAGGAACCCGGCCGGCTCGCCGCGCTTCAGCCCGGAGAGCTCGCCTTCCTTCGAGAACCCCGAGCAGATGATCACGGGGATGGTCCCGTCCAGCTCCTGGATCCGGTTGAAGGTATCCCGCCCGCCCATGACGGGCATGATCATGTCCAGGACGACAAGCCGTATCTCGTGCTTCCGCGCCGCCAGGACCTCGAGGCCCGTCCTGCCGTTCTCGGCGGTCAGCACGGTATACCCCAGCTCCTCCAGCATGGCCTTGGCGGTGATGCGGATCAGCTCGTCGTCGTCGATGACGAGCAGCGTGCCGCTCCCGCGCTCGACCGGGAGTTCCGCGGGCACGGGGAGGCTCACCTCCGAGGCGAGCGGAAGGTACACGTGGAAGACGGTGCCCTTCTCCGGCTCGGAATAGACCGTGATCGCGCCGTGGTGGTCCTGGACCGTTCCGTAGACGGCCGACAGGCCGAGACCCGTGCCCATGCCCTGCTCCCGGGTCGTGAAGAACGGCTCGAAGACGCGCTTCAGGGTCTCCGGCGACATGCCCTGTCCGGTGTCCCTGACGGCGATCTCGAGATAGTTGCCCGGCTCCAGCGCGAAGGGGGAGAGCCTGCAGTAGGCTTCGTCGAGCACGACGTCCTCCAGCTGGAAGACGAGGGTGCCCCCCTCCGGCATGGCGTGGCCGGCGTTGATCCCCATGTTCATGAAGGCGTTCTGGAGGAGCGCGTCGTCCCCGACCACCCAGGTGGAAGGAGCCGAACCCGCGACCGTGATCTCGATGCGCTTGTCGATCGTCCTGCGGAGGATGGCGGCGGTGTCGTTCACGATGGCCGCCACGTCCACCGGGGAGCTGGACTTGGCGCTCTTGCGGGAGAACGCGAGGAGCTTCTTGGTCAGCTGCCCCGCCCGCTCGGCCGCCAGGAGGACCAGGTCCACGAGCTTCCAGCCCTGCTTCGAGAGCTGGTCCTGGCGGAGCAGCTCCGCGGCGTTGATGATCGCCGTGAGCGTGTTGTTGAAGTCGTGGGCCACGCCGCCCGCGAGCTGACCCACGGCTTCCATCTTCTGGCTCTGGTTGAGCTGCTCCCTCAGCTTCTTCTGCTCGGTCACGTCCAGGAGGAAGCCCGTGAGGTGCGTCTGGTCTTCCGCGAGGTCGGCGAACAGCATGTGCCACTTGATCCTTCCGTTCGCGAGACGGGTCTCCATCTCGTACCCGTGGACCTGGCCCTTGCGGCGCAGGATGTCGATGAGCGTCCAGTAGTGTTCGACGTGGTGCCACCGCTTGGCCACTTCCCCGTAGAGCTGGTTCAGCTCCTCGAAGGAGGCGCACTCGAACTGGTTCAGGACTCCCTGGTTCGCGTATTCGAACCCCCCGCCGATGCGGGTGCGGAAGATGCCCAGGGGCGCGCTCTCGACGATGTGCCGGTACTGCTCCTCGCTCGCCCGCAAGGCCAGGCTCATCCGTTTCTCGCTGGTCACGTCCCGGCCCTCGGCGATGAGGTGGATGATCTCCCCTCTGGCGTTGCGCAGGGGGGACAGCGAGAAGTCGATCTGCCGGACTTCCCCGCCGGCGCACTGGCAGGTCGCGTCGCCCCTGAAGACCTCCCCCGCGGCGGCGTCCGCAATGGCCTGCCGGACCCGCGCCTGTTCCTCGGGAGAATGGGACCACCAGGGCGCTTCCCAGAACGGGCGGCGGACGACCGATTCGAGCGAGGAGCCGACCACCTCCAGGGATGTCCGGTTGCAGTATTCCACTTTCCCGTCGGGGGAGATCAGAGCGTAGAAGTGGAGCGCGTTGTCGATGGCCGACTTGAGCAGGGCTTCGCTCTCCTGCAGGGAGCTGACCGAGGCCGCGATGTGGGCCGCCATGGTGTTGAAGGCCGTCCCGAGGCGGTGGAGCTCGTCGTGCCCCGAAACCTCGCATTCGGCCCGGTAGTCCCCCGCCGCGAGGGCCTCGGTGGCGGCCGTCAGCTGTTCGATCCTGGTGATCACCGTCCGGCGGAGCAGCAGCAGCGTGCCCGCCACCCCGAGGAGCGCCAGGAGGGAAGCACCGCCCACCAGGGCGAGGATCCTGTGGTCGGCCTCCGCCGTGATCACCTTCTCTGGGACGGAAAGGACCACCGTCCAGCCCCCGGCCGCTTCTCCCAGGCTGATGGTCGTGAAGGCGTGGAGCGTTCCGTCCACCTCCACTACCCCCTGGCCCTTCTCGGGGATCTCGGGGATCGCGAGCCGCGGGTCGCGTTTCTGGCCCACCAGCTCGGGGTGGCCGGTCGCCCCGGCGACCATTCCCTGCTGGGAGAGGATGCAAAGCCTCCCCGTGCCCCCATAGAGCGAGACCTGGTCGGTGAGGTGCTGCAGGAAGTCGAGCCGGTAGTCGACCCCGGCGATGCCGTTGAAGCGCTTCTTGATGATGATCGGCGCCACCAGGGACGTCATGAAGACCGGCCGGCCCCGGACCGGGTACACGTACGGCTCGACCACCGTCTCCCGCAGGGTCTGCCTGGGCACGAGGTAGTAGTCCCCGATGCCCGGGGTTTCATAGGAGGTGATGGCCTCGCACTGGATCGAGCCGTCCTGGCCCCGGTTCCAGTAGGGGATGAATCGGCCTGTCCGGTCGTGGCCCGGCGTTCCCGCATAGCGCGCGTCCTGGCCGTCGAAGGCGTTCGGCTCCCACAGGGTGTATGTGGCAAGGAAGTCAGGGTTTCCTTCCAGGATCCGGCGCAGCAGGACGTTGGTCGATTCCCGGGACTCGCCCTGTCCGATCTCCTGCCTTGCGGTGATGCCTTGCGCGAGGGTCCGGGCCACGTCCATCGCCCGGTTCAGGGGCCTCTGGAACGTCCGCGCCTCCTGCCGGGCCATGGCCAGCATGTGGGTCCGCGCCTTCTCCACCGACTCCGACTGGGTCACCTTGGCGAAGTAGCCGATGATCACGGCGTTCAGCGTGACCACGACGAGGCCCACCCACAGGGAGAGTCGGAACTGCAGGGAGGACAACCGGGCCATCGAGCACTCCATCGTGCCGTGTTGATGCGGGAGTATAATCCGGCGCCTCCAGGCCGCCAGCGGGAACCCCCGGGGACCGGCATGTTTTTCCAGTCGCGACGGCACCAAGGGACGTTTCGGGCGCGTCCATGCGATGTTCATGACGAGTATCCCCTGGAGGGCCTGTCCGGCGCCGGGTCGGGTGCGGCCGAGGTCCGGCTCGAATGCTGAGCAGCATACTTCGGACGGATCGGCCCTTCCGGTCGGCGATTCGTGCTATTCACTTGGTCTAGCACCAGGAGACGCGCCTCCATGAAGGCCTTCCTCCCGGCGCCGTGATCAAGGCTGATCAGCGAGGACGCGATGGAAAGAATTGTCTATGTCGTTGGCCACAAGAATCCCGATACCGATTCCGTCGTGTCCGCCGTGGCCTACGCCGGCCTGAAGCGCAGCCTGGGCATGGGCGAGTGCCGCGCGGTTCGCGCCGGGGCCGTGAACCCCCAGACCGAATACATCTTCGACCGTTTCGGCCTCGACCTGCCCGAATTCCTGCCCGACCTGGTCCCGAAGGTCCGTTACTTCCTCGAACCCGGGGCTCCGACGGTCCAGGACACGGCCCCCTTGTGGGAGGCGCTCGGCCTCATGGGCCAGGGGGAGCGCAAGGTCCTCCCCATCGTCGACGCGGCGGGGCGCTACCGCTCCATGCTCCACTACGGGGCCTTCGCCGAGAACATCCTCGCGAAGATCAATCCCCACAAGAAGGCGGTGGTGCCCACGAGCGTCCGCCTGCTGCTGAAGACGATCCAGGCGCAGCCTCTCGTCACCTTCGAGGAGGACGCGGTCTTCAAGGCCCGCGTCGTCGTGGCGGCCCTGGAAACGGAAGCCTTCCGGGAACACCTCTTCCGGGAACCCGTCGAGAACTCCGTGGTGCTGGTCGGGAACCGGGAGGACGTCCAGAGGATCGCCATCGAGGCGGGGGTGCGCGCCCTCGTCGTCACCAACGGGAACGTGGTCGCCAAGGACCTGCGCGAACTCGCCGAAACGCGCAGGGTGTCCATCCTCGTCTCGCCCTACGATACTTCCGGGACCTCGCTCCTCGTGCTCTATTCCACGCCCGTCTGGACCATGGGGGACGCCTCCATCGGGGCGATCCGCGAGGACGACACGCTCCGGTCGGCCAAGTCGGCCCTTGCGTCCTCGCCCAGCCGCTCCGTGCCCGTGGTCGACGACGAGGACAAGGTCATCGGGATCTTCACCGAAGGCGACCTCATCCGGGAGCCCAACATCGAAGTCATCCTGGTGGACCACAACGAGCTTTCCCAGTCCATCGACGGCATCGAGAACTACAACATCCTGGAGGTGATCGACCACCATCGTCTCGGCGCGCTCACGACGAAGACGCCGATCACCTTCATCAACCGCGTCGTGGGCTCCACGAGCACGATCATCGCGGAGATGTACCGGGAGTGCCGTCTGCCCATCCCGCGGCCCATCGCCTCGATCCTCCTCTGCGGCCTGCTTTCGGACACCCTCGTGCTCAACTCCGCGACCACGACCGATGTCGACCGCGAAGTCGCCGAGTACCTCGCCAACATCACGGATCTCGAGATCGAGGCACTGGGCAAGGACATCCAGGGCTCGGCGTCGGTGGCCGCCCGGATGCCTCCGGCGGAAATGATCCGCGTCGACCGGAAGGACTACGCCGTCTCGGGCAGGCGCGTCAGCGTGAGCCAGATCGAGGTGACGCACACCGACGAGGTGCTGGCCCGCGCCGATTCGATCCGCGAGGCCCTCCGCGCCCTTCGCGCCGAAGGGGGCTACTACTTCGCGACGCTCATGGTGACCGACATCAGCGAACTGACGAGCCTCCTCCTCATCGACGCCGAGAAGGACTTCGTCGCCCTGCTCAACTATCCCCGGATCGGCCACGGCGTCTACGTGCTCAAGGACGTGCTGTCGCGGAAGAAACAGCTCATGCCGGCGCTCATCGAGCTCATCGAGAAGGCGGTCGAGGGCTGAGGCCGGGGGCGCCTCATTCCACCGTGTCGCGGACGACGAGCCCTTTCTCCCGCAGGAACGCGAAGACCTTCTCGTGGTCGCCGGGCCAGGCGTCGAGGCCGTCGATGACCCGGACCGCCTCGATCATCTTCATGGACTCGCTGTGCCAGTGGCGGTGGTAGTCGGACGGCCCCAGGCAGGTGGGCGCGGAGACGTAGGTCGGCTCGAACTCCCCGCCCAGGATGTGGCTGAAGATGTAGGACACCCGGGGAATGTGGTAGCAGGAACTGACCACGATCGGGGCCCGGCATCCGCTCTCCAGGAGGAGCAGCTTGGAATAGACGGCGTTGCTGACCGTGTCGAGGGACGTCTCCTCGAGCGCGAGGTCCTCCGGAGGCACGCCGCCCGCCTCGTGGAGGTATTGCCATCCGGCCTTCGCCTCGGTGATCCCGTGCCGGCCGACGTCCCCGCCGATGACGACGATGCGCGGACCGAGCCCGGCCGCCTTCTTCTCCCGGTAGACCTCGAGCGCCTTGTCGAGGCGGTGGCGGAAGAGGCCGCCGATGCGGCCGCCTTCATCGAGGCGGCGTCCCAGCACGAGGATGTCCAGGCAGGATCGGAGAGTGTCGGGGCTCACGCGGGATTCCTCCGCTGGGGGGCAGGGGCGTTCCGGGCCCGCCCGGCCAGTCCTACGTTGTCACAGGGGAGCCGGCGGGTCATCCGGAATTTCCCGAACAGGCACGAAAAAGGGGATGGACGCCGGGCGGATCGCGGAGGAGGACGCTCACGCCTTCCTGCCCGCGGCCTGGCGGATGCCGGTCCTTTCCGTGGGGCCGATGCCCAGGGATTCGAGGAACTGTTCATGGGCTTCGGGGGCGCGCGCCTCGAATTCCCGGTGCCAGGCGTCCATGGCCTCGTCGTCCATGCCGGCGGCCTGGAACATCTCGACCCAGATGGTCCTGTCCAGGGCCGCCCATCGCCAGCCGCTGGCCTTCAGGTGGAGCATCTGCGCGACGAGGCGCTGCTTGGCCTGGAGCGCGCGGATCTCGTCCCCGAGACTCTGCAGTCTCTGCTGGAGGAGGTCCTCGCGGGCGTCCCCGGCCGTCTCCAGCCTCAGCAGGCTCCGGATGTCCTTCAGGCTGAGTCCGGCCTGGCGGTAGCGGCAGATGCGCGCCAGGCGCTCGCGGTCCAGCTCGGAGTAGCGCCGGCCGCCGGCCCGGTCCCGGCGCGAGGGCGAGAACAGGCCCAGGCGGTCGTAGTAGAGCAGCGTGCTGCGGGAAAGGCCGAACTCGCGTCCCAGTTCGGTGATACGGTGCATGGCAGGCTCCATCCGCGTTCAGGTCCCCAGTCCTGATTCTTCGGCCAGGGGAGGGTGGAGATCAACAGGAACGGCGTCCCGCTCCCAGCCATCCCGTCGCCGCGAGGCAGCCGCCGCAGGCCAGCAGGATGCCGGGGAGGTTCGCCGGGGTCAGGACGGCTCCGACGCATCCGTAGGCCAGGGGCATGGCGATGTTCCCGGCCAGGGACGAGAGGCTGAAGACCCGGCCGGCCATGTGTTCCGGGGAACTCAACTGGAGCAGCGTCTGCCAGCGGATGGACGCCTGGACGACGGCGAACCCGTAGAGGGCCAGCAGGACGAGGAAGGCCGGGACCGGGGCGCGCCGCTGCAGCAGGCCCAGCAGGATCATGCAGCCGCCCGCGGCGGCCAGGAAGCCGAAGAGGCCCGCCGCCCGCGTGCCGGCGTCCTCCCGGCCCAGGCGGAGGAAGGATCCCAGGACGAAGCCGAGGCCCACGGACATCTCCATGGCGCCGAGCGCCTTGACCCCTCCGGGCAGCGAAGAGGCCAGGAAGGGCAGCGCGAGCATGAGGGCGCCGGTGAAGAAATGGGCGACGCCCACCGTCGCGATCACGGCCCGCAGCGTTCCGCTGTTCCATACGAAGGCCAGGCCGGCGCCCAGCTCGGAGAGGTAGGGAGCCTGTGCCGGGGCCTCCCCGCGGGGCCGCAGCTCGATGCGGGCCACGCAGGCGGCGCAGAGGACGAAGGACACGGCGTTCAGCAGGAAGGTTCCGGTGAAGCCGAGGACGGCCAGGCATCCGGCCCCCAGCGCGGGCCCCAGGACCATGCAGAGGCCGCTCCCCGCCTGGAGCCTGGCGTTGGCCTCCGGCACGTCCTCGGCCGCCACCATGCGGGGCAGGACCGCCTGGGATAGCGGATCGAACACGGCGGAGGCCAGGGAGAGCAGCGCGGCCGCCGCGCAGACCAGGCCGAGATCCAGGCGGCCCGTCCATGACCGGTAGGCGACGAGGCCGACGATCAGTCCTCGCGCCAGGTCCGCGCCGATCAGCGTCCGCCGGGGGCGGGCTCGGTCCAGCAGGGGGCCGAGCAGGGGACCGGCCAGGATCCCCGGCAGGCTGCTCGAGGCCAGGAAGGCCCCCATGGCCAGGCCGCTGCGCGTCTCCTGGAGGATCCACCAGGCCAGGGCGATCGCGTAGAACCGGTCCCCCGCCTGGGAGACCAGGCGGCCCGTCCAGAGCCAGGCCAGGCTTCGGTTCATTGAAAATCTAGACATGGGGCCTCCTCCCGTGGTGCGGTGCCAGCATGGGGGGTGAAGCTGTAGACGGGTCAAGGGCCCTTCGACGTCGCCTGGGCTTCCCGGGGCGAGGGGGCCCCGTCTCCTGCCTCCCTGCCGGGGAAGCGGGGGTCTCGTCCCAGCGGACTGGCATACTGGGATCGGGCAGGTGGATGGGCCGGACATGGATCAGCTGGTTTCAGAGTCGAACTACGAGCATGCGGACATCGCGGGATCGGATTTCTCCGACCAGTGCGCCACGATGATCACGATTTCCAGGAGCAGGCTGACCAGGGTGGGGCTTGCGCGGACGCGACTCGACCGGTTCGACCTCGACAAGGTCGCGTTCGACGGCTGCGACCTGGCCAACGCCGTCTGGGAGAAGGCCAGGTTCCAGAAGGCCGACGTCCGGGAATGCCGGCTCACGGGGCTGGATCTTTCGGGATCGCACGTCAAGGAGAGCCTGTTCCGGGCCTGCGAAGCCAGCTTCAGCAATTTCCGGTCGGTCGTGTTCAAGAAGTGCCGGTTCGTGGACTGCAACCTGAGAGGTGCGGACTTCCAGCAGGCCGACCTGAGGTCCGTGGTTTTCGAGAACTGCAACCTGAAGGAAGCCCAGCTCTCCTTCGCGAAGCTGGGCGGCACGGACTTCCGGGGTTCCGTGATCGAGGACCTGCGGGTCGGGATCGAAAGCCTGCGGGGCGCCATCGTGGATCCGGCCCAGGCCGCCTACCTGGCCGGCCTGATGGGGCTCAAGGTGGTCTACTGACCCAGTCCCGCGGGCGTCATCCCGCCTTCTCGAGGCGGCAGGACGCGGCCTCCTCGCGGCACCTGGCCAGGGCGGCGAGGAACTCCGGATTCCGCTTGAGCTTCTCGAAGACGCTTTCCGCGAGGAGCCGCCCCCCCGCGACGTCGGTGGGGAAGTGCACGCCGGCGATGATGCGGCTCCACGCGGCCTTGCGGCCCCAGGCGAGCAAGTCCTCCCGCCGCTCCGGAAAGATCTCCGCCAGGACCAGCGACCCGAGCGTGAAGAACGTCGCATGGCCGCTGGGATAGGAAGAGGAGGACCTGGGCGGGACCTTGACGCAGGGCGCCACGCGGGGATCCAGGTAGGGAGGGCGGAGGCGCGTGAACTGGTGCTTGGCCTTGGAACTGGCCGCCCCGGAGGCGGCCTCCACGCGCTCGAAGAGTTGTGCGCACTGCGGAAGGCGGGCAGGCGCGAACCAGGGCCCCAGGACGGCCGACGCGTCGAAGAGATCCTCGGCGTCCATTTTCCTGGCGAAGTCCTCCTGCGCCTGGGTGCGCCAGGCCTGCGCCTGCAGCACGGCTTCGAGGTCCGCCCGGGCGGCGAGCGACCCCGGCTCGGGAGGGGCGGGCTGCGCCTCGAGACAGGCGGCGACGGCCTCCTTCGGCAGGAGATCGTTCTTGGCCTTGGCCGTGCCCCAGGCGCCGCCGGCCAGGAGGGAGAGGACGAGGAGGGAAGGGGCGAGGCGGATGCGCATGAGGGGCCTTCGAACGGAACAGCTCAATGTATCATCCGGCCGGACGGAGTCCCGGGACCTCGGATCCGGCATGGCCGGGAGGCGCGGCGGGGGGAGGCTCAGCGGCCGGTCTTCCTCAGGATGTAGATCATGTCGGTGAGCGTCTGGCTGCCGGCCGCGGCATATTCCTGGGCGAAGTATTCCGCGACGTCCAGGGCGTTCCTGGCGAACTGGTCCTCCAGGAAGGTGGTCGTGTAGTAGTTGAAGAACATGCGGCGGCCATCCGAGAAGCTCGTCGTCTCGAATCCCGATCCAGTCCCCATCATGGTGCTCACGTAGATGCATCCATCCGGCCTGGTCACGCGCGCCAGCGCCTCGATCAGGGTTCCGGCCTCCTGGTGGTCGAGGAAGGGAAGGCAGAACGAGGCCACGGCGTGGTCGAAGGAGCCTGCCGGGAAATCCAGTTGGCGGACGTCCTTCAGTTCGAAGCGGGCCTCCGGGACGTTCCTGCGGGCGAGCCTGATCATCTCCTCGGAAAGGTCGATGCCGGTGATCCGCAGGGCCGGCTTCCGGGAGAGGAGGTACCTCGGGATGTTGCCGGGGCCGCACCCCAGGTCCAGGATCGAGTCGGAATCCCCGACGCAGGCCAGGAAGGCATCCAGCGTGCGCTGGTAGGAGGAGACGTCCATGAACCTGGCTTCGTAGCTTGATGCGCACTGGTTGTAGGTCTCGATGGTCAGCTGCGTCTTGTCGAGCATGCGGGGCCCTTTCTTCCTGGAGTGTTTCGCGGTCGAGTCGGAAATAATGTCGAATTAATGTTAATTATCCTGTCGATGAAGGGAATTCCCCGGGGCCCGCCGGTCCGCCGCCGGGCGGGATCCATGGGAGGCTTCGGCGTCAATTGGCGCTCGGGAGGCCCTTGGCCAGGAGCTCCCTGGCCACGCTCCTCACCGAGGCATCGGGCTCGTTGACTTCGCTGGTCGAGTCGATGATCCGGGAGGCGGCCTCCACGCTCCGGAAGCAGGCGAGGCTCCTCAGGGCCGAGCTGCGCACCGCCGGGACCGGCTCCGAGGCCGGAGAGGCGATCCGGACCACGCGCAGCGCGATCATGCGGTTCTGGAGATCCCGCTTGTCGAAGCACTTGGCGGCGGCGATGACGGCCTGTTCCCTGATCGCCGGATCCGGTTCGAACAGAACGTTGGACCGGTCGAGCAGCAGATGGGCCCCCAGCGTGGTGGGGGTGTCCAGGGCCACGAGCCCCTGGATGGCCTCCAGCACTTGGCTCTGCGAGGCCTTGGACTGCCTTCCGAGGACGCTGGTGAACTGGAAGATCCTTCCGCTGAGGTCCGCATCCTGGGCCTGGATGGAAGCGCCGCACAGGCCGACGAGGCACGCGGCAGCGAGGGTTCTGGTGATGTACTGGACGCGACTGCAGCGCATGTCATCTCCCGTGGCCTGCAGGACCACGCTCTCAATGTGATTCAATCCAGCAGATAGTCAATCATATTCATTGTTTATCATTCTCTTCTCGCAAGATTCGGGGAGATCCCCGCTCCACGGCGCCTTCCGCGCTTGCCGGCGCTGCGGGAGCGGATGGGGCTTGCGGCCCCGGGGGGCGAAACGCGTTGAAACGCGGGGGCCCCGATGGGACACTGGCCGACGACGCAGGCGCCCCTCCGGGGCTTCCGAAGGACTCCCACGAGCATGAACGATTCGACGCGACCTTCTCCCTTCCTTTCCGTCGTCATCCCCGCCAAGAACGAGGCCGACAACCTCAGGCCCCTGGTCGAGGAGGTGCGCCGGGCGCTGGACGGCACCTACGACTACGAGCTGATCTACGTGGACGACGGCAGCACCGACGCCACCTGGGAGACGCTGGGGGCGATCCTCGCGGAAGGCTTCGACCGCCTGCGCGTGCTGCGCCACGAGCGGAGCACCGGCCAGAGCTTCGCGGTGCTGACGGGGGCGCGGGCCGCCCGGGGGGAGTGGCTCGTCGTGCTGGACGCGGACGGCCAGAACGACCCCGCCGACATCCCCGGGATGGTGGCCCGCCTCCTGGAGGCCCACCGGCAGGACGCGCGCGTGGTGGGCGTGATCGGCCACCGGGTGAACCGCCGGGACAGCCTGGTGAAGCGGCTCAGCTCGAGGATCGCCAACGGCTTCCGCGACGCCATGCTGAAGGACGGGATCCCGGACGTGGGCTGCGGCCTGAAGGCGGCGCGCCTGGACTGGTACCTGCGCCTGCCCTGCTTCGACCACATGCACCGCTACATCCCGACCCTGATCCAGGCCCAGGGCGGGATCATGATCGTGCACCCGGTGAACCACCGCCCGCGGGTGGCGGGCGTCTCCAAGTACGGCGTGTGGAACCGGCTCTGGGTGGGGCTCGTGGACGTGCTGGGGGTCTGGTGGCTGAAGCGGCGGGCCAAGGTCGCCGTCGTGCGGGAGGTCGCCCCGTGAGCTTCCTGGATACCCCCCTTTCCTGGCTCGCCTGGACGGGCATGACCGTGACCGGCTGGAAGCTCATCGGCTACGCCGGAGCCCTGATGTTCAGCGGCCGGTGGCTGGTGCAGCTCATCGCCGCGAAGCGGGCGGGCAAGCCCGTGATCCCCCGGCTGTTCTGGTACATGAGCGTGCTGGGCAGCCTGATGACCCTGGCCTACTTCACCCTGTCCGCCAAGAAGGACTCCGTGGGCGTGCTCCAGAACCTGTTCCCCGCGCTCACGGCCACGTACAGCCTCCACCTGGACATCAGGCACCGCGGCTGGAACCGCGACAAGGCAGGACATTGAGCCGCATCCCCCCGCCCCCCTCCCGACTTCCGTAGAGTTCCCCCCGTGCCGAAGAAACCAACCCTCCGCAGCCGCAGCCTGATCCTGGCGCTCGCCGGCCTCCTGTGCACCGCGTGCAGCTTCGCGTTCTGGAAGCAGCTGGTCTCCCTCTACCCGGCGACCTTCGGGAACCTGGGGTTCCTGGCTTCCGTGGCGGCCTGCTACCTCGCGCTCACCGCCCTGCTCCTGACGCTCTTCGATTTCCCCTACCTGTTCAAGCCGGCCGCGATCGCCCTGGTCCTGGGCGCGTCCGTCGCGGCCTACTTCATGGACGCCTACCACGTGGTCATCGACCCGCAGATGCTCGCGAACGCGCTCCAGACGGACCGCGGGGAAGTCCGGGATCTCATGAACCTCCGGTTCTTCGCCTACCTCGCCGGCGGACTCCTGCTGTCGGCGGGGGTGGCCGTGACCCGGATCACGCGCAGCCCCTTCCCGAGGGCCCACCTGGCGTCCCTGGCGAAGCGGGCCGCGGTCCTCGTGGCGGTGGTCGCGGTCGCGCTCGTCCCCTGCAACCGGGCCTGGGCGAGCTTCCTGCGGGAGCACAAGGCCGTCCGCCAGTACGCCAACCCGGCCTTCCCCATCTATTCCGTCGCGAAGCTGGCGGGTTCCCAGCTTTCCGGCCCAGCCGCCCCCCTGGAGCGGATCGGGGAGGACGCCCGGATCCCGGCCGCGGGCAGGGAACGGGACCTGGTCATCATGGTGGTGGGGGAGGCCGCCCGCCCGGATCACTTCTCGCTGAACGGCTATCCCCGGCAGACCAATCCGCGGCTGTCCGGGCTGGACGTCGTGAGCTTCACGCGCATGGTCGCGAACGGCACCTCGACGGCCAATTCCGTCCCCTGCATGTTCTCCACCCTCGACTACCGGACCTTCTCCGCCCGCAAGGCCAGGTCCACCGAGAACCTGCTGGACGTGCTCCAGCGCGCGGGGGTCCACGTGCTCTGGCGGGACAACAACTCGGACTCCAAGGGCGTCGCGGCGCGCGTCGCCTACGAGGACTTCAAGGCCGAGGACCGGAACCCCGCCGTCGAGGGAGAGCCCCGCGACGTGGGCATGCTCGCGGGCCTGCAGGCCTACATCGACCAGCAGAAGACCGGCAGCATCTTCATCGTCCTCCACCAGATGGGGAACCACGGCCCCGCCTACTACAAGCGCTATCCGTCCGCCTTCGAGAAGTTCAAGCCGGTGGCGCGGACCAACGAACTGGGCTCCAGCTCGCCCCAGGAGATCATCAACGCCTACGACAACGCCCTCCTCTGCACGGACGACTTCCTGGCCCGGGTGATCCAGCTCCTGCAGAAGAACTCGGGGCGGTTCCGTTCGGCCATGATCTACAGCAGCGACCACGGGGAGTCCCTGGGCGAGAACGGCCTGTATCTCCACGGGATGCCCTACCGGTTCGCCCCGGAGGAACAGAAGCGGGTGGCCACGCTGTTCTGGTTCTCGAAGGGCCTCGAGTCCGAAGCCGCCCGGTTCCGGAAGGCCCGGAACCTCCCCCTCTCCCACTCCGTCCTGTTCCACACGGTCCTCGGCCTGCTGGGGGTCCAGACGAAGGTCTACGATCCCGGGCTGGACATCGCCAAGCTCGCCCCCTGAGGCGCGACTCGGCCCCCGGAAGGCGGGAATCTCCTTACCATGACTGCTGACGATAGAAACGGAGCGTCGATCGAGGATGGGATCCAGGCATGAAACTGCTGATCGTTGAGGATGAACCCAAGACCGCGGCCTATCTCCGGAAGGGCCTGACCGAGAGCGGCTTCTCGGTGCAGGTGGCCGCCGACGGAGACGAGGGCCTCCTCCTGGCCCGCGAAGGCTCCTTCGACCTTGCGATCCTGGACGTCATGCTCCCCGGCCGGGACGGCTGGTCCGTCCTGCAGGCGCTGCGGAAGGAGGGGAGGGAGCTGCCGGTCCTGTTCCTGACGGCCAGGGACGCGGTGCAGGATCGCGTGAAGGGCCTGGAGCTGGGGGCGGACGACTACCTCGTCAAGCCCTTCGCGTTCTCCGAGCTCCTCGCGCGCGTCCGGAGCCTGCTGCGGCGCCCGCCGCTCCGCGCCTCCGAGCGCCTCGCGGTCGCGGACCTGGAGCTGGACCTGCCCCGGAGCGATGCGCGCCGGGGCGGGCAGCTCCTCAGCCTGACCCGCCAGGAATTCCTGCTCCTCTCCCTGCTCGTCCGCCGCAGGGGCGAGGTCCTCTCGCGCACGTTCATCGCCGAGCAGGTGTGGGACATGAACTTCGACAGCGAGACCAACGCCGTCGACGTCGCCATCCGCCGCCTCCGGCGCAAGGTGGATGATCCCTTCGAGGTGAAGCTCATCCATACCGTGCGCGGTTCGGGGTACCGGCTCGATGTGGAATGACCTGCGCAAGAGCCTGCGCTTCCGGCTGGCCGCCAGCTTCGCCGCCGGGAGCTTCTGCACGCTGGTCGCGATCACGGGGCTCCTCTACTGGGGATTCCAGCGGGAGATCAACCTCCGCAACCGCCTCGTCCTGGAGACCCAGGTACTGGAGGTGGAAAGGACGCTGGAGCTGCACCCGGACGACCTCCCCGCACTCGAGAAGGTGGTCCGGCAGCTCGAGGCCCTCGCCTCGGAACCCCAGGCCGATCTGCGCGTCCTGCGGGCCGGCCGCCTCGTCACGGAAACCCCGGGCATGTCCGAGCGGCTGCCGGCCTCCTGGTTCGTCGGCCAGGAGAAGACCAAGCGCCGCAGGCTGCGCTTCGCGATGGCGCAGCGGCAGGCCGGCCCCTTCGTGGTCCAGGGCGCCCTGGACATCACGAAGGACGAGCACATGCTCGTGGAGTTCCGCCAACGGGCCACCTCCACGCTGTTCCTCGGCACCCTCGTCTGCGCCGTCTTCGGCTGGTGGGCCGCGCACCGCGGCCTCAAGCCCCTCCGGCTCATCACGGATTCCACGCGGGGCGTCACCGCCCAGAAGCTCGACGCGCGGATCGATCCCGCCCTGGTCCCCCAGGAACTGGGCGATCTCGTGCACGGCCTGAACGACATGCTGGACCGGCTGGACCACGCGTTCTCGAGGCTCTCCCAGCTCTCGGCGGACCTGGCCCACGAGTTGAGGACCCCGATCACCAACCTCATGGGCGAGGCGGAGGTCGCCCTTTCCCGGGACCGGACCGTCGAGGAATACCGGGCCGTCCTCGAATCCAGCATGGAGGAGTTCCGGCGCCTGTCCCGCCTGATCAGCCGGATGCTCTTCCTGGCGAGGACCGAGGATCCCCATTCCGTCATCGCCCGGGCTCCGGTGGACGCCCGGAAGCTCGTCTCCGACGTCGTCGACTACTTCGAGGCTTCCGCCGAGGAGCAGGGCATCGAACTCGATTCCAGTGCGGAGGGGACGGTGGACGGCGACGCGGACATGCTGAGGCAGGCCCTCGCCAACCTCGTCTCCAACGCCCTGGAGGCCACGCCGCGCGGCGGGCGGATCTCCATCCGCATCCAGCCCGAGGACGGGCGGATGGCGCTGATCGTGGAGGACTCCGGTCGCGGGATCCCCCCCGAGGAAGTCCCCCACCTCCTCGACCGGTTCTACCGCACGCATGAAGCCCACCAGCGGCGGTCCGGCGGCACGGGCCTGGGCCTGGCGATCGTCCAGTCCATCGCGCGGCTGCACGGCGGCGAGGTGCGGATCGCCAGCGAACCGGGCCGGGGGACGACCGTCCGCATGGGGATCCCCCGATGAGGGACCAGCCCCTCCCCGATCCGAGCGTTGAAAAGGAACCTTCCATGCTGAACGACGACCACGTCCTGAACGGCCCCCACAGCGATCGCAAGGCCCTCCTGCTGCTCCTGCTCCTGGGCCTGGTGCTCTTCGCCGTCGGGATCGGGCTGCGGGATCCCTGGCCCGCGGACGAGCCGCGCTTCGCCCTGGTCGCGCGCCAGATGGTGGACAGCGGCCAGTGGCTCTTCCCGTTCCGCGGCGGCGAGCTCTACCCCGACAAGCCTCCCGTCTTCATGTGGGCCATCGCCGTCTTCCTCGAGCTCACGGGCTCGCTGCGGCTCGCGTTCCTGCTGCCCTCCCTCCTGGCCGGGCTGGGGTGCCTGGCCCTGGTCTTCGACATCGCCCGCCGCCTCTGGGACCGGGCCACCGCCTGGCGGGCGGGCCTCCTGCTCCTCCTGACGATCCAGTTCACCCTCCAGGCCCGGACGGCGCAGATCGACGCCCTGGTCACCTTCTTCATCCTGCTGGGAGTCTACGGGTTCCTCCGGTTCCTGGGCCGGGACGGCGGGTGGAGGTGGTACTACCTCGGCTGGTTCGCCGCCGGAGTGGGCGTCATCACCAAGGGGGTGGGCATCCTCGCCCTCTTCGTCCTCCTGCCCGCCCTCTGGACCCATCGTTCCGAGCTGCGGGGCGCCCGCTGGACCGCCTGGCTGAAGGGCCTCGCGGGCCCCCTCTGCCTGGCCGGCGCCATCGCCCTCTGGGTCGCGCCCATGATGCTCGCGGTCCACCGCAGCGGCAGCCCCGAATACCTGGCCTACCAGGACAACATCCTCTTCCGGCAGACCGTCACCCGCTACGGCAGCGCATGGCATCACGTGGCGCCCTGGTACGACTACCTGGTGAACGTCATCCCCGCGTTCTGGCTGCCCCTCTCCCTCCTGCTGCCCTGGCTCGTGATCCGCTGGCACCGCGCCTGGCGGGCCGGCGACCGCCGCGTGGTCCTGCTGCTGTCCTACCTCGTGCTGGTGCTGGTCTTCTTCAGCGCCTCGCCCGGCAAGCGCGGGGTGTACATCCTGCCCGCCACCCCGGCCCTGGCCCTCCTGGCCGCGCCCTACCTGCCGGAGCTGATGGGCCTGCGCGGGCCCCGGCGGCTGTGGTCGGGCCTCGCGTGGCTGCTGGTGCTGCTCGCGGGCCTCGGGGCCCTGGCTCTCCTGTTCCCGAAGGTCCAGGCCAGGGCGGCCGCCCTGGACTTCGGAAACCTCCTGCCGTCCCTGCTGGCCCTGGGGGTCCTGGCCGCGGGCGCGGCCGTGCGTTTCCGGAAATCGCCCGCGTGCGCCGTCCCGGCCGTGCTGGCCTCCGTCTGGCTGGTCGTGGGCCTCGGCATCAATCCGGCGCTCAACGAGGGCCGGACCCCGGTCGCCGTGATGAGGCAGGCCGAAGCCGCAGTGCCCCAGGGCCAGGAGCTCCTGCTGGTGGACTACCGGGAACAGTTCCTGCTGTTCGCCTCCAGGCCCGTGAACCACCTGGCCTACCACCTGCCCGCGGCGGACCAGGCGGGCCTCGCCGCGACCTGGCAGGCGGCCGCCCCCGGCCGGTGGATCCTGGGCCCCGAGGACCTCCTGCGCAGGACCTTCGACCTGGGCCCCGGACGCGATCTGGGAGAGCGGCACGGCGAGCACTGGTGGCTGCTTCCGCCCGGTTCCGCGCGCCCCTCGGGCCGGCCGCTGGACGAACCCGTCTTCCGCTTCGTTCCGGCGGGAAACTCGATGAACAGATAATCGGCGAATTCCCGCCCCTCCCTCCGCGCCGGACCCGTTCTCCGCGGCCCTGCCTCCAGGTCCGTGCAGCCTGCTTCCTGCCTGGGAACCGCTGGGTTGGCTCCGGAGTGAACCGGCTTTTCCGCGACGATTGCGGATCCTGGGCCGGCGCCGGGACAGGATCATGCCCCCCGGGAGTCCCGTCTCCCGAAGGGGTCCCCCAGGAACCATTCACGATATTGATTGAATAGACAAATAAATTCGGATTTTTGATTACTAAACGACAAGAATCATCAAATCATGACCACAAGATGCACATGTATTCCGATCGTACCGCACAGGTCGCAAGGCGGAACTCCTGATCGGATGACGAACCGGAAGCCCGGGAACCGGAGGGCGCGGTTCACTTCTTCTTCGTGCTGATCGCGCCGAAGATCGTCACCGCGCAGCAGGCATAGGCGACGGCGGGGAAGACGCCCCAGAGGTACCAGATGACGAGGCCGGCGGCACAAAGCGCTGTCGGTACCACTGCGGACATCAAATCTCCCACCCGTCGGCCATGCGTGATTATCTCATACTCGCGCGCCGGCCCACGGAAGTCGTGCTGAAAGCCATATCGCCGCCTGCGCGGCCCCACCGGGCGGAATGCCCCGGACAGTCGCAAAACAACGACGGAAATGCTATGGTTATTCCCCCATCAACCCTCGTGATCCCCTGTCGCGGAGAGCGGACTCCTCCAACCCTGGCGGCAAAGATGCACACTTCAGGCAGATCGTTCGTGTGTCCCGTGATGAATGAGCAGGTCGCCGTGGTCACCCTGCTCGAGCGGAGGCGGATGGGCCTCCCGCCCGTCCGCACGTTCGTCTCGTGCAGCGGCATGTCCGCCTGCCTGGACCCGCCCCAGGATCCGGCCGACCTCATCTCCACGCCGGAGCTGTGCCCCCTGCGCCTGAGCCTGGAGTAGGCCCGCCTCCGGCCGAGCGCGCAGTCCCGTACGGCGCCGCGGCAAGCTTGACAATAGTCTTTACATGTATATACATTTAACGACATCCGGAGAATCCCTCCAGCAGCCGGCCCTTCTCCAAGGGCGCCATCCTCAAGGAGAGTCCCATGCCATCGATCGTCCCCGCTGATATCGACATCGCCCGCGCCGCGGACATGCTCCCCATCGAACAGATCGCCGAGAAGCTCGGCATCGGGGTGGAGGACATCGAGCACTACGGCAAGACGAAGGCCAAGGTCTCCATGGAGTTCTACCGCCGTACGCAGGACCGGCCGGCCGGGAAGCTCATCCTCATCTCGGCGATCACCCCGACGCCCGCGGGCGAGGGCAAGACCACCACCACCATCGGCGTCACCGACGCCCTCAACCGGCTGGGCCGGCAGGCCACCTGCTGCATCCGCGAGCCTTCCCTGGGCCCCTGCTTCGGCATCAAGGGCGGCGCGGCGGGCGGCGGCTACTCGCAGGTGGTCCCCATGGAGGACATCAACCTCCACTTCACGGGGGACTTCCATGCCATCGGGGTGGCCCACAACCTGATGTCGGCCATCCTGGACAACCACATCACCCACGGCAACGCCCTCCGCATCGACCCCACGCGGGTCATCTGGAAGCGCGTGGTGGACATGAACGACCGGGCCCTGCGGCAGATCATCGTGGGCCTCGGAGGCACGGCCAACGGCCAGCCCCGGGAGAGCGGCTACGACATCACCGTGGCCTCGGAGGTGATGGCCATCTTCTGCCTGGCCGAGTCCCTGACGGAGCTCAAGGCCCGGCTCGGCAAGGTCATCGTGGCCTACACCTACGACAAGAAGCCCGTCACCATCGCCGACCTGAAGGTGAACGGCGCCATGGCGGCCCTCCTCAAGGACGCCATCAAGCCCAACCTGGTCCAGACCCTGGAGCACAGCCCGGCCTTCGTGCACGGCGGCCCCTTCGGCAACATCGCCCACGGCTGCAACAGCCTCATCGCCACCAAGCTGGCCATGCACCTCAGCGAATACACCGTCACGGAGGCCGGTTTCGGCGCCGACCTGGGCGCGGAGAAGTTCATCGACATCAAGTGCCGCCAGGCGAACATCTCGCCGGACGCGGTCGTGCTGGTGGCCACGGTCCGTGCCCTGAAGATGCACGGCGGGGTGCCCAAGGACGCCCTGGGCGCGCCCAACGCCCAGGCCGTGGAAAAGGGCATGGGGAACCTCCTGAAGCACGTCGAGAACATCAAGGGCTGGGGCCTGCCCGTGGTGGTGGCCATCAACCACTTCACCGGCGACACCGAGGAGGAGCTGGCGGTGATCCGCAAGGGCTGCACCGCCGTGCACGTGAAGGCGATCCTGGCGAACCACTGGGCCGAGGGCGGCGCGGGCGCGGAGGAGCTGGCCCGGGAGATCGTGGCCCTCACCAGCGGGGCCCCCGCCCAGCTCCAGTACACCTACGACGACGACCTGACCCTGTGGGAGAAGGTCAAGATCGTGGCGCAGCGCGTCTACGGCGCCAACGACATCATGGCCGACATGAAGGTGCGCCAGAAGTTCAAGGCCCTGGAGGAGAGCGGCCACGGCGCCCTCCCCGTCTGCATCGCCAAGACCCAGTACTCCTTCTCCACCGATCCGGGGCTCCGGGGCCGCCCGCGCCACTTCGACGTCCCGATCCGGGACGTCAGCGTGTCCGCCGGGGCGGGCTTCGTCGTGGTCCTCACCGGCGACATCATGACCATGCCGGGCCTGCCCAAGGCTCCCTCGGCCGAGATCATCGACATCGACGACGAGGGCCGGATCACGGGACTCTCCTAGCCTACGGCCGGGCCTCTGGAACCGCGAACGTCGCGAGGGCGTCCCGCGGTTCCTGGGCCTCCCGCCTTTCAGCTGCCGGACGCGGACTCGAGTCCCGGCCTCATCCGAACCACTGGGGCCCGCTCACCTGGAAGCGGGTGCCCAGACGGTAGCGCGAGCCCGGGTGGACGCAGCGCACGAAGGTGACCACGACCCGGTTGGTCCAGGTCCGGCGGGTGAGGACCAGGCAGGGCTGGCCGGGCCGGATCTCGAGCAGCTCGGCCTCGTCCGCGGTGGCGGGGACCGCGTCCACCACGTGCTCCACCTCGTCCAGGGGCACGGCCTTCAGGAGGTACTCCGAGGGCTGGATCTGCGTGAAGTCCTGGGTGATGAACTCCGGCGAGGCCTTGGGATTCACGTAGCGGTCCTCGATCTGGATGGGCACCCCGTTCTCGCGGTGGACGCAGATCGCGTGGTAGACCGACTCTCCCGTTCCCAGATTCAGCGCCGCGGCCACCTCGAGGTTGGCCGACTCCCGCGCCACCCGGATCACGTCGCAGGAATACTCGTGGCCCCGGTCCCGGATCTCGCTGGCGATGTTGGTCACCTTGAGCAGCCCGGACTGGGGCCGATCCTCGGCCACGAAGGTCCCGATCCCGGCGTAGCGGATCAGGAGCCCCTGCTCGGCCATCTCCCGCAGGGCGCGGTGGACCGTCATCCGGGACACCCCGAGCTCGGCCACGAACTCGTGCTCCGAGGGGATGCGGTCCCCGGGCTTCCACTTCCCCGCGTGGATCTTCTGGCGGATGTGGTCCTTCACCTTCTGGTAGAGCGTGGTGGGGCCCGCGCCTGCGCGGAAAGAGCCGGACTTCTTCTTGGGCACGGAGGACCTCTTCGTCTCATCGATTGTGGAGGTTCCGTGCCCCAGGCGCAACCTTGCGGGCCTGCTAGCGAAGCATCGGCAGGTTGAGGCCCTTGGCCTTCGCGCAGGCCTTCGCGGTCTCGTAGCCCGCATCCGCGTGGCGCATGACCCCCGTCGCCGGATCGTTCCAGAGCACGCGCTCGATGCGCCGGGCGGCGGCATCGGTGCCGTCGCACACGATCACCAGCCCGGCGTGCTGGGAGAAGCCCATGCCCACGCCGCCGCCGTGGTGGAACGACACCCAGGTCGCGCCGCCCGCGGTGCTCAGCAGCGCGTTCAGGAGCGGCCAGTCGGAGACGGCGTCGGTGCCGTCCATCATGCCTTCGGTCTCGCGGTTGGGGCTCGCCACGGAGCCCGTGTCCAGGTGGTCGCGGCCGATGACGATGGGGGCCTTCAGCTCGCCCGACTTCACCATCTCGTTGAAGGCCAGGCCCGCCCGGTGGCGCTCCCCGAGGCCCAGCCAGCAGATGCGGGACGGCAGGCCCTGGAAGCTGATGCGCTCCTTGGCCATGTCCAGCCAGCGGTGCACATGCTTGTTCTCGGGGAAGAGCTCCTTGATCTTGGCGTCCGTCTTGTAGATGTCCTCGGGGTCGCCGGAGAGGGCCACCCAGCGGAAGGGGCCCTTCCCTTCGCAGAAGAGGGGCCGGATGTAGGCGGGCACGAAGCCGGGGAAGTCGAAGGCGTTGGCCACGCCGAATTCCTTGGCCACCTGCCGGATGTTGTTGCCGTAGTCGACGACCGGGATGCCCATCTTCTGGAAGTCCAGCATGGCCTGGACGTGCACGGCGCAGCTCCGGCCGGCCGCGTCCTTGAGGATCGCGTGCCGGCTGGGATCCTGCTGGGCCGCCTTCCACTGCGCCACGGTCCAGCCCATGGGCAGGTAGCCGTTGACGAGGTCGTGGGCGGAGGTCTGGTCGGTGACCAGGTGCGGCTTGAGGCCGCCCGCCTTCGCCCGCCTCACCAGCTCGGGCAGCACCTCGGAAGCGTTGCCCAGCAGGCCGATGGAGACCGCCTCCTTGCGCTCGCAGTGGTAGGTGATGAGCCGGAGGGCGTCCTCGAGGTCCTTGGCCTGCTTGTCCAGGTAGCGGGTGCGGAGCCGGAAGTCCAGGCTGCTCTGCTGGCACTCGACGATCAGCGAGACCGCCCCGGCCAGGGTCGCGGCCAGGGGCTGGGCGCCGCCCATGCCGCCGCAGCCGGCGGTGAGGATCCACTTGCCGGCCCAGTCGCCGCCGTGGTGCTGGCGGCCCGCCTCGGCGAAGGTCTCGTAGGTCCCCTGCACGATGCCCTGGGCACCGATGTAGATCCAGGAGCCGGCGGTCATCTGGCCGTACATGAACAGGCCCTTGCGGTCCAGTTCGTGGAAGTGTTCCCAGTTGGCCCAGCGGGGCACGAGGTTGGAATTGGCGATGAGGACGCGGGGCGCGTCCGCGTGGGTCTTGAAGACGCCCACGGGCTTCCCGGACTGCACCAGCAGCGTCTCGTCGTCCTCCAGCTTCCGGAGGCTCTCGAGGATCGCGTCGAAGCAGGCCCAGTTCCGGGCCGCCCGGCCGATGCCGCCGTAGACCACGAGGCTCTTGGGGTTCTCCGCGACCTCCGGGTCCAGGTTGTTCTGGATCATCCGGTAGGCGGCCTCCGTCAGCCAGCTCTTGCAGCTCCTCTCGGCGCCCCGGGGCGCGTGGATCACGCGGCTCTCGTCGCGGCGCGGGTCCTGCAGGTTCTTGATGTCGTTCATGGAATCACCTCGCTTGAATCGATGGGAATGTTCGCAGCTACTGCTTCCTGGCCAGCATCCGCTCCAGCGCCTGGTCGCCGAAGGCCGTGCCCTCGTCCAGGAGCGCCCGGGCGTCGGCCAGGAGCTTCGCGCAGTCGGCCTTCATCTTCTCGTTGTAGACCTCGTCGGTGATGTCCTTGAGGTTGATGACGACGTTCCAGATGCCGCCCCGGACCCCCGCGAAGCCCATCTGCAGACCCTGCATGGCGTCCGTGATGGAGGCGGGATTGCCGTTCCGCATGGCCAGGTCCGCCGCCTTCATGACCTCGAAGCAGGCCGCGGCCGTGCTCCAGGGCACGTCCACGGCGGTCTTGAGTCCCTGCTGCATGGCCGCCTCCCGCGCCGCCTTCTCGGCGGGGGTGCCCTGGGGAAGGCGCCGGGCGTCCATGTAGGCGTTGAACGCGTTCGTGTCCTCGTCCACGGCCAGCATCAGCTGGTCCTTGGCGCGCTGGGCCAGCTCCGCCGAGGCCAGCAGCTTGTTCTCGACCTCCTGGGACTTCGCCTTGCCCTGGGTCAGGTTGGCCACCATGGAGGCCAGGGCGCCGCCCAGGGCGCCGGCGAGCGCGGCGATGGACCCGCCGCCCGGGGCGGGCGTGTCCCGGCTGACCTCGTCCACGAAGTCGGCGCAGACCATGGTCATGAGCCCCTTCTCGGCCACCTTCGGCAGGCCCAGGACCTTCTTCTCGGTCTCGAAGGGCGCCACGTCGGCCAGCCCCATGGAGAAGACCGCGTTCTCGAGGACGTCGGGAACCGGGATGAAGGGGGACTTGCCCTGCTGGCGGAGGTAGAACTGCCCCGCCTGGTAGATGGCCTGGAAGGGCACCAGGCCGACGATCTCGCTGCCCGTCACCACCAGCCCCCGGTCCGCGGCCATCCGCCGGGCGGCCTCGAGGACGGTGTGGGGCGCCGTCACCTTGTAGTTCGTGAGGTTGATGGAGAGCTGCGCCCGCTTGTAGGTGTCCACGTACCAGCCGATGGCCTTGCAGTGGGTGAAGATGCCCGCCTTGTAGGCCTTCTGTCCGACCGCGCGGTCCGGATCGACGTCGTTCAGCTCGAGGAGGTGCCGCAGCTCGTAGCCGTGCTCCTGCCGGCAGTGGGCCTCCAGGGCCGCGAAGGTGGGGGCGTCGAAGCCGCAGTTGCCGCAGGGGAAGCAGCCCTCGGCGTAGCGCAGCTCCTTGCCGCTGCTGTAGAAGGCGCTGGTCTGTCCCCTGCGGGCCACCCGCCCCTTCTCCCGCAGCTCGAAGGCGATGTCCGTGGCGTGGGCCTTGTCCCGGCTGTTGAGGGTGACGTTGTAGGCGATGAGGAACTCCCGTGCGCCCGTGATCAGGGCCCCGGCCTTGGCGTTGAACCGGGCGGGCCCGAAGTCGGGGGCCCACTGGGGATCCTTCAGCTTCTCCTCCAGGCCCTCGTACTCGCCCTTGCGCACCACGGCGAGATTCTGGCGCTCGGGGCGGCTGGCGGCCTGCTCGTAGAGGTAGACGGGGATCTCCAGTTCCTCGCCCACGCGCTTCCCGAGCCTCCGGGCCAGCTCGGCGCAGTCCGCGAGGGTGACGCCCTCGACGGGGACGAAGGGGCACACGTCCGTCGCGCCCATGCGGGGGTGCGCGCCGTGGTGAGTGGTCATGTCCAGGATCCGGGAGGCGGTCTCCACGGCCCGGAAGGCGGCCTCCACCACGCTGTCCGGATCGCCCACGAAGGTCACCACGGTGCGGTTCGTGTCCGCGCCCGGATCCACGTCCAGGAGCCTCACGCCCGCGACGCCCTCGATGGCGTCCGTGATCACCTTGATCTTGGCCATATCGCGGCCTTCGGAAAAGTTGGGAACGCACTCCACGACGCGCAGGGACATGGGGGAAACCTCGTCGAAAGGGTAGGGTGTGGGTCTTCAGGTCCAGGCAGTCCCATCCCGGGGGCGGAATAGGTACTGACATGTATATACAATCTTGTCCCGCCCCAGACAAGCCCCTTTTTGGCATCTTCCTCCCCGGACGGAACCGGCCGGAATCCCCCCTGGGCCGAACCCCGTCCCGGATTTGCAATTTCCCTTGCCTCAGAAAGGAATTTCCTTGAGCATGGATGCACGATCCCTCCGGGTCGTTCCGTGAACCTCCAGCCGAGAAACGCCCTGTCGGCGGCCACCAGAACCTGCGGACCGGGCCCTGCGCGAATCCTCCAGGGACTTGCCATGCCGAGCCGATCTGCCGAGATTCAGCTGCTCACGGCCAAGGGGCTCGGGTCCTCGGTGGCGAACCGTCACCGGAACAGCACGAATCCCATCGTCAGCGCCCCGATCGGGTGGGTCGTCTGGTTCCAGGGCGAGGACAACTCGCCGTAGCGCCGGCCGCTCCCGCAACACGATGGCGCCGAGGGCCGGACCCGAGGGCAGTCCCGCGACGGGATCCCGGACCCTGCCGCGGCTCTGCTCTTCCCGGCGCCGGCCCGCATGCCTCCGGGCACGCAGGCCGGCCCGGGGGGGGATCTTCCATCCGGCTTCGCGATCCCGGACACTCCGCCCCCCGGTGGAGGCTCCGCTGCTTTTTCGACCATTCCGGCCGTCCTGGGACGGCTCTACCCCATTTGACTGGAGACATCACCATGAAGGCACACAAGTCCATCGCGATCATCCTCGGCGGCTGCGCCCTCCTCGCCCCCGCGCACCTCGCGGCCCAGGCGCCGCTGAAGGTCGGTTTCGTCTACCTGGATCCCATCGGCGACGCTGGCTGGACCTACCAGCACGAGCTCGGCCGCAACCAGCTGGAAGCGGCGTTCAAGGGCAGGGTGGCCACGCAGAAGGTGGAAAGCGTTCCCGAGGGCGGGGATGCGGAGCGCGTCATCCGCGAGATGGCCCAGAGCGGGTGCAAGGTCGTGTTCACCACCTCCTTCGGCTACATGAACCCCACCCTCAAGGTGGCCAAGGCCTATCCGAAGACGGTCTTCCTCAACTGCACGGGCTACAAGACGGCCGCGAACGTCGGCATCTACAACGACCGCTACTACGAGGGCCGCTACCTCTGCGGCATCCTGGCCGGCAAGATGACCCGGAAGAACCTCGTCGGCTACGTCGCCGCCTTCCCGGTCCCCGAGGTGCTCCAGGACATCAACGCCTTCACGCGGGGCATGCGGAGCGTCAATCCCAAGGCCGAGGTGCGCGTGGTCTGGCTGAACTCCTGGTTCGACCCCGGCAAGGAGCGCGAGGGGGCGCTGTCCCTCATCGCCCAGGGCGTCGACCTCGTCACCCACCACTCCGATTCGACCGCCGTGGTCAAGGCCGCCGAGGAGAAGGGCGTCTATTCCATCGCCTGCGACTCCGACATGTCGAAGTACGGCCCCAGGACCATGCTCACCGCCTCGGTCCGGGTCTGGGGCGACTACTACATCCAGACCGTCAGGCAGGTCATGGACGGCAAGTGGAAAGCCGTTAACACCTTCGAAGGCATCAAGGGCGGCATGATCAAGCTGGCCCCCTTCAACGCGGCGGTCCCCAAGGACGTGGCGGCCCTGGTCAACAAGGTCCAGGGCGACATCGTCAGCGGCAGGCTCCATCCCTTCACCGGCCCCGTGGTGGATCAGGTCGGCAAGACCCGAGTCCCGGCAGGGAAGACCATGACCGACCTGGAACTCGAGAAGATGGACTACTTCGTCCAGGGCGTCGCGGCGGAACTGCCCAAGAACTGAACCGCGGCCCCGACAGATCCCACGAACCCCCTTCCTCGGGCGCCGGCGCAGGCCGGGGCCCGAGGACGCTCAAGGACCATCACGCTCATGAACAAGAATTCGATCCAAGACTTGAAGGAACTGATCCGCGCCGGCCTGGGAAAGACCCCGGCCCACACGGTCGTGCGTCACGGCCAACTGGTCAACGTGGTCACCCGGGAGATCTATCCCGCGGACATCGCCATCCACAAGGACACCATCGTCGCCGTGGGGGACGTGGCCGCCTACATCGGCCCCGACACGAGGTTCATCGACGCGGGCGGGAAGTACCTCGTCCCCGGCCTCATCGACGGCCACCTGCACAGCGAGTGCAGCAAGATGAGCCTGACCAGCTTCGCCAAGGCCGTGGTGCCTTCCGGGACGACCAGCATCGTCTCGGGGCTGGACGAATACATCTCGGTCTCGGGCCTCGAGGGCCTCAGGGAGGTCCTGGACGAGATGAAACAGGGCCCCCTCAAGGTCTTCTGGGGCGCGCCCTTCAAGACCCCCTACACCTTCCCGCCCTCGACGATCGCCTTCGACATCAAGAAGGAGGTGCATGCCGAGGTCCAGAAATGGCCCGAGTGCTTCGGCGTATGGGAGACCGTGCGCGAATTCATCCAGGAGGAGGACGAGGACACCCTCGGCGCGATCCTCGAGGCGGGCCGGAACCACCTGCCGGTGTTCGGCTGCGCCCCCATGGCCCGCGGAAGGGAGCTCAACGGCTACCTGTGCGCCGGGGTCCGCCTCGACCACGAGAGCTACGACCACGAGGAGGTGGTGGAGAAGCTCCGCAAGGGCATGCACGTGCTGATCCGCGAGTCCTCCGTGACCCACTTCCTGAAGGAGAACATGCGCGCGGTCTCCGAGGTGAATCCCGCCTTCGCCCGCCGCGTGAGCTTCTGCACCGACGACGTCACCGCCACGGACGTGCTCGCGAAGGGGCACGTGGACCACCTGGTCCGCCTGGCCATGGCGGAGGGCGTGGACCCGCTCACCGCGATCCAGATGGGCACCCTCAACAGCGCCGAGGCCTACCGGATCGACCATCTCGTGGGTTCGATCACGCCCGGCCGGCTGGCCGACATCCTCATCGTCGACGATCCCGCGAGCTTCAAGGTCGAGCGCGTGATCAGCAACGGAGTCCTGGTGGCCCAGGACGGCAGGATCACCTCCAGCCTCCAGCCCCCGGCGAGGAGCGCGGTCCTCAGCGGCGCCCTGAAACGCCCCCTGGCGAAGCCCGAGGACTTCGAATACAGGGTCGGAATCAGGAGCGGCCAGGCGACGGTGCTCTCCATGGACGTGAAGGGCCCCTTCGTGCGCAAGCGCCGCGATGCGACCCTCCCGGTCGTGGACTCGGTCGTCCAGCCCGACCCGCGGCAGGACGTCCTTCTGGTCTCGGTGCTCGAGCGGTTCGGCCGGAACGGGAACCAGTCCCTGGCCTTCTGCTCCGGGTGGAAACTGAAGCGGGGCGCCATGGCGTCCTCCGCGGCGCCCGACGACAACAACCTCATCTGCCTGGGGACGAACGCCCTCGACATGTCGGTAGCGGTGAACCATCTCATCGTCAACGGTGGCGGCCAGGTGGTCGTGGACGGCGGCAAGGTGGTGGAATTCCTCCCCCTGCCCGTGGGGGGCATCGTCTCCGACCTCGAGCCCTCCGAGATCGCCCGCCGCGAGGAACTGCTGGCCGAGGCCGCCAGGAACCTCGGCTGCGACCTTCCGGACCCGCTGATGTACATGTTCTTCCTCCCCATCACGGCCATTCCCGACTACGCGATCACGGACGCCGGACCCGTCGACTGCGTCGCCCTGAGGACCTTCGATCCCGTGCTGCGGCTGACGGAGGGATAATCTTGATCCATCATTCGAACGGAGAATCACCCAGAAAGGGCCATCCCATGGACAAGCCAGCCATGAAGAAGTTGATCGAGGTCGCGGCCGGGCGCCGTCCCGCCGACCTGGTCGTGAAGAACTGCAAGGTGGTCGACGTCCACGGCGGCACGATCCTCGAGGGCGACGTCGCCGTCGCCGACGGGGTCATCGCCGGCGTCGGCGCCTACGAGGGCGCCGAGGAGTACGACGCCGGCGGCCGGTATCTCTCTCCCGGCTTCACGGACAGCCACATCCACATCGAGTCCTCCTACGTGAGCCCCGAGGAGATCGGCCGGCTGCTTGTGCCCTGCGGAGCGACCACGATCGTCGCGGACCCGCACGAGATCGTGAACGTGTGCGGCCTCGACGGGCTGGACTACATGATGCGGGCGGCGGAGCGCACGGTGCTGGACATCAAGTTCATGATCCCCTCCTGCGTGCCGGCGACCCCCTTCGAGCATGCGGGGGCCGTCATCGACGCCCCGGCCATGGCCGGCCGCATCGGCGACCCGCGGATCCTGGGCCTGGGAGAGTTCATGAACTATCCCGGCGTCATCGGCGCCCAGGACGAGATCCTCGACAAGCTGCAGGTCGCCCACGGCGCGGGCAAGCTCATCGACGGGCACAGCCCGGCGGTGGCGGGCCTCGGCCTGAACGCCTACGTGGCCGCGGGGATCCACACGGACCACGAGTGCTCCACCGTGGAGGAGATGCGCGACCGCATCTCCCGCGGCATGTACGTGCTGCTGAGGCAGGGTTCGGCGTGCCACAACCTCCAGGACCTGCTGAAGGCCGTCACCCCGGCGAACGTCCGCCGCTGCCTCCTGTGCTCGGACGACCGCCAGCCCAAGACGATCTTCGAGCGGGGACACCTGGACGACCACCTGCGCATCTGCGTGGCAAGCGGCATCGACCCCATCGAGGCGATCCGGATGGCCAGCCTGAACGCGGCCGAGTGCTTCCGGCTCCACGACCGGGGCGCCGTCGCACCGGGCCTGCGCGCGGACCTGGTCCTGCTGGACGACCTCGCCGGCTTCAAGGTCCGGGCCGTGTTCATCGGCGGGAAGCTGGTCGCGGAGGACGGGACCTACCTTCCTCCGGTGGAGCGGTGCGACACTTCCGCCGTGCAGGGGTGCTTCCACGTGAAGGACTTCTCCGCCGGGAGGCTGCGCATGCCGCTGGCCTCGGACAAGGTCCACGTCATCGACATCCTCCCGGGCGGCGTCGTGACGGGGAAGGGCGTCGCGGAGGTGCGGCGCGACGCCCAGGGCGCCTACCTCCACGACCCGGCCAGCGGCGTGGTCAAGGTCGCGGTGGTCGAACGCCACCAGGCCACCGGGAACGTCGCCCTCGGCCTGCTCCGCGGCTACGGCATCCGGGGCGGCGCGATCGCCCTCTCGATCGCCCACGACTCCCACAACATCATCGTCGTGGGCGACAACGACCCGGACATGGCCTTCGCGGTGGAGACGCTGATCGGCCAGGGCGGCGGCATGGTGCTCGCCCGGGAAGGGCGCGCCCTGGAGGCGATCCCGCTTCCCATCGGCGGGCTGATGAGCGACCGGGACGGAGCGTGGGTGGAGCGGCAGCTCACCAGGTTCCACGCCGCCGCCCACGAGCGGCTGCACGTGAACCCCGGCGTCGACCCGGTCATGACCCTGTGCTTCATGTCCCTGGCGGTCATCCCGGAGTTGAAGCTGACCGACATGGGGCTGTTCGACGTGACGACCTTCTCCTTCATCCCCACGGAAGCGAAGGAAGCCTGAAGATCCCCGGAAGGAAGGGCCTGTGGACCCGGAACAGGAGGTGGACCTTGGCTGATCCAGCCGAAAACCCGGAGGTGCGCGGCCTGGGTCCTCAGGCCTGTCCCCATTGCGGCAGCCTGAAGATCCGGAGGAACCTGGAGCTCGGCCAGACCGCCGAGGCCGGCCACATCGGCCTGCCCTACCGCGCCGGCGGCATCTTCACCGGCACGGAGGCACTCCTGGCCGATCTCTGCGAGACCTGCGGGACGGTGGTCAGGCTCTCCGTGAAGGAGACCCGGAGGAAGTGGATCTCCTCCTGATCACCTCACCTCGGCGACGTAGACGTAGTGGTCGCGCATGAAGCCGATGTACTCCCTGCGGTAGACGAGGTAGACCGTCAGGGAGTACTCCCGGCCGGGCTGCAGGCGGTCGTACGCATCCCCGGCAATGCCGGCCAGGTGGTAGAAGGGGCCCGAGCGCGTCGTCCCCTCCGCCTCCAGCAGGGTGCCTGCGTGGCAGGGCTGGCTCACGCGGACCTTGAGGGTCATCTTCCCGGCCGGCTTCACCGGGCCGTACCCCGCGTCCCCCAGGAGGGGCTTCGGAGACTCCATCGGCGTCTCGGACACCTCGTAGCCGGCCGGATCCATCGTCCGGAATTCGGCCAGGAGGCGCTTCATCTCCTCGATGCGGTCCTTGAACAGGGGCACGTTCTCCGGCGAGCCGGGACCCTCCTGGGCGGCCTTGAGCCGGGTCTCGTAGCCCGCGATCTCCAGTTCGACGGCCTTCACCGTGGCGGAGACGAGTTCGCCCTTGAGCGAGCCCTCCCCGGCGGTGCCCCGGCCTGCCGGGAGGACGGGATTCGCCACGCCGCCCGGGGTCCCGGGCACGCTGGAGGGCGATCCCGCGTGGCCGATTCCCCCCGCGAGGGCGGACAGGATGATGCCCGATGCCAGTCTTTTCATGGATGTCTCCTGGACTCCATCCTAGCAACCACGCCGCTGCCGGACCCGGTGCTATGCTCCATGCCGACTGGAAGCGAGGTTCCATGGACCCTACGATCCGCCGGATGGATGCCGCCGAGGCTCCGGCCCTGGCCGCCTTCGGGGAGGCCTGCTTCCGGGAGGCCTTCCGGGAGCACTTCGCTCCGGCGGCCATGGACGCCCTGTGCGCCCAAGTCTTCGCCCTGCCGGTGATGGCGGGGCTCATCCGCACGGGGGCCTGGGTGGCCGGAGACTGGCAGGGCTACGTCGCCCTGGGGGAGACCCCCTGCCCCTTCGGCGGACTGGCCCCCCCCACGGCGGAAGTGGCGCGCCTCTACGTGCTCCGCCGCTGGCAGGGGACGGGGACCGCAGACCTGCTCATGGCGCGCGCCGCGCGGGAGGCCCGGGAGCGGCGGCACCGCAGCCTGTGGCTCCAGGCCTTCGGGGGAAACCCGCGGGCCCTTGCCTTCTACCGGCGCTGGGGGTTCCGGGACTACGGCCCCTGCGGAGTCGCCTGCGCGGGCCTCCTGCTCCCCCACCGGATGATGGGCAGGGACCTCTAGCTTTCCCGCGCCGTGATGTCCACGAGGTCGTAGGGGGTCTGCTGGTAGACGTAGTAGTTCAGCCAGTTGGAGTAGAGCAGGTTCGCGTGCCCGCGCCAGAGGACCTGGGGATCCCGGGCCGGGTCGTCGCCGGGGAAGTAGTGGCAGGGGACCGGGATGGGCATCCCCTTGTCGAGGTCCCGGAGGTACTCGGCCTTGAGGGTCAGGGGATCGTACTCGGAGTGCCCCGTCACGAAGATGTGCCGCCGGTCCTCGGAGATGACCAGGTAGACGCCGGATTCCTCGGACTCGGAGAGCAGGACCAGCCCCGGGACGGCGAGGATGTCCTCGCGCCGGACCTCGGTATGGCGCGAATGGGGCACGAAGAACGAGTCGTCGAACCCCCTCAGCAGCCTCTCGTAGCGGACGTTGATGTGGTGCGGGAAGACCCCGAACATCTTCCCGGGCAGGGCGTGCTTCGGGATGCCGTAGTAGTGGTAGAGCCCCGCCTGCGCCCCCCAGCAGATGTAGAACGTGGACGTGACGTGGACCCGCGCCCAGTCCATGACCTCCGTGAGTTCCTGCCAGTAGTCCACCTCCTCGAAGGGCATGGTCTCCACGGGCGCGCCCGTGATGATGAGGCCGTCGAAGTTCCGGTCCCGGATCTCGGCGAAGGTGGCGTAGTGCTCCAGGAGGTGCTCCGCGGGCGTGTTCCGGGACTCGTGGCTCTCCATGTGCAGCAGCACGATCTCCACCTGGAGGGGCGAGTTCCCGAGGAGGCGCAGCAGCTGCGTCTCCGTGGCGATCTTGGTGGGCATCAGGTTGAGGATGGCGATCTGGAGCGGGCGGATGTCCTGGTGGAGCGCCCGGTCCTCGCTCATCACGAAGATGTTCTCGCTCTCGAGGATGCCCGTGGCGGGCAGGGAATCGGGGATCTTGACGGGCATGGCCGGCTCCTGATGGGCTTTGTCGCTCCCGCGAGGATCCGGAAAGGTTCGATTCCCAGGCTTCTGATCCGTCAGTCCACGACAGCTCGTCATCTTTCCCGCGGCCCAAGCCGCGGGCAGGAATTGGCACCACGCTCTCGCGAGCAGGTTGCCAAGGTTTCACAGGGCCCGTCCCTCCACCTTTCTGGATACCACGCTTTGGAACTGACAAAGATCTCGTGCAGCTCCAGCATCAGGCAAACGGGCGGTCTTGCCAAGGGGCTGGGGTAAGCCCGTGCAGAACTCTTTCAGATGCAGTAGTTCGCCACGAGGACTTCCTCCTTCGCCCGCTGCCGCTCCAGCAGTGCGGCCAGGGAGAGGTTCCCGTAGACCCGGCCGAGGGCTTCGCTGCCCTCGGCCCACAGCTCCTGGAGGACGCAGGCGTCCGGCCTGCCGCAGCAGCCCGAGCCGCCGGGACAGTCCGAAAGCTGGAGGGGGCCCTCCAGGGCCTCGAGGATCGACAGCACGGAGATCTCCGCCGGAGGGCGCGCCAGGGTGTAGCCCCCCTTGGCCCCGCGCACGGCCTGCACGATCCCCGCCTTGCGCAGCGGCACCATCAGCTGCTCCAGGTAGGTGCCCGGAAGGTGCTCCCGCTCCACGATCTCCTTCAGGAAGGTGGAGCCGTGGCCGTGGGAGCGCGCCAGGACCAGCATGGCCCGCATTCCGTAGATGGCTCGGGAGGAGAATTTCATGCGATCGCCCCAGGCGGGTTCCTGGCCCAGGGAATGATCATACTGTTTCCTGATCGGCTGAGTAAGTTTTGTCGATCGCTGCCCGCCCCCGGCACAATTTCCCCTGGACTCGGAGCGCCTGCTCCGTCATAAGGGGCAGTCGCCTCAATCCTCCGCGGGAGAGACCCCAGATGGCCGTCGGCATCCGCAACATCCCCCAGCCCACCCCAGGCCGGCTCGACGCTCCGGGCATCATCGAGGCCTTCGCGGACCGGATGATGTACTCCGTCGCCCAGGACCAGTTCACGGCCCGGGAGTTCGATGTCTACCAGGCCATGGCCCTGGCCGTGCGCGACCGGCTGATGGAGCGCTGGTTCCGGACCCAGAACGCCTACTACCGCCAGGACGTGAAGCGGGTCTACTACCTCTCCCTCGAGTTCCTGATGGGCCGGGCCCTCCTCGACAACATCCTCAACCTCGGCGCCCGGGACGCCTACACCCAGGCCATGGAGGAGATCGGCTTCCGGCTGGAGGACATCGTCCAGCAGGAATGGGACGCGGGCCTCGGGAACGGCGGGCTGGGGCGTCTCGCCGCCTGCATCCTGGACTCCGCCGCCACCCTGGGGCTGCCCTTCTACGGCTACGGGATCCGCTACGAGTACGGCATCTTCCAGCAGAAGATCATCGAGGGCGCCCAGGTCGAATTCCCCGACAACTGGCTGCGCTACGGGAATCCCTGGGAGATCCCCCGCCCCGACGTGATCTTCCCCGTCCGGTTCCACGGCCGGATCGAGGCGGCCACGGGGGACGACGGGAAGTACCGCGCGGACTGGGTGGACACGCAGATCGTGTGGGCCATGGCCTACGACACGCCCATCGCCGGGTTCCGCAACGGCACCGTCAACACCCTCCGCCTCTGGTCCGCCCGCTCCAGCCGCGAGTTCGACCTGGGCCGCTTCAACGCGGGAGAGTACGTCCAGGCGGTCCAGGACAAGACCACCTCCGAGAACATCTCCAAGGTCCTCTACCCGGCGGACGACCAGAGCGCCGGCAAGGAGCTCCGGCTGAAGCAGCAGTACTTCTTCGTCTCCGCGACCCTCCAGGATGTCGTCCGGCGCTTCAAGAAACGCCCGGGCTGGCGCTGGGAGGAGTTCCAGGACAAGGTGGCCGTCCAGCTGAACGACACGCATCCGACCCTGGCGATCCCCGAACTCATGCGGGTGCTGATCGACCAGGAGGGCCTGGGCTGGGATTTCGCGTGGGAGCTGACCCAGAAGGTCTGCGCCTACACGAACCACACGATCCTCCCGGAGGCCCGGGAGGTCTGGCCCACGGACCTGCTGTGGTCCCTGCTGCCCCGGCACATGCAGATCATCGAGGAGATCGACCGGCGCTTCCGCCTGGTCGTCCGGGAGCGGTATCCCTTCAACGACGCCAAGCTCCAGCGGCTGGCCATCGTCGACGGCGGCCGCAGCGTCCGCATGGCCAACCTGGCCATCGTCGGCAGCCACTCCGTCAACGGCGTGGCCCGGCTCCACACGGACATCCTCAAGGCCTCCACGTTCTTCGAGATGAACGAGCTCTTCCCGGGGCGCATCAACAACAAGACCAACGGCATCACGCCCCGGCGATGGCTCCTCAAGTGCAACCCCCGCCTCTCGGGGCTGGTCACCGAGGCCCTCGGGGAAGGCTGGGTGAAGGACCTCGACGAGCTGCGCGGGCTCGTGCCCTTCGCGGAGGACGCCGCCTTCCGGGAGCGCTGGATCCTGGCCAAGCGGGCCAACAAGGAGGCCTTCACCTCGTTCCTCCGCGCGGCGCAGGGAACGGTCCTCGACCCGTCCTTCCTGTTCGACGTCCAGGTGAAGCGCGTCCACGAATACAAACGCCAGCTGCTGAACCTGCTCCACGTCGCGACCCTGTGGAACCGCCTGCGGAACGGCGAGGACGCGGGCGTCCCCCGGGCCGTCCTGATCGGCGGGAAGGCGGCCCCCGCCTACTGGGTGGCCAAGCACATCATCCAGCTCGCCTGCGCCCTGGGCTCGGCCATCGGGGCGGATCCGGCCTGCAAGGGCAGGCTCAGCCTCTCCTACCTGGAGAACTACCGTGTCACGCTCGCCGAGCAGGTGTTCCCCGCCTGCGAACTCTCCGAGCAGATCTCCACCGCGGGCACCGAGGCGTCGGGCACCGGGAACATGAAGGCGGCCCTGAACGGCGCGCTCACCATCGGGACCCTGGATGGCGCCAACGTCGAGATCCAGGACGAGGTCGGCGAGGCCAACATCTTCATCTTCGGGCACACCGCCAGGGGCGTCATGGCCCTCCGGGACGCCGGCTACCGGCCCCGGGAATGGGTTTTCGCCGACCCGGAGCTGGCCTGTGCCATCGAGACCCTCGCGCGCCTCGAGCGCGGCCGGTTCGAACCCATCGCGAACATGCTCCTGGACTCGGACGCCTACCTCCACTGCGCCGACTACGCCGCCTACCTCGAGACCCAGGGCCGGGCCTCGCACGCCTACGCCGACCCGGCGGAATGGGCGCGCAGGTCCATCCTGAACGTCGCGGGCATGGGCCGCTTCTCCATCGACCGCACCGTCCGCGAATACGCCGAGGGGATCTGGGGAGCCGGCACCGTGCGCGTGCCGGCTCCCCAGTGAACCTCAGGCTCCCGTCATCTCGGCGTAGAGGGGGTGGCTGAGGTAGCGCTCGCCGGTGTCGCAGAGCACGGCCACGACGGTCCTGCCCCTGCCCAGCTCGACCGCCACCTTGACGGCCGCGTGGACGATGGCGCCCGTGGAGATGCCCGAGAGCAGGGCCTCCTCCAGGGCCAGGCGGCGGGCCATGGCGATGGCGTCAACGTAGGCGACATCCTCCACCCGGTGGTAGACCTGCCGGTTCAGGACCTCGGGGATGAAGTTGGCGCCGATGCCCTGGATCTTGTTGGGCCCCGCCTGTCCCTTGGTGAGCAGGGGGGAGGATTCCGGCTCCACGGCCACCACCAGCGTGCCGGGCTTCCTTTGCGCCAGGACCTCTCCGACGCCCGTCAGGGTGCCCCCGGTCCCGACGCCCGCCACGAACGCGTCCAGCTCGGGGACCTGCTCCAGGATCTCCAGGGCCGTGGTCCGGCGGTGGGCCTCCGGGTTGGCTGGATTCTCGAACTGGCGGGCCATGAAGTATTTCGGATCGCTCCGGGCCAGCGCCTCGGCCTTCTCCACCGCCCCCTTCATGCCTTCGGAGCCGGGGGTGAGGATGACCTCCGCGCCGTAGGCCCTCAGGAGAGCCTGCCGCTCCACGGTCATGGTGTCGGGCATGACGATGGCCACGCCGTAGCCCTTCGCCGCCGCGACCAGGGCCAGCCCGACGCCCGTGTTGCCGCTGGTGGCCTCGAGGACCACCTGGCTCGGCCTCAAGGCGCCCCGCCTCTCCGCGTCCTCGAGGAGGTGCAGGGCGATGCGGTCCTTGACGCTGCCGCCCGGGTTGGCGCTCTCCAGCTTGACGAAGACCGTCGCGGCCCCCTCCGGGACCACCCGGTTCAGGCGCACCACGGGGGTGTTCCCGATCAGTTCGTAGACATGATCGACACGGTTGGGGCGCGGCATGGGATCCTCCTGGGAGACAAATTAGTCTGTTTACCGATTATGTCAAATATTGATTTTGACGAAGTCAACATTTGGCGCCAGAAGAGTTCTTCAGAGTTCAAAAGTTGGGCGGGAGTATGATCTAGGCACAAATTCAGGGATTGTTCCGGAACATCCTAATCCCCTGGAACGGCGACGGAGAACTGCATGCACAAGGATCGCTCCTTCCGTACCCGGTATGTCCTGGCGGGACTCCTGGTCTGCACGCTGCTCGGGGCCCAGGCGACCCGCGGCACGGCCCAGCGGGTGCGTCTGGGAACCGTGCCGCTCATGGAGCAGGCCGACCGGCCGGCCCTGGGGTTCAGCTTCAAGCCCCGCGCGGCGGGCGGGAATCTCCCGGAGTGCATGGAGGTCGTCCTGGTGCTCCCGGATTCCCTGGCGGAACGGGCGGGGATCCGGCCCGGGGACCTGGTCCTCTCGGCCAACGGGGCTCCCGTTCCCTTGATCCAGGACCTCCTGGGGCCTCTCTCCCGCCCGGGCACCGTCCTCCTGAAGCTCTGGCGCAACGGTTCAGTCCAGGACCTCCGGATCGTCGTTCCCCAGCCCGACCCCATGGGCGCCACCGCGAGCCTCTTCGCGGTGCCGGGCCTGAAGCGCGCGGCCCAGCCCGCCCCCGGCATCAACACGCTTCGGACCGTCTTCATCGACCCGAAGACCGGGACCACGGCCTTCATCGGCGCCTACGACCCTGCCTACGCCACGGGCCCCATCGACTACGCCGCGCTCCTGGGGGACGCCCTGCGCAGCCCCTACCCCGCCTTCAGCCTGGATCCTTCCCCGGCCACCAAGTCCACCCGCGAGGCTCTCCTCCGCAAGGTGGACGCCGACATGAGCAAGGTCCAGCGGGATGTGGACTATGGCAAGGCCTGGATGCTCCGCATCGGGAACCTGATCCTGTCGGACGCCTCCCTCTCCGTGGACCGCCAGCGCTTCCTCCAGAAGGGCGCCGAGGCCCTGAAAGGCAAGCAGGAACAGGCCCGGGCGCTCTGGGACATCATGAACAACCGCCTCCAGGCCATGGACCCAAGGTGCGCCGATGTCTTTGCAGCCTTGTTCGAGGCGATGGGCGATCCCGACATGGGCCGGGCGATGCGCCTCATGTCCGATCCGAACACCCAGCGCCAGGGCTTCGAGGTCTGCGGTCTGGGCCCTCTGGTCGACGACCTCCGCATGAAGCTGCAGACGGGCGCCCTCACCCAGGAGCAGGTCTTGGCCCGGGGCCAGGCCGCGCTGTGGGAACGCATCATGAAGGGCCTCAAGATCCCCGCGTCGCAATACTTCCGCCAGGTGGAGCTGGCCAGGACGGACCGGATGTCCACGGCCGCTTTCCAGGCCTACATGGAAAGCCTGATCAACCCAGCCATCGCCGACCGGGTCATGCTGCCCTGGCTCAACGGGTTGGTGCTCTCCCAGGCCTTCCTGGAGCGCTTCTACCAGGTCCCGTCCATCGAGGTGGTGCCCCGGTTCCTGGGCGGCCTGCCGCCTGATTCCGAACTGGCGCGCACCTTCCTGGCCGCGGACTGGATGCTCAAGATGCTCGCCATCGCCCCGGAGCTCTCCGCCAAGGTGCCCGGACATCTCACCTACCAGAACTACGAGTTCCGCCTGGCCTCCTCCCGGGGGACCTACGCCCCCGACAGCCGCGGCTCCATCCGGGGTTGGCTCGCGCCCCAGGGCGTGGATCTGCGCTGCGATCCCTCGGGCCGCGTCGTGACGTTCGGACCATCGCGCATCGCGGTCCGCTCCGAGCTGACGACCTTCGAGGGCGGCAGCCGCTCCGCGAACGCCCTGGAGCGGGACGCCGCCGAGGGCTACGCCCGGGAAGTGACCCAGCGCTACGACGACTATGCCCGCGCCCTTCCGGAGCTGCACCGGCTCCGCGAGGCCGCCAAGGTCATCGCCCTGGTCCGCTGGGCCAGGCAGCGCAGCCAGACCCTGGCCGCGCCGGCCGCCGCGCCGGGCACACCCCTTCCCCCGAGCTTCCGGCAAGGGTTCTGGACGGCCACCTTCCAGGCCGACGCCAACAAGATCCTCTTCGTGCTCTCCGCCCACGGGGGCGTGGACTTCGACCAGAAGACCGGGGACGCCTGGGTCCAGCCCAAGACCGAAGCCGGCCTGGCCGACAGCGCCCTGAAGCAGCTCGTGGGCAGCGCGGCCCTAGCCCAGCAGGCCGCAGGCACGGCCTTGAAGGGCGACATGGAAGGCGCGCGCGAGCTGGCCCAGAAGAGCGAGCAGGCCATGATAGGGGACCTCCGGTCCGGCTTCCCCACCCTGGCCCAGGTGCCGCAGGTTCCCGATCCCACGGCCTTCGCCGTCTTCCAGGGAGAGGCGCTCGCCCAGAGCAAGGACGCGATCGCCGGCCTTAAGCAGGCCGCGACGGACGCCGAGCGCCAGCCGTGGCAGCAGAAGCTGCAGAAACTCCAGGAGCTGATGGCCCAGGGCCAGCAGAATCCGGCCCTCGCGCCGAAGCTCGCGGTCGAGCTCCGCCAGGGCATCATGGGCTCCACCTACGCGGCGCCGGTCGTGGCGTCCCAGGCCTCCGGCGCGCCCGCACCCTCCGCTCCGCCCGTGGCGATGCCCGCCCCGTCCGGAAGGCCCCCCGTCGCCCAGCCCCCCGCCCGCCCGCAGCCGGCCGTCCAGCCCGCGGCCAGGCCGGCCGTGCCCCCGGAGGAACGGGCCCGCATCCTCGCCGAGATCAGCCAGCTCCGGAAGGAACTCTGCCGCATCCAGGCGAACCTGCGGAAGTTCAACGCCACCATCCAGTCCGACCAGGCCCAGCGGGCCGAGTGGGAGCAAGTCACCAACGAGGCCTACCAGCGCGCCGTGGACGAAGTGAAGAGCCGGATCGAGGACGAGCTGAAGGACCTCAGCACCAGCCTGCCCGAGGGCTACTTCGACGACAAGCTGGCCAAGGCCGCGAGCGACGCGGAGAAGAAGCGCCTGGAGGCCTCGAAGCGCCTCGTCCAGCACCTGAAGGAGTCCTATGCGCTGCAGGACTTCTCGTCCTGGGCCTCCTACGAGGACTACGGGAGGGACGAGATCCTCGAAGGCGCCCGGATGGTGGGCGAGCTGACGGGCCTGGACGAATGGCTCAAGAACAAGCTCGTGAAGAAGTGGGGCCTCGGCCGCGTGCTCGCCTTCGGGGAAGCCGCCCAGGACATCGTGGCCTCGGCCTACGACGTGACCTCCGAGATCCTCGCCTGGCGCCGCCTCAACCAGCTCAACCGCAACAGCGCCGCCTTCCTGAAGGCCGTGGAAGCCGCCTCGAAGCGCATGAAGACCGTCATGGAGGGCATCCACGAGCGGGAAGTGAAGCTCGGCCTGCCCCCGGGCGCCTCCCGGGAGGTCTGTCCCTAGCCCCGACCCGGCCGGGTGGCTCCGGGAACGGGGCTATCCGGCCGGATTCTCGTCGGCCGAAGGGCCGTAGAGCGAGGGGACGGGCAGGTCGTTGAGGCGCAGGTAGACTCCGAGCTGGGCCCGGTGGTGGACGAGATGGTTCAGGAAGAGGGTGCGGTAGAGGAGCGACCGCGGCGCCTCGACGAGTACCTTCCCGCCCCACGCCAGCGTCCAGGCCGCCTCGAGCTGCTCGTCGCTCGCGGAGGCCAGGGTCTTCCTGGCCTCCGCAGCCAGGAGGTCGAACTCCGCGAGCAGCTTCTCCCTGGACTCGAAGACCAGGGGCGGCCATTTGACGGAAGCCAGGTCCAGGGACGGCGTCCCGAGGATGGTGATCAGGAACTGCGGAAGCCTGGCGACATGGACGGCGAGACGGCCCATCGGCATGGACTTCCCGTGGGGCTTGTAGTCGGCCTTGTCTTCCGGGATGCGCTCAAGCGTGGTGCGCGTGCCCCGCATCTCCAGATCGAAGTCCTGCAGGAGAATGTCGACGATCTTCATGGCGGCGCCTTTCGGAAGAGGAGGAAGCGGAACGATGATGCCACGAAACCGTCCGCGCGCGCCTTCAGGGACGGAGGGAAGGGTCGCCCTTCACCGAATCGCCCTCCAGGGCCTCGATCTTCTCCCGGAACTCGACGGGAAGCGGGAGCTTGGTGTTCTTCCTGAAGTCGAACATGACGAGGACGTCGCTGGCTTCCGCGACCATCTCGCCGGCGTCGTCGAGGATCGCGTGCTTCATGTGGAAGCTCGTGTTCTTCATGCAGCTCACCTTCGAGTGGACCACCACGTTTCCGGGATAGAACAGCTGCTTCCTGAACTGGCAGGTGGTGGAGGCCAGCACCGGCCCGGTCGACATCCCCGTGGGTTTCGCCATCAGGCCGATCCGCTCCAGGTAGTTGACCCTCGCGGTCTGGACATAGCGCATGATCGCAAGGTTGTTGATGTGGCCCAGCGAATCGATCTCGCTCCAGTCGACCCGCAACTCGATCCGGGTGGCATAGCCGTTCATGCCGCCGCCTCAGCCGTTCCGGCGCAAGTCGAGAACCTGGATGAACTCCCGTCCGTCCATCTCGCCGGTGGACCGGAACCCCATTTTGCCGTAGAGGTCGAGCGCCTTCGCGTTGTCGGGATCGACGCTCAGTCCCAGCGCCGCGAAACCCAGCTTCCGAGCCTCCTCCGCGACCAGGGACAGCGCCGCCTTGCCGTAGCCTTTCCCGCGCTCGCGCTCCGAGATCATCAGCCGGTAGATCCAGAACCTGTCCGCATGCCGCTCGTCGGGGCCGAAGAGGGTGCATCCGACCATCGTTCCGTCGGCGTAGATGCAGCGTACGTCGGCGCCCTGATGGAAGCGGACTTCCGCCAGCGAATAGAGGTTCGTCTGGACGAACCTCTGGTGGTCCTCCGAGATCGGCAGATGGATGCATGCCTGCCAGTTGTCCCTCGTGATCTCCGCCAATCGTATCATCGCGCTCTCCAAGGGCCCCGCACGCGATCCCGTTCGCGGCGCCGCCCCCTCCCATTGTGGCGGCAGGCGCCCCAGGGCACAAACGGCCGCCCTCAGAAGGCGCTGGGCAGCCGGCCGGTCTGCGTCCTGAAGACCCTGATCATGTGGGACTGGTCCGCGAACCCGCACGCGCTGGCGCATTCCGAGAGCCGGTCCCGCCGCCCCCGGCCCCTCAGCCGCTCGATCGCCCGCTGCAGGCGGACGTTCAGCAGGAGCTGTTTCGGGGAGAGGCCCACCTGTTCCTGCAGGAGCCTCTGGAGGGTCCGCACGCTCAGCCCGAACTCCCGCGACAGGTCCTCGACGCGGAGACAGCCGTCCAGGGCGTCGATCATCTCCAGGACCTGCCTGCACCGGCGGTCCTGGCAGAGGGCCGCCGGACCTTCCTCCCGCAACACGGCCTCGAGGATCTTCAGCCTTCCCGCTATGCCCTCCGCGGCTGCGAGCCGCTCGCCCAGCTCGTCGAGGTCGACGCCCGGGATCCGGTCGAGGGCGATCCCGGGCTTGTTCACGAGGTCCCGCGGGGCCACATCGGCGATGCGCGGCAGCTTCCCCGGGCGGAACCGCAGCCAGTGGATTTCCGAATCCCCGACGTAGGGCCTGATGCGGCGCGTGATGGGCCCTCCGCAGACGAGGGTGCAGCGCCCTCCGGCAAGTTCGAACCCGACCCCGAAGTGCGCGTCCGGGAACACGTCGAAACGGCCGTCCTGGCTGCACAGGCGCCGGGAAAGCAGCCACGCCTTCTCGACGGTTCCACCTCGGCAACGGATCGCTTGGGCGGCGGGCGGGAGGGCGGGGAGGCCGATCCCCGCCCCGGGTCCGTCCATGGGCATCGAACGAAGCATCCCGCTGACCATCCAGGCCCCCCTCTCTTCCGGCGAACTCGCGGGCCCGCCCCCTACGGGCCGGCCGGGGCGGAGAACTCGTTGCTGTTGCCCGAGTTCGATTCGTCCGCCGGGGCGGGCTGGTCCTTGGGGAGGTAGCGCGTCACGAAGGGCTCGCGGCCGGCCGCCAGCCTGGGGATGGACACCAGGGCCATCTCCATGCCGACGGGCACCGTGATCTTCTTCTCCGTGACCTGCCCGTTGACGGTGATCCTGAGCGTGTGGCTCTGCGCCCGCACCTTGGCCATGTCGCGGTCGCCGCTCATGAAGTCGATCGCCTCCTGGCCGTCCACGGACACCGACACCTCCTCGTAGGCCTTCAGCGTCCCGTCCTCGGAATCCTTGTTGTCCAGGAGGATCGTGTGGCCCTTCCCGAAGTAGAACACCACCGCCATGAAACCCACGTAGGCGGCGCTGAGGGCGATCCGCACCAGCAGGCGCCTGCCCTTGTTGCTCGTTCCGTTCCCGCTCACTTCGCACCTCCTTCGGCGGGAGCCGCGTTCCCGCGCAGGCCCTCACGCTGCCTTGCGGCCTCCCGGTGCGAGCGCCACGCATACAGCACCAGCGACAGCGCGATGATCCCGAAGCCGATGAACTGCCGGAAATACTCGCCGATCTGCGCCTGCCCGAAGATCTTCTGGCCCGCGTTCGGCGTCACCACGAACAGCGCGTGCAGCAGGATCACCCCGATGAACACGTTGGTGATCGACGCCCGCTTCACCGACGCGCCGCCCACCAGGATCGACGCCGCCGCGAAGAAGCTCGTCTGGTCGTGCGCGTTGTACGTCGCCATGTTCCCCATGTTCTGCAGGAAGATCACCTGCCCGATGCAGGCCAGCACCGTCGAGATCACGATCGCGATGTTCCGCGTCTTGTTCACGGGAATTCCCGAGGAATCCGCCACCAGCATGTCCTGCCCCACCGCCCGCATGTCCTGCCCGAGCTTCGTCTTCTTGAACCAGATGATGAACAGGCACAGCGCCGCGATCACCAGGAACGGCGCGATCGGGAGGTTGAACGGTCCCACGTGCACCATCAGCAGGTTGTCCAGGGACTGCCGCACCGCGTCCAGGTTCAGCGTGTTCCGGATCCCGTACCCGCGCGACAGCAGGATCGCCGGCGACTTCACCGGGATCACCGACCCCATCACGTAGAGCACCACGAACTGGTAGATCCCGTTGATGAAGAACGCCAGGATGAACCCCGTCACCATCTCCCGGCCCTTCGCCTTGTTCAGCACCACCCCGCAGATCCAGCCCAGCAGCACCGACAGGGGAAGCCCCGCCAGCGTCGCGAAGACCAGGCCGTTCACGCCCGTGATGTTGTAGTTGATCGTGAAGATCAGTCCGATCTCCCCGGCCATCGCGCCCAGCGCCATGGCGAAGTTCAGTCCCATGCCCGCGTAGATCGGCAGCAGGAGCGCCAGCACCAGGAACGAGTTCCGGCCCAGGCGCGTGATCAGCTCCTGGATGATGTAGACCAGGGACAGCCCCGAGGGCTTGATCGCCAGCAGGGTGATGATGATGAAGATGAT
>DAOPZL010000014.1:0-7105 GCA_035353395.1 Holophaga sp.
GCCTGCGCTACATGGACGAGTACCAGCTCGTCACCCAGGGCGAGGTCTTCTACGTCACCGAGCTCCTGACCAAGCTGGAAGGCCTCGAGCGCGGCCCGGCGGGCAACACGAGCCTTACCGCCGCCGTGACCCTGGCGCGCCAGATGGACCGCGACCAGATCGTGGTGGTCCAGGAGACGGAATACACGGGAGCCGGCAAGCACCACAACCGCCAGCTCTCCTTCGCCCGCGAGAACGGCATCGAGGTCCGCGTGGGCGACCCCCGGGAGAATGTCCCCGGCAAGGTCATCGTCATCCCGGAGCGCCTGGAGCAGGTGCGCGGCATGAGCCAGGACATGGACAAGCTGCGCATGTCCTACCTCAGGAACGCCAGCAAGGCCCACCCGGTGGCCCAGTGGAGCGACGGCGACTTCGCCTTCCTCGCCGCGGACCTCAAGGAGGACCTGGCCTGGGTCAAGGCCGCCGCCGGGAAGCTCTAGCAACCGCAGGGAACCGGGCGCGCAGGGCTCCAGTACCCCCATCCTGCGCGCCCGGGTTTCCGGATCATGCTTGTTTTCTTGTCATTCCCGATCAAGGAGAGATCTTTATGACCGACGAACGCATCGCCCGGTTCGAGAAACGCCGGGAGGAGCTCAGGAAGCTGAGCGACGACCAGCTCAAGGAACGTTTCTGGACGCTGTGCAACCAGGTGGTGGAGCCCATCGTGGGGCTCGCCAGGACCCACACCAGCCCGTCCATCGAGCGCTCGGTGCTGCTGCGCATGGGCATCGACAGCGTCAGCTCGCACGGCGTGGTGGACCGCATCGGCGAGGCCGGCCTATTGGGCAAGGGCGCCGGCCACGTGGTGCTCAAGCTCGCCCAGAAGACCGGCAAGGATGTGCGGGCCGCCGCCGCCGCCATCCTCGAGGACAAGGAAGTCCTCCAGGGACTGTTCTGATTCCGACGCGAGAGAGATGACACCATGACGAAGAAACCCCTCGAACCCAACAAGAAGCTCGACATCGAATACATCCTCGAAGGACTCGAGAACTACCATCCCGCCCGCAAGGGCTGGACCTGGCGCGAGGTCCCCTCGGAGGGCATCGACATGGGCCCCTTCCACTACAGGGACATGTCCAGGCCCTTGAAGAACTCGATCGGCCTGCCCGCCTCCAAGTACTTCGACCACATCGACCCCCAGCCCAAGTGCGTCGTGACCGCCGAGATCGCCTCCGGACGATTCGAGGACGACCTCCGCCGCATGCGCATGGCCGCCTGGAACGGCGCCGACCACATCATGGTCATCCGCACCACGGGCCAGAGCCACATCGACGGCCTGATGGAAGGGACGCCCGAAGGCACCGGCGGAGTGCCCATCACCCGCAAGCAGATCCGCGCGAGCCGCAAGGCCTGCGACCTGATCGAGGAGGAAGTCGGGAGGCCCATCAACTTCCACAGCTACGTCTCCGGCGTGGCGGGACCGGAAGTGGCCGTCCTCTTCGCCGAGGAGGGCATCAACGGCGCCCACCAGGACCCCCAGTACAACGTCCTCTACCGCAACGTGAACATGTACCGGTCCTTCGTGGACGCGGCCGAGGCCAAGAAGGTGATGGCGGGCGCCAGCATCTTCCAGATCGACGGGGCCCACAACGCCAACGCCACCGCCAAGGCCGGCTGGCTGGTGATGCCCGAGCTGATGGTGCAGCACGGCATCAACTGCGCCTTCTCCGTCGCGGCGGGCATGCAGAAGGACCTCATCGGCCTCAGCACCGTGCCCCCCGATTCCCCGCCGGCCCCCAAGCTCTGGTACGACCTGCCCTACGCCGTGGCCCTGCGCGACTTCTTCAGCGACTACAAGATCCGGGCCCAGCAGAACACGCGCTACATCGAGGCCGACATCGAGGAAGCCGTCCGCACCCACACGGTGGACACGCTGATCTCCATGCTCACGAGCGCGGACATCCAGAGCACCATCACGCCGGACGAAGGCCGCAACGTGCCCTGGCACTACAACACCATCCGCGGCGTCCAGACCGTGAAGCAGACCTGGGCCGCCCTGGACGGCATCAAGGAACTCGTGAGCCTCAGGCACGAAGGTCCCCTGGGCGGGATGGTGCGCGACCTCAAGGAGCGCGCCGTGGGCTTCCTGGAGGAACTGGTGGAAGAGGGCGGCTACTTCGCCGGCGTGGAGAAGGGCTTCTTCGTGGACTCCGCCAAGTATCCCGAGCGCAACGGGGACGGCATCGCCCGTGACGGCAAGGGCGGCGTGGGCGTCGGTTCCATCGTGCCCCGCGACAAAGACTACTACGCCCCGGTCTGCGACCACTTCGGGAACAACCACCTGCCGGCAGGCGTGAAGCATGCCTGCGATCCCATCCACGGCTGCACCCTCTGCGACCCCGCCAAGATCGCCTTCATCGACGAGCTGGACCCCGAGGATTCCTGCGGCAAGCGCCTCGAGGCCACCAGGCCCTACCGGACGGGCAACCTCATCAAGCCCGAGGCCGAGTGGGCCGGGGACGGCACGGTGCTGGTCCAGCTCTTCGTCCCCCAGAACGAGGACATCGCGCCGGTCTACGCGCAGGAGATGGCCAAGAAGATGGGTCTGGCCGATCCGGAAGTCGTGAACACCATGGTCCTGCAGCCCGCCGAAGGCTGCTTCGTCGAAGTGAAGGGCAAGGTCACCTTCGACATCGACAAGACCACCCTCAAGATCCCCGAGAAGGAAATGGTCCTGCCCGAGCAGGAACTCCGCGACATCGTGAAGAAGCTGGGGCTCCGGGTCGTGGCCGGGACCGTGGGCGAGGACGAGCACAGCGTCGGGCTGCGCGAGATCCTCGACATCAAGCACGGCGGCATCGAGAAGTACGGCGTGAAGTACCACTACCTGGGGACGTCCGTCCCCATCGGCAAGCTGGTGGACGCCGCCATCGAGACCGGCGCCCACGCCATCCTCATCTCCACGATCATCAGCCACAACGACATCCACCGGGCCCAGATGAAGAAGCTGGCGGAACTCTGCCAGGAGAAGGGCATCCGCGACAGGATCATCCTGATCGCAGGCGGGACCCAGGTGAGCCGCGACATGGCCAAGGAAACCGGCCTCGACGCCACCTTCGGCCGGGGCACCAAGGGCATCCACGTCGTGAACGCCATGGCGAAGGCCCTCAAGGCCCGGGGCGTCGTGTAGCAGCATCCGCCACGGAGAATTCGGAGAAGGCCCTCCCGCTTCCTCCGCGTCTCCGTGGCGTTTTTTTGAGGCCCTCATGCCCAACGAGATCGAGATCCTGACCATCGAAGTGGGAAGCACCATCACGAAGGTGAACGGGTTCAACCTGGCCGAGGGGGGAGGATTCGAGCACGTCGCCCAGGGATTCGCGCCCACCAGCGTGGCCCAGGGGGACGTGGGGCTGGGGGTCCAGCAGGCCACCGCCGACCTGGAATCCCGGTTCGGGGCGCCGGTCGGCAACCCGGAGATCTTCGTGAACAGCTCCGCGGCGGGCGGCCTCCGCATGACGGTCCACGGGCTCACCTACAGCATGACCGCCCGGGCGGCCCGGGAGGCCTCCCTCGGCGCCGGGGCCATCGTCAAGATGGTCACGGCGGGGGCGCTGGACGACTTCGAGCTCGAGGAAATCTCGGCGATCCATCCCAACATCATCCTGCTCGCGGGGGGCGTCGACTTCGGTGAGAAGGCCACCGTCCTGCGGAACGCGGAGAAGCTCGCCTCCCTGAAGCTGACGGTGCCCGTGGTCTATGCCGGGAACGTGGCGCTGCGCAAGCCCATCCATCACCTGTTCCACGAGGCGGGCATCGAACTGCTGCTGGCGGACAACGTCTTCCCCGACGTGGACGTCCTGAACATCGAGCCCCTCCGCCACCTCATCCACGAGGTCTTCAGCCGGCACATCATCCATGCGCCGGGCATGGCCAAGTTCGCCGAACTGACCCACTGGGGCATCCTCCCCACGCCGGGGGCCGTCCTCCGGGGCACCGAGCTCTTCGCGGAGGTCATGGGCGACTGCCTGGTCTTCGACGTCGGCGGCGCCACCACGGACGTCCACTCCGTCACCGACGGCAGCTCCGAGTTCGCCTCCAAGCTCGTGGAGCCGGAGCCCCGCGCCAAGCGCACGGTGGAGGGCGACCTGGGGGTCTACGTCAACGCCCGCAACATCATGGACATGGCCGGCGACGAGGCCTGGGAGGCGCGCATGTCCGACCTCCAGGCCATGCCCGCCACGGAGCGCGAGAAGGAACTCACCCGCTGGCTCTGCGCCCGCGCGGTGGAGGTCGGCGCGAAGCGGCACGCGGGGGTCGTCACCGACCTCTACACCCCCACGGGCAAGAAGAAGATCGTGAAGGGCAAGGACCTGACCGCCGTGAAGTGGGTGGTGGCCACGGGCGGAGCCCTGACCCGCATCGAGGGCGGCGCCGACTGCCTCCGGGCCATCTGCACCGGCGCGGGCAAGCATCTGCTGCCTTCCAAGGAGGCCCGCATCCTCATCGACCGGAACTATCTGTTCTCGGCCCTGGGCACCCTGGCCCAGGCCTATCCGGAGGAAGTGAAGCGGACCTTCGAACGATGGGCGGGCGCCGAGGGAGAGCTCGCGAAGAGCCTGCTGGGCGAGGACCCGAATCCGAGCTAGGCAGTCGCGGGATGCAGCCCAAAGCGAAGTCGATTCAACAAGGAAGCAAGGGATGAAGGGGATGGAAAGCCAGCGAGGATCGAAGGCCGGGCGCCTCCACCCTGTTCCCCTTGTTCCCTACCTGCCGGTGTCTGTCCCCTGAACCTGGAGTCCTCTCATGTCCTTCGGTACCCCTCGTCTCGAAATCCATCCTGACCGGATCGCGGCCAACGCCTGGTCCGTGATCCAGACCTGCCATGCGCACGGGGCGCAGGTGGCGTGCGTCACCAAGGTGACCTGCGCCCATCCCGCGGTGGTCCAGGCCCTCGAGCAGGGCGGCGCGGACATGCTCGCCGATTCCCGGATCCCGAACCTGGAGGCCGTCGCCGGGACCGGCACGCGGCTTCCGCTGATGCTCCTGCGCATTCCCGCGCCCAGCCAGGCGATGGACGTGGTGCGCCACGCCGACCTGTCGCTGAACTCCAGCCTCCAGACCCTCCAGCTGCTGTCCGAGGCGGCCGAATTCCTGCACAAGCGGCACCAGGCCATCGTGATGGTGGACGTGGGCGACCTGCGCGAGGGCGTGTGGCCGGACCGCGCCGTCGAGGTGGTCAAGGGGGCCGCCAGGCTCCCCGGCCTCGAGATCCTGGGCCTGGGATGCAACCTGGCCTGCTACGGGGGCGTGATCCCGAGCGTCGAGAACATGAACGCGCTGATCGCGGTCCGGGACGCGTGCCGCAAGGCGACGGGGCTCGACCTGGCGGTCCTCTCCGGCGGCAACAGCTCCAGCCTCCCGCTCCTGGCCTCCGGCCGGATGCCGAAGGAGATCAACCACTTCCGGTTGGGCGAGTCGATCGTGCTGGGGCGCAACGTGCTGGACCGCAGTCCGTGGCCCGGCACCCGCCAGGACACCCTCCGGCTCCTGGCGGAAGTGGTGGAGCTCGAACGCAAGCCCTCCGTGCCCATCGGGGACCGGGGGCAGAACGCCTTCGGGGAGACCACCGAGTTCGAGGACCGCGGCGTCCGTCTGCGGGCCATCTGCAACCTGGGGCGCCAGGATGCCGTCCTGGACGGCCTGGAACCCGAGGATGAGGGGATCATCGTCGTGGGCGGCAGCAGCGACCACCTCATCCTGGACGTCGAGGACGCCCGCGGGCGGGTCAGCCTGGGCCAGGAACTCGCCTTCCGCCCGGGCTACGGGGCCCTGCTGGCCCTGGCCACCTCTCCCTACGTGCAGAAGGTGGTCGTGAAGGACTGATGCCCGGCCCCGGTGGGCGGTGATGTAAAACACAACTCACCCCAACTTTTCCGTGCGTTTTCGCTTGGTAATCCGGAACCTTGGTGGTGTGATTTTCACAGAGGTTTCAACATGCTCTATCAGACTCATGCCCGTGTTCATCTTGGAAATATCCGCAAGAACATCGAAGGGATCCGCAAGGCCGTAGGCCCCGGCCGCAAGGTGCTCATCGCCGTGAAGGCCAACGGCTACGGCCACGGCTCGGTCCCGGTTTCGCTCATGGCCGAGCGCACCGGCGTCGCGGACTGGCTCGGCGTCGCCACGGTTCCCGAGGGCATCGATCTCCGGAAGGGCGGCGTCCGCCTTCCGATCCTCAAGCTGTCCCACGCCTTCCCCGAGGAGATGCAGGCCGCCGTCGAGAACGGCATCACCCTGGCCGTCGGCGAGAAGTCCAACATCGAGGCGCTCCAGTCCGTGAGCAAGGCCCTCGGGATCAAGGCGCGCGTGCACCTCAAGGTGGACACGGGCATGGGCCGCATCGGCGTCAGCGTGGAGGAGGCGCCCGCCCTGGCGCGCTTCATCGAGCAGGAATGCCCCGACATCTACCTGGAGGGGGTGTTCACCCACCTGCCCGTCAGCGACGACAGCCGGCAGATCCCCTTCACCAAGGCCCAGATCGCCCGCTTCAAGCAGGCCGTCGCGGAGATCTCGAAGGCCATCGGCCGCACCCCGGATCTGGTCCACTGCTCCAATTCCGGCGCGGTGCTGGGGCACGACGACGCCTGGCTCACCATGGTGCGTCCGGGGATCATGATCTACGGCTACTACCCGGACGACACCACCCCCAGGACGATCCCGCTCTACCCCGGGATCTCCTTCCTCACTCGCACCTCCTTCGTGAAGCGCGTGGAGAAGGGCACCAGCATCGGCTACGGCCGCACCTGGGTCGCTCCCGAGGACACCTGGATCGCCACGATCCCCGTCGGCTACGCCGATGGCTTCAACCGCCTCTTCTCCAACACCGGCCGCGTGCTGGTGAACGGCAAGTCCTATCCCGTGGTGGGCCGGGTGTGCATGGACCAGTCCATGATCAACCTGGGGCCCTCGACCGACGTCAAGGTGGGCGACGAGGTCGTCCTCATCGGCCGCAGCGGCGACCAGGAGATCACGACCGACGAATGGGCCAAGGCGCTGAAGACCATCACCTACGAGGTGACCTGCCAGATCAACTCGCGGGTGGAGCGCATCTACGACGCCTTCTGAG
>DAOPZL010000014.1:7205-24428 GCA_035353395.1 Holophaga sp.
CGAAGGTGGGGGTGCAATGAAGAAGCGTTCGAGAATCCTGTGGATCGCGGGCCTGGCCCTGGTCGCCCTCGCGGGTGCCTGGGCCGCGGTCAGCCATTTCCGGGAATCGCCGGATGCCTTCTCCTGGGACCTCGTGGACCGCGGCGAGATCAGGGAGACCCTCAGCGCCAGCGGGGAGATCCAGGCCAGGACCCGCATCAACATCGGCACCAGCGTCACGGGCGAGATCAAGGCGCTCCCGGTGAAGGACGGGCAGGATGTGAAGGCCGGCGACGTGCTGGTGGTCATCGACCGGGAGAGGCTCCGACAGGAGACCTCCCAGGCCGAGGCCTCGCTGGAGGCGTCCAGGAAGGAGGCCGCCCGGCTGGGGGCGGCCCGGGACCGGGCACGGGAGAACACGGCCAGGATCGAATCCCTCTTCCGGCAGGGGCTCGTCTCCGACGAGGACTTCCGCCAGGCGAAGCTCGGGCGGGAGAGCGCGGAGCTGAACTTCGAGGCCGCCCGGGCGAACGTGGCCCGGGACGCGGCCAGCGCGGCGGCGATGCGGGACAGCTACGGCAAGACCGTGATCAAGGCCCCCATCGACGGACGCGTCACCTCCCTGAAGGCGGAGGTGGGCGAGACGGCCATCCCGGGGACCAGCAACCTGCCCGGCGCCACCCTCATGGTCATCTCCGACATGAGCGAGATCATCGCGGAGATCCAGGTGAACGAGAGCGAGGTGGTCCGCCTCCGGAACGGCCACCCGGCCCAGGTCGTCGTGGAAGCCCTGCCGGGGCGCGTGTTCCCGGGCAAGGTCTACGAGATCGCTTCCGCCGCCGAACAGAGCGGGGACAACGCGAACATGTACAAGGTCAAGGTGGCCCTGGCCATGTCCAGCCCGGACATCGGCCGGCTGAGGCCCGGCATGAGCGCCCGGGCGGTGGTCCTCACCGACGAGAAGGCGCGCGTCCTGCGGGTGCCCCTCCAGGCGGTGCTGGACCGGGAAGGCTCGGTCGAGGAGGCCCGGCGGAAGGGGCTCCTGAGCCCCGAGGCGAGGTCCGTGGTCATGGTCGCCAGGGGCCGCAGGGTCGAGGAGAGGACCCTCTCGCTCGGGATCGCGGACAACCAGAACTACGAGGTGAAAGGCGGGCTCTCAGCAGGGGATCGCGTGCTCACCGGCCCCATCCGGAAGCTGAAGGAGCTGAAGGCGGGGGATTCCGTGACCATGCGCAGGAAGTCGGACAAGGACCTGGAGGAGGATGCCAAGCGGAAGGAAGGGCGGCAGCCTTGATGGACCTCGGCGAACCCTTCCAGGCCGCCCTGAAGACCTTGCGCGCCAACAAGATGCGCTCGGCCCTGACGGCGCTGGGCATCATCATCGGCGTGGCCGCCGTGATCATCGTCGTGAGCCTGGTCCAGGGGCTCGAGCGGAGCGTCCTGAAGCAGATCGAACGGGCCGGGAGCCAGACCCTCTTCGTCCGGCCGATCATGCCCATGGACGTGCCCGAGGAGGAGTACGTCAAGATCCGGAACCGGGACCTGACCCTGGAGGACATGCGGATGCTCCAGCGGACGGTGCCGATGGTGCGGCAGGTGACGCCGCTCTTCTTCATGGCCACGGAACTGAAGGCCAACGGCCGGTCCACCAGCGTCAACCTGATCATGACCAACGACACCTACGTGGAACTCAACGGCCTGGACCTGGCCGCGGGCCGGAACTTCGTCGCCTCGGACCTGCGCCTGGGCAGCAAGGTGGTCATCGTGGGCTCGAAGATCGCCGAGCGCCTGGGCCTGAAGGGCAACCTGCCCGGGAAGATCGTCCAGACGCCCACCATGAGCCTGGAGATCATCGGGGTCCTGGAGGAGCAGGGCGCCACCATGGGCCACGATCCGGACATCAACATCTACATTCCCCTTTCCACCGGCCTGCCCCTGCTCACCGACCAGCAGCGGAGGCAGCTGATGTTCCAGGCCCGCGTGGACCCGAAGCTGAACGCGGACGACGGCGCGGACCTGGTCAAGGATGCCCTGCGGCGGATCAAGGGCATCAAGCTGAAGGAGCGGGAGGGATTCCAGGTCTTCAGCCCGAAGCAGATCACCTCCATCATCGGCAACATCACGGGGGTGATCACCGCCGTGGCCGGGGGCATGGTCTCCATCGCCCTCCTGGTGGGCGGGATCGGGATCATGAACATCATGCTGGTGAGCGTCACGGAGCGCACCCGCGAGATCGGGCTGCGCAAGGCGGTCGGGGCGAAGCGCCGGGACGTGCTGACGCAGTTCCTCATCGAGGCGGCCCTCCTCTCCGTGTTCGGAGGCTTCGTTGGCATCCTCCTCGGCTACGCCATCGGCGCGGCCCTCAGCAACGCCCTCATCGGGACCATGGGCAGCGTCCCCCTCTGGGCGGTGCTCTGCGCCTTCGGGATTCCCGCGGTCATCGGGGTCGCCTTCGGCCTGTATCCGGCCTGGAAGGCCTCGCGTCTGGACCCGATCGAAAGTCTCCGCTACGAATGAACGCGGGGAGGACACGTCCTTGATCTACCTCGACAACAACGCCACGACCCGCCTCGCCCCCGAGGTGCTGGAAGCCATGCTCCCGTATTTCCGCGAGCACTTCGGGAACCCGGGCTCCGCCCACGGGGCGGGCCGGATGCCCGAGGGCGCCCTCGTCCACGCCCGGGCCCAGGCGGCGGGCCTGTTCGGCTGCGAGCCCGCCGAGGTTGTCTTCAACAGCGGAGGGACGGAAGGTCTCAACCACGCCTTCCGGGGGGTCTTCGAGGCCTTTCCCGCCAGACGCCACTTCGTGACCACGGCCGTAGAGCACAGCGCGGTGCTGGCCTTGGCGGGATGGCTGAAGAACCACGGCGCGGAGGTGACCTTCCTCGAGGTGGACGCCGAGGGGCGGCTGGATCTGGACCGGCTCGAGGCCTCCCTCCGGCCCGACACGGCGCTGGTGTCGGTCATGGCCGCCAACAACGAGACGGGCGTGCGCTTCCCCCTGGCGGAGATCGCCTCGATGGTGAAGGCCCGGGGGATCCTGCTGCACGTGGACGCCGTCCAGGCGGCCGGCAAGGTGCCCCTCGACGCCTCGGTCCTGGGCGTGGACCTCATGAACGTGAGCGCCCACAAGTTCCACGGCCCCAAGGGCGCGGGCGCCCTGTTCATCCGGCGGGGGCTGCGCCTGAAGCCGTTCCTCGTGGGCGGGCACCAGGAGCGGGGGAGGCGGGGCGGGACGGAGGACGTGCCGGGGATCGTCGGCCTGGGGGCCGCCGCCAGCCTGGCCGGGAGCCGCATGGCGGACTGGGACCGCGTCCGGGAACTCCGGGACCTCCTGGAGGCCTCCCTGCTCGCCGCCGTCCCGGAGATGCGGGTGAACGGGCAGGGCGCTCCGCGCCTGGCCAATACGTCGCTGCTGAGCTTCCGGGGGATCGAGGGCGAGGCGCTGCTGATGAAGCTGGACGCCGCGGGCATCTGCGTCTCCACGGGAAGCGCCTGCACCACCGGGCAGAAGGAACCGAGCCACGTGCTGCGCGCCATGCGGGTTCCCGCCGAGTACGGCCGGGGCACCGTCCGGATCTCCCTCGGCCACGAGACCACCCGCCAGGACATCGACCGCGTGAGGGAAGTCCTCCCCGCGGCAGCGGCGTCCCTGCGCGCCCTGGGGCCCCTCGGGCGCTGAAGGCCCGTCAGGACGCGTCCTGCCCCTTCGGCCTGATGCCCGCGTGGGCGGCGAACTCGTCCTCCACCGAATCCGTGTCCGGCGCGTTGTAGAGCACCAGGTTGCGGAGGTGCACGTAGCTCTCCGGCCCGAGGATCTTCGTGAACTGGAAGGCGATCCCGTCCGGGTAGTTCCGCACGACGCTCGCGAGCAGTTCGATCTCGATCTCGCCCTCCGCCAGGGAGATGTGGACCTCGCACTCGGTGCCGGCCGGCAGCTCCGCCGTGGACTGCGCGAACAGGCCGTTCATGCTCAGGGTGCGGACCGCAGTGCAGGGGACGGGCTTCCCCGCCGCCGTCACCCGGAGGTCGAAGTGGACGGGGACGCGGGTGAATTCACGCCGGTTCGAGGGATCGTTCGTCATGGGAGCTCCCCGGAGGATCGGGACTGTACCCGGGATTCTACCGCCGTTCCGAAGACTCTCCCGGGGTTCGCCGGAACTGAAGCACGGAATGCTGTTCCCACAGGCGGGACGGATCTTGGGACAATGCCCGCATGAGCTTCGTCCATCTCCATCTCCATACCGAATACTCGCTCCTGGACGGACTGACCCGGATTCCCGAGCTCGTCAAGAAGTGCAAGGCCTCCGGCATGCCGGCGGTCGCCGTGACGGACCACGGGAACATGTTCGGCATGATGAAGCTGTTCGACGCCTGCGAGAAGACCCGGGACGAGAACGGGGTCCTGGCCGTCAAGCCCATCCTGGGCTGCGAGGTCTACGTGGCTCCCCGGTCCCGGTTCGACCGCAAGCTCGACAACGCGGCGCTCAACGCGGAAGGCCTGGAGGACTGCCTGGACCCTTCCGGTCACCGGGACGCCGGCTACCACCTCGTGTTGCTGGCCAAGAACCCCAGGGGGTTCGCGAACCTCGCCAAGCTGGTCTCGTCGGGCTTCACCGAGGGTTTCTACTACAAGCCCAGGGTGGACAAGCAGCTCCTCCGGGAGCACAGCGAGGGCCTCGTGGCGCTGTCGGCCTGCCTGGGCGGCGAGGTCCAGGCCAGGCTCCTCTCGGGGAACCTGGACGCGGCGGAGCGCACCGCCCGGGAGTACCGCGAGATCTTCGGCGAGGACTTCTTCCTGGAGATCCAGGACCAGGGCTTCGAGGCCGAGCGCCTCATCATCCCCAGCCAGTTCGATCTCTCGCGCCGCACGGGCATCCCCCTGGTGGCCACCAACGACGCCCACTACCTCAACCACGAGGACGCCGACTTCCACGACACGCTGCTCTGCATCGGCACCAAGACCCTCAAGAACCAGCAGCGGCGCATGCGCTTCTCCACGGACCAGTTCTACGTGAAGACCCCGGAGGAGATGGCCGGCCTGTTCGCGCAGCATCCCGAGGTGGTCGAGCGCTCCCTGGAGATCGCGGCCCGGATCGAGCTCTTCCCGATCACGCGGAAGCCCATCACGCCGCAGTTTCCCGTGCCCGAGGGCCACACCCTCGAGAGCTACTTCGTGCACATGGCCCGGGAGACCTTCGAGAAGCGCATCCAGGAATGCCGGCCGCTCTGGCAGCAGGGGCGCCTCAAGCACGCGGAGGAGGAGTACCGGTCCCGGCTGGAATTCGAGCTGGAGATCATCCTGAAGATGGGCTACCCGGGCTACTTCCTGCTCGTCTGGGACTTCATCACCAAGTCCCGGGAGATGGGGGTGCCCGTGGGGCCGGGGCGCGGCTCCGCGGCCGGCAGCATCGTGGCCTGGTCACTGAAGATCACCGACATCGATCCCATGCAGTACGACCTGCTCTTCGAGCGCTTCCTGAACCCCGAGCGCGTGTCCATGCCCGACGTGGACATCGACTTCTGCCGGGACGGGCGCCAGCGGGTGATCGAGTACGTCACCGAGAAGTACGGCCGGGACCGGGTCAGCAACATCGTCACCATCAACCAGCTCAAGACCAAGGCCGTGATCAAGGACGTGGCGAGGGTCTACGAGAAGGATTTCGCCTGGTCCAACGAGCTCACGAAGCTGATCCCGAACGTCTCCCCGGACCCGGACAAGAAGGTGTCCGTGGGAAACTGCCTGGAATGGGTCGACAAGCTGCGGGAGCGCTACGAGCGCGAGCCCGAGGTGAAGCAGATCCTGGACGTGGCCGCGCGCCTGGAGGGGGTCGCCCGCAACACGGGCGTCCACGCGGCGGGCGTCATCATCGCCCCCGACGAGCTGACCAAGTTCGCGCCCCTGGCCAAGGACAAGGACGACAAGGTGATGGTGCAGTACACCATGACCGAGGCGGAGCGTGCGGGCCTCCTGAAGATGGACTTCCTGGGGCTGGAGACGCTCACCCAGATCGCCAAGACCCAGGAATACATCAAGCTCACCCACGGCGCCCCCCTGGACATGCTCACCATCCGGACCTTCGACGACCGGAAGACCTTCGACCTCATCTCGGCCGGGGACACCGACGGCGTGTTCCAGTTCGAGTCCGGCGGGATGAAGTCCCTCCTGAGGAAGCTCCAGCCGGACCGCTTCGACGACCTGATCGCCCTGAACGCCCTCTTCCGGCCCGGCCCCCTGGGTGCGGGCATGGGCGACACCTACGTGAACCGGCGCCACGGACGGGAGGCCGTCACCTACCTGTTCCCGGACCTGGAGACCATCCTGGCGCCGACCTACGGGGTGATCCTCTACCAGGAGCAGGTCATGCAGCTCGCCTCCCTGGTGGCGGGGTATTCCCTCGGCGAGGCGGACATGCTGCGGCGCGCCATGGGGAAGAAGGACAAGGCCAAGATGGCCAAGGAGAAGGACAAGTTCATCGAGCAGGGGGCCGGCCGCGGCTACGACCGGGCCAAGGTCGCCGAGCTCTTCGATCTGATCGAGTATTTCGCGGGCTACGGCTTCAACAAGTCCCACTCCGCCGCCTACGCCATGGTGGCCTACGAGACCGCCTACCTGAAGGCCAACTACCGCACGGAGTTCATGGCGGGCCTGCTCTCCACCAAGAGCCAGCGCACGGACGACGTGGTCAAGTACATCCAGAACTGCCGGGAGATCGGGATCCAGGTGCTCGGGCCGGACATCAACGAGTCCCAGCTGGACTTCACCATCACCGGCGAGCAGCAGATCCGCTTCGGGCTGGCCGCCATCAAGGGCCTGGGCGAGGCCGCCCTGGAGGCGATCCTGGAGGCCCGGGGCAGGGAGGAGGGATTCAAGGATCTCTTCCACGCCCTCAAGAGCACGGACCTCCAGAAAGCCAACCGGAAGGTCTGGGAGTGCCTCATCAAGGCCGGTGCCTTCGACAGCCTGGAAGTCAACCGGGCGGCGCTCCTGGAAGGCCTGCCTTCGGCCATCGAGAACGCCTCCAAGGGCGGCAACGTCGACCTCGGGCTCGTCAGCCTCTTCGACGAGGCCGAGATGGCCAGCCTGGCCGACAACTGGAGCCTGCCGGAGGGCGTGGAGCCCATGAGCCGGAAGGAGCGGCTGAAGTGCGAGCGCGAGACCCTGGGCCTCTACGTCTCGGGGCACCCGCTGGAGGAGTACGTCGACGCGATGAAGGTCCACACCCTGGGTTCCATCCCGGCGCTCCGGGAAGCCGTGGCCGCCGGCCGCCTCAAGGACCGGGACGAAGTGACCCTGGGCGTCATGATCTCCAACGTCTCCTTCAAGACCAACGCCAAGGGGGAGCCCTGGGCGGTGCTGCAGGTGGAGGACCTCACCGACAAGCTGGAGGCCATGGTCTTCTCGAACCGCTTCAACCCGGTCACCAAGAAGCGGACTCCCGTCTTCGAGGTCTACCGGGACCTGCTCCTTCCGGATGCCATGCTGAGGGTCACCGGGGAACTGAAGATCGAGACCGGTGCCGGCAACGGCAATGGGAACGGCAACGGCGGCGGGGAAGGGGAGGAGGACGAGGAGCAGGTGGTGCTCAAGCTCTCCGTGACGAGTCTCGAGAACCTCGAGGATTTCCAGGGGAAAGGGTTCACGGGCGCCCTGGTCCGGCTTCCGGCCGGGAAACTCCCCGACCGCCTGCTGCCCCTGCTGCGGCTCCACCACGGCGGCCTGCCGCTCTACCTCGAGTACCGGGGCCCGGGGGGGATCATCGCCAAGGTCAAGGCAGGGCCGGAGCTGGCGCTGCGCTACGATCCGGATCTCGGGGAGAAGCTGGCCAGGGAGACCGACTGTGCACTGACCTGGACCTACTGAGCGGGAATCCTTCCGCTCATGGGGCACAATGAAGGGAGTCCTGCCTGGAGCCGTCCATGTCCCTTCGAGCCGCCGCAGTCGCCTTCGCAGCCTTGACCGTCCTTTCCGCCGCCCCGAATCCCAGGGTCCAGTTCACGACGACCCTCGGCAGCTTCACGCTGGAGCTGGTCCCCGACGCGGCCCCCCGGACGGTGGCCAACTTCCTGGCCTATGTCCGGGCCGGCCACTACAAGGGCACCACCTTCCACCGGGTCATCCCCGGCTTCATGATCCAGGGCGGCGGGATGACGGCCGACGGCAGGGAGAAGGCCACCGGGAAGCCGATCCAGAACGAGGCCAGGCAGGCCCTGGCCAAGGGGGCCCGGAACGTCCGCGGATCCGTCGCCATGGCCCGCACCTCGGAGCCCCACAGCGCCACGGCCCAGTTCTTCGTGAACACCGTGGACAACGCCTTCCTCGACCACCCGGGCCAGGATGGATGGGGCTACTGCGCCTTCGGGCACGTCGTCGAAGGCATGGCCACCGTGGACCGGATCGCGGCCGTGAAGACCGGGCCCGGCGACCAGCCCCTCCAGCCCGTGACGATCCAGTCGGCCAAGGTGCTGCCGTAGGAAGCGATTCATGGAACCGGAAGGCCCGTCCGATAGGTGCCATGAGGCGCCCAGGCGTTCCAGGCCTCCCCGGAGGTTCCCATGACCAAGCCCTTCTCGTCGCTGACCCCCTCCGTGGAGCACCGGCTCTCGGCCTGGGAGCAGATCCAGTACCGCCTCACCCACCAGGACGGGCCCAGGATCCGGCCCACGATCACCCTGTCCCGCCAGTTCGGCTGCGAAGGCTTCGCCCTGGCGGAGCGCGTGAAGGCCTTGTTCGAGGAGGCCTCCGGGGAGGCGTGGAACATCTACGACAAGGCCCTGGTGGAGCAGGTGGCCCGGGACGAGGCCATCTCCCTCCGCCTGCTGAGGAACCTGGGGGACATGTCCCACGCCCTGGAGGCGCTGGGGCTCCATCCTGCGACCCACGTCACCCACGACAAGGCCTTCGAGAAGGTGGCCGAGTCCATCGTGCAGATTGCGACCGTCGGCAATGCCGTCATCGTCGGCCGGGGCGGCTCCATCCTCTGCAGGGGCATGAAGAACTGCTACCACTTCCGCCTGGAGGCCAGCCTGGCGTGGCGGGTCGAGAGCATCGTGAAGCGCCTGGAGATGCCCCGGGAGGAGGCGGAGGCGTTCGTGAAGACCAACGCGAAGCTCCGGGAGAAGTTCATCAGCCACAGCCTCGGCGAGGACATCACGGAGCTGAGGCACTACGACGCTGTCTTCAACAACGAGCGTCATTCCGCGAACGAGATGGCCGCGGCGATCCTCGCCTACGTCAGGAGCGCCTGGCCGGGGAAGGGCTACTTCCGGTCCTGAAGCACCGGTCCTGTCTTCCCAGGCGCCGGGCGCGATCCTAGGATGAAGCATGAGCGACCCGGCCGCGCCTTCCGCCTCCCGCCTGTCCCAGTCCAGACTGGGGCCCGTGGTGGAGGCGCTCTGTACGGCCAGCGAATCGCTCGTCACGGGTCCCCAGCCGCCCCACGCGCGCCGGGAGTTCCCCTCCCGCACGGTGATCTACGAGCTCGTGGAGGATCTCCGGTCGATCCTCTTCCCGGGCTTCTTCGGTCCCTCCGAGCTGACGGGCGAGACCCTGCGCTACCATGTCGGCGCGACCCTGGACAGGGTCCTGCACGGCCTTGGGGAGCAGATCAAGCGCGGCCTCTGCGTCCCCTGCACGGAGGGGGGGGCGGTCTGCGACCGGTGCGACGAGCGGGCCTTCGAACTGGCCCAGGTCTTCATCTCCCGGCTGCCGGAGGTGCGCCGCATCCTCGCCACGGACGTCCAGGCCGCCTACGAGGGGGATCCGGCCCTCCGGAACCAGGACGAGGCCATCTTCTGCTATCCGGGGCTGATGGCCATCACGAGCCAGCGCCTGGCGCACGAACTGCTGAAGCTGGGCGTGCCGCTCATCCCCCGCATCATCACCGAACATGCCCACAGCCTGACCGGCATCGACATCCACCCCGGCGCCCGGGTCGGCGAGAAGTTCTTCATCGACCACGGGACGGGCGTCGTCATCGGCGAGACGTGCATCATCGGGAACAACGTGCGGATCTACCAGGGCGTGACCCTCGGCGCCAAGAGCTTCCCCCTGGACGAGCAAGGCAACCCCATCAAGGGCATCGACCGCCATCCCGTGGTGGAGGACGACGTGACGATCTATTCCAACGCCACCATCCTGGGCCGGGTGACCCTCGGCCGGGGCTCCGTCATCGGCGGCAACGTCTGGCTGACGAGCAGCGTTTCGCCGGGGGCCACGGTCACCCAGGACATGGCCAGGGACATCCGGGGGAAGGGGGGCAGGCGCCCGGATGCCTCATCGAAATCCACGGCCTGCCGGAAGGACGTCCCTTGAGAATCCTGCTCCGCTTCCTCTTCTCCGCCACGGGCCTGCTCGTGGCCTCGCACCTCGTCCCGGGCATCCACCGGGGGCCCTTCCTCGAGCTGCTGGGCGTGGCGGTCCTCCTGGGGGCCATGAACGCCACCCTGGGCGCGCTGCTGAAGTACTTGGCCATGGTCCCCATGGTCTGCTCCTTCGGCTGCCTCAGCCTCTTCATCAACGGCCTGGTGTTCTGGCTGGCGGGGACCCTCGCCTCGAGGCTCGGGCTGGGATTCTCCGTGGCCGGCTTCTGGGCCGGGGTCTTCGGCGCCCTGGTCTCCAGCGTCGTGGCCACGCTCCTGGAATGGATCCTCGTCGGGCGGGAGGGCGGCCGGCCCTCCGAGCCTCCCCGGCGCGTGAAGGTCATCAACTGACGGTCATTCCACTTTCCGGTAGACCATCCGGTAGGAGAACGGCGGCTCCAGCCTGGGGTTCGCATAGGTGACGCGCAGCTCGAGGTCCCGGCTCCCCTTGTCCAGGGTGTAGGCATGGGTGAGCGTATAGCCCTTCCCCTGGAGGGTCTGGACGAGGCGGCCCTCCTCCTGGCGCAGGAAGACCTGGAACCGCTCGCCGTCGCTGCGGATCCACGCGCCGCGGCTCCCGTCCGCGGGGGTGTCCGCCGGGAGTTCCCTGCCGAAGGTCACGCGGAACTGGCTCCCGAACAGCAGGTCCAGGTTCGGGTAGGTCCGGCACGCCGCCGTGAGCTTCCGTTTCCAGAGCAGCTTCGCGGCGAAGTTCCGCCCCTTCAGGTGCTCCTCGATGAGAGCGTCCACCCGGTCGCTCTCCCCGGGGAGGAGCCTCCATTCTCCGTCCCAGCCGGCCTGGGGCGGCAGGGGCGCCTGGGCGCGGACCACCAGCGAGAGCGTGGCCAGGAGCACGGGAGGAGGCGGGAGGCGCATCGGAGGACCCTCGGGGAGATATATTTAAGCATCGATCGCCCGCACGGTTCGAAAGGATGCCCGACCCAGATAACATGAAGGTCTGGTTGAAGGAGTGCGCTCATGAGTGCCACGCAAGCCGCCGAACTGAATCCCCTGGCGCAGGTCGCCAACGAGTCCATCCGGAAGGACTGCCCGGCGGTCTTCGAGCTCCTGGGCGAGCGCGGGAAGCGGTTCTTCTTCCCCACCAAGGGCATCCTCGCCCAGGGCGCGGAGGCCAAGCAGAAGGCCAAGGTGGCCAACGCGACCATCGGCATCGCCACCGAGAACGGGGAGCCCATGTACCTGGCGTGCGTGCATCGCTACTTCAGCGGCCTCACCTCGGCGAACCTCTACGACTACGCACCCAGCTACGGGAAGCCCGCCCTGCGCCAGGCCTGGGCCCAGAAGCAGCGCGAGGAGACCCCCTCCCTGGGCGGGCAGCCCGTGTCCAATCCCGTGGTCACCAACGCCCTGACCCACGGACTCTCCACCATTGGCGAGCTCTTCCTGGATCCCGGGGACGAGGTCCTCTCCGGCGACCTGCTGTGGGAGAACTACAACCTGGCCTGGGAGACCCGGCTCGGCGCCCACATCAGCTACTACCCCTTCTTCGACGCCGGGCTCAAGGGCTTCAACCTCGAGGCCTTCTCCCAGGCCCTGAAGGCGCGACTGGGCCGGAAGCTCGTGGTATCCCTCAACTTCCCCAACAATCCCTCCGGCTACACGCCGACCAAGGCCGAGGCCCTCGGCATCGTGCGCGCCCTCACCGAGGCCGCCGAGGCTGGGAGCAGGCTGGTGGTGGTCTGCGACGACGCCTACTACGGCATGTTCTTCGACGAGGCCTGCGAGAAGGAATCCCTCTTCGGCCGGCTGGCCCAGGCCCACCCGAACCTGCTGGCCGTCAAGGTCGACGGGGGCACCAAGGAGGCCTTCGTGTGGGGCATGCGCGTGGGCTTCATCACCTACGGCGTCAAGAACGGCACGCCCGCCGCCTACAAGGCCCTGGAGGACAAGACCGCGGGCGTGATCCGCGCCATGGTGTCGAGCGTCACCCACCCGGGGCAGACGATCGTCCTGAAGGCCCTCCAGGATCCGGATTTCCGCCGCCAGCAGGCCGAGAAGGTGGAGATCCTCCGCCAGCGCGCCGAGGCCACGGGGGTGGCATGCCGCCGGGCGGAATACGCGGACTGCTGGGACGTCTATCCCTACAACAGCGGCTACTTCATGTGCCTGCGCCTCAAGGACGCCGACGCGGACACCGTGCGCATGAACCTCCTCGACGAGCACGGGGTCGGCACCATCGCCCTGGGCCCGACCAACCTCCGCGTGGCCTTCTCCTGCCTGACCGAAGCCCAGATCCCGGGGGTCTTCAAGGCCATCGCCGCCGCGGTGAGGACCGTCCGGGGGAGATGAGGAATCCATGAGCGCCAATCCCTACAAGGACGAAGTCGTCATCTCCTGGCCCGAACTCCACCGGGACGCGCGCTACCTCTGCACGATCCTTCACGACCTCGGGGACTGGAAGGGCATCATCGCCATCACGCGCGGCGGGCTCGTGCCCGCCGCCCTGGTGGCCCGGGAGCTGGAGATCAGGCTCATCGACACCGTCTGCGTCGTCAGCTACGGGGCCTCGAACGAGGGCAACGCGCAGCAGGCCCAGGGAAGCCTCCGCTGGCTCAAGACCGTCGAGGGCGATGGGGACGGCTGGCTCCTGATCGACGATCTCGTGGACACGGGCAAGACCGCCAGGGCCGTGCGGGAGATGCTTCCCAAGGCCCACTTCGCGACCCTCTACGCCAAGCCCATGGGGCGTCCCATCGTGGACACCTTCGTCAAGGAGTTCCGCCAGGACAAGTGGATCTACTTCCCCTGGGACATCGACTACCGCTTCGTGTCCCCGATCCGGTCCCGGAAGGTCGAGCACATCTGACGGCGCCCATGCGGCAGGCCGCCGCGGCCCCCGTCCAGGCCTTCCTCAGAGGGCCAGGAACCGGGGGCCGACGTTCGTGATGGATCCTGCGCCGAAGGTGAGCAGGAGGTCCCCCGGAAGGGTCAGTCCGTCCAGGGCCGCGGGGAGGTCCTCGATCCTGGGCACGTAGTGGGCCTCCCGCTGCCCGTGGGCCAGGATCGACTCCACCAGCGACGCCCCGGTGAGTCCGGGGATGGGTTCCTCGCTGGCGGCATAGATGTCGGTGACCACGACCACGTCCGCGTCGAAGAAGGCGTGGCCGAACTCCTCCAGGAGGGCCCGGGTCCGGGTGTAGCGGTGGGGCTGGAAGGCCGCGACGATGCGGCGGTCCGGGAACCCCTTCCGCGCCGCCGCGAGGGTGGCGGCGATCTCCGTGGGATGGTGGCCGTAGTCGTCGACCACCAGGACGCCCTTCCGCTCGCCCTTCCTCTGGAACCGCCGGTCGGCGCCCGTGAAGCCGGCCAGGCTAGCCTGGATGGCCGTCCTCTCGAGACCCATCTCGAGGGCGATCCCGATGGCGGCAAGGGCGTTGAGGACCATGTGGTCGCCCGGGATGCCCAGGGAGAATGCGCCGAAGTCCTCGCCGGAGACCCGGACCCTGAAGTGCGTGCGGCATTCCTCCTGGCGGATGTCCAGCGCGCGGATGTCCACCTGGGGGTTGGTGCCGTAGGTCCGGACCGGGCGCTTGAGCCGGGGCAGGATGGAGGCCACGTTGGGGCAGTCGATGCAGGCGAAGACGCTGCCGTAGAAGGGAACCTTGTTCCCGAAGGCGACGAAGGCCTCCTTGATCTCGTCCAGGTCCCGGTAGTGGTCCAGGTGCTCGCGGTCGATGTTGGTGATGACGGCCAGGGTGGGGGTGAGCATCAGGAAGCTGCCGTCGCTCTCGTCGGCCTCCGCCACGAGGAGCGAGCCCTTCCCCAGCTTGGCGTTGCTGCCGATGGTCCCGAGCTTTCCGCCCACGATGATGGTGGGGTCGAGGCCTCCCTGGCTGAGGATGTGGGCCACCATGCTGGTGGTGGTCGTCTTCCCGTGGGAACCCGCCACCGCGATGCCGTGCTTCATGCGCATCAGCTCGGCCAGCATCTCGCCCCTGGGGATGACCGGGATCTTGGCGGCATGGGCGGCCAGGACTTCCGGGTTGTCGCTCCCGACCGCGCTGGAGATCACCACCACCTGGGCGTCCCCGACGTTCCGGGCGTCGTGGCCGACGTGGACGGCCACGCCCAGGCCCCGCAGCCGTTCGAGGGCGGCGCTCTCCTTCTGGTCCGAGCCCCGCACCTGGTAGCCCAGGTTCACGAGGACCTCGGCGATGCCCGACATGCCGATGCCCCCGATGCCCACGAAATGGATGCGCTGGATCTTGCCGAACACGCTGGACTCCCGGAACGAGAGGTCCAGTGTATCGGAATGCCCCGGCGGCCGGAGGCGCGGGGGAGGGCGTCAGGCGGGCCCGAGCCCGTCCCGGATGGCGGCGGAAAGCCGGTCCAGCTCCAGCCGTGTCCTCTCCAGGGTCGTGCCCTCGAACTCGGACCGGGTGGTGAGGTCGCCCTCGCCGAACACGGGAATCAGGTGCAGGTGCGCATGCTCGACCAGGAGCCCGGCGGAGAGGGTCGCCACCTTGGGCGGGCGGAAGAGGCCGTCCAGGGACCTGGAGATCCGGCCCGCGGCCCGGAAGAGCTGGACCAGCTCGGGGGCCGGGATGCGGAAGACGTCCAGGTAGTGGGTCTTCGGCATGACGAGCACGTGGCCTTCGTGGAGGGGGCGCAGGGGCATGAAGGCGATCACCGTGCCGTCCTCGTAGACGATGGTCCGGTCCCGGTCGCCCCCGATGAGGTCGCAGAAGGGGCAGGGGCTCATGCCCGTCTCTCCGGGAACCTCATGGATGCGCGATCCGGGTGCGTCCCCCGTTCCGGCGGCCGTGCAGGTCGACCACCGCCTGGACGAAGCGCGTGAACTGGTCCCAGTCCTTGAACTCGGCGATCCAGTCCTTCTCGGGGTCGTCCTCCGGGCCGATCCGCAGTTCCGGCGTCCCGTAGCAGTCGACCACCTCGACGGAACATTTCCCTTCGCTCCGGCCCCGGGTATCGCCGGCATCGACCACTTCGTCGAAGAATACGGGGGTGCCCATCATGCCTCCTTGTCGGGGAATGCCGCATTATGCATGCATCCGGGCCGTAAAGCATCCCGCGGAGTGGGATCGGGGGCGCATCAATCCTCCACCTTCTCGACGGCGATGACCAGGCGCGCGACGATGGCGGCGAGGGCCCCGACCGCCGCGAGGACCGGGAGCAGGGCGGCGCCCACGAGCCCCACGGTGAGGGGGATCTCCAGGTAGACCTTGCCCTCCTCGTTCTTCAGGATGATGCGGCGCACGTTCCCCGCATGGATGAGCTCCTTCACCTTGTCCAGGACTTTTCCGCCCTCGAGCCTGAACTCCTCGGTCCTTGATTCTCTGGGATCCGGCATGGGATGCCTCCGGGATGGGAAAGGCCGGCTCAGGAAGAAGCCGGGTGGATCTGCCTGGCGATGGCCTCGACCCGCGCAAGGGCTTCCTCGAGATCCGGCCGGCCCTTCACGACGGACACGTCGTTGATGAAATAGCCGCCCCCGGCGGAGCCGACCGTCCCGGTCAGGAACAGCCGCGCCGTCTTCGCGGCCTTGTCCGGGTTCACCCGGCTGGGACCCACGAGATAGCCGAAGATGAACCCGTTCTCCAGCTCCCGGAGGATCCCCAGGGGCTTCGGCTCGTTGGCCTTGATCTTCTTGACCGTCCTTTCGAGATCGGAGAGGCCGGCATTCGGCGCCGACTGGAGGGAGGCCTTCATCTCCGACAGCTGCCTGCGGACGTCGCCGCTCTCCAGGAAACAGATGTAGCAGTGGCGCACGTCGAGCGGGTTCGGAAGCGCGTGGCTGCCGTACGGGTTCGAGCCCCCGTGGTAGAAGTATTCGACGTCGGCCATCCGGGCCAGCACCGCGATCAGGCCCCGGGTGTTCACCTCCCGGAGGCTCCAGCTCACCTTGAGGTCCTCGAAGAATTCGGTGGCCGGGGAGTCCACGTCCAGCGCGTCGGCGTAGCCTTCGGGGACCGGGAACAGGTGCCTCGTCGGCGCCTTGCGCGCCGCAGTCCCGGCACCGGGGGACTGGGCCGCCCCGAGGCCTGCCGGCCCCGGGGAGAGCGCCAGGAGGCAGGCACTGGTCAAGGTCCGTCGGAGGATTCCGTTCATTCGCATCACCTGCCGGCGATCCTGAACCGGTAGTAGGGCTCGATCTTGTCCTTCCCGGAGCCGGAACCCGGGATGAACCGGAAGACGACCGAATCCCTGGACCTGAACTCATAGTCAAGCCGCGCGTTCCGGTTCTCCTTGGCGTAGCGCAGCATCAGGCTCCGGTCCCCGAAGAAGGAATAGCGGCCGAAATAGTCCACCTTGGCGCCGCCCTGCCGGGCGATCTCGTGGAATTCCCCGCTGGCGTAGAACTGGAAGACGTTGGCGCACTCGCCCAGCTTCCACTGGGGCACCTCGCCCTCGACCGGGGGCGTGAAGGGGTGGTCCGGGTCCACGACCGGCATCGCCCAGTCTCCGACGATCATCTCCTCGGGGGCGGGCTCGTGCGCGAACGTCTCGTGCCACTTCGTCCTGATCGTCGCGCAGGAGGTGAGCAGCACGAGGACGGTCATCGGAATGCATCGTTTCATGGATCACCCTGCCCTGTGGGATCTGTGGTAGAAGGGTCTCCGGAATTGTACGGCACCTGGGCGCCGGCATGGCGCCCTGTCGGGGAAGGACAGGACATGATGGACCCGGACCCCCTTGGTCGCGCTGGCGATCCCCACGGCCTGGGCCGCTTCGTGGCGGCGCAGGCAGGCGACTACGCGCGGGCCCTGGCCGAGATCCGGAGCGGCCGGAAGCGGACCCACTGGATGTGGTACGTCTTCCCGCAGCTCGAAGGGCTCGGTTCCAGCGCCATCTCCAGGCGCTACGCCATCAGGGACCTCGCCGAAGCCGAGGCCTATCTCG
>DAOPZL010000014.1:24528-60597 GCA_035353395.1 Holophaga sp.
GCCATCTCCAGGCGCTACGCCATCAGGGACCTCGCCGAAGCCGAGGCCTATCTCGACCACGCCGTCCTGGGGCCGAGGCTGAAGGAATGTTTCGAGGCGGTGCTCCAGGTCGAGGGGAGGTCCGCGCAGGAGATCTTCGGTTCCCCCGACGACCTGAAGCTCCATTCCTGCGCCACCCTGTTCGCATCCGTGTCCCCCGCCGGATCCGTCTTCGAGCGGGTGCTCGGCAAGTATTTTCAGGGGCGCCGGGACGCCCTGACGGTCGGCCTGCTCGGCGCCGCGGGGCGCTGAAGCCGCCCGGTCCCCGGGTGCGCGGGGCGGACACACCTCGGCGACAGGGTTTGTCAGAACCAGTTGTCCGTCCGGCATGCCCGCGCTAGGATCCTGCATCCAGGTCGACGGCTCCATCGTTTCGACGGAAGGAGGAAATCCATGGCTTTCCCGCGCTTCCGCATGCCTGCCTCCCGAAGGACCTGCCTGTGGGATCTTCTCGTGCTGGCCTTCATCTTCGCCGCGATCCAGTTCGTTCCCTACGGCCGGGACCGCGCGGCGCAGCCCGCCCAGCGCCCCTTCGCCTGGAAGGCCCGGGACGCGGAACGGATCGCCCGGTCGGCGTGCTACGACTGCCACAGCAGCGAGACCCGCTGGTGGTGGGCCGTGAAGGTGGCCCCCTTCTCGTGGCTCGCCCGGAGCGACATCAACGAGGCGAGGCGCAAGCTCGACTTCTCGGACTGGACGGGCCGGCTTTCGCCCGAGGGCTTGCAGCGCGCCCTTGACCGAGGCATGCCGCCGATCCAGTACACCCTCTTCCATCCCGAGGCCCGCCTGGGCGATGCACAGAAGCGGGTCCTGGTGGACGGCTTCCGGGCCTCGGTCGTTTCCCCGCCCGTTCCAGCGCCGGGCTCGGACCCCTGCGCGATCATCGAGGCCCGGTGCGCCTCCTGCCATTCGTCCGAGCCCGCCCTCCGGTTCCGCGCCTCCAGCCCCGGGGAGGCCGGAGACCTCCTCGACAAGATGGTGAAGCGGGGGGCCCAGCTCACGGAGGCCGAGCGGAAGATCCTCCTGGCCTACTACACCCGCTGAGCGGACGGGCCTCCTGCCTCCAGGAGCGCCGGATGTGGCATCCTTGCAGGGATGATCCGGGCCGCGAACACACGATCCATCGCGCTGGCGACCGCCCTCCTGGTCCTGTGCCCGGCGAGGCTCGCGGCGTGCACCCTCTGGGCCGCCGTCAACGAAGGCTCCGCGGGGGGGACGCTGCTGTCGAAGAACAGGGACTGGCGGCCCGATCATCGCCAGGCGCTGCGGCTCGTCCACCCCGGCCAGGGGCTCGCCTACCTGGGGCTCTTCGCGGAGGACGGCAGCGACCCCGGCTTGAAGGCGGGTGTGAACGAGAAGGGCCTCTCGATTGTCTCCGCCTCCACCAACATCCCGAAGAAGCTCCTGGCCGACCAGCCAGGCAGGCACGGCGTCATGCGGCGGATCCTGGCGGGCTACGGGTGCGTCGACGCGCTGGCGGCCGACGCCCCGAAGCTCTTCTCCCAGGCGCGCGCCTCCTTCTTCCTGGTGGCCGACCGGCGGAAGCTGCTGGTGGCGGAGGTGGGACTGGGAGGGCGCTTCAGCCTGGAGGTGATCGAGGCCGGCACGGCCGCGCACACCAACCACTTCCTGGACCCGAGGCTCGCGGCCGCCTGCAACGCAAGGATCGGTGCGAGCAGCGCCAGGCGCCTCGCCCGCATCGGCGAGCTGCTGGCGCAGGCCGGGAAACCGTTCACCCTTGCCCAGTTCGCCGCGATGAGCCGGGACCGCCATGACGGTCCCGACGACAGCCTGTGGCGCAGCGGCCGGGAGCACACCCTGGCCTCGTGGATCGTCGATTCTCCCCTCGCAGGGCCCCCGAGGCTCCGCGTCGTGATCGCCAATCCCGGCGAGGCCGAGGAGACGCGGGAGTTCGACCTGGATGAAGGCTTCTGGCGGAGGGAGCGGCTCGACGCAGCTCCGTGACCCTCCCGGCTACGTCTCCCGCCCCCGGCCCCGCCTGTCCAGGAGCCAGGCCAGCAGGGGCAGCAGCAGGGAGCCCCCGGGCAGCGAGAAGAGCGCCAGCATGGGAGCCGCGCTGCCCAGGGCCTTCAGGCACAGGCGGATCTGGGCCCGGTCCTCCGCCGTCCAGGCCCCCCCGTTCCGCTCCTTCATCAGGACCTGCATGAGTCCCTGCACGCCCAGGACCGACTGCAGCCAGAGCCGCCTCACCGGGAGGAGGAAACGCAGGACCTGGATCGACGCCGCGCAGGACATGGGAAGCCGCCGGAAGGGAGAGCCGTCCCCCTGTTTTCGGCCTCCCGGCCGGTTCCCATGAGCCGTGCCCGGGAGGGCGCGGCCGACCGGGTCTATTCAGCCAGTCCCAGGTCCGCGTAGATGGACGGGACCACGACGTCGAGGGCGAGGGCATCGGGGTCGGGCTTCCACTTGTTCGCCAGGAGGACGACCGTCAGGCCGTAGCGGGGATCGTGGAGGGCCAGGGCGTGGTAGCCGGCGGTTTCGTCCGCCATCCCGCCCATCCGTCCCGTGCTGAAGAGCGCGCCCCCGGGCGTGAGACAGCATCCGAGTCCCGCCTTGCCCTTCCCTTTCGTGAAGGAGGCCTCCGGCAGGGTCCCGGTCCGCATGAGGTCGAAGGATCCCTTCGAGACGAGGCGCCCCGAGGCCAGGGCCTCCAGGAAGGCGGCCAGGTCCGGGGGCGCGGAGTAGACATCGAGGGCGGCCGAACCGTCATAGGTTTTCTTCAGCCAGAAGTTCCAGTCGGACTGGCGGTAGATCTGCGCCAGGGCGGGGTCCCCTTCCGGGAAGAGCCCGAGGCTGGTGTGCTTGAGGCCCAGCGGCGCGGCGATCCATTCGGCCAGGAGCTGCTTGTAGGGTTTCCCGGCCACGAGCTCCAGGGCATATGCGAGGACATCGAAATCCGAGCCGCAGTATGCCTGCCGGGAGCCGGGCGGGAAGGCGAGCCCGTCCTCGGCGGCCCAGGCGGCCGTGTCCGCCTTGGTCCAGGGCTTGTCGGTGGGGTGCATGAGCCGTCCCACCAGTCCCGAGGCGTGGCAGAGCAGGTCCCTCACCCTGGGCCCGGGCCTGCCCTTGAAGGCCGGGACGTAGGTGCCGATAGGCTCGTCGAGGGCCATCAGCCCCTTTTCCACCGCCATCATGGCCAGGGTGCCGCCGAAGAGCTCGCCGCACCCCGCCAGGTAGTATGCGGAATCCGGCGCGTTCCTCGGGACCGGATAGGGGGGCTCGTGGGGACCGTAGGCGCCCTGGAAGAGGTTCGCGCCGCCGCGCTTCACGAGTACCGAACCGTAGAACAGGTGCCTGCCTTCGAAATCCTTCAGCAGGGCCTCGGTCCGTGGAAGCTGGCCGAAGCCGGGGGCGGCCAGCCATGCGAACAGCAGGAAGAGGGACGCGAGAAGGTGGCGTTTCATGAAGACCTCCTGGAGACGACGGAACGTTCCGGCGACGGCCCTCGGGCCGAGAGCATCCCCGCTGAGATAAGGCCGGAGCCCCGCGCCTTCAATAGGCAGGATTGCCCATGGACCCCTGGTCACTCCCGCAGCCCCAGGGAAGCGTAGACCTCGGGAACCAGGACCTTCCGCAGGCTCCGGCCCTCCAGGTCCATCCAGCGGTTGCCCAGGGCGAGGATCCGCAGGTCGTGGCGCGGGTCGTACCAGAAGACGGCATAGAATCCGCTTCCGTCGTCGCCGCCGTTGTGGAGGACGCCGCTTTCGGCCACGTTGAAGCCGAGGGCCGCGCCTTCCGCGCCGTCCTTGACGTAGGGGGCCTGCATGTCCTGGTAGGCCCGGGCGGAAACGAGGCGGCCGCCGGACAGGGCGTCGAAGAACCGGTCGAGGTCCTCCAGGGTCGAGTAGAGGCCCACGGAACACCGGTAGCTGCCCTTCCAGAGGGCCAGGTTCTTCCGGAACTCCGCCAGCCGCGTTTCCCAGGCGACGGCCTGGCCTTCGGGAACCAGTCCCACCCCCGTGCGGGCCATGCCGAGGGGCTTGAGGATCCACTCCGAGAGCAGGGCGGGGTACGGCTTGCCCGTGACGGTCTCGAGCACGAGTCCGGCCAGTTCATCGTTGTTGAAGGCCCAGACGAATCGCTTCCCGGGTTCCTCCAGCAGCGGCCGCTCGGCGATCCCCGAGGCGAGATCGGCCAGGGTGAGCGTCCCGGGCCGGGCGTTCAGCAGCATGTTCAACTTGAAGACCGGCAGTCCGGACGCGTGGCAGAGGACGTCCCGGACGCGCGGCGCGGGCCTGCCCTTGAAGGGCGGCAGGTAGGTTCCCAGGGGGGCATCGAGGGAGAGCAGGCCGCGCTCCTGGGCCAGCCTTCAGATCCAATGCCTACGGGCGTTGAGCACGGTCGATTGATGGTTTTTGCCAGCTCGGTCGCGCGACGGCAGATCGGACTGCTGGCATCTTGCCCTACTTCCTCCATCCCGTGCGGGAGGCCAGTTCCTCCTGCCGACGAGCTTCCGCGGCTTCGAAGGGGATGCGGAGGATGGGGGCGGGCGGGGCGGGAAGGCCGGCGGCGACATAGAACTCGTCCATGTCCTCCCAGAAGGCGGGCTGGGCCAGCTCCCGGGCCAGGGCCAGGTTCAGGACCTGGGGCAGGGGCGTCCATGTTTCGTCCTTGCCTTCCTGTCCCCGGCGCAGGCACAGGAGGGGGTTGAGCACGTACCAGCCCTGCCGGATGCGCTTGAAGATTCGGCGGTTGTAGGTGTAGTCCCGGTCCACTTCGTTGCGGGAGAGCACGGCGCTCAGGTGCTGGCGCTTGTTCCGCTCGGGGCACAGCATGGAGGGCGGAAGGTGGCTCCATGCCTCCAGGATCAGGTCCGTCCTGAAGCCGAAGCGTCCCTGCCAGTCGTAGCGGCGGAAGACCGTGGAGAAGAGGGTCCACAAGGTCTGGAAGACCAGGTACTCCGAGTGCTGGGGCACCAGGCGCACCAGCCTGTCGCTCTCCCGGAGATCGATGGCCGGGGGGGCGAGGCGCTCCGCCATGGGCGCAAGGACCTTCCGGGCGTAGTCCGCGTCCCGGAAGGCCAGCAGGAGGGCCCAGTGGAAGGCGTTGCGGCCGAAGTGGTCCACGGTGTCGCGTCCCGCTCCCAGGTCCAGGAGAGCTTCCACCAGCTCCACATTCCCGGCAGCGCTGGCGGCCATGAGGGGAGTCAGGCCCATGGGGGTCCGGAATTCGGTCCCGAACTCCTCGCACTGCCGGAGCACCTCCCTGGGCTTCCGGGAGGCAAAGGGGGCCAGGAGGCGTTGGCGCTGGCTCTCCCTCGCCTCTGGAGCGGGGACCTTCACGCCCGCCAGCGTGGAAAGGTGGGCCGAAAGGATGGGTTCGTCGTGGAACACCGCGAACTCGCAAAGTTGCTCGGCGGGCTTCCGGCCGGGGGCCTTCTCCACGAAGACCTTGGTCAGGAGGCGCTCAAGTCCAAAGGCATCCAGGACGTTCCAGGGCACCTCCCCCTGGCGCAGGATGGTCTTCCGGATGGCCTCCGCCTGCTCCTGCTTGCCCTGCATCTCCAGCCGGTGGGCTTCCTTCTGCCAGTCCTCCCGCGAACTGGTCCGGGCCTCCAGCTTCAGGACCTCGGCCTCGGTGCTCAGTCCCAGCAGGCGGAAGAGTGGGTGTTCGGTGTCCTGCTCGACGATGTAGACCTCCCGGATGGCCCGGGTGATGGCCACGTAGAGGGCGTTGACGAAGAACTTGTGGGTCTCCAGTCCCTTGTCCGTCTTGTCCTTTCCCCTCCGGTAGTCGAGTTCGTCCCTTTCCAGGGCCTGGGATTCCACCCCTTCCGTCAACGCCTCGTAGGCCGCCCGCCGGTCCGAGACGAAGCGGTAGATGATGATGCGGTCGTATTCCAGGCCCTTGGCTTCATGCACGCTGAAGATCAGGGGCGTGCGGAAGTGGCGCCTGGCCTCGGCCTTGTCCTCGTCCCGGAGCACCAGCACCGCCACCTGGGCCGAGGCCCGGGTCTTCTCGTCCAGTTCCTTCCTGAAGGATTCCCGGTCTGGCACCAGCACCACCCGGCCTTGCTCCAGGCTCACGGAGCGCACCAGGAAATTGCTCTCGCGGTCCACGGAGCCGAATCGCGCCTGCTTGATCTTGAGCAGGGTGTTGGCCACCCGTGTAGGTTCCTGGCTGTTCCGGAAGTTGGCCTGGAGGACCTTCAGTTCCTGACGCCCCGCCAGGGCCGCGTCGGCCCAGAAGAGGGTCTTCACGTGGCTCCACGCGAAGAAATTGGGATGGACGATCTGGTTGGAATCCCCGCAGAGCATGAACTGTCCGGGCTTCTTGAGGGTCCTGAGCACCAGCGAGAGCTGGGCCATGGTGAGGTCCTGCACCTCGTCCACGACCACGAAGTCATAGCGCGGCCGGGCCAGTTCCTTCCAGGCGTGGGCCACCAGGTTCTGGTCGTAGAGGACGCTTTCTGCAAGCCAGGCCCGGTATTTCTCGAAAAGGTTGTAGACCCGCTCACGGTCCTCTTCCAGGAAGATGGACTGCTTGACGCCCAGGGTCAGATAGCTGGCTCGGTCCAGGGCCTGCTCCGCCTGGGCCGTGATGACGCCCCGCAGCTCCTCGAACAGTTGGTGGGGATCCAAGCCCTTGGCCAGGGTGCGATGCCGCTCGAACCAAGCGGCGAAGTCCCGCCAGGTGGCCTCCCGTCCCTCGGGTACCCGCAGGGACTCCAGGAAGTCCCGGTAGGAGAAGAAGGTGACATCCTGGGCCGCCCGGTCGAAACCGAAGGCATGGTAAGCCTCCGCGGCTCCCTGAGCCAGGAAAGGGCTGTGGGTCACGTAGAGGACTTCCCCGTCCACCTTCTTCATCTTCTCCAGGGTCAGAGCCGTCTTGCCGCTGCCGGCGCTTCCCGCGATCACCACGGGGGGCTTCAGGTGGAAGACGGCCGCCTGGGCCTCGTCGAAGGAGATGGGCTTGTCGAGGAGATGGACCTCCGTGCGGCCCGGGTGGATGTAGCGGACTGGCGCGGCTTCCCGGGCCGCCTCGGCGGCCTCTGCGTCGGGAATCTTGGCCTCGTCGACCTGGACGCCCCGCAGGAAGCGGCTCCTGTCGTAGGCGTGGTTCTCGACGATCTCCAGCATCAGGATGAACGTGGCCTCCCCATGGCGGATCGTCGTGAAGAGCGCCCGGTTGGTGTGGTCCAGTCTGGCCCGGTAGTAGCGCCCCTGGCCCCCCGCGAGCTTCTTGACCTCCGCCGAGCGGAAGTCCCCCCGCTCCAGGGCCTGCACCAACTTGGCATAGGCCGGACCGACGCGGGAGGTATCAAGATCTGCGTATTCGAGGACTTTCATGGGTGAGGGAGCTCCATGGATCCATGCTACCGGGAGGGGGGGCATCCCGCCGAGAAGTCGGGCCTCGCCATGGACCTGCACCGTGGGCGAAGAGCCGTTCAGGGGCCCAGCCGGCGAGCAGTGTCCAGAAGTTTCTGTACGTCCTAGACGGTAGATGGATCGCAGTGAATGCAGGGAGGCCGCGAAGGGATGGCGGAGCCCGGCCGAAGCGGACCCCCCGCGGCGCGTGGGTCATACACCCTCCGGCTTCAGCCAGGTGATGCCGGTCCAGCGTTCGAGCTGCTCCATGAGCAGCACCCCGCAGAGGTGATCCCGGCTGGCCGGATTGGGCCAGATTCGGATGGTGCGACCCCGGCGCTTCAACTCCGGTTTCACGCGTTCGACATGATTCGTCGTCCGCAGGCGCTTTCGGTGCCCGGCAGGCGCGTTGAGTACCGCCAGGACGGAGTCGAAGTGGTCCTCCAGACAGGCTACGAGCTTCGGATACTTCTTCCCCCAGTGCTTCGCAAGCAGGGCCTTCTCCTCCACTCGCCCCTTCAGCCCGTTCCGATATCCATGGGGTCAGGGCAGCCCCTTCGCATTCCAAGGCGCCCCGAAGAACTCCTCCGCCTCCGAGCCAATCAGTGCCTGCACGACCTCCTCCACGAGTGTCCTGACTCCCTCGCCTCCGTTTGAGAACAGGCCTTCCCCAAAAAACCACCGAGTCCAAACTTCCCTTCGGGCATCGCGTCCTCCAAGTTGGTGGTTTAGCACGCGATCAACCTGCCGAACTCGGTGGCCAACCTCTACTTCAGGGCCTCAAGTCGGGCTTACAGATACATTTATACACAACCGATGAGGGATGTGGGCAGGCAGGAAATGACGGACCGGCTGTCCACTATTCCTGGTTGAGGCCACTGCCGATGCAGAACGCCCTGCCCAGGGTCCGACCGATGCCGTAATAGCGCTGGCCGGCCGCGTCATAGATCATCGGCTGGACCTTCTCGATGTCGGGTTTCCCCTTCTCGCCGATCACGGACTCCTCCGCCTTCACGTCGAGGATCTCGCCCACGAACAGCGTATGGAGTCCGATCTCGAGCGTGTGGAGCAGGCGGCATTCCAGGACCAGCGGTGTTTCCGCGACGTAGGGCGCATCCACCAGGTCGCTGCGGACCGGTGCCAGGCGGCAGACGGCGTACTTGTCCACGTCCTTGCCGGATTCGATGCCCACGAAATCGGCCATCCTCGCCTGGTGTTCCGAGGGAATGCTGATCGTGAAGGCCTTCCGTGCCTCGATGGCGGCATAGCTGTAGGTGGCCCTGCGGAGGGAGACGGCCACGCAGGGAGGTTTCGAACAGCAGATCTCCCCCCAGGCCGCGGTCATGAGGTTGGGTTTTCCCGCTGTGTCGTAGGTTCCCACCAGCCAGACGGGCGACGGCATCGCCAGGGTTTTCGCTCCTAGGGATCGTTTCACTGCGAGTTCTCCTTGGCATCTCGGCCTTCCGGCCTGGATGCATCCTACCCTCGTGGCTGCTCCAGTCCGGGGCTGAAGTCACGCTGCCCGGGACTCGAACGGATCCCGGGCAGCAAGTGGGTAGTGGGCGATCAGAGCCAGCTCGGCTTGCCTTCCGCAGGCACCCCATCGTTCTGGGTGAACTGGACGAGGCTGCCTGCCCGGGTCTGGATGCAGACGAAGCGGATCGGGCCCTGGGCGTCGGCCTTGAGGCACCGGGCGCCGGCAGGATCCACGCGGATCACGTCGCCTTCGGCCACGGGGATCTCCTCCCCATCGAGGAAGAACTGACCCTTGCCCTTCAGGATGAGGTAGACCTCCTCGTTCTGCTGGTGGGCATGCACGAACGGTACGCTCACGCCGGCAGGGAGCTCGTTGACGGAGATCTCGGAGCCTGTGAGGTCCAGTTCATCGTGGAACGTGACGCGTCCCAGCTTCTGGATGTCGCCAGTCGCGGCGATGCGGTAGTGCTTCCCTGCCTTGGTCATGGGTTCTCCTGATGGGTTTGTCGAAGATCGGGACTCCTGTCCCTCTGGGTATTTGGACGAGGTCCAGGAAGCCCGTGTGAAGGGAAGTCCACATCTGCCGCCTCGCTTCACGCCAGAAGGGCGCGGTAGATCTCCAGGTCCTCGTCGCGGAATACATTGAACACCACGTTCTCCAGGCGACTCCCGCCGGCCAGGTGCCGCTTCGTCTCCTGTACGGCGATGCGGGCAGCCTCCCTTGGGGGGAACCGGTACACGCCCGTCGAGATGCAGCAGAGGGCCAGGCTCTCCAGGCCCGAGGCTTCCGCCAGGCCCAGGCAGGCGCGATAGCAGCTCGCCAGTTGCTGGCGCTGCTCCTCCGTGGGGAGACCTTCGATCATGGGGCCCACGGTGTGGAGCACATGGCGTGCCGGCAGATTGAATCCAGGCGTGAGCTTCGCCTGGCCCACCGGCTCCGGGTGTCCCTGCTCCGCCATGATCTCCGCGCAGGCCTGGCGGAGCTGGACGCCGGCGTAGGTGTGGATGATGTTGTCGATGCAGTCGTGGCCGGGGTGGAAACAGCCCAGCAGAGCACTGTTGGCCGCGTTGACGATCCCGTCCACCTCGAGGGTGGTGATGTCGCCCTGCCAGAGCTGGAGCCGATCCTGGACCGGCGCCAGCTCCCGGCTCCGGGTGATGCCCTTGGCGGCGGTCACGGACTTCAGGATCCGATCCTGGATCTCCAGGAATTCCGCGCTCACGGGCCCCGGTGGCCGCAGGTTGACGAGAGCCCGGAACCTCCTCCAGCGTGCTTCCTGGGTCGGCGGAACGGGCATTCCCGGGGCGAGGAAAGCGATGAGCCTGGCGAGATCTTCATGCAAGGACGCGGCATCCCGCCCTCGCGCCGGGGATTCCAGAGGTTCATGCATCCTGGCTCCCGATCAATCCGGAAAGAACCTCGGCCATGTCCTCTGCGAAGGCCGTGGTCTGCCTTGCGTTCTCCTCCGGACCCTCAGAGTGGTGCTTGTTCAGCCGGACCAGCCGCGCCTCTGGGTGCTGGAAGACCATCTTCTCGAAGGGGAGGCGGATGATGGCCGGCGTGTTGAAGCCGACGCCCAGTTCCAGGAACACGACGCGCCCCGCCAGGGCCTCCGCGAGGAAGGCCGCATGGCGGTCGTGGGCCGCCTTCCATGCCTCGTCCTCGACGAAGCATGCGTCCTTGCGGAGGTTGACGTCCATGGGGCCCCCGCAGCGTGGACACCTGGGGACCAGGCCCCCGGGCACTCGGCAATCCTCGGTGTGCTCGAGCAAGGTCCGCACCAGCGCTTCGTTCCCGTAGAGCGTCCGGTGGCAAGCCTTCGCGCACTGCAGGAGGCCGTAGTCGCCTTGTACCGCGAAGACCCGGTCCTCCGGGAAGCCGGACTTGGCGAACTGGTGATCCACGTTGGTGGTGATGACGAAGCAGGGTTTCCCCTGCACCAGGCTGAAGAGCTGTCGATAGAGCGGAAGGCCGGGCGGGGCGTAGCGGTTGAGGCTGATGTGCAGCGCCCAGTAGGCCCATCGTTCCTCCTCGTGCTCGAAGGGGTAGAAACCGGCGCTGTACATGTCCTCCATTCCGTACCGCTCGATGAAGCGGGCGAAGGGCCTGGTGAATCGCTCGCCGGAATAGGTGAGGCCCGCGGCGGCCGACAGACCCGCTCCGCCCCCAACCACGACGTGGCTGGCCTGCCGGATGGCTGCCCGCGCCTGCTTGAGGCGGGACTCGAAGGACGAGGCCGTCTTCCGCGCAGGCCTGCCGGGGATGCGGATTCGGAAAGACATGCGGGTCACTCGGCGGCCGGCCAAGTTTCGCGGCCTGGGGGATGATCGTGCCCCAGGGCTTCGAGCAGGCGCTTCGCATGGTCGATGCTGGAAGGCTTCGGCTCGGCGATGTGATGGAGATGGAGGACTCGGCGTGCCTCGTCCACTTGGCGGATGATCCGGCGCGTTTCTTCGAAGGAGGTGGGTGCTTCGGCGAACTCGCATGTCGCGGCATCCACCGCGCCCGCGGACCGGAGTCGGGCGGCCATGCGGCTGCAGCGGCAGGGCGCCCGGTCATCGAGCAGCCCACAGTGGGCACGGAGGAAGCCCACCATGGCTTCCCGGGCTTTCTGGAGCCGTTTGCGGAAGAGCGCCGGCTCGATGTCCAGGATGCCGGCGGCCTCGGGCCCCGGCATCTCCAGCACCTCGCCCAGCACGAAGGCCAGGCGATGGGGGCGATCCAGGCACTGGAGCATTCCCAGGGTGCACCCCACCTTGATCTCGTCGATGAGGACGGAGGACTCGGACTCCAGGAGCCCTCCGGGCCCGGGATCCCGGGCCAGGTCCTCGGCCATGTGCTCGAAGCTGTGGTGGAGTCGCTCCACGGCGCTCTTCTTCACATCCAGGAGGTAGTTCACCGCCACCCGGTAGGCCCAGGTGCGGACCTGGCTGCGCCCGTCGAACTGTGCCAGACGCGTGACCACCCGCACCAGGATCTCCTGGGTCGCATCCTCCGCCTCCGCGCGGTTCCCCAGCATCCGCAGGGCGAGGCCGTAGATGCCGCCCTGGAGGGCGCGCACCAGCTGGTCCAGGGCCTCCGGGTGGCCATCCGTGGCCCTCCGGACCACCTGTTGGAGATTCGTTCCAGCTGGCTCGCTCGCCGGGTTGTGCATGGTCGGCTCCTGGGGTCGCCCCTGCTCATCGACAGCGCTCCTGGCCGGGGTGAGCCAGAAGGTTCTCTCTTTGGACGAACTCGGTGGGTTCGGTGTGAACCGGTTCGGTTCCGGACGAGGGATGCTTCCGGTCTCGACGCTGCGAGGAGTCGTGAAAGCGGGTACAAGGACAATCCATGCTGAGATATGAGGTCTTGTCCACACCCGGGGGCCGGAATCCTGGTTGTGTATAAAAGCGTCTGTAAGTCCGGCTTGAGGGACTTGGCCGAGGAAGTGGTGCAGGCACTGGCGGCGATCCTGGGCAGGACGGGAGTCAAGGGGGTGTCGACGCGGGAGGAGGCCCCGGCTCGCCCAGGAGGTGCTGGGCCGGCTGGACTGGGCGAGCGAGACGAGATACCCCTGAACCAGGAACCGAAGCGCCGGAGGGGGCGCACTGTCCGCATCATGCCGAACCCGGCCTGCCGGGACCGCGTCTTCGGGCCGGTTCTCGGAGACCAAAAGAAAAGGCCGACGCGACGTCGACCGGAAGATTGGTGGTCCTGGCGCGACTTGAACGCACGACCTACCGCTTAGGAGGCGGTTGCTCTATCCACTGAGCTACAGGACCCACACCACTGCACGGGAAAGTATAGCCGATCCGGGCGATTCCGTCTGTCGCTCGGGGGGAGGTGGGGCGCGGGGGTCAGGCCTTCTTGGCGAGGTAGTCCTCGTAGGACCCCTGGAAGTCCTCGATGCCGTCGGGGCCGAAGTTCCAGATGCGGGTGGCGACTTCGTCGATCAGGTCCTCGTCGTGGGTGACGAGCAGGACGGTGCCTTCGTAGCGCTGCAGGGCGGCGTTGAGGGCGATGACGGATTCCAGGTCCAAGTGGTTGGTGGGCTCGTCGAGGACCAGGAGGTTGGGCTTCAGGAGCATGAGCTTGCAGAACATGAGTCGGCAGGACTCGCCCCCGGAGAGCACCTCGGTCTTCTTCACGCCCTCGTCGCCCCGGAAGAGCATCTGTCCCAGGATGCCGCGGATGTCCTCGATGTAGGCCTCGGGATCGTACTGGCGGAGCCAGTCCACCAGGGTCCAGCCGTCCTGGATGGACTCCCGGTAGTCCTGGGGGAAGTAGCCCACGCTGATCTCGTGCCCCCAGCGGACCGTGCCGGAATCGAGATTGCGGTCGGCCTCGTCGACGCCGGGGGCGTCGGCCAGCAGGGCCTTGACCAGGGTGCTCTTGCCGGCGCCGTTGCGGCCCATGATGGCGACCTTCTCGCCCCGGCCGACGTTCGCGGTGAAGTCCCGGATGACCTCCAGCCGGCCGCCGGCGTCCCCGTAGCCGGCGCAGACATGCTCGAACTCCAGGGCATGCCGGCCGCTGGGGCGCTTCTGGTCGAACTTGATGTAGGGGCGGGCGATGTTGCTCCGGGCCAGGTCCCCGGGCGTCAGGCGCTCCACTTCCTTGCGCCGGGAGGTCACCTGGGAGGACCGGGTGCCCGCCGCGAAGCGCTGGATGAACTCGTTGAGCTGGGCGATCTTCTTCTCGCGCTGGGCGTTCTCGGCCTCCAGCCGGGACCGGATCTGGGTCTTCTGCATCACCATGTCGTCGTAGCCGCCGACGTACTGGATGATGGTCTGGTAGTCGATGTCCGCGATGTGCGTGCAGACCCGGTTCAGGAAGTGCCGGTCGTGGCTGATGACGATGACGGTGCCGTCGTAGTGGTTGAGGAAGTCCTCCAGCCAGTGGATGGAATCGAGGTCCAGGTGGTTGGTGGGCTCGTCCAGGAGGAGGGCCTGGGGGTGTCCGAACAGGGCCTGGGCCAGCAGGACGCGCATCTTCTGGCCGCCCTGGAGTTCGCCCATCCGCCGCTCGTGGCAGCTCTCGGGGATGTCCAGGCCGTCCAGCAGGACCGCCGCGTCGCTCTCCGCGGTGTAGCCGTCCTCGTCGGCCACGACGCCCTCCAGCTCCGCGACGCGCAGGCCTTCCTCGTTGGTCATCTCCGGCTTGGCGTAGATGGCGTCCCGTTCCTCGAGCGCCTTCCACAGGGCCTTGTTGCCCATGATGACCGTGTCGAGGACGCGGAACTCGTCGAAGGCGAACTGGTCCTGGCTGAGGGTGCCGATCTTCCTCGGCCGCTGGAGCGTGCCGCTGTGGGCCTCGAGCTCGCCCGTCAGGATCTTCATGAAGGTCGACTTCCCGCTGCCGTTGGGCCCCGTGAGGCCGTAGCGGCGGCCGGGCGTGAAGGTGGTGGTCACGTCCTCGAAGAGGATCCTCGCGCCGAAACGCATCGTCACGTTCTGTACCGCCAGCATCCTCGCCTCCCGAACCCACCATTTTACCGGAAGACGGCCGGGATCCCGAGCGGAGATCCCGCTCCGCTACCTGCGGGCCTCGCGCCGCCGGGGACGGCCGCCCGAGGCCCACACGTGGCCGGCCAGCAACAGCAGGCCCAGGTCCCGGAGGAGGTCCCGCTTCATGTCCGACAGCCGCTCCTCGTCGCTCTTCACGGCGGCGGCGGTCCCGAAGCAGCCGCAGTCCACGGGGTGGTGCCGCGCGAGGTTGATGGACAGCGCCAGGGTGAACGCCAGCAGCAGGGCCGCGATCCACCCGGCGGCCGCGCGCTTCCAGACGCCCAGGCAGAGGGCCAGGCCGCAGGCCAGCTCCAGCCAGGGCAGCACGAGGGCGGCCGGGTGGAGGCTCCACGCGGGGGCGAGCTGGTACATCCAGATGGCCTTCGCGAAGCCTGGGGGATCCGCGATCTTGGGGAGGGCCGCGACGACGAAGACGAGCCCCAGCGCGATCTGGGTGCGCACCGTGAGCCAGGGGTGGAGGAGCCACCTCATCGCTGCGCTCCCTTCCGGACGGGCCGGCCCTGTCTCGTCCAGTCCGGGTAGCCGGCCATGTAGAGGCGCAGGTTCCGGTAGCCGAGCGGAATCAGCCGGTCGGCCAGGAGACGGGAGTCTGCGCAGTCCCCGCCGTCGCAGTAGATGACCAGGGGACTGGTGGAGGCCGGCTTGGCGAGGGCCTCGAAGGCGGTGATCCGGGCCTCGATCGCGTCCTCCCAGACCGGCAGGCTCCAGGCGCCGGCGACATGGCCCTCCGCGTAGGCGGCGCTCCGGCGCGCGTCGAGAAAGGGGGCCCCGGACCGGTAGAGCGCCCAGGCGTCTTCCGGCGAGGCCTCGCGGACGGGCTGGGCCGGGTCCGCGGCGCCGGGGGCCGGCGGGACCTGGGCCCCGGAAGCCGCCGGGCGCCCGCTCCACGGGAGATGCCGGGAGGCGCCGGCCGTGGCGTTGGAGATCACCGCGCACACTCCCGCCAACGCCAGGAGCAGCCCGGCCTGGAGGAGAACGTGGGAACGTCCGTGCATGCCCCCAGTGTCCAGCATGCGGGCCGGACCCGCCACTGGCGAATGGAAGGGTCAGCCCAGGGCCACCTTGTGCCGGGCGCCCGCCGGGGGGCGTTCGAGCCCGCGCAGGCTGCGCCTCCACCCCGGGAAGTCCAGGCCGGTCCCGATGATCACGGCCAGCAGGGGGGCGGGCGCCCCGTCCGGCAGGAGCGGCAGGGGGAGGATCTCCACGCGGTGGTCGGCCACCTGGAAGGCCCAGCGGTCCGAGCCGTCGTTCCGGGGGGGCCAGCCCGCGAAGGCGGCCACGCCCTTGGCGCGAAGCAGCTCTCCCCGGTCGGGCCTCCGCTGGAACAGGACCTCCAGGGCCTCGGGGTCCACGGGGTGGTCCCAGCGGAGGGCCAGGGCGCGCACCCCCGCGAAACTGAGATCGCCCGCCGGGACATGGGGGCCCGGCGGGGTGCGCAGGTCGCCCTTCCACGGGTCGGGGCTTCCCGCCGGGGGCTCGCCCATCCGGGAAGGCACGACGGCGAGGGGCCCGAAGGCGGCGCGGAGCTCACCCTCCCAGGCCACGGCGAGGCTGGGATCGAGATCGGCCTTGCTGACGTAGACCAGGCTGGCCAGGGCGGCCTGGTGCCGGAGGAGGGGGCGCTGGGCCAGGTGGTCGAGGGGCGTGAGGCAGGAGATGACGGACAGGCAGCCGGCCAGCTTCAGGCGGCCCGACAGGGGCGGTTCCGCCTCCAGGTCCACGAGGTCCGTGGGGTCGGCGAGCCCCGTGGTCTCGAGCACCACCCGCTCGGGCCTGCGGTCCTCCGGGAGGTCGCACCAGCCCGCCAGGGCGGCGATGACATCCCCCCGCAGGCTGCAGCACACGCACCCGTTCACCAGGTTGGTGATGCCCGCCAGTTCCGGGCGTTCCGCCGAGACGAGCGCCCCGTCCACGCTCACGGTCCCGAACTCGTTGATGAGGACGGCCACCTTGCGGCCTTCCGCGATCTCCCGCTTCAGGAGCCGGTTGACGACCGTGGTCTTGCCGGAGCCCAGGGGGCCGGTGACGATGAGGACTTCCAGGGCGGGTTCAGCCATGCCTCGATGCTACCCGCACTCCTGGATGTCTTTCAGCGCGCCTTGTGGGAGTCTGGAAGGATGAGATGGCAGGATCTGACGTATCTGGGCACCGTTGCGCTCGCGGGGGGCGCCGCCCGGGCCGCGCGGAGGGGGCTCCCCGAAGGCTGGCGGATCCGGCTGGAGGCCCGGCCGCCCGAGGATCTGCCCGCGGGCTGGATCTGGCTGCACGCGGTCAGCGTGGGGGAGCTGATCCTGGCGGAAGGGATCCTCGGCTGGCTCCGGGAACGGGGGCACCGGATCCACGTCACCACGGGCACGCCCGCGGGGCTCGCCCTGCTGGGGAAGCGGATGGCCTCCTGGAACCGGGACGGAGCGCAGGTCACGGGCGGCGCCTTTCCGCTGGATGATCCCGCCGGCCTGAGGCCGTTCCTGGGGCCGCCTCCGGCCGCCTATGTCGCCCTGGAGACGGAGCTCTGGCCCAACCTGATCCGGGTCCTGGAGGCGCGGGGGATCCCTTGCGCGATCGTCAACGGGCGCCTGACGCGCCGAAGCCTCGAGCGGGGCGGGGCCTGGATGCGGACGGCCGCGGGGCGCCTGGCCGTGGTGGCCGCCCGGGACGAGGCCTCCGCCGAGGCGTTCCGGAAGCTGGGGGCGCGCCGGGTGGCCCTGGGCGGGAACCTGAAGGCCGATCTGCCTCCGCCCAGGCCCCTGCACGAGGCCTGGGCGCCCCTCCGCGAGGCCTGGGCCGGGGCGAAGATCCTGGTGGCAGGCAATACCGTGGAGGGGGAGGAGGCGCTGCTGGTGGAGGCCTGGTCGCGCGTGCGGGAGGCCCACCCGGGGCTGCGCCTGGTCCTCGCGCCGCGCCAGCCCCGGAGGTTCCAGGAGGTGGCCGACCGCTTCGCGCAGATGGGGCTGAGTTTCCGCCGCGCGTCGGGCGTCTGGCCCCGGGAGGCGGCGCCCTGGAGGACCTGCGACGTGCTGCTCCTGGACACCCTGGGCGAGCTGCCTTCCGCCTACAGGGAAGGAACGGTGGCCCTGGTGGGCGGGGGCTGGCGCTGGGACGGGGGGCACAACCCCCTGGAGCCCGCGCGCTGGGGGGTGCCGACCCTCGCCGGTCCGGGGTTCAGGAACTTCGAGGACCTGGTCGCGCCCCTGGCGGAGGCGGGACTGCTGAGGATCGTGCCGGCCGAGGACCTGGTCCCGGCGGTCGCCTCCGCGCTGGACGAGGCTCCGCCACGGCCGGGGACCTCCCTGGTCGCGCTGCCCCCGGCCCTCCGTGGAGCGCTGGCGCGGACCTGCGCCATTCTGGAGGATGTCCTGCCCCCCCCTCGCTAGAATGCTGGGAACGAGGAGCTGGCCGAATGGCGCACACCGTATCACCGCACGTGCTGATCATCGACGATGACGTCGCTGTGCTCACCATGATCAGCGACGCCCTGGCGGAGTACGGCCTGCAGGTCCATCCGTTCGCCGAGGGCGCCGCGGCCATGGCGTTCCTGGAGGACCCCGGCGAGCAGGTCCTGGACCTGGTGCTTTCGGACATCAACATGGAGGGGCTCGACGGCTTCGACGTGATCCGCCGCGTGAAGGCCGTCAACCCCAACCTGCCGGTGGTGCTGATGACCGGGCAGGCCTCCCTGGACTACGCGATCCGCGCGATGCGCCTGGGGGCCTCCAACCTGTTCCAGAAGCCCCTGAGCATCCGGGAGCTGGTGAACAGCCTCTTCCACCTGGTCAGCATGCACCGGGAGATCCGCCTGGCCGAGGCGGGCCTGCGCGGCCTGGTGCGGGAGACGCGCCATTTCTCGTTCCGCTCCGACGAGCTGGACATCCCGAGCCTGGTCATGCACCTCACGGACCGGATGGTCCCTCTCGGGTTCGCCCATCCGGGCAACCAGGACGTCATCGCGATGGCCTACCACGAGGCCCTCGTGAACGCCCTCGAGCACGGCAACCTGGAGATGGATTCCAGCCTGAAGGGGGACTTCATCACGGGCCAGGACGCCTATGCGGCGCTGCTGCAGAGCCGCCTGGGGGATCCCGCCTTCGCCGCCCGCAAGGTCGACGTGCGGGTCCTCACCACCCCCGAGCGGTACGAGGTCGTCATCACGGACGACGGCCGGGGCTTCGACATCAGGAAGGTCGACCCCATCTCCGACGCCTCGCTGCGCAAGCAGTGCGGCCGGGGCCTTGCCATGATCCGCATGGTCATGGACGAGGTGACCTACAACGAGAAGGGCAACCAGATCCGCCTGGTGCTGCGGAAGAAGAACGAGCCCTGCTGAAGGGTGCGGGGAACGCCCCCGGGGGCGCTCCCCGCGGTCCTGCGGCGCTACATCGCCTGCTGGATGAAGGCCTTGAGCTGGGGCTTCGGCGACCCGCCGACCTTCTGGGCGATCTTCTGGCCGTCCTTGAAGAGCAGCAGGGTCGGGATGGACATGATGCCGAAGCGGCTCGCCACCTCCGTGTTCTCGTCCACGTTGATCTTCACGATCCTGGCCTGGCCCTGGAGCTCGCCCGCGAGCTCGTCGAGGAGGGGCGCGATCATCTTGCAGGGACCGCACCAGGGAGCCCAGAAATCCACCAGGGTCACGCCCTGGGCGATGGTCGACTCGAACTGGCCGTCGGTGATCTGCTGGACGAGATTGGACATGGGAAGCCTCGCAAGGGACGGTCCGGAGGACCGGGTCTAGGGAAGTGGGATCAGCCCGTCACCGCCCGTGCTCCACTGGGCAAGGGTGAAAAGGCTCATGTAGCGCTCGTTGGTCTCCCGCAGGCGCTGGGTCAGGACCTCGCACAGGGCGTGCAGCACCTTGAGCGCAGTCCGGGGGGAGGTCTCGACGAGGGCGCGCATGTCCTCGAGCGAGACGAAGAAGAGTTCGGCGGCTTCGATGGCGATGGCATCGGCCGACCGGGGGGCGTCGTCGATCAGGGCCATCTCGCCGAAGAAGGCGCGCGGCTCCAGGACGGCCAAGGCCTCCTCGCCGCCCGAGATCCGCCTGGAGATGCGGACCGAGCCCTGGACGAGGATGTAGAGGCCGTCGCCGGCATCCCCCTCGCGGAAGATCACCTCGTCCTTCCCGCAGGCCCGCATCCGTCCCAGGGACAGGATCCGGGCGCGCTCGGCCTCGTCCAGGTTCCGGAACAAGGGCGAGTCGGAAAGGAAGGCGGGGTTGATCACGATGCGTCCATGCGCACGTGGGCGACGATGTCCAGGCCGAAGCCGCGGAGTCCGACGTACTTCTTTTCCGAGCGGCTGAGCAGGCGCATCTCCCGGACGCCGAGGTGCCCCAGGATCTGGGCGCCGATCCCCACCTCGCGGTCCGTCGGTCCCGCGGCAGCCTCCGAGTGGGCGTAGCGCCGCAGGTAGACCAGGACGCCCCGGCCCTCCTTCGAGATGGCGTCCATGGCGGCGTGGAAGGCGGGCGCGGGATGCTGCCCGAACCCCAGCAGGTCGTCGGGGAGCGCTTCCAGGTGGACCCTCACGAGGGGAGCGGGCCCCGCGGGGTCGCCCATGGAAAGGGCGAAGTGGCGGCTTCCGTCCAGGAGGCTCGCGAAGTGGTCCACCTTCACCTCTCCCCAGGCGGTCCGCAGCCGGGCCGTCCCGAGGTGGCGGATGATGGGATCCTTCCGGAGGCGGTAGGCGACCAGGTCGGCCACGGTCACCAGGGGCAGGTCGTGCGCCTGGCAGAAGGGGATCAGGTCCGGCAGGCGGGCCATGGTCCCGTCGTCCTTCATGATCTCGCAGATGACGCCCGAGGGGTGCAGGCCCGCCAGCCTCGCGAGGTCCACGGAGGCCTCGGTCTGGCCGGTCCGGGTGAGGACGCCTCCGGGCCTCGCCCGCAGCGGGAACATGTGGCCGGGCTTGACGAAATCCGAGGGCCTGGCGGCGGAATCGATCAGGGCCTGGACGGTCCTGGCGCGGTCGTGGGCGGAGATGCCGGTCGAGGTGCCCTCCCGGGCCTCGACGGTGACGCAGAACGCGGTCTCGAAGGGGCTTGTGTTGTCCTGGACCATCAGCGGGATGTGGAGGCGGTCCAGGAGCTCGCCCTCCAGGGGGACGCAGATGAGCCCGCGCCCGTGGGTGGCCATGAAGGCGATGGCCTCCGGAGTCACATGCTGGGCGGCGATCGTCAGGTCGCCCTCGTTCTCGCGGTCCTCGTCGTCCACGACGACCACCATCCGTCCCAGGCGGACGGCTTCGATGGCTTCTTCGATGGGGGCGAAAGGCGACCGGGTCATGCCTACAGCATCCCCCATGCCGGTTTCCCTGGGAAGAGCTTCCCGGCCGGGCCGGATTATCTGTTAGCATTTTCCGCAGTAAATAAGTCTTCGGAGAGGGATGTCGATGTCCCAAGGTCTCATCCAAGGTTCCATGCGCGAAGCGCCGCTCCCCGACATCATCCAGCTGGTGAGTCAGGGCGGGAAGTCGGGCTGCTTCCACATCGTCGAGGATCCGAAGCGGGCCAAGATCTTCCTGAAGGACGGCCGCATCAGCCACGCGATCACCAACAACGCGGAGGGGCTGGATGCCGTCTACGAGGTCGCGCTGTGGCTGGACGGCAACTACCACTTCGAGGAGGGCGACCAGGGGGCGCCCGTCACCATCACCAAGTCCAACGCCACCGTGCTGATGGAGATGCACCGGCGCATGGACGAGTGGCGCGTCATCAACCAGAAGATCGGCTCCCTGGACCTCTATCCCAACTCGACCCTGCTCCCGGGGGAGACCCCCCACGGCGTGAGCCCCCGCGAGGCGAAGCTGCTCTCCCTGGTCACCGGCTTCTACACGGTGGCGGAGCTGGCGGAGGTGCTGCAGAAGCCCACCCTCGCGGTCGCCAAGGACCTCTACGGTCTGGTGATGGCCGGCCATGTGGTCCTCAAGGGGCTGCGCTCGGGCCGACGACCGGAGCTTCCCCAGGACCTGGCCCCGAAGGCGGTGCCCGAGAGCGCGCCGGTGGTGCCGACCCCCGTTCCCCTTCCCGTTCCTGTTCCGGTGACGGTTCCCCAGCCCCTCGCCGCGGAGCATCCGGCCGCCCCCAAGCCCGGGCCGGTGACGGATCCGATCAAGATGGCCAAGCTGAACGCCTTCAACCAGCGCATCGCCCAGACCGCCAAGTCGGTCCTCCCGGCCCAGCACCACGACATGGTGAACCTCCTCTACGCCAAGGCCACCCAGCAGGTGATGCAGGGCGAGGGGCCCGAGGCGGTGAAGAGCTTCACCCTCGCCATCTCCCGGAGCGCGGTGGAAGCCGGCTGCGACGCGGAGCTGGTGAAGAATCTCAACGCCCACCTCAAGGCCCTCTTCCACAAGTGAGCCTGGAGGCGGGAGCTTCGGCGGGGCCGGGCGGGAGGTGGTCCATGCGGCATGTCGCGTTCACGATCCTGGCCGTTCTCGGCCTGGCGCTGTTCCAGGTGTCGTGCACGAGCCTGGCCGAGGCCGACACCGGGCGCGCCGGCCTCTACGTCTTCGACCAGACCTCGCGCGGGATCCTGGCCTGGGACGATGTCGCGACCCTCTACGACGACGCCGCGGCGGGAAGCGCCTCCCGCACGATCACGGGCGCGACGCCGTCGGATTTCGAACTCGGCTGGGGCGGGATGGCCTTCGACAGCCATGGCCGGAACCTCTACCTGGTGTCCACCTCCGGGACCCTCGTGAAGATCGGCCGGATCGACGACCAGAGCGGCGCGGTGGACGATGCGGACCTCACGACCGTCACCCTGGACGACTCGGGCACGGATGCCGAGGACGGCACCTTGGGACAGGCGTCCGTGGATTCCACCGGCTCGCATCTCTACATCACGGAATGCCTCTCCGGCGGGAAGTCCCAGATCTGGGTCATCGCCACCTCGTGCCTCTCCACGGACGGCGGCACGCTCACGAAGAGCTCCTCCGGCGTGGCGGTCATCGGGAACACGACCCTCTCGGGGGGGACCAGCGACAAGCAGGGCTACGGCGTGGCCTGCGGCGCCGACAGCGCGGTCTACGGCTACTTCGGCAGCGGCGGGACCGTCACCCTCGGCAGCGAGGACTACACGGCCTCCGCCCGGCTCCGGAGGGGGATTCAGACCGGGTTCACGCCTGACGCGAACGTCATCCTCGGAAAGAGCGACAGTTCGGCGACCCTCCTGGGCAACTATGGCTGCCTCGCCTACGACACGGGCAACGACCGGGTCTACCTGGCCCGCCAGGCTAACGCCTCGCCGCTCCTGGCCTTCGAGCCGGGCGACTTCAACCCGGGGGGGGAAGTGCCGCCTGAAACGACCTTCGACGGTCCCGCCGACCTGCGCGTCATCGCCCACGGGGGAGCCAAGGACTGGCTGGTGGGGGCGGGATCGGGCGACAACAAGTCCACCCTCTGGATCTGGAAGGCCCCGTCGGTCGGCGACACGCACCGGTCCCTGCCTCTTTCCTCCTCGGTCGTGATCCGGGGGCTGGCCCTGGACGGGAGCGACTGATGCTCTTCCTTCGCCTCCTGGCGGTCCTGTTGAAGGACGTGGGCAGGGACCTCCTCCGCCACCGCGGGCAGCATTTCCTGGCGATCGTCACGCTGGCCTCCGGCCTCGTCCTGGCCGGCGGCGGGCTCCTGGCGGTGGAGAGCCTGGACCGCTGGGTCTCCCACATGGAGTCCCAGGCCAGGGTCACCGTCTTCGCCGTGGAAGGGGGAAAGCTGGAGGAGACGGAAGGCCTCCTGAAGCGGGATCCGCGCTTCCAGGGCGTCCGGCGCATCGGCTCGGAGGAGGGTACCCGGCGCTTCCTGGCGACCTCCCGCGAGGCCGGGCTGATCCTGGAGAGCCTGGGCCACGAGCCCATTCCCGAGAGCCTGGAGCTGACGCTCAGGCCGGACCTGCTGGCGGCCCACAAGGCCGTGGAGGTCGGGGAGAGCCTGCGCCAGCTCCCCGGCGTGGGCGACGTGATCGTGGACCAGCAGCGCCTCGAATCCCTCCAGAGGACCGCGCGCCTCGTGCGGCAGGCCCTGGGCGTGCTGGGGCTGCTCCTGCTGGTGGCCGCGGGCTTCTCGACGGGGAACGTCATCCGCATGAGCGTCCTCGCCCGGGAGGAGGAGATCTCCATCATGCGGCTGGTGGGCGCCACGGAGAGTTTCATCCGGACCCCCATGCTGGTGGAGGGGGGCGTGCTGGGGCTCGCGGCCAGCCTCGTCACCCTTCTCGCCCTGTTCGGGATCTGGTGGCCCCTCCACCGAGGCCTGGGCGGCATCTCGCCCCTGCTGGCGGAGCTGGCCCGGATGGGCTTCTTCTCCCTCAAGAGCATGTTCCTGCTGGGCCTGCTGGGCACCGTCACCGGGGCCCTGGGTGCCCTGTGGGGCTTCTGGACCACCCAGCGCGCGCAGAGGAAGGCCGAGGAACTGGCGGAGGGGATCCCGCTCTGAGCGGGGAAGCGGCTATCCGCTGATCAGGGTCTTCAGGCCCGTCCGGAAGAGGACCTCCACCTTGCGTCCGTTGCGGCGCTGCACCTTGCCGATGCCGAAGGAGGGGTGGTCCATCCAGGCGCCCTCCTCCCATTTCTCCGCGACGTTGTACGGACGGGCCTTGGCGCCGGCCTGCTCCTGGATCATCAGTTCCTGGAACCGGGAGGGGCTGGTGGCGGCCTGTTTCGGCGCGGCGACCGTGGCCATGCGGGGGGCGCGGGAGGCCGGTTCGGCCTTCACGGGCCTTTCCGGCCGGAACTTGTGGACCGAGTTGCAGTTCACGCAGATGAGCTTCTCCGGGATCCCGTCGGTGATCGAGAGGATGCGGTGCCGCGTGTCTCCCTTGCATCGCCCGCAGGGGGCATCGACTTCCATCCCGGCGTAATACGACTTCATCATGCTTCCAGTCTAGCGTGCCCGGGCGCCCCGTGGGGTCCAAAGACGCCCGGGCGGACGGACCTCTTGCGGCGCGTGGATAATACATCCAGGCACGTGCTCGAGGGTGTCCCGTGACCCGCGTCGTTCCAGGCAGAGAGAGGATCCAGGAACCGGTCCGGGACGGCCGGCTCCCGGGGCGTGCCCGCCTGCGGCCGGGCGCCGGGCCGATCCTCGTGGCGGGGGGCGCGAACCTGGACCGCGTCGCCAAGGCCGCCGGGCCCGTGGCCATGGGCAGCAGCAACCCCGTCACGGTGCGGGAGAGCCTCGGGGGCGTGGCCCGGAACGTGGCCGAGAACCTCGTCCGCCTGGGGTTGCCCGTGCGCCTGATGACGGTCGTGGGGGACGATCCGCAGGGCGCGGCGCTGCTCGAGCAGGCGAGGGCCCTGGGCATCGACACGAGCCCGACTCTCGCGGTGCCCGGCTGCCCGACGGGCACCTACACGGCCCTGCTGCAGCCGGACGGCGAGATGGTGCTCGCCATGGCGGACATGGGCGTGATGGACCACTTCACCATGGAGGCGCTCCAGGAGCGGCGCAGCCACTGGGCCAGCACCCGCCGCCGGGTGCTGGACGGCAACCTCCCGCCGGAGGTCCTGGCCGCCCTGGTCGAGGACAGCCGGGAGCGGGGCGCGATGCTGGCGCTCGTGGCCGTCTCGGAACCCAAGATGGGCCGGCTGCCGCGGGATCTTCGAGGCGTCACGGTCCTCATCCTCAATGCCGGCGAGCTGGCCGCCAGGGTGGCCCGTCCGCTGCCGGACCTCGAGGCCGTGCTGGCCGCCTGCCGCCGGGTGCAGGCCCAGGGCGTCCAGGGGCTGGTGGTCACCCTGGGGCCGGAAGGAGTCCTCTGCGTCCCGGGAACGGGCGAGCCGAGGCATTTTCCCGCTCCCGGGACCGAGATCGTGGACGTCACGGGCGCGGGGGACGCCTTCTCCGCCGGGGTCGTCGCCGGGCTGGCGCAGGTGCCGGGCGACCTCCCCCATGCCTGCCGGCTCGGGCAGAAACTCGCCGCGATCACGCTGGGCAGCCGCTCCAGCGTGGCTCCCTCCCTCACCCCCGACCTCCTCCGTCCGGAGGAGGACCCTGAATCCTGAAGAGGCCTTCCATGCATCCAGCCCTCCATCTCTCACCTGAAATCGCCGAGGCCATGGACCGGGGACAGGCCGTGGTGGCCCTGGAGTCCACCATCATCGCCCACGGCATGCCCTATCCCCAGAACGTCGAGACCGCGCGGGCGGTGGAGGACCTGATCCGCCGGGAGGGCGCGGTCCCCGCCACCATCGCGGTCTTCGGCGGCCGGATCCACGTGGGGCTGTCCGGGGAGGAACTGGAGCAGCTGGGCACGGCGGGACACGTCGCCAAGGTGAGCCGCCGGGACCTGCCCCACGTGCTGGCCACGGGCGCCCTCGGCGCCACCACCGTGGCGGGGACCATGATCGCGGCGAGGCTGGCCGGCATCCGGGTGTTCGTCACCGGGGGCATCGGGGGGGTGCACCGGGGCGCCGAGACCAGCTTCGACATCTCGGCGGATCTCCAGGAACTCGCGCAGACGCCCGTGGCGGTGGTCTGCGCGGGGGCCAAGTCGATCCTGGACCTGGGCCTGACCCTCGAGTACCTGGAAACCCATGGCGTCCCGGTGATCGGCTACGGGACGGAGCGCTTCCCCGCCTTCTTCACGCGGGACAGCGGCCTTCCCGTGGACTTCCGGCTGGACGAGCCGGCGGAAGTGGCCAGGCTGCTGGCCACGCAGTGGTCCCTGGGCTATCCGGGCGGCGCGGTGGTGGCCAACCCGATCCCCGAGGCCGACGCCATGGACAAGGAGGTGATCGACGCCATCATCGGCCGCGCCCTGGGCGAAGCCGCGCGGCAGGGGGTCACCGGGAAGCGCGTGACGCCCTTCCTCCTGGACCGGATCAAGCAGCTCACCGGCGGGCGGAGCCTGGCGGCCAACATCGCCCTCGTGGAGCACAACGCCGTGGTCGGCGCCCGGATCGCCCTGGCGCTTCAGAACATCAGCGCGTAGGCCAGGACGAAGACCGCCGAGGCGTGGATGAAGCTGCTGACGGCCTCCGAGCGGCTCATCATCCAGTCCCAGAGCAGGATGGCGCCGAAGGTGATGCCGAGCACCCAGGGGATGCACAGCGCGCCCTGGCCGACGGAGAGCGTGCGGAAGCAGTTCGTCGAGATGCCCGGCGTCCATGGGGTCCCGTAGATCACCACCAGGTGGCCCACGTACACCCAGAGGGACTTCTTGCCCATGGAGGCGCAGGCGGGGGCCACCCGGGGCTGGAGTTCGGCGATCCAGGCCAGCACGCCGAAGAACAGCAGGGCGAATCCCACGCGCAGCAGGCTGTAGGCGACGCCCGCCTTGTGGATGTCATGGTCGGGGAACAGGCCGGCGGGGAGGTGGCCGGCGGCGATGCCCAGCAGCATCGCGGCGGCGCTGGCGGCGAGGCAGGCCATGCGGAAGACCCGCGCCCGGCGTTCCGGCTCGGTTTCCATGAGCAGCGCCCCCAGGCCGACGCCCAGGAACATGTAGGCGCTGGTCGGGAACATGGGGAACAGGGAGCCGTGGCTGAAGGAGAGGTAGGCGGCCAGGCCCTCGGGCATCAGCCGGAACCAGTCCACCGCGTAGACGAAGGGGGAGGCCAGCAGGATCAGGCAGCCGACCCCGAAGCTCCAGACTGCGTAGCGCCGGACGGTCCGGGTGAAGGCGAGGAGCGTCGTGAGCAGCAGGAGCGTGACGCCGTTGAGCTGGAGGATGTTCACCTGCAGGAAGACCCTCCACATGTCGGCCGACACGAACTTGAGGTCCGCGATGCGGTTGGCCGGGAACACCAGCAGGTAGCCGATGCCGATCACCATCAGGGCCGTCTTGATCCGGCGCCGCAGCAGGCTCCGCGCGATCCGGCCGTCCGGCTCGTGGCGGATCCCCAGCACGGACACCGCGCCCGACACCAGCAGGAACATGGGGGCCGTAAGGCCGCGCAGGTGGACCCAGAGCTGCCAGCGGAAGGAGTTGAAGTCCATGTGGGCGGGGTTCACGAACGCGTCCAGCGTGTGGCCGTGGACCATCAGGATCATGGCCACGAGCCGGATGAAATCCAGCACGTAGACGCGCGGGCGGGATGAACGTGCCCCTTGGCATGAGGTGGACATGGACAACTCGAAAAGGGCGGGGAAGGGCGAAGGTTGCGTGTCGCGTCCTTCCTTGGACAAGGAAAATTGTAGCAAACTCAACGAGCGGCACCACGATTTCTCTGCGAATCCGTGATGAAGACCACAGGGCCCGTCCGGGCCGGCCTGGTGGCGGAGGCTTCAGGGCCTTTCCACGATCAGGACCTGCAGGTCGCACACGTTCGTGTTCGTGGGGCCCGTCCTGAGATGGCCGTCCAGCCGTTCGAAGAACCGGTAGGAATCGTTCCGGGCCAGGAAGGCCCGCGCCGAGAGCCCGGCGGACCGTGCCCGGGAGAGAAGGCCGGGACAGGCGAAGGCTCCGGCCGCGTCCGTGGGGCCGTCGTTGCCGTCGGTGCCTGCGGAGAGCAGGGTGAGGCCCGCCATCCGGCCGGGCTCCTCCTCGAAGTGGGCCAGGGCCGCCAGGGCCAGTTCCTGGTTGCGTCCGCCCAGGCCGTCTCCCCGGAGGGTGACCGTCGTCTCGCCGCCGCACAGGACGCAGGCGGGCGGCGGCAGGGGCAGGCCACGGTCCCGCAGGTCCTCCGCGATGGTCATGAGGAACCGGCCGGCCTCCCTGGCCTCGCCCTCGAGGCGCGAGGTGAGGACGAGGGGGGCGTAGCCGAGTTCCTCCGCCTTCGCACGGGCGGCCAGCAGCGCCTGGTGGTTGCTGCCGATGACCAGGTTGTGGACCCGCCCGCCGGGATCCCGGCTGGTTCCGTCCCGTTCCAGGGTCCTCCGGACGGCCGCCGGCACGCGGTCCAGGAGCCCGTGGCGCGCCAGGACCTCCAGGGCGTCGGCGGGTCGGGTGGCATCCGGCGCGGTGATGCCGGAGGCGATGGCGCACGGGTCGTCCCCGATCACGTCGGAGAGGATCAGGTTCACGACGGTGCCGGGGGCCAGGGCCCGCGCGAGGCCTCCATTCTTGATGGCCGAAAGGTGCTTGCGGACGCAGTTGATCTCGCGGATCGGGGCGCCGCACTCCAGCAGGAGACGGGTGGCCGCCTGCTTGTCCGCGAGGCCCAGGCCGGGGAGCGGCGCGCACAGGAGCGCGGAGCCTCCGCCCGACGTGAGGCCGATGAACAGGGTGCGCGCGTTCGCCTCCCGGCCGAGCCCCAGGAGGGCCTGGGCCGCGGCGACGCTTGATTCGTCGGGAACAGGGTGGGCGGCTTCGAGCAGGGTGATCCGGGAGAGATCCTCCACGTGGCCCGTCTTCACGACCACGATCCCGCCGGAGAGCCTCCCCGCGAGGAGTCCTTCGAGCGCGAGCGCCATGGGGGCGCTGGCCTTGCCGGCGCCGAAGGCGACGATCCGGTCGAAGTCCCCCAGGTCCAGCGCCAGGGATTCGGCTCCCGTGCGGAAGCCCAGGCGGTCCCCGTCCAGTTCCACCGCCCGTTCCACCATCCGGCGCGGATCCACCCGTTCGAGGGCGGCGGAGAAGATGCTCGTCGCGTCGTCGATGGCTCTGGATCTGGACATGCGGCTCCCCGGGAAGGCCACCTGCATTGTGGAGCCGTGCCCGCGATCTGGCTACGAGGCCCGGCCGTCCCCGGCCGATCGTTCCTCGTCCACCGGATGCTCCGGCAGGATGAAGAAATCCCCGAAGAACTGGTTGTAGGCATCGGGCGTGAAGGGAACCAGGCCGTTGTCCGGATAGAAGGTCAGCTCGCCGAAATAGATCCTGCCCTTCACGGAATAGAGGTCGACCCGGATGAAGGGGAAGCCCTCCGAAAGCACGCGGGCGATCTCCCGCATGGTCTCGAAATCCGGAGGCCTGGGCAGGTCCAGGCCCGTGGCCGGCTTGCCCTTGTAGGCCGGGATGCGGTTCCAGGCCATGTCGTAGGCGTCGTACCTCAGGCCCCGTGCGTTGAACCGCCCGCAGCAGACGAAGATCACCTCGGGGACGCCGCCGTAGCAATAGAACTTGTAGTCGATCAGCTCGCCGAACTCCTCGTTCTCGAGGTAGCGCTCGCAGAGGATCAGGGGATGGATGTGCTTGTAGGCCCATTCCCGTCCGAAGTGGTAGTAGTTGGTCCGCAGCCACCGGTCCAGGCGCCGGCGGACCCGCCTGGCGTCGAGCCGCCTCTTGTCCTTGCAGATGACGTTCCAGCCGCTGCCGTGGTTGGCCTTCAGGACGAAGGCATCGGGCAGGTCGCCGAAAGGGATGTCCGCGGGCCGCGCATAGACGCCGTAGAGTTCGTTGAGGATGTGGCCGAGCCCCTTCCCGGCCACATAGTCCCTGACCTTGTACTTGTCGGAGAGGTCCCTCATGATCCAGCGCCGGTAGTAGAGCTTGTACCACTGCAGCTTCTCGTCGAAGGTGACGGGATGCTCCAGGTCGAGGGGACGGCCGTAGGCGCGCCGGAACTGCCGTTCGACGACCGCCCGGTCGGACCCGAGCGTCCGCAGCCACGCCTTGAGTGTGCGCTTCACCCAGCTCATGCAAGCTCCATGGACAGTCGATTACTGGCCGTAGATCTTACATGACCTCTTGGAAAGGGTCGCGCTCAAGACGCGGATGCAAATCTTTTTTCGAACTAGAGCAGGCTGAGCACCTTCTCCAGCCTGGCCGACTTCTCCTCGAACTGGCCTCGCATCTTGGCCACGGCAGCCTCCGGGGCCTTGGTGATGAAGGCGTCGTCGGCGAGCCGGAGCTTCAGGGGCTCGAGCTCCTTCACCAGCTTGTCGCGCTCCTTCTCCAGCTTGGCTCGTTCCGCGGCGGGATCCTTGAGGCCCGCCAGCTCCAGCGCCACCATCCCGCCGCCCACGATGGCCACGGCCCGGGTGGGGGATCCGAGGTCGCCCTCGGTGTAGGTGAGGGATTCCAGCCTGGCCAGGGACTTGAGGGCGTCCGCGAAGGGCTCCAGCTCGCCCAGGGTGCACAGGGCGGGCACGCGCCGGGCGGGGTCCACGCCCTGTTCCGACTTGAGGCGCAGCAGGCTGCTCAGGGCGTCCTGGAAGATGGGGATGAGCGACGGATCGCCGCCTTCCCGCTTCAGGAGGGGATCCTCCAAGGGCCAGCTCCTGCCCGCGAGCAGGGGGGACTCGCCCTTGGGCAGGCGGCCCTCCATGACGGCCTCGTGGATCTCCTCGGTGAGGAAGGGGACCAGCGGGTGCAGGGCGCGCAGCAGGATGTCCAGGAAGTGGAGGATGGCCGCCTTCTGGGCGGGGCGGCCTTTCTGCAGGTTGACCTTCGCCAGCTCGATGTAGGCGGCGCAGAAGTCGTCCCAGACGAGGTGGTAGAGGACGTCCGCGGCCTCGTGGAAGCGGAAGCCCTCGATGGCGTCCGTGACCTTCCCCAGGCTCTCCCGCAGGCGGCGGATCATCCAGTACTCGGCCTCGCCGAGCTCGGGCTCGACCTCCAGGGTGACCTCGGGCTCGAGGCTCATCTGCACGAAGCGCGCGGCGTTCCAGAGCTTGTTGCAGAAGTTGCGGCTGGCCTCCAGGCGGCCCTTGGAGAGGGAGATGTCGGTGCCCGGCGCGGCCATGATGGCCAGGGAGAAACGGAGGGCGTCGGTGCCGTACTCGTCCATGGTCTCGAGGGGATCGATCACGTTGCCCTTGGTCTTGGACATCTTGGCGCCGTGCTCGTCCCGCACCAGGGAGTTGAAGTAGACGGCCCGGAAGGGGACGTCGTCCATCCAGGTGAGGCCCGACATGACCATGCGCGCCACCCAGAAGAAGAGGATGTCGTAGCCCGTGATGAGGACGTCGGTCGGGTAGTAGCGCGCGAGGTCCGCCGTCTCTTCCGGCCAGCCGAAGACGCTGAAGGGCCAGAGGGCCGAGGAGAACCAGGTGTCGAGGGTGTCGGGATCCTGGGTGAACTTGCCGTGGCCGCACTTCTCGCAGGCCGCGGGCGCTTCCATCTCCACCATGAGGTGGCCGCACTTGTCGCAGGTGAAGGCAGGGATTCGGTGCCCCCAGACGAGCTGGCGGGAGATGCACCACTCCTGGATGTTGGTGAGCCAGTGCTCCCAGACCGTGGCCCAGCGCTCGGGGGTGAACTTGATCCGCCCGCTGCGGACCGCCTCCAGGCTGGCGTCGGCGGCGTCCTTGACGTTCATGAACCACTGCTCGGAGACCAGGGGTTCGAGGACGCAGCCGGTGCGGTCGGAGACGGACACCTGGTGGGTGTAGTCCTCGATCTTCTCCATGAGACCCTGCTCCTCGAGGTCCGCGAGGACGAGCTTGCGGCACGCGAAGCGGTCCAGGCCCGCGTAGCGCGGCCCGGCCTCCTTCGTCATCTTGGCGTCGAAGCCGATGACGGTGATGCTGTCCAGGCCGAGGCGGGCCGCGGCCGCATGGTCGTTGGGGTCGTGGGCCGGGGTGAGCTTGACGCAGCCCGTCCCGAACTTGGGATCCACGAAGTGGTCGGCCACGACTGGGATCTCGCGGTCGGTGAGAGGGAGCTTCACCATCTTCCCGACGAGGCTCTTGAAGCGCTCGTCGTCCGGGTGGACGGCGATGCCCGTGTCGCCCAGCATGGTCTCCGGGCGCGTGGTGGCGATCACCAGGCTGCCGCCGCCGTCGGCGAAGGGGTAGCGGATGTACCAGAGCTTGCCGTGCCTCTCCTCGTATTTCACTTCGAGGTCGGAGAGGGCCGTCTGGCTCGCCGGATCCCACTGGATCATGCGGGGGCCCTTGTAGATGCGCCCCTGCTTGTAGGCCTCCACGAAGACCTTCCGGACGGCCTTGTTGAGGTCGGGATCCATGGTGAAGCGCTTCCGGGACCAGTCCACGCTGGCGCCCATGCGGCGGAGCTGGTTCTCGATGGCGCCCTGGTTCTGGTCCTTCCAGTCCCAGAGGCGCTTCAGGAACTCCTCCCGGGTCAGGTCGTAGCGGGTCTTGCCCTCGGTCTTGAGCTGCCGCTCCACCATCATCTGGGTGGCGATGCCGGCGTGGTCCACGCCGGGGACCCAGAGGGCGTCGAAGCCTTGGGCCCGCTTGAAGCGGGTGAGGGTGTCGTGCAGGGTGAACACCAGGGCGTGGCCCATGTGCAGGTTGCCCGTGATGTTGGGGGGAGGGATCACGATGGACCACGGCTTCTTGCCGCTGTCGGGTCTGCCTTCGAAGATCCCGGCCTTCTCCCAGGTCTCGTACCAGCGGGTCTGCGCCGCCTTGAAATCGAAGGCCTTGTCCATTTCTCGCATAGGGATTCCTTGTTCTTTCCGAGGTTTCATCCAGCCTTTCGGCGATCGGGACGGTATGGCGAGCCGGGCCGGCCGTGTCTCAACGGCGCCCGGCGGTCATACAGCGACCTGCATCCAAGGGACGCGCCCGGTGTCCACGACGCGCACGCCGCAGGGAGTCGCGGAAGAGGCTGCGGGAAGCGTGCGGGACGAAGGCATGGGACGAAGAATTCCTCCAGCTATCAGCCTAGCACGGCGCCTGCTTGCCGGGGCTTCCAAACCCATCCAGGCCGGGGGGAACGGCCGGATTGACATCCCCTGGCGCTGCGTCCATCCTTGGCTGGAAAATGACGGCCCTCCATGGCTGACCCCCGAAATCTTCTTTCTCTCGTCCGGGAAGCATGATGCGAAACCGATTCAGCGGAGCTGTCTGGGCCATCGCTTCGCTGCTCCTCTTCCTGGCCGCGGCCTGGGCGCTGCACCAGGAACTCGGGGCCTACCGCTACCACGACATCGTCCACGCTCTCAGAAGGCTTCCGCCGGGCGCGGTCCTTTCCGCGCTCCTGTTCACGGCCCTGAACTACGCGGTGCTGACGGGCTACGACGCGCTGGCGCTGAGATACGTCGAGCGCACCCTTCCGTACGGGAGGATCTCCCTCGCCTCCTTCATCGGCTACGCCTTCAGCAACAACGTGGGGCTGTCGGCGATCGCGGGGAGCGGCGTGCGCTTCCGCCTCTATTCCGCCTGGGGCCTCTCCACGCTCGAGATCGCGAAGGTCGTGGTCTTCTACAGCGTGACCTTCTGGGTGGGGCTCCTTGGGGTCGGGGGCGCGGCCTTCGTGCTGGAGCCGATCACCCTTCCCGCCGGCCTTCACGCTCCCTTGGCCACCACCCTGCCCCTGGGCGGGCTCCTCCTCGCGATCCTGGCTTCCTACCTCGCCGCGTCCCTCGTCCACAGGCGCCCGCTGACGGTCCGCGGGCACACCTTCTCCCTGCCCTCCTTCGGGGTGGCCTGCGCCCAGACGCTCCTGTCGGCCGTGGACTGGGTCCTCGCCGCGGCCGTGCTGTACGCGCTGCTCCCCGGCGGGGCGGACCTGACCTTCGCCCGGTTCCTCGGCATCTTCCTGCTCGGCCAGTTCGCGGGGGTCGTCAGCCACATTCCCGGCGGCCTGGGCGTCTTCGAGGGCGTGCTCCTCGTGCTGCTTTCCGGGAAGGTCGCGCCGGACGCCTTCATGGCCTCCCTGGTCGCCTACCGGGTGATCTACTACCTGCTCCCCCTCGCCGCGGCGGCGCTGCTGCTGGGCGCCCACGAGGCCCTGGAGCGGCGCGAGGCCCTGGCGAAGGCGGGGCGTCTCTTCGGCCGGTGGGTGCCCGAGCTGGCGCCCAGGATCATCGCGCTCATGACCTTCATGGCGGGGGCCGTGCTGCTGTTCTCCGGCGCCACCCCGGAACTGCTGCACCGGGTGGCCGTGCTGAAGGGCGTGATCCCGCTGCCGGTCGTGGAGCTCTCGCACTTCCTGGGCAGCCTCACCGGGATGTGGCTCCTGCTGCTCGCCCGGGGCCTCCAGAGGCGCCTGGACGCGGCCTACGTCCTCACGTCCCTCCTGCTGCTCGGGGGGGCCGTGCTGTCCATCCTCAAGGGACTCGACTACGAGGAGGCCTCCTTCCTCCTTGTCCTGTTCCTGGCCCTGCTGCCCTGCCGGAGGTACTTCTACCGGCGCTCCTCCCTCCTCAGCCCGGCCTTCAGCGCCGGGTGGATCGCGGCCATCGCGCTGGTGCTCCTCTGTGCCCTAGGGCTCGCCTTCTTTTCCTACAAGCACGTGGACTACAGCCACGATCTCTGGTGGCACTTCGCCTTCCGGGGCGACGCTTCCCGTACCCTGCGAGCCTTCGTGGGCGCCGCGGGCCTCGGTTTCTTCTTCGCCATGGCCCGCCTCATGCGGCCGGCGATGCCCGAGCCCGAACTACCCAGCCGGGAGGATCTCCAGCGGGCGGCCCTCATCGCGGCGGGCTCGCCCCGGACCTGCGCCTACCTGGCCCTGCTGGGCGACAAGTCCCTCCTGTTCAGCGAGAGCCGGAGGAGCTTCCTCATGTACGGCGTGGAGGGCAAGAGCTGGGTGGCGCTGGGGGAGCCGGTGGGCCCCCGGGAGGAACACGCCGAGCTGCTCTGGCGCTTCCGGGAGGAGGTGGATCTCTTCGGCGGCTGGCCGGTCTTCTACGAGGTGGGGCCCCAGGACCTGGGCCGCTTCCTGGACCTGGGGCTGACCCTGCTCAAGGTGGGCGAGGAGGCGCGCGTGGACCTGGACGCCTTCTCCATGGACGGCGCCGGCCGGAAGACCCTGCGGAACCTCCTCCACAAGCTCGGGCGGGAGGGCTGCACCTTCGAGATCGTCCCCGCGGACCAGGTGCCTGCGCTCCTGCCCGAGCTGAAGCGGGTGTCGGACGACTGGCTCTCCAGCAAGAACACGCGGGAGAAGGCGTTCTCGCTGGGCTACTTCGATCCGGACTACCTGTCGTTCTTCCCGGCCGCCGTCGTGCGGAGGGAAGGACGGGTCGTGGCCTTCGCGAACCTCTGGGCCGGCACGAGCCGGGAAGAGCTGTCGGTGGACCTCATGCGCAACGCCTCCGACGCCCCCTCCGGGATCATGGACTATCTGTTCGTCCAGCTCTTCCTGTGGGGCAAGGCGAACGGCTACCGGTGCTTCAACCTGGGGATGGCCCCCTTCTCGGGGCTGGAGAGCCGGGCCCTGGCGCCGCTCTGGACCCGGATCGGGGCGCTCCTCTTCCGGACGGGCGAGCACTACTACAACTTCCAGGGACTCCGGCGCTACAAGGAGAAGTTCGACCCGGCCTGGGAGCCGCGCTACATCGCCTGCCCGGGCGGGGTCTCCCTGGCGCCGATCCTGGCCAACATCGCCGCCCTCGTGGGCAGGGGGCTGAAGGGCGTGGTGTCGAAATGAGCATGCTGAAGCTCCTGGTGGTTCTCGGCCTGGCCATTTTTCCCGCCTGGGCCTCGGAGGAGACGCTGGCCTTCGGCCGCTTCGGGGCGGTCACGGTCTACCGCGCGAAGGCCCAGCCCGCCCACGTGGCCATCTTCGTCTCCGGGGACGGCGGCTGGAACAAGGGGGTCGTCGACATGGCCAGGGAACTCGCGGGCCTGGACGTCCTGGTGGCCGGCGTGGACATCCGCCGCTACCTGAAGGCGCTGGCGGGGAGCCCGGAACCCTGCGTCTACCCGGCCTCGGATTTCGAGGCCCTCGGCCAGTTCATCCAGAAGCACGACGGGTTCTCGGACTACCACCCGCCGGTCCTGGTGGGCTATTCCTCCGGCGCCACGCTCGTCTACGCGGTCCTGGTCCAGGCGCCACCCGGGACCTTCAAGGGGGCGCTCAGCCTGGGATTCTGTCCCGACCTGGCGCTGTCGAAGCCCTTCTGCAAGGGCCGCGGCCTGGCCTTCGTGCCCGGCCCGAAGGGCAAGGGCGTCGTGTTCCTGCCCGCCGCCAGACTGGAG
>DAOPZL010000015.1:0-59180 GCA_035353395.1 Holophaga sp.
CCATGGATTCGGTCATATCCGTGGGCTTGCGGTACCCGTCCACCAGGATGGGCGGGGTGTCTTCCGCCCGGAAAATATTCCGAACATAGTTGCCATCTTCAACATATAGAGCAATAGCAGGGACATCTGGATTCTCATCGAAGAAACGGAAAATGGACAATATGAATATTTCTGGGCCATCATCATAAAGCCATCCAACATTTTCAAATACATGCCAAGCCATGCCAGCGCCACTACGAAGAGCATCCGGAAACGCTTGCATGCGATTCCTTGTCAATTGGCAGTGGAGGGATGAGGTCGCCGCAAACCCTGGGATTATCCATTTCTCTGTGAAATAGCTGGCTGCATGTTCGAATGCGTCGTCAGATCGCTTGTCGTATTGGTCACCCTTTTCATCCGTGCCTAGGGGATAGGCCTTTGGATCCGTGGGCAGGATGAAGGCCCCGCCGGATCGCTCGATGGCCTCCCATACCCCCTGCTGCCGGAACATCTCCACGGAAAGGCCGAGGCCCAGCACCTCCAGGGTGAACTGATGGTTCTCCCGCTCCCGGGCGGCGCGGGCTTCTTCCGCTTCCTGCTGGCGATGGATCTCCTGGATCGACCACTGGTGCTGCTGCCGAGCCTGGGCCCTGCGGTGCGATACCAGGCCAATCCAGGCCCCCAGCAGGCAGCCCACCGCCAGGACCGGAGGGATCAAGTAAAGAATCACAGGGTTGCCCATCTCCGCGCGCCCAGGTTGGAGAGAGGCGGGCCTGATCCATAGGTTCAGCGCCGCCACCCACAGGGGGATCAGCGCGAGCAGCCCCACGGCGAAGGGCCAGAGGCGGGGATAGGCGGGGAGTTCCAGGGTGGGCATGATCGTCTCTTTCACGGGGGAGTCACCATCGTCATGGGTTCAGTGGGCGGTCGGGTGTGGAGGCCCCTGCTCTAGCTAGTCCTGCCTCGCTCCACACCGCGTTCGAGTTCCCGCCTTTTCTCGCGGGCATCCTCATGTGCCTGCCGTTTTCTGGCTTCAGCCTTCTGTTCAGCCAAGATTCTTCTGGCGACGGCCTCTGCTTCTTCCTGCCGTTCCCTGGCCATTTCTTCATCTTCAAGGATCTGATCCACGATGATGGGCGATAGGTCCGCTAGATTGGGCAACAAGTGGTATGGCAAGTTTCCTGTATTGAAATAGTGAATAGTGGCTTCCATGAGATTCTTGAAACCTTGAATGGGTTCTTTCTTGAAAAAAAAATTGTTAGTTAGCTCTTCTCTTTTTTTCTCTTTGATTCTCCAATCCGCCACGGCGCACAGATACTTCAGGAACGCCTGGTCGTCCTCCGTCCTTTCCCGCATCCATTTCTTGCCGCTGCCGCTGCCTAGGCCCACGGCGAGGTCATAGGCCGTGGCCTGCCGGTGGTGCTCGCGGCAGGACACGATGGCGCTGTGGTAGGAGTTGTTCTCCGCGACGCTCTGCCAACGTTTCCGGGCCTCGTTGGCGGTTTCGGAGCGGATCAGCATCAGGCGGCCGTCGGGCAGGCTGTAGGCATCCTGGACCTCGAACTGGTCCGTGCGGTCCTCTTCGCCCTGTTCCGTGCGTTTCAGCAGCTTGCGGTCGTAGTGGTCCTGAAGGGCCTGCAGCTGCTCCTTCTTCCAGTGGATGGCTGGATCCCCGCCCTGGGGCCCGCCGGTATCCGTATCCTTCGGGATCGGCTCCCGGTCCCTTCGTGGATCCATCACCGCCTGCCGCACCTGTCCGATGCCCTTGTGGCTCACGGCCACGCAGGCGTCCAAGGGCGAGCACATCAGTTTCCCTTGCCTTCCCTTCGCGCCATCCTCCGCTTCGTTCACCTCTCCATGGCGCATCCTTGGTTCGAAGGGCACAGGCAGCTCTTCGCCATTGATCCATCGCCAGGACAGCTCCTCCGGTTCCGCCCTGAAGCCGTCATCCGCCCAGTTCCAGAAGGCCTCGTCCTTGCCTCGCAGGATGCGGACGCCGCTCCCCTGGCCGACCTTGCACGCCTTCCCATCCCTCCAGAGCATGGTCCAGATCCGCTGCCTGAAGCCGGCGGGAAGCCGTCTGCGGTCCGGTTCCTCCACGCCGCACCAGCCGATGCCCTGGATGTTGGGCAAGGCCACGGTGAGGTCCTCGGGACAGAAGTACAGGTAGACCTTGCCGCGGTTGTCCCGGTCGGCATAGGGGATCTCCCTGCCCTTGACCACGGCGTGGCCGGTCCAGCGCCTCCCCGCCAGCCCATGGCTGTCGCGGGCCTCTCCGGCAAGCTGGCTGAAGGGCGGCACCTGGATCGGTTTCCCGATCATGTGCGCCAGGACGTTCTCCAGGGTCCGCAGGCGGGCGCCGCGAGTCTGGATGGGCTCCCCGGCCTTGGTCGTTTCCGCCTTCAGGTCGTCCATGGAACGGAGGCAATACGTGGCGTTGCACAGGATGCAGACATCGGCCCCGGGCTTCCCCTCCTTCGCAAGCATGGCGTGGGCCAGGAGGGTCACCATGGTGCCCTGGCTGTGGGCCACGATGTTGAGGGTGGGCGCGGGCAGTCCGTTCGCCGCATGGCGGTTCCGGATGATGGTGATGAGCATGGCCAGGCGCTTCGCCGCCAGCACGTTGTAGCTGCGGTCGGGGCAATCCAGCAGAGGGTGGGTGGGGGATCCGCCCGTCAGCCGGCTTATCTCGTTCTTGCTCAATCCATAGGCGCCCTTCTCCCGGAAACCCGGTCCGAACATGTCCGGGAGGCATTGGGTCGCATTGGAGAAGGGGCCGCCGCCCTTGGTCCTGTTCTTGTCCAGGCGGTTGCCGTGCCTGTCCAGCCATTCGCCGTGCCGTTCGTGCTTGTTGACGTGCTTCTCCAGTTCCCGGAACCCCCAGTAGAAGGGGATCACGGGGCTCCAGGTGCCGGGATCCGCCTGGCGCTGGAAATACTTTTCATCCGGCCTCGGGTCGACCACGCCGCGGTCCTGTTCCGTGGGGACGCTGTAGGCGGCCGGGACCAGGTCCGACCGGTCCAGCCGCTCGTTCAAGCCCTGGCAGAGCCCTTGCTCGAGTTCGCGGTAGCACTCCCCCACGTCGTTCACGCCGTGGACCAGGATCGTGTAGCAGGGGAGATCCCGGGCAAGCGGAGCCTTGATGACGTGATCCTTCCGGGGCAGGAGGATCCCGGTTGCGGAAGGTCGGACCTCGTTCGTGGGGTCAGGAAGCATGGGAGGCCTCGTCATGAAAAGGGTTCCGGCGACCCGACTTCGATGTGCACGATCCTCAGGACGTCAGCGCTGACGAGGCTGGTGAGGCCCTGGCCATCGCTGACGCCCTCCACCACGCTTCCGTCCGAAAGCGTGATGCGGTACTTCCGGTTCTTCGCGACCTGGCCGTTGTCCCCGAAGTGCAAGAGGAAACGGCCCTGGGTCTCCCCCATGCCGACGTCCGGGAGGTCGAGGGCCTTGCGGTCGGCCCCGGGCCACGAGACGCAGCCGACCTTGCCGGTGAAGGCGGGGCCGCCGCAGACAAGACCCTCGGCCGAGAGGGTGAGGTAGGACCCGCCGCACATCAGCGTGAGCCTCTTGTCCGCCGCGACCAGGATCTCGTTCCCGGAAGCGAAGATCTTCACGTTCTTCGCGGCGGTCAGGGAGATGTCGCCGTGCTGGGCCTGGAGGTCCAGGTCGTCCTGGTGCGCGATGGCCTTGAACCCGCCGCTGTGGGAGAACAGGGAGAGTCCCTTCCCGGCGTTGACGACCAGCTGCTGACCCACCGTGACGTGCCCATGCTGCTGGGCCGCCAGGTCCAGATTCTGCCCGGCGTAGAGGACGGCCGTTTTCGGGGTGGCCGCCACCAGGCCGTCGGGAGCGCTCAGGGCGATGAGTCGCTGGCCCTCGCCGGGGCGCTGGGTCCCGGGCCTCGTGCTGGTGCCCGCTTCCCAGTCCCGCAGGCGATCCTGGAGCGCCTTCTCCGGACCGGTCTCCGGAGGCAGTCCATGGTGTTGGCCCGCGTAGTCCCCCAGGCTTTCCGTGAGGCTCCCGAACGCCTCGAAGAGTCCCGCCAGCTCCTCCCGGGCGAGCTGGGGCCCGTTGGCCCGGATCTGCGCCGCCGCCGTCAGGAACAGGCCCTTGGCCGCGCGGAGGGAGGCAGCGCCGTCCGTGCGGAGTTCGGCCCCCTCGCCCCTGGCCTGGGCCACGCCGCCGCCCCGGGGGGCCGTGATGAACCCCAGGTTCAGTTCGGAGCAGGCATGGTCGCTCGACAGGCGCGCGCGCAGCTCCCCGGGCGTATCGTCGAACAGGAGTTCGTTCCCTTCCAGGCCCCGGTGGGAGCGAGACCTGAACCCAGAGACCGCCTTGTCTCCAGGCAGGTCCGAAGCCTCGCTGAAGCGCCCGGGCTTGCGGGTCCCTCCCGGCAGGACGCCCAGCACCACCAGCTTGTCGGGGTCGTGGTTCAAGGCCGAGACCAGCACCTCGTCCCCCACCCGCGGCAGCAGGTTTCCGCCCATCCCCTGGCTCGACCAGGGCTGAAGGACCCGTACCCAGAAGCTGTCCTTGTCCGTGCCGCTCGCCCCGGCCACGGGATGGTCCTCCTCCCGGGTCGCGTGCAGGCGGATCCGGATCCGCCCCAGTTCGTCGGTGTGGACCGCCTCGCCTCCCGGCCCCACCACCGTGGCCGTGAGGTGGCCGAAGGGTGCGAAGGGAACTTCCTCGGGCAGGATGGGAATCCCCAGGCGGACGCACTCGAAGCGGTTCCGGTAGACAGGGCCAGGCTTGTTCGTATCCGGGGCCTTCCCCGGTCCCTTCGGCAGGTTGTTCTCCGCCTCCAGTTCCACCCGCGTCAGCACGAACTCCCGGTCCGGCGCCGGATCCTGGTCATGGACCGGGTGCTGGCTCAGCTCGAAGGTAGTCCCGGCCCGGAACTCCCGCACCGTCCCCTCCCCCGAGAAGACCTTGGTGCGCTGCTCCCGCGCCTGGGCCAGGACCGCGGTCCGGGCTTCGAACGGCTCCGCCTTGTCGTGCTCCAGGGGCGTCTCGTGGCGGTAGTCCTCGAGGGTCGACGCCAGCGCGTTCCCGAAGGCCCCCTGTTCCGAACGGACCTCCTCCGTGGCGGCGGCGAAGGCCCCGCTGGCATGGTTCCAGGCCCGCCGGGTCACCTTCCCGCACTGGAGCCTCCGCCGGGCATGCCAGCTCGTGATGGCGTCCGCCTCCTCCGTGCCGTCCGCCCGGTGGTAGCGCACGGCCCCGGCCTCGTTCTCGTCCAGGTCCCGGGCCTCGCGGAAGAGGATCATGGCGTGCTGGGGGTGCTCCGGGGTGCTCTCCCTGGCCGGCGCGAAGACGAAGGAAACCCCCTCCTTGGCCAAGCAGCGCCGGATGAAGTCCCAGGGGCTCTCGTCGCGCATGAAGATGAACTCCCGGTCCGGGAAGCGCCCCTGGCAGCGGTCGTCGAGGCTGAAGCAGGCCTCGAAGACGGGGTTGGCCTGGACCTGTTCCCGGAGGATCCGGAGCGCGGCTCCGAAATAGGACGTGCCCAGGAAGACCCGGGACCCTCTGCCCAGCCTCAGGACGGCGGGGACGGGCTCGATGACGAGCCGGTAGGCCGCGAGGGCCCCGTCCGTGCCTTCGCTGTGAACCTCCGTGACCACGCCATGGATGGCCCGTCTGTCGCCGCGGGCGGTCAGGATCGTGATCCGGACGGGAAGACCCTGCAGGTCCTTGAGTTCCAGGAACGCGTCGTCCGACAGGACTTCGGCCTCGTAGCGGAAGCCTGCATTGATCTCCTCCCAGCCCCGGAGCCTGTGCGCCACGAGCTCGTCCACCGGCCCCTCCGCGACCGCCCCGAACGCCAGTTCCAGCAACCGCGTATCCTGCGCCAGAAGACGCTGGAACCTCCCGCCGGGATTCCGTTCCAGCGGTACGTGACGGATCGGCATCATGGAATCTCCCGTTCGAGCGTTCTGTGTGGAATGACCTGAAGATTGATTTATTAATCATATACAGGATTCCCTGGAGGAAAGAATCAACCCGGTGAAAGAAAATGCGACACGCCGTTTTGCGATATTAATACGTTAATTATCAATAATTTGAAAATATTTTATCGGATACATTATTTCATATTGAATTACACACAATAATGCATATTTTGTACGAATAATAAAATATAATTTGCATTTTCGAAGGACAGGCCCGGACGACTTCCCGGATCTCCACGATCCAGCGAGCACGGCTTCGGAGCGCCGACCCCTGTCCGGCGGGCCACGCGGAAGTGTTGAGTCTGCTACCATGGCCTCAAGCTGAGCCAGAACAGCCGGGTTTCGCCGTCCACCAGGATCGTGCCTCGCAAATCCCTGGCGCGATGGCTTCCTCATCGTGGAGTGGAGCACTGATGCGTGACGACGTCCTGATCCTCGCGGCCCCCGGGCGACGGCAGGCCGGGTCGTCCATGCCACCTTCGGCGGCCGGCCGCGTGTCCCCCCCGTCCCGAATCGTCCAGACCCTTCTGAGAGCGAGGTTGCCGGAATGATCCTCTACCTGCTGGCGATCCTGACGGCGGCCCTGTCGGGCGTGCCTGGGCTGTTCCTCCGGAAACGCGGGGGAGAGACGGCGGCCGCGATGATCGGTCTCGGCACCCTGCTGGGGCTCGCCGCCTCGGCCTGGATGCTCGCCGGCGGTGCGGCCTGGACCTTGGCCCTTCCGAACACGCCCCTCGGCTCCGCCGGCCTTCTCCGCTTCGATCCCATCGCCGCCTTCTTCCTGGTCCCGGTCCTGCTGCTGTCGGCCGCTGGATCGGTCTACGGACTCGCCTACTTCGGTGACGGCCACGAGGGTGCCCGCAAGGTCAGGTTCCTCTATGGGCTCACGACGGCCTTCCTCGCCCTCCTGGTGGCTTCCGCCCATGCCATCACCTTCCTGGTGGCCTGGGAAGGCATGGCCATCGCGGGCTTCTTCCTGGTCGTCGCGGAGGACCGGGAACTGGAAACCCAGCGGGCCGGATGGATCTACCTCATCGCCACCCATGCGGGAACGCTCTGCCTCTTCGGAGCCTTCGCCCTGATGGCCTCCACCCTCGGGCATGCGGCCTTCTCGGCCTTCCCGTGCGGATTCGCCGCCACCTGGCGCGGCACCCTGATCTTCGTCCTGTTCCTTGTCGGCTTCGGCATCAAGGCCGGCATCTTCCCCTTCCACTTCTGGCTCCCCGTCGCCCACGCCGCGGCGCCGAGCCACGTCTCCTCCTTCATGTCCGGGGTGCTGATCAAGATGGGCATCCTGGGCCTCGTCCGGATGCTGTCCTGGATCCCGGATCCCCCGCTCTGGTGGGGCGGCCTCCTGGTGGTCCTGGGGGCGGCCTCGGGCATCCTCGGCGTGGCCTTCGCCCTGGGGCAGCACGACCTGAAGCGGCTCCTGGCCTACCACTCCATCGAGAACATCGGCATCATCCTGCTGGGCATCGGCATCGGGACCCTGGGCAAGAGCATCGGCTCCCAGAGCGTCCAGATCCTGGGCTACGCGGGGGGCCTGCTGCACGTCCTCAACCACGGCCTCTTCAAGGGCCTGCTCTTCCTCAACGCGGGCTCCGTGATCCGGGCCATGGGCACCCGGGACCTCGAGAAGATGGGGGCCCTCTCCCGGACCATGCCGACCACCGCGTTCACTTTCCTGGCGGGGGCCTGGGCCATCTGCGGGCTGCCGCCGCTCAACGGCTTCGTGAGCGAGTGGCTGATCTACCTCGCGGCCTTCCAGGGCCTGGCCCTGTCCCACCTGCCCTGGACCATCGTCGCCCTCTCCGCCCTCGCCGTCATCGGCGCCCTGGCCCTGGCGTGCTTCGCCAAGGCCTACGGGACGGTCTTCCTGGGCAACCCGCGGTCCCGCGAGGCGGAGCAGTCCCAGGAATCCCCGCGGCTCATGCTCGCCCCCATGATCGCGCTGGCCGGATGCTGCGCGCTGGTGGGCCTGGCCCCCGTCCTGCTCGTGCCGGTGCTGGATCCCCTGGTCGCCTGCGTCTCGGGCGTGCAGTCCCTCCCCAGCCTCGCCGGGTTCGCGCGCCTCCCCATGCTCTCGGTCCTGGCCCTCCTGCTCCTGGGGCTCGCCTGGGGGGCCTGGCGCTGGGCCAGCGCGGCCCCCTCCCGCAAGGACGTCCCCACCTGGGACTGCGGCTACGTCGCGGGCAGCGCGAGGATGCAGTACACGGCCTCCTCCTTCGCCGACGGCCTGGTCTCGGGCATGAAGTTCGTGCTCTGGCCCCGGTTCCGCTTCCGGCGGATTTCGGCTCTCTTCCCCGCGTCCAGGCGCTTCCACAGCACCGTCCCCGACCCGGTCCTGGACCGGGTGGGCGCCCCGGGACTGGACCTGGCGGCCCGCGGCCTCTCGGTGCTCCGCGTCCTGCAGGGCGGGCAGCTGCCCCTCTACCTGCTCTACGTCCTGATCACCCTGCTCGTCCTGCTGATCTGGATGGTGGCCTGATGTCCGAGCCCCTCTTCTTCCGAATCGTCCACATCGCCCTCCACGTCCTGGCGGCCCTGCTGCTGGGTCCCCTCATCCCGGGCCTCATCAACAAGGTCAAGGCGCTGGTGGCGGGCCGCTGCGGGCCGCCCGTCCTGCAGCTCTACTACGACCTGGCCCGGCTCGCCAGGAAGCGCACGGTCTTCAGCTGGACGACTTCGTGGATCTTCCTGGCCGGGCCGGTGGCCACGGTCGCCGCCGGCCTCGTGGCGGCGCTCCTGGTCCCCTTCGGACATTCCCCGGCGCCCATCCACTTCGAGGGGGACGTGATCCTCTTCGCCTACCTCTTCGGCCTGGCCAGGTTCCTGACCGTCCTCTCGGCCCTGGACACCGGCTCCAGCTTCGAGGGCATGGGGGCCGCCCGGGAGGTGTTCTTCTCGGCCCTGGCCGAGCCGGCGCTGTTCCTGGGCTTCGCGGCCCTGGCCAAGTCCTCGGGAAGCCTCTCCCTGTCCATGATGCTGGCCTCGCCGGGCTTCGCCATCTCCAGGGCCACGGGGCCGCTCTTCCTGGTGCTGGCGGGCTGGATGATCGTCTACCTGGCGGAGAACGCCCGCATCCCGGTGGACGATCCGAACACGCACCTGGAGCTGACGATGATCCACGAGGTCATGGTGCTGGACCATTCCGGCCGCCCCCTGGCCCTGGTGATGTACGGCGCCAGCCTGAAGCTCCTCGTGCTCGCGGCCCTGATCCTCGGACCGCTCCTCCCCAGGACCCTCGATCCCTGGCTCGACTGGGGCGCCTACTTCCTGGCCCTCGGGCTCTTCGCCGTCGTCGTGGGGATCATCGAGAGCATCACGGCCCGGTTCCGGATGACCAAGGTGCCGCAGTTCCTGACGGCCAGCGTGCTGGCGACGGCCTTCGCCTTCCTCCTCCTGCTGGTCTAGGAGATCCCGATGCTCGTGGACATCCTCATCGCACTGATCATGCTCACCAACTTCTCCCTGGTCGCGGCCAACCGGATCGACAAGGCGATCCAGACGGCCGTGCTCCAGGGCGTCCTGCTCGGCCTGCTCCCCCTGGCCATGGGCCTGTGGCGCATCCCGCACATCGTCCTCATGGCCGCGGCGACCATCGCGGTGAAGGGCTGGTTCATCCCCTACCTGTTCCGGCGGGCCCTCCGGCAGGTCCGGATCGACCGGGAGGTCAGCCCCTACATCGGCTACTCGGCCTCGCTGGTGCTCTGCGCCCTCGGGACGGGACTCAGCCTCCTCCTGGCCCACAACCTGCCCCTGAAGGCGGGAACGGCCAACACGCTGTTCCTGCCTGCCTCCCTCGCCACCCTCTTCACGGGATTCCTCCTGCTGGTCTCCCGCCGCAAGGCGCTCACGCAGGTCGTGGGCTACCTGGTCCTGGAGAACGGCATCTACCTGTTCTCCCTGCTGCTGGTCGAAGTCATGGCCCTCCTGGTGGAGGCCGGCGTCCTGCTGGACCTCTTCGTGGGCATCTTCGTCATGGGCATCGTCATCAACCACATCCGCGTGGCCTTCGACTCCATCGACACCCGCCATCTGGCCGAACTGAAGGATTGATCGATGGCCTGGTACTTGATCCTCCTCCCCCTGGCCGCGGCGCTGGCCGCCTGGAAGACGTCCTCCGACGCCTTCCGGATCAGGCTCCTTCCGGGCACGGCCGTCCTGCACCTGCTCGGCCTCGTGGTCTCCCTCTGCCTCGCCGCGATGCGCGGCTGGGAAGCCCTGCCCCGCGGGGTCTGGCTGGGAGTGGACGCCCTCGGAGGCTGGGTGCTGCTGGTGGTGAGCGTCCTCTTCTGCATCTGCGCCTTCTACGCGCCCGCCTACCTGGCCCTGCGCCCGGACCGGAACCACCGGCTCTTCGTCGTCTGCTTCCTGTGCTTCCTGAGCATGGCCTCCCTGCTGGCCCAGGCCCGCCATCCAGGCCTTGTCTGGGTCGCCATGGAGACCACGACCCTGACCACCGCGCCGCTCGTGTACTTCAACCACAACCGGCACTCCCTGGAGGCCGCCTGGAAGTACCTGATCATCGGCTCCGTGGGCATCGCCCTCGCCCTGCTGGGCACTTTCTTCATCGCCTACGCGGCCCACATGGGGGGCATCCACGAGCCTTTCCAGTACACGCGGCTGATGGAGGAAGGCGCGCAACTCTCCAGGCCGTGGCTGCGGGCCGGGTTCATCCTCGCCGTGGTCGGCTACGGGGCCAAGATGGGCCTGGCTCCGCTCCACACCTGGAAGCCGGACGCCTACGGCGAGACGCCCGGCATCGTCGGCGCACTCCTGGCGGGGGGTGTCACCAGCTGCGCCTTCCTGGCCCTGCTCCGGATCTACGCCGTCGTGGCCGCCGCCGGGGAAGCCGCCTTCGCCAACGAGGTCCTGGTGGGCTTCGGCCTCGTCTCCATGCTCTGGGCGATGGTCTTCATGGTCCGGCAGCTGGACATCAAGCGCATGCTCGCCTATTCCAGCGTCGAGCACATGGGGATCCTCGTCTTCGGCATCGGCATCGGGGGCACGGCACTCCGCTTCGCGCTCTTCCACATCGCCGCGAACGCGCTCGTCAAGAGCGTGCTCTTCCTCTCGGCGGGCAACATCCACCGGAGCTACGCCAGCCGCCACCTGCCCAACGTCACGGGAGCCATCCGGCGCACGCCCGTGTCGGCCTGGCTCTTCCTCCTCGCGTTCCTCGCCATCACCGGCACGCCGCCCTTCGCGCCCTTCATCAGCGAGTTCAACATCGCCGCCGCCGCCTTCTCCGGCAGCTCGCTCTGGCTCGGCGGCGCGTTCCTGCTCCTGCTCTGCGGCATCTTCCTGGCCATGAGCGACAGCGTGGTCAAGATGATCTTCGGCACGCCGGATCCAAGGCGGGTGCGCACGCCCTACAAGGACACCGCCGCCACGACGGCCCCCCTGATCCTGGCCCTCGGCCTCTCCCTGCTCCTGGGCCTCTGGCTGCCCCGGCCCATCGGGACCATGATCTCGAGCGCCGGCAACTGGGTGGAGGGAAAGCCATGAGCGGCCAGATGTTCGCCTCCTGCCGGAACGGATCCGCGATGCCCCTGGTGGACGTCCCCGAGCTCGCCTTCGGGGAGTTCCGGGACCAGATCCTCCAGGGCACCGGCGCGGGCATGCGCCTGGCGTGCCTCTGCGCCGACGAGCGGCTGCGCCTGTTCGCCGTGCTGGCCGACGATGCCGCCGGCGACTTGTGGGTCGGCCGCACGCGGCTGGACCAGCCCGGCTATCCCGCCCTCACCCCCCAGTGCCCCCAGGCCCATCTCTTCGAGCGGGAGATGGCCGAGCAGTTCGGCATCGTCCCCGAGCGCCACCCGTGGTTCAAGCCCGTGAGGTACCACGCCTCCTGGGCCGAGGGCCGGGATGCCTGGAACCGCCTCGGGACCCTCGAGCCCGGGGTGACCGACTTCTACCGGGTCGAAGGCGAGGAAGTCCACGAGGTCGCGGTGGGACCGGTCCATGCCGGCGTCATCGAACCCGGGCACTTCCGGTTCCAGTGCCACGGCGAGACCGTCTTCCACCTGGAGATCGCCCTGGGCTACCAGCACCGGGGCATCGAAAGGGCCCTGGTCGGGGGGCCCCATCCCCTGAGCCTCAAGTTCGCGGAAACCGTGGCGGGAGACACCACCATCGGCCACGGATGGGCCTACTGCCAGGCGATCGAGGCCCTGGCGGGCCTCTCCGTTCCCGCGCGGTCCAGGTGGGTGCGCGGCATCGCCCTGGAGCTGGAGCGCTGCGCCAACCACACCGGGGACCTGGGAGCCCTGGCCGGGGACGTCGGCTTCCTCGCCACGTCCTCCTTCTGCGGCCGCATCCGGGGAGACTGGCTGAACCTCACCGCCGAGATCTGCGGCAGCCGCCTGGGTCGGGAGTGGCTGAAGCCCGGCGGGCTGCGCCTGGACCTGGAGCCCGAGGTCGCCAAGGCCCTGTCCGCCCGCCTCGCGCGGATCTGGGCGGACACCCGCGACGCCATCGAACTCCTCTGGGGCGCCGCTTCCGTGCTCAACCGGTTCGAGGCGGCGGGCTTCGTGGATCCGGGCCAGGCCAGGGAGGTGGGCCTGGTGGGCGTCGCGGCCCGCGCCTGCGGGATCGAGCAGGACGTCCGCACGAACCACCCCTTCGGCCCCTACCTGGAGCATCCCGTCGGGATGCGGCTCGCCCGCCACGGCAACGTCCACTCGCGGGCCTGGGTCCGCTGGCGGGAGCTGGAGGAGAGCCGGGACTTCCTCGCCGAGGCCTTCGAGTCCCTCGACGACTCGGCGGCGGATCCCACCCCCGGCGCGCTTCCACCCCTGGCGCCGGACAGCCTCTGCGTCTCCATGACGGAGGGCTGGCGGGGCGAGATCCTGCACCTGGCCGTCACGGACGACCGGGGGCGCTTCGCCCGCTACAAGATCGTGGACCCCTCCTTCCACAACTGGTTCGGGCTGGCCTTGGCCCTGCGCGGAGAGCAGATCTCGGACTTCCCCCTCTGCAACAAGAGCTTCAATCTCTCCTACTGCGGACACGATCTATGATCCACATCCTGCTCTCCCGATGGCGCCAGGGGCACCGGACCCTCGCCTATCCCAGGACGATCCCCGCGCTGCCCGAGCGGTTCCGGGGGCTGCCGCGCGTCGAGGCGGGGGAATGCCCCCCGGACTGCGGAGTCTGCGCCGCGGCCTGCCCCGCCGAGGCTGTCGAGATCGAGGCCGGCGGCCCCGGCATCGACCTGGGCCGGTGCCTCTTCTGCGGCCAGTGCGCAGAAGCCTGCCCCCGGAAGGCCATCACCTTCACCCGGGACCATCGCCTCTCGACCCGGGACCGGGAGCACCTGGTCCTGGCCCCGGGCCGGGAGCTGCAGCTCGCGCGGAAGCTCGATGCGGAGCTGATGCGCCTCTTCGGGCGGTCCCTGAAGATCCGCGTCGTGAGCGCCGGCGGCTGCAACGGCTGCGAGGTCGACGTGAACGTGCTCGGGACCCTGGCCTGGGACCTGGGCCGGTTCGGGATCCAGTTCGTCGCGGCCCCCAGGCACGCGGACGCGGTGCTGGTCTGCGGGCCGGTCACCGCCAACATGGAGGAGGGCCTGCGCAAGACCTACGACGCCGTGCCGGAGCCCAGGATCGTCATCGCCGTGGGGGCCTGCGCCATCAGCGGAGGCCCCTTCTACCGGCAGGAGGAGCAGCTCGGGGGCGCCTCCAGCGTCCTCCCGGTGGACCTCTTCATCCCCGGCTGCCCTCCGCACCCCCTGACGACCCTCGACGGCCTGCTGCGGCTGCTGGGGAAGCTGGAGGCGGAAGGGCGGGTCAAGGCCATGAAGGCTTGCTAGATCGGCCTCCCGGGCGGATCTAGAGACGGAAATCACCGAGGAAAGGCGTGGATCGGTCCCGGCAGCAACTAGAATGGACGGGGAGGTTCTTCATGTCCAAAACACCTTCGACCCCTGCGATACGCCTGCTCAAGGACAACAAGGTACCGTTCGCCGAACACCACTACCGCTACGAGGACCACGGCGGGACTCGGCTCTGCGCCGAGGAGTTCAACGTCGACGAGCACTGCGTCATCAAGACCTTGATCATGGAGGACGAGAACGCCAAGCCGATGGTGGTGCTCATGCACGGGGACAGGGAGGTCAGCACCAAGGCCCTGGCCCGCCAGCTGGGGTGCAAGGCGATCCAGCCCTGCAAGCCGGATACCGCCAACCGGCATTCCGGCTACCTGGTGGGGGGAACGAGCCCCTTCGGGACCCGCCGGACGATGCCCGTCTACATGGAACGGTCCATCCTCGAGCTGGAAAAGATCTTCATCAACGGGGGGTCGCGGGGCTTCCTGGTGGCCATGGACCCGAAGGACGTGGCCATGGTCCTGAATCCGGTCCTCGTGGAAGTCTCGCTGCGCGAATAGTAACGTCTACCGGCCGGCAGGGTGCCCAGGGGGTTTACCCCTCCCTCCGGAAAGCTGGTAGCATTACTGACCAGCGCGCCTCGACCCCCGAGGCGCACCTTTTTTTATGTCCCAGAAACCTAGATTCATCAGTTATATCGAATACCTGTCGTTCCGGACCCTGGAGCCGGTGGTCTGCGTTCTGCCCTGGAACGCCACCCTCAAGCTGGGCCGTGTCCTCGGACGGCTGGCCCACTTCCTGGATCCCCGGCACCGCAGGGTGGTGAGGGAGAACCTGCGCATGTGCGACCTGGACATGACGGAAGCCGAGGTCAGGGAGACGTCCAAGGCCTGCTTCGAGCACTACGGCGCCATGTCCTTGCTGATGTTCCACCTCCTCCATATGGACCGCGAGGAGCTGGAGCGCCGGGTCCGCATGGAGGGCGTGGAGCACTGGCACGCCGCCCGTTCGCTGGGGAAGGGGTTCATCGTCCTGACGGGCCATTACGGCTGCTGGGAAGCCATGTCCCTGATGCTCAACCTGAAGGGCAGCGCCTTCTCGGTAATCGGCAGGAAGCTCGACAATCCCCTGCTCGACCCCTATCTCCAGAAGCTCCGCAGCCGCTGGGGGAACCGCGTGATCCTCAAGCGAGGGGCCATGCGCGAGGCGCTGCAGGTCCTGAAGCAGGGGGAAGGCGTCGGGTTCCTGCTGGACCAGGACGCCCTCTCCGGCGGCATCTTCATCAAGTTCCTGGGCCAGTGGGCCTCCACGCACTCCGCGGCCGCGGTGCTGGCCGTGAAGCACGAGATCCCCGTGCTCCCCGTGTTCAGCTGGCCGAACCCGGACGGTTCCATCTCCGTCCGCATCGACCCTCACATGATCATGCCGCGCACCGGGGACCGGGAGCGGGATGTCTGGGTCGCCACCCAGATCATGACCCGCTGCCTCGAGGACCAGGTCCGCAAGGACCCCCGCTGGTGGTTCTGGATGCACCGGCGCTTCAAGACAAGACCCGTCGAGGGACGATCCCAGCCCTCGCCGCTTCCCCCCCCGGAATGGATCCAGTCCGTTCCGTCTACCGTCAACCGGGGCTGAAAGGCCCCTCACTCCGGAAATACTATGCCCAAGCACGTTCTTGCCAAGTTGGAGGCTGAACTCCGGGAATACAAGCGGATGCTCCTGGACGACATCCCCAGGGAGATTGCGCACGCCGCCTCCCAGGGGGACCTGTCCGAGAACGCCGAATACGAACAGGCCCTGTCCAAGCGGGACATGTTCCAGGCCAAGGTCGTGGCCATGGAGAAGCGGATCCAGGAGATCGCCAGCCTGGACATCGGCCGGCTCCCCAGGAACAAGGTCGCCTACGGCTCCCAGGTGAAGCTGCTGGACCTGGATTCGGACAAGGAGGTGACCTACAAGCTGGTCCTGCCGGAAGAACTGGAAAATAATCCACAGTTCCTTAGTATTAGTTCGCCCATCGGGATGGCGCTGGTGGGTCTGGAAGAAGGCGACGAAGTCAAGATCAAGATCCCGGCGGGCACCAAGCACTTCGAGGTCTTGTCCCTCATCACGATCCACGGACAGTAAACTTGGCTGGCTCGGGCTGGAGGCCTAGATGAATCGGATCAAGAAGGACCAGCGTTGCTCCTTCTGCGGCAAGGCGCCGAACGAGGTGGAGCAGCTCCTGGCGGGGCCGGGAGCCTTCATCTGCAACGAGTGCGTGGAGGCCGGCCAGCTGCAGCTCCGCATGAGCCGCCAGGGCAAGACCGTCGGCCGCCACGAGACCAAGCTGGCCCGCCCCAGGGAGATCAAGTCCTTCCTCGACGACTACGTCATCGGGCAGGAGGCGGCCAAGAAGCGCCTGGCCGTGGCCGTCTACAACCACTACAAGCGGATCCTGGTGCCCAAGCGCGGCCTCGGCCCCGCCAACGACGTGGAGCTGGCCAAGAGCAACATCCTGCTGATCGGCCCCACCGGCACCGGCAAGACCCTGCTGGCGCAGACCCTGGCCCGCGTCCTGGACGTTCCCCTCGCCATGGCGGACGCCACCACCCTGACCGAGGCGGGCTACGTGGGCGAGGACGTCGAGAACATCCTCACCAAGCTCCTGCAGGTGTCCAACTACGACGTGGAGCGCGCCCAGCGGGGCATCGTCTTCATCGACGAGATCGACAAGATCGGCCGCAAGAGCGAGAACCCGAGCATCACGCGCGACGTCTCCGGGGAGGGCGTCCAGCAGGCGCTGCTGAAGCTCATCGAGGGCACCGTCGCCAACGTCCCCCCCCAGGGCGGGCGCAAGCACCCCCACCAGGAGTTCATCCAGGTGGACACGTCCAACATCCTCTTCATCTGCGGCGGCGCCTTCGTGGGCATCGACGAGATCATCAAGCAGCGGATCCGCGCCAAGGCCGTGGGCTTCGGCGCCCAGGTCACGTCCAAGGCCAGCAAGGAGGGCTTCCTGAAGTACGTGGAACCCGAGGACATCATCCGGTTCGGCCTCATCCCCGAGCTGGTGGGGCGCCTGCCCGTGGTGGCCACCCTGGATCCCCTGGACCAGCAGGCCCTCGTCGCGATCCTCACCCAGCCCAAGAACGCCGTCACCAAGCAGTTCGCCAAGCTCTTCGACATGGACGACGTGGAACTCGTGTTCGAGGACGCCGCCCTGGAGGCCATCGCCGACCAGGCGATGACCCGCAAGCTGGGCGCGCGGGGCCTGCGCTCCATGCTGGAGCAGATCCTGCTGGAGCCCATGTTCGAGATGCCCTCGGAGAGCCGCACGGCGAAGGTGGTCCTCCACATCACCCGGGAGCGGGTGGAGAAGGAGCTGGGCCTTCCGAGCGTGCCCATCCCGGTCGCGGGCTGAACCGCCGCGTTTCCGAGAAGGGGCCGGGACATCCCGGCCCTTTCCGTCCCCCCGCCCGGCCCCGCGGCGGCATCATACAATCTAGGAGCGCGGACGATCCGCCGCTCGCCGGAGCAGACGCTTGAGCAGCACCAAGACCCTCACCCTTCCCGCCATCCCCATCCGGGACATGGTCCTCTTCCCAGGCAGCCGCGTGCCCTTCGTGGTCGGACGCAAGGCTTCCGTGCGCACCCTCGAGCTGGCCATCAAGACCGGCGACCATCTGGTGATGCTCACCCAGAAGGATCCCAGGGAGGAGGAGCCCAAGCACGAGAGCCTCTACGGCACGGGCACGCTGGCCCTGGTGGAGTCCCTCATCGCGCTGCCCAAGGACTACTACAAGGTCGGCGTGAAGGGCGTCGCCCGCGTCCGGCTGGAGCGCTACGCGGACGACGGGGACGTGATCCAGGCCGAAGTGACCATCCTCAACGAGCCGTCCGCGGCCGGGGAGATCCCGCTCCTGGAGGCGTTCCACGAGGCCGTCGGGACGTTCCTCTCGCGCAACCCCGACGCCAGCCGGCTCCTGTCCGTGGACCAGATCAGGGAGCTGCCCCTGGGCCGGGCCGTGGACACCGTGGCCGGCCTGGTCCCGGCGGAGGTGCGCGAGAAGCAGGGTGTGCTGGAGCAGCTGGAGATCGAGCCCCGGCTCCAGGCCGCGCTCAAGCTCCTCGAGCTGGACGCGGCCCGGCAGGCCGTGGACCGGGAGCTGGAGGAGAAGACCCGGCAGCGCCTGGACGAGGACCACAAGCACTACGTCCTGGGCGAGAAGATGCGGGTGATCCAGCAGGAGCTGGGCAAGAAGGGCGAGAAGGACGAGATCACGCGGCTCCGGGAGCAGATCATCGAGGCCGGCATGAGCGAGGAGGCCGAGAAGAAGGCCCTCGAGGAGCTGGACCGCATGGAGACCATGCCGCTCCAGAGCGCCGAGGCCACCGTCTCCCGGACCTACATCGACTGGCTCCTGGCCCTGCCCTGGAAGCAGTTCGCCGAGGAGCACCTGGACCTGGACGAGGCCGAGCGGATCCTGGAGGAGGACCACGCGGGGCTCGAGAAGGTGAAGGCCCGGATCCTCGAGTACCTCGCCGTCATGCGGCGCCTGCGGGGCCCCGTCCTCCCCGCCGCGGAAGAGGTGGACGGCAAGACCGCGGAAGCCCAGCGGGAACCCGCGCCGCCCGTCCCCATGCGCGGCCCCATCCTGTGCCTCGTGGGCCCTCCAGGCGTCGGCAAGACCTCCCTGGCCCGGTCCATCGCCCGGGCCCTCAACCGCCCCTTCCTCCGCTTCTCCCTGGGCGGCGTGCGCGACGAGGCGGAGATCCGCGGCCACCGCCGCACCTACATCGGCTCCATGCCCGGCCGCATCATCTCGCTCATGAAGAAGGCGGGGGTGCGGAATCCGCTCATGCTGCTCGACGAGGTCGACAAGATGGCCTCCGACTGGCGGGGCGACCCCAGCAGCGCCCTCCTGGAGGTCCTGGACCCCGAGCAGAACGCCAGCTTCCAGGACCACTACCTGGACGTCGGCTTCGACCTGAGCCACGTGCTCTTCCTCTGCACGGCGAACGTCCGCCACCAGATCCCCCAGCCCCTGGAGGACCGGCTGGAGATCATCGACCTCTCCGGCTACACCCTGCGGGAGAAGCTGGCCATCGCCCAGCACCACCTGGTCCCCAAGGCCCTGGAACGGCACGGCATGACGGACCTGCACATCACCTTCGAGGACCAGGCCCTCGAGAAGATCGTCCAGGCCTACACCAAGGAGGCCGGCGTCCGGCAGCTGGAGCGCGAGATCAGCGCCGTCCTGCGCAAGCTGGCCCGGCACAGCCTCCAGCCGGGCAAGGGCGAGCTGGCCGGGGAGGCCTTCGACACCCACGTGGGACCCGAGCGGCTGCCCAAGCTCCTGGGGCCCGAGAAGTTCCTGGAGACCCCCCCCACGGACCAGCCGCCTCCCGGCGTGGTCAACGGACTCGCCTGGACCCCGACGGGCGGCGACCTGCTCACCATCGAGGCCGCCAGCCTGCCGGGCAAGGGGAATCTCAAGCTCACTGGCAAGCTGGGCGAGGTGATGCAGGAGAGCGCCAACCTGGCCCTGTCCTTCGTGCGGGCCAGGGCGGAGCGCCTGGGCCTCAAGGAGGACTTCCTCGAGAAGATCGACCTCCACGTCCATGTCCCGGAGGGCGCCATCCCCAAGGACGGCCCCAGCGCGGGCATCACCATGGCGACGGCCCTGATCTCGGTGCTCACGGGCATTCCCGCCAGGTCCGACCTCGCCATGACCGGCGAGCTGACCCTGCGCGGCATGGTGCTCCCCATCGGCGGCCTGAAGGAGAAGCTGCTGGCGGCCCACCGCATGGGCTGCAAGGCCGTGCTGATCCCCGGCGAGAACGCGAGGTACCTCGAGGAAGTCCCCGCGGAGGTGCGGGAACAGCTGGACATCCACCTCGTGAGCCACATGGACGAAGTCATCCAGCTCGCCCTGACCCGGCCCCCGGAACCCAGGAAGGCCCAGGCCGAGGCGGAGTCCGTGGTCGGCCCGCCCGCCAAGGGGCAGGACTCCCCCGTGAGCACCCAGTAGCCGCGCTCTCGCCGGATCCTTCAGACCGTCGACGCCAGCGCCGTCATTCCGAGACGGCGAAGACCACCTTCTCGTTGGTGAACCGTTCCTTGACGAGGATCTTCACGGTGGCCGACTGCTTGTCCGGGGAGAGGGTCAGCGTGTAGTGCTTGTCCTTCGCCAGGGAGCCCGGCACGACGTTCACCTTGGAGATCTGCTTGACGCCCGCGTCGGCGGCCGTGAAGGTCAGGGAATCGCTGTTGCGGAGGTCGAGGGACTTCTCGAACACCTTGTCGGACCAGTTGGAGCCGGCCCGGTCCTTGGCGAAGACGGGGATCACGATGATCCCTTCCGTCTTGAGCTTGTTCCGCTCGCCCACCACGTAGTGCATGGAGTTCAGCTTCGCCTTCTGGCCTTCGGAGAGGGCGGTCAGCTCGTTCATGCTGGCGATGAGCTTGGTCCGCTCGGTGCGCAGGCCGTCGATCTCGCCGGTCAGGCGGTTCCGCTCGGCCGTGAGGTCGCTCACGTCCTCCTGCAGCTTCTCGTTCTCCGCGACGGCGGTGTCCCGCTCGCCCTCGATCTTCTCGCGCTCCTGGCGGACCAGGTCGTTGGGAGAGATCTTCGCGCGCCCCTGGTTGACCCAGGTGCCGTAGACGCCGTTGCTGTAGAAGTGGTAGACCTCGAAGCCCGGCGCCAGCTTCTCCATGATGTTCACCTTGTTGATCAGGTTCCGGGCCTTCGCGCCGGTGACGCCCTGCTTGCGGAGGAACCGGAGGGCCATGCTGTAGTGGTTGTCCCCCGAACGGGCCATGTCGGGCTTCGGGAGGATGGCCCTCAGCTTGGAGATCTGGTCGTTCAACTCGGTGATCTCCTTGTCCTTGTCGATCACCTCCTGCAGCAGCGCCCGGTAGGAACTGTCCTTCTCCGCCTTGATGCGCTCCTCGAGCTTCGCCTTCTGCTCGTCCGTCAGCTGCATCGTCTGGGTGTCCGGGCGGACGTCCTTGACGCCCGCGGCCTTCAGCTTCTCGGACTGCTCCGCCCCGGCCGCGTTGGCCTGCTGGCTGAGCTTGTCGAGCTCGCCCACCTTCTCGGCCACGTCCCGGAGTTCCTTGGGCTCCGAATCCCTGTGGCAGGCCGGGGCAAGCACGAGCATCGCGATGGCTACGAATCCGGCAAGGTGGCGGGCGAGCCGTTTCAGGGACATGGTGGATCTCCAGAAAAAAAAGATGCAGTTCAACGGAATCCAGACCTTTCAACCCTAACCCTTCCCCCGGATCCTGGCAAGCCGAAGACGCGCTTCCGCGCCGCCGGACGAGGCCTTGGCCGCGCGAGAGCCACGAGTGTTGATATCCTGTACCCGCGCAGCCGTCTGCGCATCAAATGGACCGAGCCGGAGGCTCCGGGAGAGGAAGATGTTCAACTCTGGAAGACACCTGTTCACCTCGGAAAGCGTGACGGAAGGACACCCCGACAAGATCGCCGACCAGATCTCGGACGCGATCCTGGACGCCGCCATCTCCGGGGATCCCCAGAGCCGGGTGGCCTGCGAAAGCCTCCTGACCACGGGCCTGATCATGGTGGCCGGGGAGATCACGACCGAATGCTACATCGACATCGCCCGCGTCGCCCGCGACACGGTCCGCGAGATCGGCTACGACAACAGCTACAAGGGCTTCGACTGCAACACCTGCTCGGTGATCGTGACCCTGGACCAGCAGAGTCCGGACATCGCCATGGGCGTCAACACCGGAGGAGCCGGCGACCAGGGCCTGATGTTCGGCTACGCCACCGACGAGACGCCCGAGTTGATGCCCGCCCCTCTCCACTTCGCCCACCTGCTGACCCGCAGGCTGGCCGAAGCCCGGAAGACGGGCCTGATCCCCTGGCTCCTGCCGGACGGGAAGTCCCAGGTCACGGTGGAATACTTCGACGGCCGGGTCGTGAGGATCCCGACGGTGGTCATCTCCACCCAGCACGACGACGGCGTCACCCATGCCGAGATCAAGGAGCGGGTCGTCCAGGACGTCATCCGCGCCGTGCTCCCGGAGGAGTTCCTGGATGCCGGGACCGTCTTCCACGTCAATCCCACCGGGCGCTTCGTCATCGGCGGCCCCATGGGCGACACGGGCCTCACGGGACGGAAGATCATCGTGGATTCCTACGGCGGCAGCGGCCACCACGGCGGCGGCTGCTTCTCCGGCAAGGATCCCTCCAAGGTCGACCGCTCCGCCGCCTACATGGGCCGCTACATCGCGAAGAACATCGTGGCCGCCGGCCTCGCGAAGCGCTGCGAGATCCAGCTGGCCTATGCCATCGGCGTGGCGGAGCCCGTCTCCATCGACCTGGACACCTTCGGGACCGGCGTCGTGTCCGAGGAGAAGCTCATCAAGGCCGTGCGCGAGGTCTTCAGCTGCACCCCCCAGGCCATGATCCGGACCCTGGACCTGCGCAGGCCGATCTACAAGGCCACGGCCGCCTACGGCCACTTCGGCCGGGACGAATTCAGCTGGGAGCGGACCGACCGCGTCGAGGCGCTCAAGGCCGCGGCGAGGTAGTCAGAAAGGCCCGGCATCCGCCGGGCCTTTCCCTGTACCGGGGGCGACCCGCTACTTCTTCTTTTTCCTGGCGGCCAGCACCTTCTTGGCGGCGTCCATGCCGGCCTGGAAGGCCTGCTCGTTGAGCGGGATGAGGCTCGCCTTCTCCTTGAGGGCACCCTTGATGGCGTTGATGAGCGTCTCCTTCGGGAAGAGGTCCGTGGCGGCCTGCAGCGCGCCGAGGGCGACGATGTTCTTCACCACCAGCTTGCCCAGTCCGGCGGCGATCTCCGTGAAGGGCACGCCGACCACGGTGATGCTGGGATCGGCGGGCTTCACGTCCTTGGCGACGGAGCTGTCGTAGATGATGTAGCCGCCCTTCTTCACCGTGAGCCCGAACTTGGCGAGGCTCGGGGCGTTGAAGGCGATCAGGACGTCAGGAGCCGGGCTGGCCGGATTCAGCACTTCCTCCTTGGCCACGTGGACGTCGGCGTAGCTCGTGCCGCCGCGGCTCTCGGGGCCGTAGCTCGGGATGTGGGTGCCGTCGAAGCCCTCGTTGATGGCCGCGGTGGCCACGAGCATGGCCGCCGTCTGGGCGCCGTCGCCCCCGGATCCCGCCAGCTTCAGGCTGATGTCGGAGGGATTCAGGTGGGCGGGGAAAGCCTTGCAGAAGCGGGTCTGGGGCTCGGAGCTGGCGTCCACGGCCTTGAGCAGCGGGGCGGATCCGAAGAGCGGCTCGGGCAGCTTGAACCAGGGTTCCTCGGTCACATCCTTCTTCACGCCCAGCGGGAAGATGGAGACCATGTTCTCCTTGACCCACTTCTCGGCCTTGTCGGGGGTCATCCTCAGGTGGGTGGGGCATTCGGCGAGGACTTCGACGAAGGCGTAGCCGCGGCCTTCCTTCTGGAGCTGGAGGGCCTTCTTGATGGCCTTGGCGGCCTTCTTGCGCTCGGCGGGGCTGAAGAGCGCGACCCGCTCCACGTAGACCGGCCCGTCGAGGCCGCCGATGAGCTCGGCCATCTTGATGGGTTCGCCGTTGAACCTGGCCCTGCCCTTGGGGCTGGTGGCGGTGACCTGGCCCATGAGCGTCGTGGGGGCCATCTGGCCGCCGGTCATGCCGTAGATCGCGTTGTTGATGAAGATGACGCTGATCGGGGCGCCGAGCTGGGCGGCGGAGACGGTCTCGGCCAGGCCGATGGAGGCCAGGTCGCCGTCCCCCTGGTAGGAGATGACGTTCGCGGCCGGATTGGCCATCTTGTGGCCCAGGGCGACGGCGGCGGCGCGGCCGTGGGCGGCCTGGGTGTTGTTCGTGTCGAAGTAGTAGTACGCGAACACGGAACAGCCGACGGGGCTGACGAGGACCACGCTGTCCTGGATGCCGAGTTCCTCGATGGCCTGGGCCAGGAACTTGTGGACGAGCCCGTGGCCGCAGCCGGCACAGTAGTGGGTGGACTGCCCCTTCAGGCCCTCGCCGTGGGCATGGCGCTCAAACTTCTGATAGAAGACGGACATGGGGCCTCCTTACTTCTTGCCAAGGGTGGATTTCACAAGGTCGACGATTTCCGACTGCTGCGGCAGCATCCCGCCGGACCGGCGGACATGGCTGACGGGGGGCAGCTTCTCCACACCCACCAGGCTCAGGTTCAGGCGGAGTTCGTCCTCGATCTGCCCGCCCTGGTTGGCTTCGACCACCACGAGGCGCTTCGTCCTCGGAAGGAGCGCCTTCAGCTGCTGGATGGGGAAGGGCCAGATGGTGATGGGCCGGAAGAGCCCCGCCTTGACGCCCATGCCCCGCAGGGTGCTGACGGCGCCCTTCGCGGCGCGGGCGGGCGTATTGCAGGCCACCAGGATCACGTCCGCGTCCTCGGTCATGTAGCACTCGGCCCTGGCCTCGGCCTTCATGGCCTCGTACTTCTTCTCGAGATCGACGTTGAACTTCTCAAGGTCCGATTCCTGGAGCTGGATGGAGGAGATCAGGTTCCCGCGGTGGTTCTTGTCCCCGTAGACGGCCCACTTGGGGATGCCCGGCTGGACCATGTAGTCGGGCAGCTGCACCTTGCCGGTCATCTGGCCCAGGTAGCCGTCGGCCACGACGATGACGGGATTGCGGTACTTGAAGGTCAGCTCGAAGGCCAGCATGGTCAGGTCCAGCATCTCCTGGGGGGTGCTGGGCATGAGGCCGATGCAGTGGCTGTAGCCATGGCCGAGGCCGCGGCAGACGAGCGCCACGTCGGCCTGCTCGGGGCCGATGTTGCCGAGGCCCGGACCGCCGCGCATGACGTTCACGAACACGCCCGGCACTTCGGCGCCGACCATGTAGGAGACGCCTTCGAGCATCAGGGAGAAGCCGGGGCTGGAGGTGAAGGTCATGCAGGGGACGCCGGCGCCGCCGGTGCCGTACATGTGGTTCACCGTGGCCACTTCCGAGACGGCCTGGAGGAAGATCCCGTTCATCTTGGGCATCAGCTTGGCCATCAGCTCGGCCCCCTCGGTGGAGGGGGTGATCGGATAGCCGTAGAAATGCCGGCAGCCGGCCAGCAGCGCGCCGATGGCGGAGGCGTAGTTGCCCTTGATGATGAGGGGCTGGGTCCTGGGGAGGGGGATCCGCTTCTCGGGAACGTCGACCGGCTCGGGGGCGGCGGTCTGCTTCTCGCCGAAGAGCTTGGCGGGATCCTGGAGCTCGAAGGCCTCGCCCTGCGCCATGTTGCGCAGACCGTAGGGTTCCGGGCAGGCCTCGATGCAGAGCCCGCACCCGGTGCACTTCGCCAGGTCCAGCACGACCGGCACGAGGCCCGTCTTGGGATTGATCTCGTCGGAGAACGAGATGCAGCCCTTCACGCACACACTGACGCAGCGGCCGCAGCCTTTGCAGTACTCGGGCACCAGGAAGGGCTTTGGTTTCTCTTTCAGGTTGGGCATGGTCATGCTCCTCGTCTCATATGACTTCTGACTGTGAAAAATACTCGAAAGTCCTGCCGCGACCGCTCGAAGTATTGAATCCACCCCGTGTGTATCGGGTCACAACCCCGGTGGACGCCATCACAACAGTCGAGGCAAAGGCGTGCTCTCGCCAATTGGGATATCTTAACCGTTCCGCCCCAGGAGTGCGTGGTGATCACAGGACTTGGAACAGACATCTGCCCCGCGGCCCGATGGAGCCACCTCCTGGACCGCTTCGGAGACAAGCCCGTCCGCAGGATCCTCGCGGCCGAGGAGGCCGACTACCTCGCGAGGGGCAACCGGCAGCGGCTGCCGGAACGGCTGGCGGGAAGATGGGCCCTGCGGGAGGCTTTCGGGAAGGCCCTCGGCGTGGGCCTGGAGGGCTGGTCCTGGCGGGAGCTCCGCTTCCGGGACGGACGGCTCTGGGCCGAGGGGGAACTCGCCAGGAAACTGCAGCGGAGAGGCGTCATGCACCTTCATGGAAGCGTGAGCCACGACTCCGGCATGGCCTTCGCCGTGGTCATCCTCGAAGGGAACGCGCCTCGCCATGATTAATCTTCTGCCGATCCGTGCCGATGGCGGAAACTAGGACGACAAGCATGGCCATCCAGGTCGCAAACCAGCAGATGAGCCTCCCGGACTTCCTGGCGATGAGGGATTTCATCTATGCCAAGACCGGGATCTTCTTCGCGGAGTCGAAGCAGTACTTCCTGGAGAACCGCCTCACGAGGCGGCTGGCCGATGTCCACCTCAGGACCTGCCGGGAGTACCTGGGCCTGCTCCAGGGCCCGAACGGCCAGGAGGAGCTCAAGCAGCTGTTCATCGAGATCACGACCAACGAGACCAGCTTCTGGCGCAACCCGCCCCAGATCGAGGCCTTCCAGCGCATCGTCCTCCCGGAGGCCGCTGCCCAGGCCAGGGCCAGGGGAGCCAACAGGCTGAGGATCTGGTCCGCGGCCTGTTCCTCGGGGGAGGAACCCTACACCCTCGCCATGATCTGCCAGGAGGCCAGGGACACCCTGCTCAAGGGGATGCAGGTGGAGATCCTCGCCACGGACATCAGCGAGAAGGTGATGGCCCAGGCCCGGGAGGGCGTCTACGGGAGCTACACGCTGCGCAACCTGACGCCCGCCCAGCTCAAGCAGCACTTCACGCCCCTCTCCGGGGATGCCTACGCGGTGAAACCGGAGCTGAAGCAGCTGGTGACCATCAAACATGTCAATCTGGTGGACTATCCGGCCTACAAAACCCTCGGCGCCTTCGAGGTGATCTTCTGCCGGAACGTCCTCATCTACTTCGACGAGGCCGTCAAGGTCAAGGTCCTGAGAGGGTTCCACCAGCAGCTCCAGGCCAAGGGGTTCCTTCTCGTCGGCCACAGCGAGTCCATCCATTCCTTCAACATCGGATTCGAGCTGATGCACTTCACCAAGGCCATGGGCTACCGCAAGCGCGCGTGAACATCGAGGAGACCCAAGGAATGCCGATCACACCCCAGGAACTGATCACGAACCTCGGCGACCTGCCCCCCCTTCCCCAGGTTGCGGCCCAGGTGCTGCGGATCGTCGCGGATCCTGATTCGAGCCCGGAAGAACTCCAGCGCGTCGTCTGCACGGACCAGGCCCTCACCGCCCAGATCCTGAAGATCGCCAACTCGGCGATGTTCGGCATGATGCGCGAGGTGAAGACCCTCACGCAGGCCATCATGACCCTCGGGTTCTCGACCATCAAGAGCGTGGTCATCGCCTCCAGCGCCAAGAACCTCTACAGCCGGGGAGCCTCCGGCCTCCAGGAGCGCCTGATGTGGGAACACGCCCTGGTCACGGCCATCGCGGGCCGGACCTACGGCAAGCTGCTCCGCTTCCCGAGGACGGAGGAGATCTTCCTCGCGGGCTTGATGCACGACATCGGGAAATCCGTCATGGGCATCAAGTTCCCGGACCGCTACGGCACCATGATCCGGACCGTCTACAACGAGCAGGGCGATTTCCTGGAACTGGAGCTGGACACCTTCGGCTTCGACCACACCATGGTGGGCGAAGCCCTGCTGCACTCCTGGAACCTGGCCCGGAGCATCGAGCACACCGTGCGCTGGCATCACGACCCCATGGAGGCGCCCGAGGACGACCGGGCCCTGACGGCCCTGGTGGCCCTGGGCAACCAGCTGGCCCTCGGCCTGAAGATCGGCATCGGTCGCCCGGAATCGCTGGCCGGACCGACCAGGCAGGCGCTGGAGATCCTCGACCTCACCCCCGAATCGCTCGAAGACTACCGGGAGACCATCCTCCAGGCCCTCGAGCTGGACAAGTCCCTCCTCGCGGAATTCTGACATGATCACCGAGTCCACCGTACGGCTCAGGGTCAGGACCCTCCCCAGTCTCCCCACCACCGTGGTGGCCATGGGACAGGCCGTGTCCGACGAGCGGTGCACCGTGGACCGCATCCTGGGCATCCTGGCCAAGGATCCCCCCCTCTCCGCCACCATGCTGAGGATGGCCAACTCGGCCATGTACGCCGGGGACAGGCGCGTGACGGACCTGCGCAGCGCGGTCCTGCGCCTGGGATTCGACGCCATGCTCAACCTGGGCCGCACCGCCGCCATCATCCGGTCCTTCCGGGGCGCCACCCACCTCGACGCGCTGCGCCTCTGGCAGCACTCCGTGGCCGTGGGGATCACCGCCAAGGGCATCTGCCGGCTCCTGAAGAACCGGGCCCTCGAGGAGCCCGCCTTCCTGTCCGGCCTCCTCCACGACATCGGGAAGATCGCCCTGGACCGCTGCTTCCCCGAGGAATACTCCCCGGTGGTCGATGCAATCCAGGCCGGAAGGGTGTGCTACGAGGTCGAGTCGGAACTCCTGGGCATGACCCATGCGGACGTGGGCGCCATGGTGGCCGTGAACTGGAATTTCGCCGACCTGCTGGTGGAGGTGATCCGGGACCACCACACGCCGGGGCCGGGGGCCTTCCTGGCCAACCTGGTCTACCTCTGCGACCTGCTCGTGCGGGCACGCATCCCCAACGGCCCCGCGGACGAGGTCCTGGCCTTCAGCCTGGAGGAACTGCCCCCCTTCCGCGAAGTCTTCGGCGGCATCCCCGCCGACCAGCTGGATCTCGAACGGCTCACCTTCAGCATCGACGATGAGCTGGAGCACGCCATCGCCTTCGTCAAGCTCGCTTTCCAGGATTGATCCCGCATGGAACGAATCCGCGTCCTGATCGTCGACGACAGCCCCTTCATGAGGAAGGCGCTCGAGCGCATGCTGCTGGCCGCCGAGGACATCGAAGTGATCGGCTCCGCCCGGGACGGGCAGGACGCCCTGGGCAAGATCCCCCTCCTGAAGCCTGACATCGTCACCCTGGACGTGGAGATGCCGCGCATGGACGGCCTTTCGTGCCTGAAGCGGATCATGGCCGAGATGCCCCTGCCCGTCCTGATGGTCTCCAGCCTGACCCAGGAGGGCGCCCAGGCGACCCTGGAGGCGCTGGCCCTGGGGGCCCTGGACTTCATCCCCAAGGAGAGCAGCCTGGCCAACCAGGCCATCCTCCAGATCCAGCAGGACCTCCAGGAGAAGGTCCGGAAGCTGGCCCGGAGCCCCCGGTTCCGCAAGAAGGCCCCGCCCGTCGCCGCGCCGGCTCCCCGCCCCGTCGCCCCGGCTCCGCCTCCCGCGCCCGTCTCCCGCCCCTGGCATGCGAAGCCGGTGCCCGCGGGGCCCGGCCTCCTGCCCGGCAGCCCCATGGCCGAACTGCTCGCCATCGGCTGCTCGACGGGCGGCCCCAAGGCGCTCCAGGACCTCCTGCCGGGCCTGCCCAAGGCCCTCCCCGTCCCCTGCGTCATCGTCCAGCACATGCCGCCCTCGTTCACGAAGCCCTTCGCGGCGCGCCTGGACGGGATCTGCGAGGTGGACGTCAAGGAGGCCGAGCACGGCGAGACAGCCTATCCCGGGATCGTCTACATCGCCCCTGGAGGCACCCACCTGAACTGCCGGCAGCGCGGCAGCCAGGTCGTCCTGGAGCTGAACCCGGAGCCGGCGACGAGCATCCACCGGCCCAGCGTCGACGTCCTGTTCCAGAGCATCGCCGAGAACTGCACCCGCCAGGTGCTCGCGATGATCCTGACCGGCATGGGCTCCGACGGCGCCCGCGGCATGGAGCTGCTCAAGGCGAAGGGGGCCCACACCCTCGCGGAGGCCGAGGAGACCTGCGTCGTCTACGGCATGCCCCGGGCCGCCTTCGAGCGGGGCTGCGTGGACCAGGTGGCGCCCATCCAGGACATGGCGGGCATCCTGCGAAAGCACTTCCAGCTCTGATGGACCCCGTATCCTCCCAGGCCGCCAACCTGCTGAGCGCCGTGCAGGCGCTCCTGGTGAGGCAGGGAGCCACCATCGCGGGGCGCTCGCTCATGGCCCTGGTCGGACAGGACCTGGAGGTCCTCTTCCTCGCGACGACCCAGGGCGGCGTCAAGCTGCAGCTCCCGTCGGGGCAGATCCTGACCGCCCAGGGCCAGCTCCCCTATCCCGAGGGCACCGCGCTGCGGGTGCGGGTGCTGCCGGCTCCCGAGGGCGAGGCCGGCATCCGGCTCAAGCTCCAGGAGGCCAATCCGCCCGCCACGCCCACCCTGCTGGCCCCCCTGACCCAGGGAGAGGCCTCGCTCCTGTCCGCGCGCCTCGCCGAGGCGTCGCCCCCTCCGGAACTGATGCCGCTCGTGCACCTCCTTTCGCTGCTCACGGACGTCCAGCCCCGGAGCGGCGGCGCGCCGTCGGCGGAAGAGGTGCAGTCGGCCGTGCAGCAGCTTCCGGCCCCCCTGCGCGCCAGCCTGGGGCAGATGCTGGGCGCCGATCCGGCGGCCTCTCCCCGGGAACTGGCCGACACGCTGCTCGCCGCCCTCCTCGAAGAACCGCGGACGCCTCCGGAGGCCGGGGCGGAAACCCGGCAGACCGTCCTCCAGCAGGTGGCGTCGAGGTTCCAGGTCCTGCTCACGCTCTATCCGGAAATCCCGCCGGAGCAGCGGGACGGCCTGGACGCCTGGCTCCGCGGCCTCCTCCAGGGATCCGCGGAGGGGGCTCCGGCGGAGGCCGGGGAAGCCCTGGTCCCCCAGCCGCAGCTCCAGGAGGCGCTCCGCCAGCTCCCCGCCTCCCTGCAGTTCACCCTCGGCCAGGTGCTCGGCACCGGTCGGATGGCCTCCCCCCGGGAACTGGCGGCCGCCGTCCGGGAGTTCCTCCAGGAAGCCCGGCAGGCGCTGCCGGCGGAAGCGGCGGGGATGGACATCCCCCGGACGACCGCCCGGTTCCAGGCGATGCTGTCCGGACTCCCGGCCGACCGGCAGGAAGGCCTCGCCGCCTGGCTCCAGGGCCTGGTCCAGAAGTCCTCCGGGGGCCCCATCCTTCCGGAGACGGAGCAGCTCCAGGCGGCCATCCGGCAGCTCCCCGCCTCCCTCCGGGCCGGCCTCGGCGAGGCGCTCGGAACCGGAAGCGACGCCTCTCCCCAGGCATTGGCGACGGCCCTGCGGGCCTCCCTCGTCCCGGAGGCGCGAGGGCAGCAGCCGGCGCTGGCCTCCCAGCCGCTGGACGCCAGACTCCAGGCCGTGCTCTCCGGGCTCCCGGCGGACCGGCAGGAAGGCCTCGCACCCTGGCTCCAGGGCCTGGTCCAGACGTCCTCCGACGGCCCCGTCCTTCCGGGGACGGAACAGCTCCAGGCGGCGATCCGGCAGCTCCCCGCCTCCCTCCGGGCCAGCCTCGGCGAGGCGCTCGGGACCGGAAGCGACGCCTCTCCCCAGGCGCTGGCGACCGCCCTGCGGGCCTCCCTCCTCCAGGAGACGCGCGGGGCGCAGCCGGCGATGGACCCCCAGCTGCTGGCGGCCAGGTTCCAGGCGATGCTCTCCGGCAGCTCCGGGCTTCCGGCGGGCTCCCAGGACGGTCTGGCGGCCTGGTTCCGGAATCTCCTGCTGAAGGCGGCCGGAGAGACGCCCGCGGCGGCCAGGACGGCCCCGGCCTCCGCCTCCCCGCGCCCGGAGGCCGCGTTGCGGCGGGATTCCGCGGCGGACCTGGACGCCCTCGTGCCGCGGAAGCTGGCGGCCGCGCTGGAAGCCCACGACGGCCCCAAGGCGGAACTCCCGGAATCCTGGGAATCGTGGATCCGGGGCACCCTCACCACCCTCTCGGATCCCGCGGCCTCGCCCCGGGAGGCGGCCTTCCACGCCCTCCAGGCCAAGGAGGGGACGGCCTTCTTCGAGATCCCCCTGCCGTGGGCCCAGGCCACGCCCCTCCAGATCTGGGTGGAATCCGACGCCCCCGAAGGCCGGCCGGGGAACCGCGACACCACGAGGCGCGTCCTCCTGGGCCTTCGGTTCACGGGACTCGGGGAAACCCGCCTGGGCCTGGCCCAGGACGCCTCGGGATTCCGGATCCGCGTCTGGACCGAACACCCGGAGGCCCTGGCGACCGAGCAGGACTGGATGCGCAAGGAACTGGGAGGCCTGGGGAAGCCCGTGGACCTGAGGATCTACGCCCTGGCCGGCGACGCCGACGGGACGATCCCCACCGTCCGGTCGCTGGCGGCGGGCCCTTCCCTCAGCGCGCTCGGATAGCGCCGGCTCAGGCCAGCTTCGACGCCAGCCTCTTCATCAGCTTCGGCAGGCGGTTCAGGGCCGCCTGGCTCTCCATCCATTCCCGGTGGGGCCGCGCCGGGAAGCCGGTGACGAAGCTCCCGTCGGGCACGTTCTTGGCCACGACCGAGTTGCCGCCCACGACGGTGCGGCTGCCGATGTGGATGTGGCCCACGACGCCCACCTTCCCGGCCAGAGTCACGTAGTCGCCCAGGGAGGTGCTCCCGGAGATCCCGGTCTGGCTCACCAGGAGGCAGTGCCGCCCCACCTGGACGTTGTGGGCGACCTGGACCAGGTTGTCCACCTTGGTGCCCGCCCCGATCCGGGTGGGCCCCAGGGCTCCCCGGTCCACGGTGGTGCAGGCGCCGATCTCGACATCGTCGCCCACCTCCACCCAGCCCACCTGGGGGACCTTCTCGTGCCGGCCGTCCACGAGCACGTAGCCGTAGCCGTCCGACCCCAGCACGGAGTTCGCGTGGATGCGCACCCGGTTCCCCAGGCGGGTCTTCCGGTAGAGCACCACCCCGCTGAAGAGCTCGCAGTCCTCGCCGAGGACGCAGTCGTCGCCGACGTGGACGCCGGGGTGCAGCACGCACCCCGGACCGACCACCGTGCGGGCGCCCACGGTCGCGCCGGACGCGATCCGCGCGCCTGGAGCCACCTGGGCGGTGGGATGGACGGGCCCGTCGCTCCATTCCGGCGCCGGCTCGGGATGCAGCAGGCCGGTGGCCTGGGCGAACCCCCAGTAGGGATTCGCCACGACCAGGAGGGGATGCCCCCCCAGATCGGCCCGGGGATCGGCCAGGATGAGCCCCGCCGCGCTCTCCCTGGCCTTCGCCCCGTACTTGGGGTTGGCCAGGAAGCTCACGGAGGAGGGACCGGCTTCGTCCAAGGGCAGCACTTCTGTGAGGACGCGATCTGCGGGACAATCCTGGAGGACGCCTCCCAGGCGTTCGGCCAATTCCTGGGCTTTGAGTGCATGCTTGGACACGGGAGCCTCCCTTCTGAGCCTAGCTCATCCGGGCGCCACCAAGGAACCCTATGCACCCCATCCTCTTCACCATCGGCGCCTTCCCCGTCGGCACCTACGGACTCATGCTCACCCTCGGCTTCCTGGCCGGGATCTGGCTGGTGATGCGCCTCGGAAGGCGCGACCAGCTCGAGCCGGACGCCCTGGCGGACATCGCCGTCGCGGTCCTCGTGGGCGGCATCCTCGGCTCCAAGCTCCTGATGATCGTGGTGGACATGATCCACGGGGAGCCTCTCTCCGAGGTGTTCAGCCTCGGCACCCTCCGGGCGGGGGGCGCCGTCCACGGCGGGGTCATCCTCGGGCTCCTCACCTTCTTCTGGCGCATGCGCAAGCTCAAGCTCCCCCTGGACGCCACCATGGACGCCCTCGTCCCGGGGATCGCGCTGGGCCAGGCCATCGGACGCTGGGGCTGCTTCTTCGCGGGCTGCTGCTACGGCACGGCATGCCGCCTCCCCTGGGCCGTCACCTTCACCAGCCCCGACATCAGCCAGGGCACGCCCCTGTTCATGCCCCTCCATCCCGTGCAGCTCTACAACAGCCTCGCCAACTTCCTCGTCGTGGGCCTCCTGCTGCTCATCGGACGCCGGCGCCGGTTCCGGGGGCAGGTCGGCGCGTGCTACTTCGCGCTGGAAGGGCTCGGACGCATGATCACGGAGACCTGGCGCGGGGATCTCGACCGCGGGGTGTGGCTCGGCATCTCCTGGCTTTCCACGGGCCGCCTCACCGGCCTCCTCTTCATCCTGATCGGCGTGGTCCTGTGGATCGTGTTCCAGCGCCGGCGGCAAACCCCCGCGGAGTCCTGATGCGCCACGTCCTCGAAACCGAAGCCTCCCGCCTGGACCGCTTCCTCGCCTTCCTCCACCCCGAGATCCCGCGTTCCCAGTGGGAGGCCTGGATCCGGGCCGGGAACGTCGCCGTGAACGGCCAGGCCGTGACCAAGGCGGGCACCCGCCTGCGCGCCGGCGCCGTGCTCGAGACGGAGCTGCCGGAGCTGGTCCCGCCGGGGCTCCACCTGGAGCCCGAGACCCTGGACCTGCCCACCCTCTTCGAGGACGGGCGGCTCTGGATCATCGACAAGCCCGCGGGCCTGGTGGTGCATCCCGGCCCCGGCCACGCCTCGGGGACCGTGGTGAACGCCCTGCTGGGAAGGATCCAGGCCGGGGCCCGGGACCTCGCGCTTCCCGCGGAGGAGGACGCGGCGGACGAGGGCGTCGCCCCCTTGTGGCCCGGCCTCGTCCACCGGCTGGACCGCTACACCTCCGGCTGCCTCGCCATGGCGAAGGACGCCGAGGCCCAGGCGAACCTCCAGGCCCAGTTCAAGGCCAGGTCCGTGGAGAAGCGCTACCTCGCCCTGGTGCGCCAGTCCCGGAAGCTCCCGGAGCTGGGCGCCCTGCTGGTGGACGAGCCCATCGCCCGGCACCGCCTGGACCGCCTGCGCATGACCATCGCCGCCCACGGCCGCCCGTCCCAGACCCGGCTCCGGGTCCTGGCGAGGAACCGGGGCGTGGCCCTGGTGGAGTGCGAGCTCCTCACGGGCCGGACCCACCAGATCCGCGTGCACCTCGCGCACCTCGGCGCCCCCATCCTGGGGGACTCCGTCTACGGCGGCGCCATGCACTGGAAGGACACGGAGCAGCGCACCTTCGCCTGCGAGCATCCCGCCCTGCACGCCTGGAAGCTGTCCCTGGACCACCCCGGGGACGGCCGGCGCCTCTCGGTCCAGGCCCCGCTGCCGGAGGCCTACCGCGAGATCCTGGCCCGGCTGGGAATGCCCGAGCCCCGGTAGGCCGGCCCCGCCTCGCCGCGAAGGGGCGCCCATGGGCGCCTCCGGACCTGGGATGATGGTTCCATCTCAGGAGTTCCCCCGATGCCCTCGACCCTCTACGATCTGCTGCCCCGGGATGGCGACGCCAGCTCGGACGCCCTGCTGGGGCGGTTCCTGGACTACGCGGACCGCCAGGGCCTCCGGCTCTACCCCGCCCAGGAGGCGGCGATCCTGGAGGTCTTCGAGGGGAAGAACGTCATCCTCAACACGCCCACGGGATCAGGCAAGTCGCTGGTCGCCGCGGCGCTCCACTTCAGGGCCCTGGCCCAGGGGCGGCGCTCGGTCTACACCTGCCCCATCAAGGCCCTGGTCAACGAGAAGTGGCTCGCCCTCTGCCGGGAGTTCGGACCCGGGAACGTGGGGCTGTCCACGGGGGACGCGACGGTCAACCACGACGCGCCCATCCTCTGCTGCACGGCGGAGATCCTGGCCAACCTGGCCCTGCGCGAGGGCGCGGACCTGGACGTGCGGGACGTGGTGATGGACGAGTTCCACTACTACGCGGACCGCGAGCGGGGCGTGGCCTGGCAGGTGCCGCTGCTCACCCTGCCCCGGGCGCGCTTCCTGCTCATGTCCGCGACCCTGGGGGACACCAGCTTCTTCGAGGAGGAGCTGACGCGCCTCAACGGCCTCCCCACCGCGGCGGTGAAGTCCGGGGAGCGGCCCGTGCCCCTGGCCTTCTCCTACGCCGAGTCGCCCCTGCCCCTCACCGTGGAGAAGCTGGTCGCGGAGGGCAAGGCGCCGGTCTACGTGGTCCACTTCACGCAGCTGGACGCCGCCACGAGCGCCCAGGACTTCACCAGCCTCAACGTCTGCACGAAGGAGGAGAAGGCCGCCCTCGCCAAGGCGCTGGAGGACTGCAAGTTCAACAGCCCCTACGGGCCCGACCTCAAGCGCTGGCTGCGCCACGGCATCGGCCTGCACCACGCCGGGCTCCTGCCCAAGTACCGCATCCTCGTGGAGCGGCTGGCCCAGAAGGGGCTGCTCAAGATCATCTGCGGCACGGACACCCTGGGCGTGGGCATCAACGTCCCCATCCGCACGGTGCTCTTCACGAAGCTCTGCAAGTACGACGGGCAGAAGACCGCCATCCTCAGCGCCAGGGACTTCCACCAGATCTCCGGCCGGGCGGGGCGGAAGGGCTTCGACGACCTGGGCTGGGTCGTGGCCCAGGCCCCGGAGCACGTCATCGAGAACGCCAAGCTGGCCCAGAAGCCCGGGAAGAAGTTCGTGAAGCGCCAGCCCCCGGACCGCAACTTCGTGGCCTGGGACGAGAAGACCTTCCAGCGGCTCATCGGCGCCCAGCCCGAGCGGCTGGTCTCCCGCTTCCAGGTGTCCCACGGGATGCTGCTCAACGTCCTCTCCAGGAAGGGCGACGGCTGCCTGGCCATGCGGCGGCTCGTCCGGGACAGCCACGAGTCCGAGAAGGCCAAGGAGGCCCACCGCCGGCGGGCCTGGCAGCTCTTCCGCGCTTTGGTGAACCGCGGGATCGTGGAGTTCCACGCCGAGGGCGAGTCCAAGCTGCGGGTGAACGTCGCGCTCCAGGACGACTTCTCCATGAACCAGACCCTCTCGCTCTACCTCCTGGACACCCTGCCCCTCCTGGATCCGGCCTCCCCGGACCATGCCCTGGACGTGGTGACCCTGGTGGAATCGATCCTCGAGGATCCCGACATCATCCTGCGCAAGCAGCTGGACCGCCTGAAGAGCAGGCGGCTCGCGGAGATGAAGCTGGAGGGCCTCGAGTACGACCAGCGCATGGCGGAGCTGGAGAAGCTGGAATACCCCAAGCCCCTGCGGGACTTCATCTACGGCACCTTCAACGACTTCGCCGACCGCCATCCCTGGGTCGGCGAGGAGAACATCCGGCCCAAGTCCATCGCCCGGGAGATGTTCGAGTCGTTCCGCTCCTTCTCGGACTACGTGCGGGACTACGACCTCCAGCGCTCGGAGGGCCTCCTGCTGCGCCACCTGAACAACGTCTTCAAGGTGCTGGCCCAGACCGTGCCCGAGGCCGCCAAGACCGACGAGGTGCGCGAGCTGGAGCTCTACCTCGGGACCATGCTCCGCCAGGTGGACTCGAGCCTCCTGGACGAGTGGGAGAAGATGCGCAATCCCGCCTACCTGCCGGAGGAGGCCCCGGAGGCGAAGCCGCCCCGCCCCCAGGAGCAGGATGTCACCCGCGACCGCAAGGCGTTCACCGCCGCCGTCCGCAACCGCGTCTTCACCTTCCTGCGCAGCCTGGTCCTGGGGGAATACGACGAGGCGATCACCCAGCTCGCCGAGGACGCCCTGGCCGAGGCGGCGCCCTGGGACCAGGACGAGGAATCCTGGACGGCGGAACGCCTGCGCGCCCTGATGGAGGCCTTCCGCGCGGACCACGCGGGGATCCGCCTCGATCCCGAGGGCCGCAACCTGCGCCACACCTACGTGGTGGACGGCGACGAGCCGGACACCCTGCGGGTCCAGCAGATGCTCGTGGACCCCGACGGCCACAACGACTGGGTGGCGGAATACCGCGTGGATCTCGAAGCCTCGAGGGAGTCCGGGCGGCCGGTGATGGACCTGCTCAGGCTGGGCGCGTACGCGGGTTGAGCGCGCGCGCCGGGGGCTTTGCTGCTATCGTGGGCGTGGAAACCTCTCCCGGCCGGACCGGGACATCCAGGGAGGAAAGATGACAGCGCGCGATCAGAACTGCCCCCCGCCGGGATGTTCCGCCTGAAGCCGACGACAGCACGAGGCTAGGCAGGGCCTCCCGCCCCGAAGAAGCCCGGCGCCGGCGGACTGCGTCCGCATGGCGCCCCCCATCCCTGGTTCCAGGTCCTCCCGGAGGTCCGGGCGGCCTGGACCGAGCGACGATGCCGAGGCATCGAGGAGAGGATTCCCATGGATCTGGCCCTGCTGGCCTACTGCGGTCTCTATTGCGGCGCGTGCAGCTTCAAGCTCGCGCGCGACACGAACGACATGGAGCACGTCCGGCGGATGCCGGCGCGCTACGACGCCCACAAGCACACCCTGCCCGAGGCCTGCCCGGGCTGCCGCCTGGAGAACCAGTGCGGCCCCTGCGCCATCCGCGACTGCGCCCGGGGCAAGGCCCTGGACCACTGCGGCCAGTGCCGCGATTTCCCCTGCGAGAGGCTGCTCCAGTTCAGCCGCGACGGCGTGCCCCACCACGGGGCGTCCCTCGCCAACCTGGAGGCCGTCGCGGCGCTGGGGGCCGAGGCCTGGCTGGAAGACCAGAAGGCCCGCTGGACGGCCCCGGACGGCACGCCCCTGTCCTGGTACCTGCCGGCCGATCCCGGGGCCGGGATCCGCCGGCTCCGCGGCCCCCGCGACCTGGAAGCGGCCTCCCGCCTCGCCGCCGCCGGCCACGCGAGGCTCCGCGAGGCCCTCCCGTTCCTCCCGGCGCGGGAATCCGCCCACTTCCTGCCCAAGCTCGCGTGGATGGCCAGGGAGGGCACGATCCTCGGCCTCTGGGACGGGACCGGCCTGCGCGCCTTCCTGGGCGGGTTCATCCTGGAGAACTTCCGGAACGCGGGCCGGGGCGCCTTCTGCCCCGACTGGTGCCACGGCGCGGCGCCCGGCATCCCGCCCTTCGAGGCCTACCGCGCCCTCTACCGGGAGCTGGCCCCCCGCTGGAAGGCCCAGGGCGCGCACATCCACGCCGCCGCCCTCTACGCGACGGAGGAGGAAGCGATGCGCGCCTTCTCCATGACCGGCTTCGGTCGGGTGGTGCTGGACGCGGCGCGGCCCGCGGCGGACCTGCTCGCGGAACTCGCGCCGGAAGGCGGCGCCGGGTACCGCGCGAGGCGGGCCGGGGCGGCGGACGCGCCCGCGCTGGCAGGCCTCAACGCGGCCCTGGCCGCGCACATCGGGGCCTCCCCCATCCTCCTTCCGGAGGCCCGCGGGGCGGACGAGGCCGCCTGGCGGACTTGGTTCGAGGAACCGGATGCCGCCGCCTTCCTGGCCCTGGAGGGGGACGCCGTGGCGGGCTACCTCAAGGCCCAGGCCCCCCAGATCGACGTCACCGACGCCGTCCACGCCCCCCGGACCCTGGCCATCAACGGCGCGTACGTCCGTCCGGACCACCGCGGTCAGGGCTCGGGCCGGGCGCTCCTGCTCGCCCTCGCCCGGCACGCGCGGGACACCGGCAAGGAACTCCTGTCCGTGGACTGCGAGACCGCGAACCCCGAGGCCCTCGCCTTCTGGACCAGGGGCTTCCGGCCCGTGACCTGGAGCTTCGAGCGGCGCACGTAGCGGCCAGGAAGCGATCCGCCCTTGACTTGGTTCAATAAATTAAATATTATTGAACCAAGTCAAACAATTCATGTATGTCAATAATGTTATAATTACTGTAATTATGTCACTTATAATACATAATCCAATCACGCAGCCATGCTTTGCGCGCAGCGGTTCTGCCAGGAGATATTGAATGTCAAATAAATACGCCTTGTGCGTCGGGATCAACCAGTTCAAGAACTATCCCGCCGCCACCCTGCGGGGCTGCGTCAACGACGCCGAGGACATGGCCTCCCTGCTCAAGGACCTCTTCGGCTACCGGGACGGCGACATCCTCAAGCTCACGGACCGGCAGGCCACCAAGACCCGGATCATGGCCGCCCTCCGGAAGATGGTGGACGGGGCCCAGGAGGGGCGCTACGCCTCGCTGGTCTTCAGCTTCTCCAGCCACGGCACCCAGGTGCCCGACCTGGACGAGGACGAATCGGACAAGGCCGACGAGGCCTTCTGCCCCCACGACCTCGCCCAGGCGGGCCCCGGGTGGGACCGGGACCATCTCATCGTGGACGACGAGCTCCACGCCCTCTTCGCGCGGGTCCCGCCGGAGGTCCGCCTGGAGGTCTACCTCGACACCTGCCACAGCGGGACCGGCCTCAAGGGCGTCGACCTCCTCCTGGACCGCAAGGTCCGCTACCTGCCCCCGCCGTCCCTGGCGGCGTTCCGGGACATGGAGCGCCGGCTCGCCCGGGGCCTCGGCGGCAAGCTGTTCCGCGACGAGGCCGCCCGTCCCGTGCTGTGGGCGGCCTGCCGCGCGGACCAGACCTCCGCGGACGCCGGGATCGACGGCGGATGGCACGGCGCCTTCACCTACTTCTTCTGCCGGGAGCTCCGGAAGGCCGCGAACGGGCTGTCCCGGGCCGGGCTGCTGAAGCAGGTCCGGCAGGACCTCGCGGCGGGCCAGTACTCCCAGGTCCCCCAGCTGGAGTGCGACGCGGCGGCCAGGAAAGGGAAGCCGCACACGTAGGTCCGGGGCGCGGATTCAGGGCCGGGCTGCCTCCAGCACGCGGAGGATGGCCTCGGCCGAGAGGTCGACGTCACGGTCGGTGGTGGACCAGTTGCTGAGGGAGATGCGCATGGCGTCCAGGCCGTGCCACCGGGTTCCGCCCAGCCAGCAGGTGCCTTCCTTCTGGACGCCGGCCACGACGGCGCGGGTGAGGCCGTCGGCGTCCCCGCGGCCGTCGTCGAACCGGACGAGGACCTGGTTCAGGACCACCTCGTTGAGGATCCGCACCGCCGGGTGGACGGCGAGGCGCTCCGCCATGCGCCGGGCCTGGGCGCAGTTGCCCTCGACCAGCCGCCGGAGGCCGTCGCGGCCCAGGGTCCTCAGCACGGCGTAGACCGGCACGGCCCTGGCGCGGCGCGACTCCTCGGGCACGAACTCGTGGGGATCGCGCTCCCGGTCGTCCGCCAGGATGTAGGCGGCGGAAAGGGACAGGGCGGCCCGGTGCGTTTCCGGGTGGGCGCAGAAGACGAGGCCGCAGTCGTAGGGCACGTTCAGCCACTTGTGCCCGTCGGTGGCGATGGAGTCGGCCTGCTCGATGCCCTTGGCGAGGTGGGCCAGGGCCGTGCTGGTGCGCGCCCAGAGGCCGAAGGCCCCGTCCACGTGCAGCCAGGCGCCGCGAGTGCGCGCGAGGCTGGCGACCTCCTCGATGGGATCGAAGGCGCCGGTGTTCACGTTGCCCGCCTGGGCGCAGATGATGCACGGCCCGGAGGTCTCGGCCAGCATCCGCGCCAGCTCCGCCGGGCGCATCCGGCCCTGGCCGTCCGTGGGCACCCGGCGCGCCCGGTCGGCGCCGAGCCCGAGCATCCGCAGGGCCAGGAGGATGGTGTAGTGGGACTCCTCGCTGACCAGGACGTCGACGGCGGGGGCGCCGGGAAGCCCCATCGCCTCCACGTCCCAGCCGGCCTGGAGCAGGACGTGGCGCCGGGCCGCAGCCAGGGCCGTGAAGTTCGCCATCTGGCAGCCCGTCACGAAGCCGACGCTCGTGCCCTCGGAAAGGCCGAGGAGCTGGCGGAGCCAGCCCGCCGTGAGGTCCTCCACCACGGAGACGAGGGGCGACATGGCGTAGACCGCGCAGTTCTGGTCCCAGGCCGAGACCAGCCAGTCGGCGGCCGTGGCCGCGGGCAGGCTGCCTCCGACGACGAATCCGAAGTAGCGGGGCCCCTGGGTGGCCGTGGTGCCGCGCGCCGCCGCCGAGACGAGGTCCTCCAGCACCCGCGCGGCGTCCGCCCCCTCCGCGCCCAGCGGCCCTCCCAGGGCGAGACGCAGTTCCTCGGCGGAAGCCTCCGCCACCACGGGCCGGGCGGGCGCCGCCTCCAGGTAGTCCACGGCGCGGCTCGCCGCGAGGGAAAGCAGAGCGTTCCGGTCGTCGTTCTTCATGATCGTCCCTGTGTCACGGCCCGGCGAAGGGCCGGACATGCGCCGGATCCTACCACGGGCGGGCGCTCACCCCACCTGGATCCGCCGGGACAGCCGCAGCAGCGTGCGGAAGATCTCCTCGACCAGGTCCTCGTCCAGCCCCAGTTCCCCCGCCCGGACCCGTCGGTCCTGGAGGAGGGCCGCCTCCCGCGCGGGATCCAGGACGGGGGCGCCCAGGTCCGCCTTCGCCCGGGCCGCGCGCCGGGCCAGCTGGGCGCGCCGGGCGAGCAGGCCCAGGAGCTCCCGGTCGACCTCGTCGATGAGGTCCCTCACTTCCCGGAGTTCCGGCGAGCGTTCCCGGAGATCCGGAAGATCCGTGGGAATGGACTCCTCGGCGCCCTTGTCCTCCGCGAGCCGCTGGTGGATGGCGCCCAGGGCCTCCACCAGCCTGGCCCTCGCCTCGGCGGCGAAGGGGTTCTCCCGCTGGATGGCGGCGAAGAGGTGCCCCGCGTCCGCGCGCACGGCCTCCAGGGTGTGCCGGAGCCCCTGGAAGGAGGCCGGCGCGGCGGGCATGTCGTCGCCGACGCCCACGTCCAGGAGCCCCTTGGCCACGAAGAAGGCCAGGACATGGGTCTGGGCCATGTTGCGGTCGTGGGTTTCCGCATCCTGCTCCAGGACCTCGCAGTCCAGGTCCTCCAGCCAGGCCTTGGCCCGGACGGCCGCCGCCGGATGCCGGGGGCTCGGGCAGAGGATCACGCGGAGGGGCCGTTCGGCTCGCATGAGGCTCAGGGGACCGAAGAGGGGATGGGTGCCCACGTGGGGGATCCCGTCGCCGAGCAGCTCCTCCATGAGGGCACAGGGTCCCACCTTGACGCTGCCCACGTCGAGGACGGTCTGGTCCGGACGGAGCCAGGGGAGAATGGACTTCAGGGCCTCCTCCATCCCCGGCACCGGCATGGCCAGGACGATCCACGAGGCCGCCTCCACGGCCTCCTCCAGGCCCGCCCGGTGCTCCGCCGGGACGTCCGCGCGGGGATCGAAGGCCAGGAACGGCCGCCCCTTCTCGCGGAGCAGGGTGCCCAGGGCGCGACCGAAACGGCCGTAGCCAAGGATGGCGACTGTCATGGAACACCCCCCGAACCCACGAATCCTGGCCCACCGGAAGGGAAGAATCCGAGCCTCAAGTCTGGAAAGCCCGCCGCGGGTTGTCAATCCTCGCGCGGGCCGGCGGGCCATCGGCGGAGAAGTCCCACTGAATGCTTTTCCCGGGCCCCGGAATTGGTAAGATGCACCCAACCCCGACAGAGGCCCCCCATGACGACGACCGCGATTTCCCTGGCATGCATCGCCCTCCAGGCGGCGGGAGCGCCGGCGGGCTGGCCTTCCTGGCTCCCGCCCCCGACGCCCGGGAACCTCGTGATCTGGGCGTGCGTCCTCGTGCTCCTGGCCCTGGTCTTCCTGAAGCTGCGCGGCCTGCCGTCCCATCTTCGCGCCCGCGACAAGAGCACCCTGGACCCGGTCCAGATGGAGGCGCTCATGATCGGGACGCCGCCCCAGATCGTCGACCTCCGACCGCGGGAGGAGTACATGGGCGAGGACGGCCACATCCGCGGCGCCCTCAACATCCCCTTCGGCGAGTTCAAGGAGCGCATCGGCGAGCTGGACACCAGCCACCCGAGGCCCATCGTCCTGGTGGACGAGACCGACAAGCTTTCCCACCAGGTGATACCGCTCCTCGAGGCGCGGGGGCACCGCTGGCTCTACGTGCTCAAGGGCGGCTACCGGGCCTGGAAGAAGGCCAAGTTCCCCACCTACTCGACCCCGGGCGCCCAGAAGCCGAAGTGATCCCGTCCCTCAGTCCAGGGCAAGCCCGTCCCCGGCCCGCCGGACGGCGGCCCTCCCGCCGTTCCGCAGCCTCCCGAACAGGATGGCGTCCGCCAGGGGCTTCTTCAGCCGGTCCTCGATGAGCCGCGCCATGGGGCGCGCCCCGAAGGCCGGGTCGTAGCCCTTCTCCGCCAGCCATTCCCGGGCTTCGTCCGCCACCTCCAGCACGACGTCCTTCTCCCGCAGCAGCGCCTCCAGCTCCTTCAGGTTCTTGTCCACGACCCGGAGGATCTCCGCCCGGCCCAGGGGCGCGAACTGGATGATCCCGTCCAGGCGGTTGCGGAACTCCGGCGAGAAGGCCTTCTCGACGGCGCCCCGGGAGGAGGCCCCGGAGCCCGCGTCCGCGAACCCCACCTTCCGGGCGCTCACGTCCCGGGCGCCGGCGTTGGTGGTCATGATGAGGGTCACGTGGCGGAAATCGGCCTTCCGGCCGTGGTTGTCGGTGAGGGTCGCGTGGTCCATCACCTGCAGCAGGATGGCGAACAGGTCGGGATGGGCCTTCTCGATCTCGTCCAGGAGCAGGACGGCGTGGGGGCTCTTCCGCACGGCGTCCACCAGGAGGCCGCCCTCCTCGAAGCCCACGTAGCCCGGCGGGGAGCCGATGAGGCGGCTCACGGCGTGCTTCTCCATGTATTCCGACATGTCGAAGCGCAGGAAGGGGACGCCCGTGATCCGGGCCAGCTGCCGGGCCAGCTCCGTCTTGCCGACCCCCGTGGGGCCCGCGAAGAGGAAGCAGCCCACGGGCCGGTCGAAGCCCCGCAGCCCTGACCGCGACAGCTTGATGGCGGTGCAGACCTGGTCGATGGCCGGGTCCTGGCCGAAGAGGACCTCCCGGAGATCGGCCTCCAGGGAGGCGAGCCGGGTCCGGTCGTCCGAGCTGACCGTGCGGACGGGCACCCGCGCCATGTGCGCCACCACGCCCTCGATCTCCGCGACGCCGACGACCTTCCGGCGCTTCCGCGCGGGCAGCAGCTTCTGGGCCGCCCCGGCCTCGTCCAGCACGTCGATGGCCTTGTCGGGCAGCAGCAGGTCCCTCAGGTGGCGCGCGGAGAGCCGGACCGCGGCCTCGATGGCCTCCGGCGCGAACCGGACCTGGTGGTGGGCCTCGTAGCGCTTCTGGAGCCCCTTGAGGATGGCGATGCAGTCCGCCTCGGTGGGCTCGCCCACCTCGATCTTCTGGAAGCGCCGGGCCAGGGGCCGGTCCCGGTCGAAGGAGGCCTTCACGTCCTGGTAGGTGGTGGCCCCGATGCAGCGCAGCTCCCCGCTGGCCAGCACGGGCTTCAGGAGGTTCGAGGCGTCCATGGACCCGCCGCTGACGCTCCCCGCGCCCACCAGGGTGTGGATCTCGTCGATGAAGAGGAGCGCCCCCGGCTTCGCGGCGAGGGACTCCAGCACCGCCTTCACGCGCTGCTCGAAATCCCCCCGGTAGCGCGTGCCCGCCAGCAGGGCGCCCATGTCCAGCGAGAAGAAAGGCAGGTCCTTGAGGACCTCGGGCACCTTCCCCTCCTGGATGCGCAGGGCCAGCCCTTCCGCGATGGCGGTCTTCCCGACTCCGGTCTCCCCCACCAGGAGCGGGTTGTTCTTCCGCCGGCGGCAGAGGACGTGGATCATCCGCTCCAGCTCCTGCTCCCGCCCGATGAGCGGATCGATGCGGCCCTCCGCCGCCTTCTGGATGAGGTCGACGGCGTAGGCCTTGAGGGGGTCCTGCGCGGGGGCCTCTTCCTCCTCCGGGCTCGCCGCCGGGGCGGCCTCGGGAGCCGCCGTCCCTGGGCGCCCCGCGCCGTGGGCGAGGTACTTGAGCAGGGGCAGCCGGGAGACACCCTGCTTCTGCAGGAAATACGCGGCGTGGCTCTCCTTCTCCAGCAGCAGGGCCGCCAGCACCGCCCCGCTGTCCACCTCGGCCGCCTCGGAGGAGACGGCGTGCATGATGGCCCGCTCCATGACGCGGGTGAAGCCCAGGGTGGGCGACGGATCGGCCTCTTCCCCCGCCGGCAGGACTTCCAGGCTGCCGCCCAGGAAGGACTCCAGCTCCTGGGCCAGGGCCTTGGCGTCCCCGCCGCACGCCTCGACGGCCCCCTGCACGAGGGGATCGTCCTGGAGCGCCAGGAGCAGGTGCTCCAGGGTGAGGTATTCATGGCGCGCCCCCTTGGCGAGGGAGAAGGTCTTCCGGAGGACCTGCTGGAGCGCGCCGGAGATCCCGGGCCTGGGGCGGGCCATGTCAGCCCTCCGGTTCCAGGGTGCAGAGGAGGGGGAACTCCTGCTGCTCCGCCGCCGCCTTCACCTGGGCGACCTTGGTGTCCGCGATGTCGTAGGGGTAGATTCCCGCGATGCCCTTCCCGCGCTTGTGGACGTCCAGCATGATGCGCACCGCCTCCGCCTCCGGCTTGCGGAAGACGGTCTCCAGGATCCACACCACGAACTCCTGGGTCGTGTAGTCGTCGTTGTGGAGGATCACCTTCCACAGGGAGGGGGTCTGCAGCCTGGGCCGCGCGCGCGTCTTGGTGGCGGCGCCGGAGCGGGGGTCCTGGAGCGGTCGCGTCATGGATCGATTCTACGACCTTCCCCGGCAGGCCGCCGGGGGATAACCTCCCATGATGACCGGATAAAAAATGGCGGCCGGGATTGGAAGCGGACGCGGGAGCCGGTATGCTTCCGGACATGCGCGAAGGCACCTTCAAGCCCGTTTCCCCGGCTGCGGCCTGGGAAAGCTGCGGCAAGAGCCTCCCGCAGGCCGCCGTCGTGGTCGTCGTAACCCTGCTCCTCCAGGAGCGCGCGGAACCGGCCTAGACGCCCACCTCACCCGGCCAGGAACCCCGCGATCCCCTCAAGGACGCGGGGTTCCGGCCTTTGTGAAAGGAAAATCCATGGAGATGACCGGAGCCCACATCGTCTGGGAGTGCCTCGAGCGCAAAGGCGTGGACACGGTCTTCGGCTATCCGGGCCAGAACGTGGCGCGGCTCCACGACGCCCTGCGGGACCATCCGTCCATCCACCACGTGCTGGCCCGGCACGAGCAGGGCGCCTGCCACATGGCGGACGGCTACGCCAGGGCCGGCGGGAGGCCGGGCGTGGTGCTGGCCACCTCCGGTCCCGGGGCCACCAACCTGGTGACGGGCCTGGCCACGGCCATGCTGGATTCCGTGCCCCTGGTCGCCATCACCGGCCAGGTCGATTCCGCGCGGCTGGCTTCCGACGCCTTCGAGGAAGTCGACGTCACGGGCATCACCCTGCCCATCACGAAGCACAGCTACCTCGTGCGGCGCCCCGGCGAGATCGCCCCGGCCCTGCGCGAGGCCTTCGCCCTGGCGCGGCACGGCCGCCCCGGTCCCGTCCTGGTGGACATCACGGAGGACGCCCAGAAGGCCGCGGCCCCCTTCTCGTGGGAGGCCGCCGAGCCCACCCGCCACCTGCGCCACGTCCCCCCCGCGCCCGAGCGGGCCGTCCTGGACGAGGCCCTGGCGCTCATCCGCGCGGCCCGCCGTCCCCTGATCCTCGCCGGGCACGGGGTCATCCTCTCCGGCGCCGTCCGGGAGCTGCTGGCCTTCGCCGAGCGCACCGCCACCCCCATCGCCACGACCCTCCTGGGCCTCGGCGCCGTGCCCGCCAGCCACCCCCTCAACCTCGGCATGATGGGCATGCACGGAGAGGCCTGGGCCAACCAGGCCATCCAGGAGGCCGACCTGGTCCTGGCCTTCGGCATGCGCTTCGACGACCGCGTCACCGGGGACGTGAGGACCTTCGCCGCCCAGGCCCGGAAGATCCACGTGGAGGTGGACGCCAGCGAGATCCACAAGAACGTCCGGGTGGACGTGCCGGTCCTGGCGGACCTCCGGGCGTTCCTGCTCGCCGTCCTGCCTGAGCTGGAGCCCATGGCGCACGCCGACTGGCTGGAACGCACCTCCCGGCTCCGGGAGCGCGCCGGCGCCGAGGCCATCCTCGCGGACGACGGCGGGCTGCGCGCCCCTTCGATCTTCCACGAACTCTTCCGCGCCACCGGCGGGCGGGCCCTGATGGTCACGGACGTGGGCCAGAACCAGATGTGGGAGGCCCAGTACTACAAGCACGAGATGGAGAACGGACTCGTCACCTCCGGCGGGCTCGGGACCATGGGCTTCGCCCTCCCCGCCGCCCTCGGGGCCAAGCTGGCCCGCCCCGGCGAGGAGGTCTGGGTGGTGGTGGGGGACGGCGGCTTCCAGATGAACATGCGGGAGCTGATGACCGTGGTCCAGGAGGGCCTCAAGCTCAACATCGCCGTCGTCAACAACGGCTACCTGGGCATGGTCCGCCAGCTCCAGGAGTTCTTCTGCGGCCGTCGCTACGCCGCCGTGTCCATGGCCAGCCCGGACTTCGTGATGCTGGCCGACGCCTACGGGATCCCCGGCCGCCGGGTCGACCGCCGCGCGGACGTCGCCTCGGCCATCCAGGAGGCCCGGGCGTGCCCGGGGACCTTCCTCGTCGAGTTCCAGGTCGAGCAGGAGCTGAGCGTCTACCCCATGGTCCCCGCCGGCGCCAGCCTGGACAGGATGCTGCGCCGGAACGGGCACGGGGCGGACCGGGCTACGGCTTGAGACGGTAGAAGCGCTTGTCGAGGGAAAGCCCCTTGATCCGGTCGAAGCGGTCGCCCATGGCCAGCCCCAGCTTGTCCATGCGGTCGTCGGGATGGGGGTGCGTCTTGAACAGCAGCGCCACCCGTCCCTCGTCCTTCGCGGCGTGGCCGATGAGCTGCAGCACCTCGGGGAAGGCATAGGGCTCGTAGCCCGCCCGGGTGCACAGGACCACGGCGATGCGGTCGGCCTCGAACTCGGCGCCCTTGTCGAGCGCGCGCGCCGCCACCTCCGCCCCGCTGCCGATCGCCTTCTGCACCGCGCTGTTGTCGCCGGCCTGCCTGGCGATCGCCTTGCCGCCCAGGTCGATCAGGCGGCTCTCCTGGAGCAGCTTCAGGTGGTGCTTCCGGAGGACGTGGCCGATCTCGTGGGCGAGCACGCCGGCCAGCTCAGCCTCGCTGCCGAGGAGGCCGTACAGCCCGCGCGTCACGAAGACGTAGCCCCCCGGCGCGGCGAAGGCGTTGACGTCCGTGGACTCGATCACGCCGAAGTGCCAGGGCAGTCCGGAGCGCTCGCTCTGGCAGGCCACCCAGCGGCCCACCCGGTTCACGTACCGCTGGAGCTGCTCGTCCTTCACCAGGGGCGCGGCGCCCAGCAGGTTGCCCGCGATCTGCCTGCCGATGGCGATCTCCTCCTCCTGGGAGGGCCCCTTGGCGGCGGACAGCAGGCTGCCGAGCACGTCCTCCGCGGCGGGGGAATCCTTCTTCTGCTGGGTCTTGTCCCCGACGGCCTTCTTCAGCACGTCCTCGAGGCTCTGCCCCCGGGACGCGCCGCAGGCGAGCAGGAGCGCGGCCGCGACCAGGCACTTCACGGTTCTCTTCATGCCGCACCTCACTTGGGCGCCGGAAGGTAGTCGAACTTGCGCGCGGCGAGCTTGCCCTTCCCGGCGAACCCGCGGGCGTCCTCCTCGCTCGCCGCGTACGACTCCGCGAGCCTGAGCTCGTTCTCGTCGAACTTGGCCGTCTTCAGCTCCTCCTCGCTGAGCCCCCGGATGCCGGTCGTGGCGACCACCTTGCCCGTGCCCGCCCGCCCGGAGGCGAGGCTCAGCACCCCGGCGGCGTTCCCGGCCTTGGGGGCCGCCTCCCCCCGGCGGATGCTCAGCATGCGCGCCCAGCCGGTGCCCTTGGCGCTCTTCACCTGGAGCCAGCCCCCGCTCTTCTTGAGAATGGTCACCTTGGTCCCCGCGGGCAGGGTGGCCACCAGCTTCCCGTCGCCGTAGGGCGTCGCCCGGACGGCGTCGGCCTTGAGGAAGGTCCCGGTCTCCGCGGCCCGCCCCGGGCTCGCGGCGAGCAGCGCGAGCAGCGCCGCTCCCAGCTTGATCATCCTGGCCTGGCTCATGGGGTCCTCCCTCGCTGTTGTTCGTCCCAGCGCAGCATCGCGTCCGCGAACAGGACGCGCCACTCGGCCCGGGCTTCCGCCCCCCCGGCGATCCATCCCTGGTGCAGGAACCAGGCCGGCGGCTCCTCCGGATAGGCGAGATTCTTCCCCAGCAGCCCAGGCAGGGCCGCGAGCACGGCCTGGGCGTCCTCTTGCACGCGTCCGGCCCGCTCCGGATCCCCTTCCGGCGCCACCCAGGACACGGCGAAGGTCTTCCCGAACAGGTCCCACAGGCCCCTCTGCTCCCCCTTCAGCACCTCGGCGCTCTTCGGTTCGCGGCCGGCCTTCTCCAGGCCGTAGCGGATCCGCTCCAGCGCCGCGTCGTTGACGACGTTCCGGGTCACGTCCAGGCGGACCAGCAGCAGCGTCGCCTGCAGCCTGCCGCCCTGCTCGTAGGAGGCGCGCACCATGCTGCGCTCCAGGGCCTTGCTGGTCGCGGAGGCGTAGATGCGCGCGAGGGTGAAGTAGGCCAGCCCGATCGCCACCGGCCCGGTCAGGTTGATGTAGGTGTTGGTGAAGTTGATGCTGGCGTAGGAGATGCCGACCAGGATGAACTGCGAGGCCCCGAAGAGGCTGTCGATCTTGCCCCGGTGCGCGCCGCCGTAGAATCCCAGGGCCGTGAGCCAGACCATGAGCAGGGAGAGCAGCAGGTAGGGGACCCGGGCCTCGGGGAAGCGCAGGTAGTCCCCGTGCTTGAAGTTGTCCACGGCGGTGGCGAGGATCTCCACCCCCGGATGCATCCGGCTCAGGGGCGTCGGCTTGAGGTCGAACAGGCTGGGCGCGGTGGAGCCGATGATGACGATCTTGTCCTTGAACTCGTCCGGGGGGCGCGTCCTGGCCTGGTTGGAGAAGTCGGCGAACACGTCGCTGAAGCTCACGGTGCGGTAGGTGAAGGGCTTCCCGCGCCAGTTGAGGAGCACGCGCTGCGCCGCCGGCTCGGGCCAGCCCAGCTCCCGCGCCATCCGCGCCGGCAGCGAGGGCAGCTTCCAGCCGTAGTCGTCGCGGTAGACGAGGTAGCCGCGCGCGGTGCCGTCGTCGTCGGGATAGATGTTGTGCAGCCCCAGGCGCCCGCCGTCGAGCGCGGCCTGGAAGTGCGGGAGCACCACGGCGACCGTGGCGCCGGGCCGGGCCTCGCCGGCCAAGGGCACCACCCCGGGGATCATGTCCGCCTTGACCTGGCTCAGGGCGTCGCTGGAGGGATCGAGGCGCAGCATGGGGAAGAAGGTGTTGCCGGTGGCGGCGACGGCCTCGTTGAAATAGGCGTCGCTGTCCGGGTTGTAGACATCGGCGTCGGAGAACAGGATGTCGAACACCACCGCCCGGGGCCGTTGCGCCTCGAGCTTCTCCAGGAACTCCCCCAGCACCTGCCGGGGCCACGGCCAGCGCCCGAACTCCTTGCCCATCGCCGCCAGGCTGGCCTCGTTGATGTCCACGATGACGATGTCGGGATCGGGCTTGGGCACGACGACCCGCCAGCGGACCATGGCGTCGAAGGCCGCCTGGCGCATGTTGGTGGTGCGGTGCAGGAAGGCCGCGTCGGCCACGGCGAACAGGGTGAAGAGGGCGGCGAGATACAGGTAGAAGCTGGTCTTCCAGCGCCGGGCCAGCAGCCCGTAGAGGGCGGCCATCGCCCGGCGGTAGGAACTGATCAGCAGGAGTCCCGTTTTCATCGCGTGTTCCACCCATGGTCAAGAATAGACCATGGCCGCCGTTCCGCCTCCCCTTGACTTCCATCACAAGCCCGGCGACCTGGCGCACAGGCCGCGGAGGAACCGCTGCCTGATTGGATAGACTTGGGCCTTGTCCATGACGCGATGATCCGATCCAAGGGGGAATCCATGTCCATCACCAAGCTCGATCAGCTCCTCGACGCCGCGAGGAGCAATCCCCGGCGGCGCCTCGTGGCGGCCTTCGCCAACGATTCCCACACCCTCGAGGCCGTCAGCGAGGCCCGGGCGAAGGGGATCATCGACGCCACCCTGGTGGGGGACGAGGCCGTCATCCGGAAGCTCCTCGCGGAGCGCCGGCTCGACGCCTCGGACTTCGAGATCGTCCACGAGCCCGTGGACAGCAAGGCCGCGGCCAAGGCCGTGGAACTGGTCCGGAGCGGGCACGGGCAGATCCTCATGAAGGGCCTCGTCAGCACGGACAAGTACATGAAGGCCATCCTGAACAAGGAGCAGGGCCTCATGAACCCGGGCGCCGTCCTGTCCCACGTCACGGTCATCGAGAACCCGAACTATCCCAAGCTCATCCTCTGCGGCGACGTGGCCGTGATCACCTACCCGGACCTCAAGCAGAAGATCGCCATCACGAACTACCTGATCCAGGTCGCCCAGTCCCTGGACATCGCCAGGCCCAAGGTGGCGCTGGTCTGCGCCACGGAGCAGGTGAGCGAGAAGGTGCAGCCCACCCTGGACGCGGCCGTGATCGCCAAGATGGCCGAGCGCGGCCAGGTCAAGGGCGCCTTCGTGGACGGCCCCATGGGCCTGGACGTGGCCGTGGACAAGGAATGCGCCGCCACCAAGGGCGTGAAGGGCGAGGTGGCGGGCGATGCGGACTGCCTCGTGTTCCCCAACATTGACGCCGGCAACATCTTCTACAAGACCAACACCAAGCTCGGGGGCTGCGAGCTGGCGGCCATGGTCGTGGGCGCCAACGCTCCCTGCGTCCTCTCCTCCCGCGGCGACAGCAGCCGGACCAAGCTCTACTCCATCGCCCTGGCGGCCCTGAACGTGAAGTAGGAGCGTCCCGGATGCTCCGATTGCCGATCCGGTTCGCCGGTTCGTACTCCTTCGACGGACGGAAGACCCACCCCACGTCCGGCATCACCCTCGACGAGGACCTGATCGTGGTCGGGACCCCGGCCACCCTGGACATCCGCATCGACCTGGAGGCCGTGACCGGCCTCCAGCCGTTCGTGCGGTTCCCCAGCCTCGCCTGGGGCCTCCGCGTCGAGCACCTGGATGCGACGGTCCGTTCCCCCCTCTTCCTCCACCTGCCCGCCCTGCTCCGCCCCTCCAGAGCCCTCGCGGCCCTGGCCGCCCGCCCGGGTCTCGCGAAGGCCAGGGTGGACCTGGCCGCCTGGAAGTTCCTGCTGCCGCGCTAGGGGCAACCCGGCCTCGGCGCCTCGCGGCCGCCCAGGCACAGGCGGGCCAGGCCCGTGCGGTTCCCGGCCCCGCTCTTCCGCAGGAGTCCGCCGACCTGGTGGCTGACGGTCTTGGGGCTCGTGCCGAGGGCCTGGGCGATCTGCTTGTCGGAGTTCCCCTGGACGAGCAGGGCGAGGACCTCCCGTTCCCTCGCCGTCAGCTTCAGCCACGCCAGGGGATCGCCGCTCGAGGTCCCGGTCCGGCCCTCCTCCCAGCGGTCCAGGGCGACGGAAGCCCAGGCCAGCAGCTCCTCGAACGCCTCCTGCTCCAGGGGGTCGACCCCCCCTGGGCCGGCGAAGTCGAGGCGGCCCAGGATGCGGGACCCCAGGGTGAGCATCCGGGCGCAGGCGCAGGCATCGGGCCGGCCCCAGGCGTGGACGGGCTGCAGCCGGCCGTCCTTCCGGAGCCACAGGTTCCCCGCCGGGCACCCCCCGTGGATCCGCAGGCCCTCCTCCAGCCTCGCGCACAGCTCGCGCAGGGAGGCCGCCCCCAGGAACTCGATGCCCTGCCGCAGGAACGTCCGCATCCGCTCGATCTCCTCGGGCCTGAAGAACTCGAAGGCGTACGGGTTCTCGGGGAGCGGCAGGACGCGATCCCGGAGATCGGGCGGGGTGACCTGGTAGAAGCCGCTGCGTTCGTCGAAGGTGCACTCCACCAGGGCATCCGGAAGCCCAAGGAGGCGGGCGGCTCCCCGGAAGGTCCCGGCGGAGGCGAGGGCCAGGGCTCGGCTCGGCCGGTAGGGGAGCGGGATGTGGTGTTCCATCAGGACCCGGCCCCCCTCGACGGCCCGGGCCGAGGTCTGGAGGTTCGTGTGCAGCCGGCGCGCGGAGACGGAGCCCATCCAGACATAGAAGGTCTGCAGGTCGGGGAAGATGTCCTGGCAGAGCCGGGCCGGAATGAGGCAGCGCGCCGTCTCCGCCATCGAGGCCTCGAAGGCGGCCTCGCTCCCCAGCTCCTCCAGGGCCCGGTCCAGCAGGATCGTGAAATCCTCCCAGTCGATGCGGGCGAAGGGCACCGCCAGGTTCGCCGCCTGGAAGCGCAGTCCCCGGAACATCCCTTCCGTCGGAAGCCCGGCCTGGCGGCGGACGGCAACCAGCAGGTGGACCAGGGGACAGGCGACTTCCAGGGCCATGGCAGTAATTTGAATTCCACAATATAGGCAATCCTGCCCATTGAATGCAAGCCGGATTGGGCATATTACGACGGCGGGTCATTTCACATCATGGAAATGCCAAGGCCGAGGACCGTGGGACAAGGAGCACCCGCTTTCCCGAGTAGTGAAATGGCAGAACTTGCGGACCACCTCGCGCCCGGGAGTTCTTCATCCAGGATGCGGAGTGCGGCCCGGAAACCATGAAGTTCGAGGAGGTCCAGTGGCCCGTTGTCTGGAAACAGCATGCCGTGCGCCACATCGGCGGAGGTTCCCCATGATTCCATGGCTCGAGCACACCCTTTCCATCCTGGCCGTCGCCGCAGCCCTCTCGGCCCAGGCCTCCGGCACCGACGCCGACACCGCCGCCATCCGGCAGATCTGGGTGGACTACGCTGCCTTCGTCGAGAAGGGGGACGGCCAGAGCTGGCTCTCCCAGTACGACGCCCAGGGCATCCAGATGCGCCCCGACGCCCCCTCCCGCACCCGGGCGGAGCTGGACGCCCAGGTGCCCGGCGCCTTCAAGGCGCGGGTCGAGGCCCACGACACCAGGATGTCCATCACGCCCCTCGAGGTGGTGGTGGCCGGCCCCTGGGCGTACTCCCGGGGCACCTACACCCAGGACCTCACGGCCAAGGCCACGGGCCAGACCGTCCACGTCGACGGGAAGTTCCTGACGATCTTCAGGAAGCAGCCGGACGGCTCCTGGAGGATCTTCCGCGACTGCTTCAACTCCAACGTGCCGCCGAAGTAGGGCGAAATCCACGGCCTGCCCGGCAATCCGGCACTCCCCCCCGAAAGGAGGCATATGGGATCCCTGACCTTCTCCCTCCGCCTGGCGCTGCCCGCGGTCCTCGCGGCGGCCCCTGCCCTCGCCCAGCTTCCCCAGCTCGACGCGACCCTGAAGCAGTTCGAGCAGGAGGACACCTTCTACGGCTCGGTCCTCGTGACCCGGGGAGGAGCCACGCTCTTCCGGACGGCCTACGGCTTCGGGGACGAGGCCAAGACCGAGAAGAACAGCGCGGCCACGGTCTACTATGCGCCCTGGATGAACGAGCCGATGCTCGCCGCCCTCGCCGAGATGGCCCAGGACCGCGGCCTGCTCTCCCTGGACGCGCCCATCGGGACCTACCTTCCCGCCTTCAAGGGCAGGCCCGCGCCCAGGGTCAGGGACCTCCTCAGCCACGCCTCGGGCTTCCCCGTCTTCAGGCTGAACATGCTGCTGGACGCCCAACCCGGAACCCTCACCCTGGCCGATCTCGCCTCGGGACTCGCCGAGCGACCGCTGCTCGAGGAGCCCGGGAAGCGCTTCGTCTGGATGTTCAACAACGATGAACTGGCCGGCCTCGTTCTCGAGACGGTCACGGGCAAGCCCTTCCCCGACCTCCTCTCCGAGTGGCTCCTGAAGCCCCTCGGCATGGACCGGACCGGCCTGGGCCTGCCGGCCCCCAGGCTCGCCTGGGGCCTCCGGCAGGCGGCGTTCCAGAAGGACCTCGCCCTCTGGAAGGGCGGCTACCGGTGCTCCGAAGGCATGTACTCGACCCTGGATGACCTGGAGCGCTTCTTCTCCGCCCTGGCCAGCGGCCGTCTCCTCTCCCCCCGCGCCAGCCAGGACATGCGGACCCCCTGCGTCAAGGACGGGGGGGAAGACGTGTGCCTCGGGTTCAACACGACCCCCTCGGGGCAGCTCCACAACGGAGGCGACGACGAGAGCGGCTACAGGTCCATCTTCTGGTACGATCCGCGCAATGACTTGAGGATTCTCGTCCTCTGCAACCGCTGGATGGACGCCGAAGGCCGGAACCTCCGGAAGATCCTCGTCCCGGCTGCCTATGCCTCCCTGGGCCTGAAGGAATGACGCCGGAGGGGCGGGAGGCCCCCCGGGACATGGGAACCGCCCGGGCCCTCCCTCCGGACCTGCGCGCCCTGTGACGTTCGACCAAATCTCTCCGGGAGACCGCGGATCGAGCCAGGCTCCGTGCGAGAATGGAAAATCCAAGGAGACCCCATGACCACCACCCACGAAGCCTGGTTCAAGACCTTCCGCGAGCGAGCCAAGAGCCTGAAGCGCCACATCGTCCTGCCGGAAGGCGTGGACGACCGCACGATCCTGGCCGCCGCCAAGATCCTGGCCGAGGGCATCTGCCGCGTGACCGTGCTGGGCACGCCGGAGAAGATGCGGGCGCGGGCCAAGGAACTGAACGTCTCCCTGGACGGGGCCGCCCTGCGCGATCCCCAGACCGACCCCGACCTCAAGGTCTTCGCCAGCCTCTTCTACGAGGCCCGCAAGCACAAGGGCATGACCGAGGAGAAGGCCCTCGAGACCATGAAGTCCCCCCTCTACTTCGGCGGCATGATGGTCAAGCGCGACCAGGCCGACGGCTTCGTGGCCGGGGCGCTGAACACCACCGGCGAGACCGTGCGCGCCTGCCTGCTCACCATCGGCTGCGCCAAGGGCATCAAGACCGTCTCCAGCGCCTTCCTGATGATCCACCCCGACGAGAAGTTCGGCGAGAAGGGCGCCATGATGTTCGGCGACTGCGCCGTGCTGCCTGACCCCGACGCCGAGCAGCTCGCGGACGTGGCCATCGCCTCCGCCAACACCGCCAAGGCCATGCTGGGCGTCGAGCCCAAGGTCGCCATGCTGTCCTTCAGCACCGCGGGCAGCGCCGAGCACGAGAAGGTCGACAAGGTCCGCGCGGCCCTCAAGCTGGTGCGCGAGCGCCGCCCCGACCTCCAGGTGGACGGCGAGATCCAGTTCGACGCCGCCATGATCCCCGCCATCGGCAAGAAGAAGTTCCCCGGCTCCACCGTCGCCGGCAGCGCCAACGTCCTCGTCTTCCCCGACCTGAACGCCGGCAACATCGGCTACAAGATCGCCGAGCGCTTCGGCGGCTGCTCCGCCAACGGCCCCGTGCTGCAGGGCCTCGTCAAGCCCGGCAACGATCTGAGCCGCGGCTGCACGGCGGAGGACATCGTCAACACCGTCATCCTGTCGGTGCTGCAGACCGCTCTCTGAGTTTTCGAATTTTAGTGGAAACGCCCGGAAAACCGGGCGTTTCTCTTGTACCTACCGACCTTAGCCTGCTCGAGTCAGGCTTGACCCGAAATGGTGGCAGGTGTAATCGAAACTGTCATGACCACCTCGCAGAACTCCTCGAGACCATCCTAGTGGCCTCCAGAGACTATGAGTCCGCATAGCGAGATCGGAACTAGGACGATCAGAGTCGCAGGATTTTGAGACCTTGCGATAAGATCTCCGCACGACAGGAAGACTCGATCGCTCATGTCGAATGTGAGCCTGACAACAACCCCCTACTCCGCACCCTGCATGTCCGAGAGCGAATAGTTAATCCATTGCTCCACTCCGAAGAGTTATCCCATTTTATTCTAGCTTTTAAATCAGATCTTAATCCCTGGTAACAACAATGAAATCAGATCCAGTTTCTGGCGTTCAGCCTGAGCTTCTCAAATGGGCGAGAAAGACGGTTGGTCTGTCGGTCATTGAAGTAGCCGAAACCTTAAATCGTACACCCGAAGAAATCGAGGGCTGGGAGAAAGGAAAAAACAGTCCAACATACTCTCAACTTGAAAAGCTCGCGTACCAAGTCTACAAGCGCCCGCTAGCCTTGTTCTTCTTGCCCATACCTCCTGAAGAGATACAACCCCAAAAAGAGTTCAGAACTCTACCTGATGTTGATTTTCAAGAATTATCTAAAGATACGTATCTACATATCCGCAAAGCACATGCCTATCAATACGCACTTAAGGAATTGTTTGGTGAAAGCAATCCATCAGAACGCTGCATATGGAAGACGATTTCTCTAACCTTATCCAACAGTATCGTGGAACAGGCATTGGCCATTAGAGACTACTTTGGAATCACCATGCAAGAACAATCCAGATGGAAAGATGATGAGACTGCCTTGAAATGGTGGAGGAAAGCATTAGAGGATACAGGTATATTTATATTTAAATCGTCATTTAAACAAAAGGAAATTTCGGGCTTCTGTTTAATAGATAGTGAACTGCCAATCATCTATTTAAACAACAGTACAACAAAAACACGACAAACCTTCAGCCTTTTTCATGAATTATCTCACCTATTGTTCAATATCAATGGACTAAGCAAATTTGAAACAAGCTATATCTCTCGTTTACCAAAAAAAGAGAAACAACTCGAGACTTTCTGCAACGCCATTGCAGCAGAAATATTAATTCCATCTGCCGATTTCAATCAACAAACCAAAACATTACCAGAAAACGCAGAAAAAGCGAGTGATGATCAATTTTCTCAACTGGCCAATCGTTATGGAGTAAGCAGAGAAGCTGTTCTCCGGAAACTACTTGACATGGGACGAGTCGGGAAAACGTTCTATGAATCGAAAGCAAAATTTTGGACCGAGCAAATGGTCAAGAAAGGCGGGCATGGAAACTGGTATTTAAATCAAGGTGCATATTTGAGTGACCGTTTCACGAAAGAGGTTGTTGGAAGACACTACAACCAACAAATCTCTCTCGAACACGCAGCCGACCTTCTCGGAATCAAGCCTAAAAACTATGCAGGCTTTGAAGAACGCATCATGCAAGGAGCTAGTGCATGATATACATATTTGACACTAGCTCCATTCGTTCTCTACAACATTTCTACCCAAAAATCTTTAAGAGCATTTGGGATGGCCTCGATGCCCTCGTGGGACAAGAAAATCTTGTTTCCACTCGTGAGGTATTCAACGAGCTTGAAAGACAGGCTATTAGCAAAGATGTACAACAATGGGTCAAAGATAACAAATCACTATTCTCCGTTCCTTCCAGTTCAGAATTACAATTCGTAGCATCCATTTTTCAGATCAAACATTTTCAGACCTTAATTGGCACTCAGCAAAGATTAAAGGGAATGCCCGTTGCAGATCCTTTTGTGATTGCGTGCGCTAAACAGAACAAGGGGACTGTTGTCACAGAAGAGGGCTGGCTTCGACCTAGCGATAAGCTTGTACCCAAACCTAACGCGGCCAAAATCCCAAACGTATGCTCGCACTTTAAGATTCCTTGCATCGATTTAGAAGAATTCATGCATCAGCAGAAATGGGCATTTTGAACAACATAGCCCCGCTCTCTTTTTCGCGAGTAACCGGGTAACCAGTAACCCCTGCCCAGCCAGATTGGTGGCGTTCCGCATCTTGTCCTCGCGGGTCTCGAAATAACTCATCGTTGTCTCGACGTCGCAAATTCAAAGTTGGCGTTCAAGCCCATTGTTTATTGAACGCAACACCCAAGGCAATAGGCGTACACCTGAGCATCAGTCCTGCGGCTTCATCCAAAGATTTTACTTGAAGGAAGGCGGCGCAGGTCTGGCGGCCAGAGAAAGAGACTGTCATTGAAGTGGTTCCAAACATGTCTCTTGAATCGATGAAGAACTCAATGGATATCCCTCTTTGGGCCAGGTGAACCCGGCGATGATCATTAGTGGGCGTCTCGGATACAGATCGAAAATTGAATGCGCCCTGTATGAAGATCGCCACCACAGCATCCCTGCGGAGGAACACTGTTTCAACAAGTTTGGCCTTCAGGGAGACGGAAAGCGGAATCGTTGTTCCGCGCTTCATCTTGTTCCGCGCACCAAAGTCGCGGCTGCACGGCGGAAGACGTCGTGAACACCGTGATCCTGACG